>CAVSCO010000114.1:0-129482 GCA_963726475.1 uncultured Phycisphaerae bacterium | reverse complement strand
AGGAGGTACACTCTCTTACGCATCGCTCACTCTCCTTTCTACGCATGCGTTGATTCTTAAATTGGCTTGCTCAGGGTCCCCCCAGGGCCGTCGCGCGGGCGGCAGGCTCGGCGCGTCCAGACCAACGTCCGCATGCGGACAGGGTGAGGTTGGAGCGGGTGCGGGCCGAGTGTGAAGGTCTCTGAACGTACGACGTGCTGCACGACATGGGCGATGGATTGACCGATCGTAGAGACGAGAGGTGTTGGATTCGTCCGGGGCGAAGGGCTTTCCTCACGAGCCCCACGACTGCCGGTTCGAGTGAACGCGAGGCGCAAAGACCCCGCGAGCACGCGGACGTGCGCAGCCCCTGCCTCCAAGACAACTTCTGCAACCCCTCTGCACCTGGTCATCAATGACCTCTGGTTGCTCCGTCCCTGTAAGCGTCGGAGTCTCCCGCGAGCGGGAGAACGGATCAATGCACCGCCTCTATGGCAACCTTAGACGCTTCAGAAGGGCTGTCAAGCGAAAAGTGATCCTTGGCTGTAGTCATTTATGATGGTTTCTGTGTGCGGCACGATCGGTGAAGCCCCTGGAGATGGCCGCACACGCCTTTGCGCGAAACGAAACGAGTCTGTGGATGGGCCGATGTGCTGCAAACACTTGCCTCCAATGTAGTTACGGGTGGCAGCCTCGAAACGGAGCTTTGGGGTGGGGCATGGGCCTGCCAGACGCGAACGGAATGGCTTATGCAATGGGAACCATCCCCAAACGCCACGGCGTTTGAGGCTGCCACCCCCGGTTCCCTGCGGCCCGGGTGCAACGCGGCCTTGAAATCTGAACGGACACAGAACCGGCGAGACCTCAGATTTCCGGAGGAATGGGGGTTTACAGGATTTGGCAGCGGCGGTACAATATGGGTTTATGTCGCCGATGTAGCTCAACGGTAGAGCACGGCTTTCGTAAAGCCGGGGTTGAGAGTTCAAATCTCTCCATCGGCTTTCGTCATTTCGAGACTACCCGGGCGCAAATTCATGTATACCCGAGGGTCTTCTGTCTACACCTCCAGCGCCAAGCCCACTTCGCGCGCACGCGGTCAGCGGGCTTCGACGGACTGCCGCAGTTGCCGGCACGAATCGAAGAACTCGCCAGGTGACATCTCCTGAAGGAAGACCAGCCCTCGCGTGGCGCGGATCAGCGCGCTGGGGTGGTTGTGGAACCACTCGCGGCCCAGGCAGGTCTTGATCCTGCGGTACTGCTCGACCTGGACGCGCTGGGCCAGCAGCGAGAAGGGGCCGTCGTATTCGTAGCTCGGGAACGACGCGTCCTTCTGCGTGATGAACGCATTCATGAAGGCATCGTGCATGGTGGAGAACATCGCCAATGTCACGGGGACGAAGACGTTGGCCTCCGACGGGTCGAAGCGGAACCAGACGTTGCGGTAGCCCCAGACTTTCAGGTCGGGCTTCTTGCCTGCCTTGAGATGGATGCGGATCGCTTCGGACAGCGCCTGCATCACTTTGTAATGCGTGTCCGGGCCGCTGGCCTCCGGGTCGAACGCCACCGTCACGACGTCGGGGTCGATGCGTTTCAGTTCCGAGACGATGGGCGGGACATCCTTGTCCATCGTCGGTTCCTTGGTGAAGATGTCCCCGGTATAAAACCCGAGACGCAGATGCCGGACGTTCTCACACTGCCAGCCATAGTAGGCCCAGAGACACTCGGCCTCCCACTCACGACACATCCCCTTGAGCTTCTGGATGTGCTCGGGGTCCTTCTTGCCCGGGTAGGTGGTGGCAAAATACGATTCGATTTCGCCGATATAGCGGTCCATGTTACGGAGGAAGTCCCCGTCGAACAGCTCGATCAGGTTCCGCAACATTCGGCGTGCGTTGCCTTCGGCCTTTTCGTGATCGTCACGACCGGCGACGCCATCGAGGTATTGCCACACGTCACGGTTGCGGTCGATCATGTTGTTCCGGACGAAGTAGCCCCGCTCGATCAACTCGGCAAACTGGTCCATCGCGAGGAACTGCCTGAGGTTCGCGATCTGGGCCTGCATGAATTCGTTCGTGACCGCGGTGAAGCCACTGGTCAGCGTCATGAAGTGGTGCTGATTGGTGTTGCGGCGGAAATGGCGGACCACCTGGGCGAAATAGCCGAGCATGATATCGTCGTGATGGGGCTCGGTGTGCAGGAAGCACTTCTCCTTGTAGACGTTGACGCCCGCCTCGATCTTCTCGATCAACCGATCGTGTACGGTCTGGGCGAGTTCGCTCAGCGTCTGCTCTCGCCTTTGCAGCACCAGCTTCGCGAGGGCACTGGCCTGAGCATCCTCGTCGGTCAGATCGACGAGACGCTTGTTCCGCTGCACCGCCAGTTCGACAAGGACTTTCTCCACGTCATCGTCACTGACCGCTTTGGTCTGCTGGAGCGCGACGATCCGCCTTTCGGTCAGGCCGGTCGCCGCTCCCCGCGTGACATAGAATCGCGCGTTGGGCAACTGCTGGAGACAACTCGCGGGAATGTTGATATGGGTCTGTGCCTGAATGGCTTCGGCGGCCAATCCCGCCTTGGCTTGCCCGGCGGCGATGACAATCGCCGTGCAGTCGGGATTCCGCGTGATGGTCCGCAGTCCGATGGTGATAACCAGGCACTGGCGGGCCATCTTGATCCCGCCCAGGTCGCTCGCCGCGGCCGCCTGCGTCTCGTAGTTCGTCGGACACAGCCTCGTCGTCGAGGAGTGGTCGGACCCCTTGATATTGAACCCGATATGGCCATCGGGACCGATCCCGCCAAGGAAGAAACCGATCCCGCCCAAGTCGCGGATGCGGTCGCTCGTATTCCATGCACCACTGGTCGATATCTTCGAGCTGCGTCTTCTGCCTGCGTTCGAGATTGGTCTTCGCATGGCGATAGCGCAGCGTCAGGTCCACGTGCTTGTCGGGCCAGACGTCGGCCAGTGTCTCACCGGCCTTGAGGCCGATCGCGGACGAATCGATCAGCAGGGCCTTGGCCGGGTCGAGGCCGAAGCCTTCGATGTAGAAGTGCTTGACGTAGTGATAGAAGCTGTTGTGTTGCGACGAGTCCATCGGATAGAAGTCGTCGATCTGCACGAAGTGCAGGCTCGCCATGTCGGGCTTCGTGGACGGATCGATGCCCGCTTCTTCGAGGATCTGACGCGTCTCCAGCTCGTCCCAACTCGTCACCAGACGCTGAACCCACCGAATGAAATGCTCGGGGCTCTTGCCCGTCGGCAGGCTGATGACGCCTCCGGGGTTGTTCTGCACCCACTCGATGAAGCGCATGGCCGTCAGCTTGCCCAGGGCCGGGAAGTTCTCGACCACAATCGTGGGGATCTTCTCGGTGGGGCGGTACAGAACGTCAAAAGAGGAGGCTGCGACAGCAACCTCCTCTACCGGTGTCAATGCTACAGATGTGTTGTCTTTCATGATTCTAGTTCGTCAATCCCGCGATAGCGGCTCCGATCAGCGTGGCGTTGTCGACGCTGACGATTTCATAATAGATGCCCTTCTGGTCCACGAGGTATTGCTTGAGGTAGTACTCGACCTTCTGTCGCAGACTCTTGAGGTGGTAGAACGTCGTGCCTTCGGCTACGATACAGACCGGTCGGCAGGGGTCGTGTCCCTTGCCCGACTTGATGGCGGCCGAGGAGAGATTGGTGGCGGTCAGCTTCGCGGCGCGTTCGATGAGCGCGTCGACGAGACAGTAGACTGCCGAGATGTCCTCTCCGGCGCCGGCCAAGGCCTTGCCCAGCACGTTGTCGGTGCTTTCCGGCCGGCTCAGGAACTCGCTGACGTCTTTGGTCGTGACGTCCTTGAGGGCCAGCAGCTTCTTGCCGACGGCTTCGGCAAACAGACCTTCTTTCGCCGCCTGGCAGATCACGGCAAAGCAGAGTGGGCCCAGATAGGCGCCCGAGATCATCTTCTCGAAGGTGTTGATCCCGGGGTTGGCGGATGCGGCGTTGAACTGCTCGTCGATGTCGCCACGGGGGGCCTTGCCGAAGCCGCCCGACTCGACGTTGATGATCATGCTCTTGGCCGAGTCCAGGTCTTTAGCCTTGGTGATGTTGCTGTTGTGCTCGACGTAGGCGGTGTTGGTGCCGGTGCCGAGGATGAAGCCGATGTAGCTGTCGTAGTTGCGGCCGTCGGATGTCCCCCGGCCGGCCAGCAGGGTGGCCACCGTGTCGTTGAGCAGCACCATCTGCTTGGCGTCCGAGCTGGTCGATTCGACGATCGCGGCATTGAGCCCCTCGCCGATCATCTGGTCGACGACCTCGGGGGCCTTGATCTCCTTGGAGAAGTACAGGACGCGGCCGTCCTTGTTGGGCGACATCTCGATCGGGTACGAGAAGCAGAACCCCACGCAATCGCTCTTATCGATGATATCGGCGACGTAGCCCGCCATCGTGCCGAAGAAGTGCTCCCGACTGACTTCCTTCTTGATGCCCGGCATCGGGAAGACGCGAAAGTCCGCGATCTCAGGATCGCCCTGGTCCTTGAAACAGACCGTCGCGACGCGGAAGTTCGTCCCGCCGGCGTCCATGACGATCACGGGCTTGTTTCGGGGCAGCTCGCGCTCCGTCTCGATGTACGTGGGCAGCATGGCCAGGGAGCCGTCGGCGCCGGTGAGGCCCTTGTTCATCTCGTCCAGGAAGACATCGCAGGTCTTCTCGATATCGAAATCGGCATGGAACATGCCGTGCTTCCTCAGGAACGATTGAATCTTGTCTTTCATTTCGCTCACCGGCCGGTCTCCTATCTATTTATATATGGGTTGCCCCGTTCGTGAATCAGTCGCCATATCCGTCGGGATGCTCGTTGTGCCACTTCCAGGCGGTGGCCACCATCGTTTCCAGGTCGGGCTTCTCAGGCGTCCAGCCCAATTCCCGCTTGGCTTTGCTCGCATCGGAGGTCAGCACGGCCGGGTCGCCCGGTCGGCGGTCGATCTCGACCACCTTGAAGTCCTTACCGGAGACGCGCTTGACCGTCTCGATGACCTCTCTGACCGAATAGCCCTGCCCGTTGCCCAGGTTGTAGAACTGCTCGGCCTGATCGTCCAGCTTGCCAATCGCCAGCAAATGGGCCCGGCACAGATCGTCGACGTGGATGTAGTCGCGGATGCAGGTCCCATCGGGCGTGTCGTAGTCGCTGCCGTAGACCTTGATGTCGGGCCGTTTGCCCATCGCGGCCTGAATGATCAGCGGGATCAGGTGTGATTCGGGGCGGTGGTCCTCGCCGCAAAGGCCATTGTTGCCCGTGCCGCACGCGTTGAAATAGCGCAGGGCCGCGTAGTGCAGCCTGCCCGTCTGGCTAAGGTAGTGGCACATCCGCTCGACCGCCCACTTGCTCTCGCCATAAGGATTGATCGGGGCCTTCGGTGTTTCCTCGGTGATCGGAACGGTCTTGGGCATGCCATAAACGGCCGCAGTACTACTGAAAACGAACTTCTGCACCCCGACTGCTTCCATGACCGACAACAGGTTCTGCGTGTTCGACGTATTGTTCCGGTAGTATTTCAGCGGGTCGCTGACCGATTCACCCACCTCGATCCAGGCGGCGAAGTGCATGACCGCCTCGATGCGCTGCTCCTTCAGGGTCTTGGCGATCAAGTCGTAGTCAGCCAGGTCGCCGACGATGATCTCCGCATCTCTGACGGCTTGGCGATGGCCCTTGCTGAGATTGTCATAGACCACGGGCTCGTGGCCTTCGGCGGCCAGCAGCGCGGTCATATTGCTACCGATATATCCCGCGCCGCCACAAACAAGTATCCTCATGTCGTTTCGTCTTTCTCCGGCTGTTCGATGTTTTGTGTGATCTTTCTCAATATCTCGGCGGCCAGTTTCGGGTCGTCGCCCAACTCGATCCAGCTCATCGCCTCTCTCTGGGATGGGTTCAGATCGAGCCGTTGCATGGTCGGCGTGCTCCGTGAGTAAATCCGATAGGCCTGGGAGACGCTGGCCACCTCGTTCTCGGGAAGGCTGAGTCGCTGGACGCGTATAGTGCAACGGATGCGAACCTGGCCGTCGACCCGATCGAAGTCCATTTGGACCGATCTGCGCAGCGTGTGGAGATTGGCCTCCAGGGTGGCGTCCAGATCGACGTTGTCGGATCGCCAGAACTCGAAGAACTGGCCACCCGTCAACGGTGCGGTCGTGACAATCCCCGCCCTGGCGTCAGCCTTCTCGATACTGAACCGCATCTGGCGCAGGACGATCTCGGCTGCGTCAACGGCTTCGGCGGTCGTAACGCCTGGGACCGTAACGCTCTGCGCGATATCGGCACGGTGCTGTGGTTCGGCGCAGCCGGCCAGCACCACTGCGCTGAGCAGCATCGGGAAGGCGATTGATTTCACGAATTTGACCATGACAACCCCTGAACTCGGCCTTTAAGCAGACGGCGATTATACGTCGACCATGGATTCCACTCAAGCTTGATCGGCCGACAAAGGCCAGAATCTGCATCGTCAACAAATCGCCACAGGCCTGCGGCGAGCGTCCGCTCTCCCGGTCCTCGATGCGCTATCGGCGTGTGTTGTCGAGCGGGCTTTTCTATTCGTCCGATTTTGTCCATCTTAAATAGCCTTCCGTCCTAAAGCCGGGGCTGTTTCTCTGCCGATATGCCTGATGGAACCTGCTTGATAACGGGAGTGTATCATTGCGATGTCGTTGATCCAAAGGCAAACCGTCACCGCGGAGCTCCGTTCGCTGCCGTTAGGCCGAACGGCGATCGAGTTTCTCGACTATCTCGTTGTCGAAGCCGGGCTTTCAGAGAACACCATTCTCGCCTACGGTCGCGATCTGAGGGGGTTTCTGGAATTCTGCCGGGAGCAGGGCACGGGCGAGATCGCCGATCTGAATCCGAGGCTCGTCCAGAGATACGTTCACCGGGAGGCTCAGGGGCCCAAGGGCGAGAACACGGTCAAGCGTGCCCTGATCGCGATTCGCATGTTGCTCAGATACGCCAAGTTGACAGGGCTCATCGAGGACGACGGAGCCGATATCCTGGAGACGCCCAAGACCTGGCAGAGGCTGCCGGTCGTCTGCAACAAGCAGCAGGTGGCCAGGCTGCTCGCGGCGCCCAGTCCTGAGGAGCCTTACTTCCTTCGGGACCGTGCGATCCTCGAACTGCTCTATGCCACGGGGGTTCGGGCCAGCGAATTGGCCGGACTGAAGATCTCCGATTTCAACTTTGATGTTGGGTATGTGCGGTGTTTGGGTAAAGGCAGCAAGGAGCGTGTCATTCCCGTAGGAAAATCGGCCATTGCGGCGACCCGTGATTATCTGGCCCGGCTCAGGCCAAGGCTCGCGAAACCTAACAGCGGAACGCACCTACTCTTATCGCGAACAGGAAGGCCTCTGACGCGTATTGAAATGTGGAGACTCGTTAAGAAATACGCGGTCCGCGCAGGGATGCCTCGGAATCTAACGGTTCACACGCTTCGCCATTGCTTTGCGACCCATTTGCTCAGCGGGGGAGCGGACCTACGGAGTGTTCAGGAGATGCTTGGCCACGTGGATGTCGCGACGACCCAGATTTACACGCACGTGGACCACGAACGGCTCAGGAGAATTCACAGGGAATTTCACCCGAGACCTTAACCGCTGCCTTCGGATGGGGCCGGTGATTGTTGCAGGGCGGATAAACCGCCAGTCTTATTTCGGAAATTGGCGAAAATCGCGTTGCTCGGAGTTGACTTAGGGCGGTTATCAGTACTATTATAGCGGATGATAGAATAGGCAAGCGTTTTCTAAAAGGTCTTCATCAATGAACGCTCGGTGGTGTGGCACTCTTCTGCTGCTGTTGGCATTCTGCTCTTTCCAACGTGTTTGGGCCCAGGATGCTGCACCTACCACCACGCAGGCTGAGATCGACAAGCAGGTCGAGGTCAATAAAACCACCCTTCTGGACGGCAAGGACGAGCAAACTGCGCGTCTATGCAGCAACGCTACTGTTGTTTGGGGGCAATGGGGAGGGTCGGAAGGAACTGCTCAACATCCTCCGCGATCCCAACAAGCCAGTCGCCAGGGCCGCGATCTGCAAGGCACTGATGTCGGCGCGGGAGAACAAGCAACCGATTCCGCACAAGGACGAGTTCGTCGAGCCACTGATGGGCGTTCTCAGTACTGAAAGCGACCCTACGAGGGCAGAGCTTGCGGCCCAGTCTCTCCTGATTTTCACCTATGAAACCATCCAACGTCGGCTCGACGCCGTGATCGACGATCCCAATGCCCCCGAGGTCGCCCGTATCAACGCGATTCGGGCCTTGAAGTACCAGCCTGACGACAGAGCCGTCTTCACGTTGATGAATCTGCTCAGCAGCCCCGATCCGGGTATTGCCGCCGAGTCCCATGAGGCGCTGGCGCTTCTCGGGATCGAGGTTTCCAATGATCCGAATCAAGTTCAGGCGCTGAGCGAGGACCTGCATCGCAGAGGCCCGGAGGCGTACCTGAACAACCCCGCGATCATGCGGAACTGGCTTATCAGCAGAGAAAACCGCATTCGTGAACTGACCACATCACTCGCGGGGTGGGAACAGCGCGTATCTGGTGGCCCTCAGCAGGCTCTACGATATGCAGGCCGATGAAAAGGCTCGGAGCGAGTTCCTGGCGCAGCAACTGAACTCGCCGGAACCGGGCATCAAACTCTGGGCTCTGGGAAAACTGGAGGAAATACGTAAAGGGACGGGGAAGACCAAGCTTTCCGAGCAGGTTGAGAGTGTATTGTTGAGCCTCGTTTCCCATCGGGATAAGCGCGTCCGGTCGAAGACCGCGAGCCTTCTGTCGCTGATGTGGGAGTTGAACTCGACGACTCAGCTTCTGGATCAGTTGCAGGTGGAGGAGGACCCGGATGTCAGGCACGCGCTGTTCGTGGCCCTTGGCAATGTCTGTTACTATGCATCCCTGCCCACATCGGGGGTGAAGGTTCCCGAGGAGGTCAGAAGGAAGACGCTCGAGTTGGCCGTGGGGTTCCTCGATCTGCCTGAGCCTGAGAAGACGCGCAGTGGCGCCGACGTGATCTGGCGGCTCCTGGAACAGGACGGCCTCAAGGCCGAAGAGATCGACAAGTACTTGACTGCCCTGGCGACGCGGTACCAGAAGACCACGCCGGCGATGAATCACGGGCTTCGTGCGGAATTGCTGGGTGCGATGGCGCGGCTCTGTGCCGAGCGGAGCAAGTGCCGGGTCCAGGCCGCCAAGCTGTACGGCCCCGTGTTCGAGCAGGCTTTGGCTGACGAGCAGGAGCCCGTGCGTCAGGCTGCCCTGGACGGGCTCACGAATATCAGCAAGGCCCTGGCGATAAGCAAGGCCAGGGCTGGCCTCGCCAACGACGGAGCGCCGCTATCCGCGCGAAGTTGGCCGATCTGGCCGGGGAGGTGGGCGGCCAGGAGGATCTTCCCTGGCTTTCGAAAAGGCTGGCCGCGGAAGGAGAAGGCCAGACGGCATGGCAGGCCATGCTCAAGATACTCCGCCGTTCGACGCTGGATGTCGCGGAGAAGTGGGCGACCGACCTCGAGGCCGACCCGAATACGCTCTCTCGTCCGCAGAAGATCGAGTTGTTCGGTCTGCTCGAACAGAAGGCACAGAGCGAGAACAAGCCCGACAAACTCCGTGAGGCGAGAAAGAAGCTCTTCGGCCTCTACGTCGCTTCGGGGAACGTGACGCAGGCCTCCGTGTACGGCAACCAGCTCTGGGAAGCGAGCAAGGACGCCCAGGAGAAACGTGACGCGACAGCCGATCTGGTGGCGACCTGCCTGCGAGAAGCGAATCCGCCCGTGGATCTTGTTGGGGAAACGGTGGAGAGGTATTTGGCGGCACAGGATTTGGGCGACGACAGCGCGATCGCCAAGTCGATCGATGCCTATCTGAGGACGCCGCCGGCGACCGCTGACCCGAACGCCCTGTTGGCGAGACTACGCCAGATTAAGGTCAAAGACCCCGAGGCTCGCAAACTCTGGCGCAAGCAGTTGCTGGAATGGGAGACGTTCGCCAAGGCCAAGAGACCTCGGGAGCCTGAGAAGATCAGCAATTGATCATCCGCACCGCTGACGTGTCGCGAGTTGGGTGTCTTGCACGCGTCAAGGCGTTGTTTTTTCTATTTTTCCATTTTTTGTGTTTGCACTTGGATAGCCTCTCGCTTATATTCATCGATTTATAGCCAACGACTGCCAGACCAGGGCCAGGGTCTTGTCTTAAGACACGGGGAAAACCGTTCGTGGGGACGATATCTCCCGACCTCATGACAGCACTGTGCCACTGCTCAAGGTGTCGGCTTGTGGCGGCCCGAATCGGGCCGCTGACACAGGTTTAGTGCTGCTGTAGCTCAGTTGGTAGAGCGCGTCCTTGGTAAGGACGAGGTCATGGGTCCGAGTCCCATCAGCAGCTCCATGCAGTTAGAGCAGGCTCGGAATGGGCCTGTGAGTAATAGAATGGTAAGGGTGGCTGTGGATAGCCATCCCACGAGTTCGTTTGACGCGAACCAGCAAAACAACAAGCAGAGCGATAACCGCTAACCAGGCACATTGGAGGTTTAAGTTAAGATGGCTAAAGCAGTGTTTGAGCGGACCAAACCACACATCAACATCGGGACGATCGGTCACATCGACCATGGTAAGACCACGCTGACCGCTGCGATTACGATGCGCTTGGCTGCAAAAAGCGGCGGAAGAGTCAGGAAGTTCGAAGAAATCGACAACGCGCCGGAAGAGAAGGAACGCGGTATCACGATCAACACTGCTCACGTGGAGTACGAAACGGCCAATCGCCATTATGCCCACGTGGACTGCCCCGGCCACGCCGACTACATCAAGAACATGATCACCGGTGCCGCCCAGATGGACGGTGCGATTCTGGTGGTTGCGGCCAGCGATGGCCCGATGCCCCAGACGCGTGAGCACATCCTCCTGGCTCGCCAGGTGAACGTGCCGAGCATCGTGGTCTTCATGAACAAGGTCGACCAGGTCGACGACCCCGAACTGCTGGAGCTCGTCGAGCTGGAAATTCGCGAACTGCTGAGCAAGTACGATTTCCCGGGCGATGACATCCCGATCATCAGGGGTTCGGCTTTGGCTGCAATGGAGTCTGAAGGCAAGGACGACGAGGCCTGCAAGTGCATCGACGAGCTGATGGCCGCCGTCGATGACTACTTCCCGCTGCCCGAGCGCGATGTCGACAAGCCGTTCCTGATGCCGATCGAAGACGTCTTCAGCATCAAGGGTCGTGGTACGGTCGGCACCGGCCGTATCGAGCGCGGTCACGTTCGCGTCGGCGAGGAAATCGAAGTTGTCGGGATGGCCAAAGACGTCCGCAAGACCGTCGTCACGGGCGTCGAGATGTTCAACAAGACGCTTGATGAAGGCCAGGCCGGCGACAACGTCGGTATCCTCCTTCGCGGTGTCGAGAAGAAAGAGCTTCAGCGCGGGCAGGTTATCGCCGCCCCGGGCAGCATCACGCCGCACACGAAGTTCCACGCGGAAGTGTACGTGCTGACCCAGGCGGAAGGTGGCCGTCACACCCCGTTCTTCGCCGGCTACAAGCCCCAGTTCTACTTCCGGACCACCGACGTGACCGGACAGATTCACGGGCTGCTCAGCGAAGAGGGCAAGAGCGCCGAAATGTGTATGCCCGGCGACAACATCACCATGGACGTCGAGATCATCCAGCCGATCGCCATGGAAGAAGGGCTGCGGTTCGCCATCCGCGAAGGTGGCCGAACGGTGGGTGCCGGCGTCGTCACGAAGATCCTTGAGTAACCGCGGCCGGAATACGCGGGTTTCGCCAGAGGCGCGATAGACCGCGTCTGGCCTAATCGAACCAGCAAGCGGCACCATGGCCGTGCGAGGAAGGTTGGATTCCCTGCACGGCCACGGTCGCCGGATGGAATAGAGCGGTATGGCAAAGAAGAAAAGCAAGAGAGAGAACGTCTGGCTCGAATGTACCGTTTGCAGTCAGCGCAACTACAGGACGAACGTCAGCGTGGCTGAGGGGACCCCGAAGCTGGAGCTGAAGAAGTTCTGCAAGACTGAGCGGAAGCACACGGTTCACAAGCTGAGGCGGAAGTAGCCGTTTGGATGTCTTTGCGTGCGATAGGCCAGTAGCTCAATTGGCAGAGCGTCGGTCTCCAAAACCGAAGGTTGGGGGTTCGATTCCTCCCTGGCCTGGTCTGTATCGAGGCACGGCTGTCGATGTCGTGTCGAAAGGGTAAGTTGGCAGGATAAGCGGCTCATGTTGACGAAGATCTACAAGTCCGGACAAGGCAAGTACACGCGGCTCTGCAGTGGGGCGGCCGTGGCGGTCATCGTGGCCTTCGGCTGCTGGCGACTGTATCAGAAGCTCGGGGCGACGGAGTTGAATCTCTGGGTCGTGTCGCTGGTGCCCGTGGGCGTATTCGCGGGTCTGGCCGTTCTGATCTACTGGCTTTTGAACAAGCCGGCGGTGGCGGATTTCATGATCGCGGCCGAAGGGGAGTTGAAGAAAGTCAACTGGTCGAGCCGACAGGAAGTGGTCGTCTCGACGGTCGTGGTGATTATCGTGGTCGTCTTCATGGCCGCGCTTCTGGGGACCACGGACCTGGTGTTCCAGATGGTTTTTGGGTACCTCCTCGGTTAAGAAGGGGGGGCCGCGCTCGGTTGGATCGTGCGTCGGAAGATACGGCCGGCTGGTGACGGACCACAGGTCGAGCCGCGAGCGAACAACGGTAGTTTGACGGGTGCGCTCGCTTCGATCGTTTTGGGGCGAAGCGAGGCAAGGAGCCGGGCACGACGCCCAACGATTGTGGACCGCTTTAGAGCGGCAAACCAAAGGCATCGGGATGCATTGGTACGTCTTAAGAGTCGCGGCAAACAAAGAGATGCAGGTCAAAGAAGCCCTCGAGCGCAAGACGGCGCAGGAGGGGCTCACCGACGTCATCGGGCGCATCGAAGTGCCGACCGAGCAAATCAAGCGGATCCGCGCGGGCAAACAGACGGTCCACAAACGCAAGCTCTATCCGGGCTATGTGTTCATGGAGATGGAAGCCACGGAGGACGGTCGGGTTCCCGAGGGCGCCTGGTTCATGATCAAGGGCACCAGTGGCGTCGGTGATTTTATCGGAACCGAAGGGATGCCCACCCCGATGCGTGACACGGACGTGGCCAAGATGCTCCTCGATGCCGAGAAGCCCGAAGAGGCGCCGAGCATCAAGGTCGAGTTCCAGAAGGGCGATCACATCAAGATCCGCGAAGGGGCCTTCGAGAACTTCGAGGGGACGGTCGACTCGATCGACGCGGAGCGCGGGATCGTCAAGGTGATTGTGACGATCTTCGGTCGCAGCACGCCGCTCGACATCGAGTACTGGCAGATTGAGAAAGTGTAGAGCAGAGATTCTTAGGCTTCGTGGCGAGTGCTGCGAGGCGGTCGCACGATAGCACAAGGGTGTGAGATGGCAAAAGAAGTAATGACAAAGATCAAGTTGCAGGCTCCGGGTGGCAAGGCCACGCCTGCTCCTCCCATCGGTCCGGCCCTCGGCCAGCACGGCGTGAACATCGGGCAGTTCGTCTCGCAGTTCAACGATCGCACGCGAGAGCTCAACGGCATGATTGTGCCGGTGGTGATTACCGTCTATGGCGACAAGAGCTTCTCGTTCGAAGTCAAGAGTCCGCCGGCCGCCGTGCTGCTCAAAGAAGCCGCCGAGGTGGCCAAGGGCAGCGGCGTTCCGAACAAAGAGAAGGTCGGTACAGTAACACCGGAGCAGGTGCGCAAGATTGCGGAGACCAAGTTCAACGATCTGAACGCCTACGATCTGGAACAGGCCGACAAGATCATCCGCGGCACGGCGCACAGCATGGGAATCGATATCGAGGAATGATAAGGATTTGGGCAGCGTTACTATGAAGGCCAAAAGCAAACGATATAAGAAAGAAGAGCAGCAGGTCAGCAAGGAAGCGCTCAGCCTGGACGCCGCGGTGGATAAGGTCAAGTCGTTTACGTCGGTCAAGTTCGACCAGACCGTCGAATGCGTCTTGCACCTGGGTATCGATCCAAAGCAAGCGGACCAGTTGATCCGAGGCTCCCTGTCGCTGCCGCACGGCGTAGGCAAACAGAAGAAGGTCATCGCGTTTTGTGCTGATGCGGACGTCGAAGCGGCCAAGAAGGCCGGTGCGATCGAGGCCGGCACCGACGAGCTGATCAAGAAGATCACGGACGGCTGGCTGGATTTCGACGTGGCGGTCGCCTCGCCCAAGGTGATGGGCAAGGCCGGCAAGCTCGGTCGAATCCTCGGTCCGCAGGGTAAGATGCCGTCTCCGAAGAACGGCACCGTGACGGACGACGTCGCCACGGCGGTGGCGGAGTTTACCGCTGGTAAGATCGAGTTCCGAAACGATTCCGGCGGCAACGTTCACGCGGTCGTGGGCAAGCAGAGCTTCGACAAGAAGAGGCTGATGGAGAACGTCGAGGCGTTTGTCACGCATATCAAGAAAATCAAACCGAGTGCCGCCAAGGGGACCTACATCAAGAAGGCCTGCCTGGCGGCGACGATGAGCCCCGGCGTCGAGGTGAGCATCTGACGCTTGACGGTCAAGGGCTTTGCAGACGGGGCATGCCCCCGAGAACTCGGCTGTGAAATGCGATGAGGTCGGCTTGGCCGTGCGAAATCGCGTGTAAACAGGAGACGACATGAGCAAGTACGTAAAAGAACTGCTTCAGGCGGAACTGGACAAGAAGATTGTCGATGAGGCGATCCAGGACTTCCTGGTGGTCAGGATCAAGGGTATTGGGGGTGTCGACAACAATGTGATGCGCGGAGCGCTCAAGGAGAAGGGCATCCGGTTGCTGGTGGTCAGGAACGCGCTGTTCAGGCGCGCCTGCGCAACCACGAGATGGATGCCGCGACGGAGCTGTTTGACGGCCCGTCGACGATCGCCTATGGCGGTGACAGCGTCGTGGACGTCGCCAAGGAGATGGTGGATTGGGCGAAGAAGCTGAAACCCGTTGAAATCACGGGGGCCTTCCTTGATGGCACGCCGTTGGACGCAGCCGGGGCACAGGAATTGGCGAAGATGCCGACCCGGGTCGAACTCCAGGGGCGTGTTTCGTCGTGCATCACCTCTCCGGGTGCGAATGTCGCCGGAGCGGTGATGGGGCCGGCCAGCGCGATTGCCGGTTGTCTGAAGTCAATCATCGAGAAAGCGGAAAAGCAGGCGGCCTGAGGCATCGCCGGGTCTATCCCTTCAATCTGCTGCAAGTGATTACTAACGGCCTGTACGGTTGCCCCGAAAGGGTTAAACGGGACGGTGGAGTCTCGGCTACTGTCAGGCGTTGGACATATAGGAGTCTGTACACATGGCTGACGAACAAGTCAACGAAACAGCGAAGAGCTGGGGCGCCGACATCAAAGAGATCGGTGACAAGATTGTGGCCCTGAGCCTTTTGCAGGCCAAGGAGCTTGCGGATTATCTCAAGGAAGAGTACGGGATCGAGCCTGCGGCCGGTGGTGCCGTGATGATGGCTGCGGCGCCGGGCGCCGGTGGGGCCGCGGAAGAAGCGGAAGAGAAGACCAGCTTCGACGTCGTTCTCAAGAGCTTTGGCGAGAAGAAGATCCAGGTCATCAAGGAAGTCCGTGCTCTGACCGGGTTGGGTCTGAAGGAAGCCAAGGATCTGGTCGAAGGCGTGCCGAAGGCGGTGAAGGAAGGTGTCAGCAAAGACGACGCCGAAGCGGCCAAGAAGCAGCTCGAAGAGGCCGGTGCGGAAGTCGAGATCAAGTAAGACCGACGTATCTGTCCCATTCGGAAGCAGGGGTGTGCCGGGCTGCGTAATGGCCCGAGTGCGAGAGTCAGACAGCTACAAAGCGTAGGAGCCTTAGATGGTTACGCGAATCGTTCGCAGTTTCGGCAAAGTCCAGGACGCCGTGGAGATCCCCGATCTCGTCGCGGTGCAGAGGAGTAGTTACGCTCGCTTCCTCCAGAAAGACGTGCCGCCTACGAAGCGAGAGGACCTGGGCCTCGAAGCGCTGTTCCGGGAGATCTTTCCTATCGAGAGTTACGATAAGAAGATGAGCCTGGAATACCTTTACTACGAGCTGGAGAAGCCGCACTATACCCCTCTGGAATGCCGGCAACTGCGCCTGACGTACGCCTATCCGCTGAAGATCCACTGCCGGCTTCGCTCCGAGACCGGTGCGGACATGGCCGAGCAGGCGATCTACCTGGGCGAGATGCCCGTGATGGTCGGTGGCGGTGAGTTCATCGTCAACGGGGCCGTCCGGGTCATCGTCAACCAGTTGCACCGCAGCCCCGGTGTCGACTTCCTGATCGAAAGCAAGGAAGGCGACCGGGTTCTGCACGGCGGCCGGATCATTCCCGAACGCGGAAGCTGGATCGAGATCGGCGTGACGCAGAAGGACATCCTGGTCGTCAAGATCGATCAGTCCAGCAAGATCCCGGCGACCGTTTTTCTGCGGGCGATCAATCCGGACCTCGGGGCGACGGAAGACATCATCCGCCTGTTCTACCCGACCAAGAGTGTCTCGGCGAACAAACTGACGCCGGAGATGTGGGCGGTCGGTCCGATCGTGGATACCGAGACGGGCGAGATCATCGTCGAGGCCGGGGCGCAGATCAGCGACAAGGTCTCCATCATTCAGCAGAGCGACATCAAGAAGGTTGAAGTCGTCGAGCAGGTTCGCGATGCCATCGTGCTCAACACGCTGGCGGAAGACGACTGCCCGAGCCACGAGCAGTCGCTGCTGAAGTTCTACGTGCGTCTGCGGCCGGGTAATCCGCCCAATCAGGAAAAGGCCGCGACCTTCTTCGCGGAGAAGTTCTTCGACTCGAACCGTTACCGGCTGGGCAAGGTCGGGCGGTTCAGGCTCAACCGCAAATTCGGGCAGTCGGTCGCAGAGGACGAAATGACGCTGCGGCCCGAGGACTTCATCAACACGATGAAGTACATGCTCTCCCTGCGGAACAACGAGGGCGAGGTCGACGATATCGACCACCTGGGCAACCGGCGTCTTCGGACGATCGACGAACTGGCGGCCGACGAGATTCGCAAGGGCCTTCTCAAGCTGCGTCGAACCGCGCAGGAACGCATGAGCATCAAGCGCGACTCCGAGGAGTCGCCTCGTGTGGCCGACCTGATCAACTCCAAGAGCGTTGCCAGCAGCATCAACTACTTCTTCGGCCGGGGCGAACTGAGCCAGGTGGTCGACCAGACGAACGCCCTGAGCCAGTTGACCCACGAGCGGCGTCTGTCGGCACTGGGCCCGGGCGGCTTGAACCGTCGGCGTGCAGGTTTCGAAGTTCGCGACGTTCACATCAGCCACTACGGCCGAATCTGCCCGATCGAGACGCCGGAAGGCACGAACATCGGTCTGATCTCGTCGCTGGCGATCTTCACGACGATCGACGACTACGGCTTCCTGCTGTCGCCTTACCGCAAGGTCAAGAACGGCAAGCTTACCGGGGAGGTCGGCTACCTGCGCGCCGACGAGGAGATGCGGGCCATCTTTGCACCGCCCAGTGCGGTCAATTTCGAGACCCAGAAGATTGCAGACGAAATGGTGCTCGCCCGGAAGGCCGGTGAACTGGCCTTGACGTCGCCGGGACGACGTCGATTTCGTCGATGTCTCTCCGAAGCAGACGGTGGGGGTCTCGGCCTCGCTGATTCCGTTCCTCGAACATGACGACGCCAACCGAGCCCTGATGGGTTCGAACATGCAGCGTCAGGCCGTTCCGCTTCTCAAGACCGAGTCGCCTCTGGTCGGCACGGGCATGGAAGAGGTCGTTGGCAAGCATTCGAGCATGGTGATACGCGCGACCCACGCCGGGACGGTTACGGCCGTGGACGCGACCCGCGTCGTGGTCAACCACACGGATGAGTACAAACTTGAGAAATTCATGGGCCTTAACGAGCGGACGTGCTTGAACCAGAAGCCGATCGTTCAGTTGGGCCAGCAGGTCGAGGCCGGGCAGGTCATCGCCGACGGCGGCGGCACCGCCCAGGGCATCCTCGCCTTGGGCAAGAACGTGCTCGTCGGCTTCGTCTCGTTCGACGGCTACAACTTTGAGGACGCCATCATCGTCAGCGAGAGGCTGTGTAAGGACGACAGCTTCACGAGTATCCACATTGACGAGTTCACGACGGAAGTCCGCGAGACCCGCCTGGGCAAGGAAGAATTCACACGGGACATTCCCAACGTCAGCGAAAAGGCTCTGCGTAATCTCGACGAGCATGGCGTCGTGCGGGAAGGGACGCGAGTTTGCCCCGGCGACATCCTGGTCGGCAAGGTCGTTCCCAAGAGCAAGATGGAGCTGACGCCGGAAGAGAAGCTGCTGCATGCGATCTTTGGGCGAGCCGGCGAGGACGTGAAGAACGACTCGCTGGAACTGCCCAGCGGCTACGAAGGCGTGGTCATCAAGACGGAACTGTTCACACGGCGCGGCGCCGGCGGCGACGACCAGAAGAAAGCCCTGGCCGAAGAAATCAAGCGTCTCGAGGTCGAGACGAAGATCAAGGAATGCGGCATTTTCCGGCAGATGATCGACGCCATCCACGGTCAGTTCGAGGTCAATCTCATCGACCCGACGACGAAGCAGAAGGTCGGTGCCAGCGAGGACGACGAGGTGATCTTCGAGCAGATCGAGAACTTCGACATCAAGTGGGTTCGGCCGGCGGCGATGCGGGACGAGATCCAGAAGGTGGTGGACAAGTTCTGGGTCAAGATCACCGAGGAAGAGGAAGAGAAGGCACGGCAAGATCGAACGCATCAAGCATGGCGACGAGCTTGCCCAGCGGCGTTCTCCAGATGGCCAAGATCTATGTCGCGATCAAGCGAACGCTGTCGATCGGTGACAAGATGGCCGGTCGCCACGGTAACAAGGGTGTGATCGCCAAGATCATGCCGGAAGAGGACATGCCGTTCCTCGAAGACGGAACGCCGCTGGATATCATGCTCAATCCGCTGGGTGTGCCGAGTCGTATGAACGTCGGCCAGATCCTCGAAACGCATCTCGGGCTGGTCGGCCAAGATCCTGGGCTTCGACGCCGTGACGCCGGTTTTCGACGGTGCCAACGAAGAGGACATTCAGAATCTCACCGAAGAGGCCAACCAGTTGATGGTCCAGCCGGCGGGTCGAGCTGGACGAGAAGCGGGGAGACACCTCCGGCCAACGAGATGTTCATCAACGTGCCGCCGACCCTCAAGACGCAGTTGTATGACGGCCGCACGGGCGAACCGTTCGATCAGAGAGCGACCATCGGCTATATCTACATGTTGAAACTGCATCACCTCGTCGACGACAAGATCCACGCCCGGGCGACCGGCCCGTACAGCCTGATTACCCAGCAGCCGCTGGGCGGCAAGGCCCGTACCGGCGGCCAGCGCTTCGGCGAAATGGAAGTCTGGGCCCTGGAAGGCTACGGCGCGGCCTACACCCTGCAGGAAATGCTCACCGTCAAGAGCGACGACGTGGAAGGTCGAACGAAAATCTATGAGTCGATGGTCAAAGGCCAGAACACGCTGGAAGCCGGCACGCCCCTGTCTTTCGATGTGCTTGTGCAACGAAATCCGGGGTCTGGGGCTGAACATCCAGCTCGAGAAGAAACGTCTTGGGCGGACCGCGCTGTAGGCGGGATGGTCAGGTTTTTGACTTTGTAAGGGGCGTTCGATGTTAGGGAATATCTACGATCGGATTAATGATTATGGTTCAGTGAAGATTTCGCTGGCCAGTCCGAACGATATTCGTAGCTGGTCGTTCGGCGAGGTTCGCAAGCCTGAGACGATCAACTACCGAACGTATCGCCCGGAGAAGGACGGTCTGTTCTGCGAACGGATCTTCGGCCCGGAACGCGACTGGGAATGTGCGTGCGGCAAGTACAAGGGCACGAAGTTCAAGGGCATCATCTGCGACCGTTGCGGCGTGAAGGTCACACACAGCCGCGTGCGTCGCAAACGGATGGGCCATATCAATCTGGCCGCACCGGTCGTGCACATCTGGTTCTTCAAATCGATCCCGAACCGCCTGGGTACCATCCTGGGCACCAAGAGTTCGGATCTCGAGAAGATCGTCTATTTCCAGGACTATGTCGTCACCGATCCGGGGCAGACGCCTCTGAAATCCGCCCAGTTGCTCAGCGAAGAGGAATACCGCGATGCGATGACCAAGTACGGCAATTCGTTCAAGGCTTCGATGGGAGCCGAGGCGATCAAGGTTTTGCTCGAAAGCCTTGACCTTGAGGCCGTGAGCGCCGAACTGCGTAAGGCCATCTCCAAGACAAACAGCAAGCAGAAGATCAAAGATCTGACCAAGCGGCTCAAGACGATCAACGAGATCAAGACCAGCACGAACAAGCCTGAGTGGATGGTGCTGGAAGCTATTCCGGTGATCCCCCCGGACCTGCGGCCGCTCGTGCTGCTCGAACGCGACAACTTCGCCACGAGCGATCTGAACGATCTGTATCGCCGGATCATCAACCGAAACAATCGTCTGAAGAAGCTTATCGACCTCAACGCGCCGGAAGTCATCATTCGCAACGAGAAGCGAATGCTCCAGCAGGCCGTGGATTCTCTGCTGGACAACGGCCGATGCCGACGTCCGGTCTTGGGCAGCAACAACCGACCGTTGAAGTCGCTTACGGACATGATCAAGGGCAAGCAGGGCCGTTTCCGCGAGAACCTGCTGGGCAAGCGCGTCGACTACTCCGCCCGTTCGGTGATCGTGGTCGGACCGAGCCTGAAGCTCTATCAGTGCGGCCTTCCCAAGAAGATCGCGCTGGAGCTGTACCAGCCGTTCATCATTCGCAAACTCAAGCAACACGGCTTCGCCGACACGATCAAGAGCGCCAAGCGGATGATCGAACGCCGCGACGAGCAGGTCTGGGATATCCTCGAAGAGGTGATCCACCAGCACCCGGTCCTGCTGAACCGTGCTCCGACGCTGCACCGAATGGGTATCCAGGCGTTCGAGCCCGTGCTGGTCGAAGGTAACGCGATCATGCTGCATCCGCTGGCCTGTAAGGGCTTCAACGCGGACTTCGACGGCGACCAGATGGCCGTCCACCTTCCGTTGAGTGTCGAAGCGCAGGCGGAAGTCCATATCCTGATGATGACCACCGGGAACATCTTCTCGCCGGCCAACGGCTCGCCGATGGTCGGGCCGTCGCAGGACATGGTCATGGGCAACTACTATCTGACGGTTTCGCCGGACGACTTGCTGCCGACCGCGCCTTCCCTGACGCCGGCAGAGCAGTTGCGCCAGGTTCCGATGTTCCGCGATCCCTATGAGGCCATGATGGCCTACGACACGGGCAAGATCGGACTGCACGACAAGATTCGTGTCCGCATCGACCGGAAGATGGTCCGCGACAAGACGGGGCAGATCCTTTTTGCCGAGGAGCTTCCGGAGGGCGGATTCAAGCCCCGCGTGCTGGAGACGACGGTGGGCCGGTGCATCTTCAACGACATCCTGGTCAAAGAGATGCCGTTCTACAACCTGACGATGTCCCAGAAGAAACTCAGCCAGGTGATCAGCGACTGCTTCGAGTTTGCGGGCAATGCGGAGACGGTTGGTCTTCTGGACCGCATCAAGGACATAGGCTTCCGGCATGCGACACTGGCTGGTCTGAGCTTCGGTCTGACGGACCTGAAGATCCCGTTCAAGAAGGCGGAGATCATTGCCGACACCGAGAAACGCGTCAACAAGATTCAGCGGAACTACAACGAGGGCGTTCTGACCGAACGAGAGCGTTACAACCAGGTTATCGACGCCTGGACCAACGCGCGTGTGGCCGTGACGAACGAAATGATTCGCGGTTTGCGGGAAGACAAGAAGCCGGACGGGACGCCTTACCTGAACCCGATCTATCTGATGTCGGACTCCGGTGCTCGTGGTAGCATCGACCAGATTCAGCAGTTGGCCGGTATGCGAGCGTTGATGGCGAAGCCCAGTGGCGAGATCATCGAGACGCCGATCAAAGCGAACTTCCGCGAGGGTCTGACGGTTCTTGAATACTTCAGCTCGACCCACGGTGCCCGAAAGGGTCTGGCCGATACGGCCTTGAAGACGGCGAACTCGGGCTATCTGACTCGTAAGCTGATCGACGTGGCCCAGAATGTGATCACCATCGAGCGTGACTGCGGGACGCTCCAGGGCATTACCAAGAGCACGTTGAGCCGTGGCGATCAGGTCGACGTGCCGCTGTCGCAACTGGTCATCGGCCGTACGGCCCGCGACAACATCCGCAACCCGATCACGGACGAAATGATCGTCCACGAAAACGAAGTCATCACGCCGGAGGTTGCGGCGAAGATCGAGAAGCTGGGCCTGGATGCGATTCGCGTCCGCAGCCCGCTGACGTGCGACAGCCCGTTCGGCGTCTGTGCCAAGTGTTACGGCTGGGATATGAGCAGCGGAAGGCTGGTCGAAGAAGGCGCCGCCGTCGGCATCATCGCCGCCCAGTCGATCGGCGAGCCTGGTACGCAGTTGACGCTGCGAACCTTCCACACCGGTGGTGTCGCCTCGCGTGCGATTCTCGAACGCGAGCAGAAGGCAACGCACACCTCCACGGTCCAGTACCGCGACATCAACGCGGTTGCCCTCAAACGCGACGACGGCACCGAGATTGTCGTGGCGCTCAAGCGCAACGGCGAGATCGCCCTGCTGGATCAGAAGGAACGCGAACTTGACAAGTTCAAGGTTCCCTACGGCGGTATCATCCTGGTCCAGGATGGCGAGAAGGTCAAAGCCGGCGGGACGCTGTTCCAGTGGGACCCGCACCGTACGCCGATCCTGGCCGAGGTGCCTGGTTTCATCCGCTTCGTCGATATCATCGAGGGCGAGACGGTCCAGACCGAAGAAATGCGCGTCCGGACCTCGAAGCTCAAGAGCAAAGACGCCGACGTGAAGGTGCAGGAACGCCCGGTGGTGATCGAGCACAAGGGCGACAAGCACCCGCAGATTATCATCGAGGACTCCAAGGGCAAGATCCTGGACGTGCACTATCTGCCGGCCGGGGCCCGCATCGAGGTGGTCGAAGGCCAGGAGGTTCAGGCCGGGCAGTTGCTGGCGCACCAGCCGCGAGCTACGGGTGGAACGCAGGACATCACCGGTGGTCTGCCTCGTGTCACGGAAGTCTTCGAGGCCCGCAAGCCGAAAGATCCGGCCGCCATGGCCGAGATCAGCGGTCGCATCGAGTTGCGAAGCGACAAGCGCAAGGGCAAGATGACCATTACGGTCCGCAGCGAGCACATGGAGAAAGAGCACCACGTTCCGCGTGACCGGCACCTGAACGTTCACACGGGCGACTCCGTGGAGGCTGGTGACGCGTTGACGGACGGACCGCTGGTTCCGCACGATATTCTGCGGATCAAGGGTGAGGAAGCGCTCCAGCGATACCTCATCGGCGAAATCCAAAACGTGTATCGTTCGCAGAACGTGAACATCAACGACAAGCACATGGAAATCATCATTTCGCAGATGATGCGAAAGGTCGAGATCGAGTCGGTTGGCGACAGCACGTTCCTGCCGGGCGAAGTGATCGACAAGTTCGTCTTCCGCAAAGAGAACGACCGGCTCAGCAACAGCCTGCGGATCGCCGACAAGGGCGACGTGCCCGACCTGGAAGAAGGTCAGGTCCTCGACAAGAAAGACCTTACCAAGGCGAACGAGAAGGTCGAGTTGCTGGGCGGCAATCCCGCCAAGGGCCGCAAGCCCAAACCGGCTACCGCCAAGACGCTGCTGCTGGGTATCACCAAGGCGTCGCTGTGGTCCGACAGCTTTATTGCGGCGGCAAGCTTCCAGGAAACAACAAAAGTGTTGACGGAAGCGGCGCTGGCTGGTAAAGTCGACGAATTGCACGGTTTGAAGGAGAACGTGATTCTTGGCCACCTGATTCCGGCCGGGACGGCGTTCAAGCCGCATCTGGAGATGAGAGTCAAGCATCTGGTCGAGGCTCCGGTGCCGAAGGAACTGGCGGGTGTCCGGGAAGAGAAGGAAGCGGAAGCCAAGGCCGAATCGAGGGTCAAGGAAATCCTTGGCATTGATTAGGCAAGAACGGTTTTGAAATCGAGATTTGGGTTATGCCGACGATTAATCAATTAGTTCGAAAGCCAAGAGCAAAGTCCAAGGGGAACAAACGCGTTTCCGATATCAGCGGTTCGCCGCAGAAGCGCGGCGTGTGCCTGATCGTCAGGACACAGACACCCGAAGAAGCCGAACTCGGCTTTGCGGAAGGTGGCCCGTGTCCGGCTGACCAACGGCAAGGAAGTGACGGCCTACATCCCGGGCATCGACCACAACCTGCAGGAGCACAGTACGGTGATGATCCGTGGCGGTCGTGTCCGCGACCTGCCCGGTGTTCGCTACCACATCGTCCGTGGCGTGCTGGACTGTTCGGGGGTCAACGGCCGCCAGCAGGGCCGAAGCAAGTACGGGGCCAAGAAGGCAAAATAGCATTGGGAACCTATAGCAGGCATTTGAGGCGATAGAAAACGATATGGCCAAGAAGTTTACCGCTTCCAGCGTCCAACTGAAGCCCGATCCGAAATTCAACAGCAAGTTGGTTTCGAAGTTCGTCAACTGCATGATGTGGGACGGCAAGAAGAGCACCGCCCAGGCGATCTTCTACGATGCCATGGACATCATCGGCGGCAAGATCAAAGATACGCCGCCTGTTGAGGTTTTTGAGACGGCGATCAACAACGTCAAGCCGCTGCTTGAGGTTCGGAGCAAGCGCGTCGGCGGTGCGAGCTATCAGGTGCCCATGCAGGTGAACCCGAAGCGGCAGCAGTCGCTGGCGTTCCGATGGATCCTGGCGTCGGCCCGCGGCAAGAAGGGCAAACCGATGTGCCAGCGTCTGGCCGGCGAGTTGCTCGATGCCTTCAACAAGCAGGGTGGCGCGATGACCACGCGTGAAAACGTCCATCGCATGGCTGAAGCCAACAAGGCGTTTGCCCACTTCGCTTGGTAAGACCCATTAAGAACAATGCCACGGCAAGTTGCGAAAAAGGCCGTGGCTTTTTTTTTATCCTCACCGGGCCTCCGGTGCCACGTGCGCAGTGGATAGTTAAGACATGGGTAAATTAGAGAATACGCGTAATATTGGGATCATGGCCCATATCGATGCCGGTAAGACCACGGTAACGGAGCGGATTCTCTACTATGCCGGAAAGACCTATAAAATGGGCGAGGTCCATGATGGTACGGCCGTCATGGACTATCTGGAGGAAGAACAGCAGCGAGGCATCACCATCACCTCGGCGGCCACAAAGTGCCCGTGGAAGGATTACGAGATCAATCTGATCGATACCCCGGGCCACATCGATTTTACGGCCGAGGTAGAACGATCGCTTCGCGTTCTTGACGGTGCCGTGGCGGTATTCGACGGCAGCGAGGGGGTCCAGGCCCAGAGCGAGACGGTTTGGCGCCAAGGCCAGAAATACAACCTGCCCTGCCTGTGTTTCGTCAACAAAATGGATAAGGTCGGCGCCGACTTCGAAATGAGCCTGCGGAGCATCCACGACAAGCTGCTGGCCAATCCGGTGGCCATGCAGATTCCCATGGGGGCGGGCGATCAGTTCGCGGGGATCATTGATCTGGTTTCGAAGCAGGCGGTCTTCTACGAAGCAGAGAAGATGGGCGCCAGCTTCCAGGAGACGGACATCCCGGCCGAGTTCGCCGAGCAAGCCAGGCAGTATCGAGCCCTTATGATCGAACAGGCGGCCGAGCACGATGAGGCCCTGATGGATGCCTACGTCAACGATCAGCCTGTCACCGCCGAGATGATTCACAAGGCCGTCCGCAAAGGGACGCTGGCCGGCAAGCTCCATCCGGTTTTCGTAGGCTCGGCACTCAAGTATATCGGCGTTCAGCGACTGCTCGATGCCGTTGTCGCGTTCCTTCCCGCCCCTATCGATAGGCCCGATCTTATCGGACACAAGGCGGGCGACGAATCCAAGGAGATCCCCGTCAAGTGCGATCCGAAAGCCTCTCTGGTTGCCCTGGCGTTCAAGATCACCAGCGACGCACACGGCGATCTGAGCTTTCTGAGGATCTACCAAGGCACGTTGAAGTCGGGTACGCGGGTTCTCAACGTCAACCGAGACAAGAAGGAAAACATCACGCGTGTCTTCGAGATGCACGCGAATGAACGAAAGATCCTGGAGCAGACGTCGGCCGGGGATATCGTGGCGGTGGTCGGGCTCAAGCAGACGCTGACCGGTGATACGATTTGCGATCCGAAGAAGCCGGTTATGCTGCCCACGATCACGTTCCCGCAGACGGTCATCACGATGTCGATCGAGCCACGAACGGCGGCCGAGCGGGCGAAGCTGGCTGCGGCGTTGGATTCGCTGCGTCGCGAAGACCCGACATTCGAATACAAGATCGATCCGGACACGGGCCAAACCGTTATTTGTGGCATGGGAGAGCTTCATCTCGAGGTGCTTCAGCATAAGCTGACTCGCGAGAAGAACGTCGATGTCAGGGTGGGCAAACCCAGGGTGGCCTACAAAGAGGCCATCACGCTCCAGGCCGAGGGGGAAGCCAAGTTCGTCCACCAGAGCGGAGGGCGGGGCCAGTACGGCCATGTGGTTCTCTCCGTTGAGCCTCTACTATCCGAAGATGGGCACTACGTCACCGATCTCGAATTCACCGCCAACGTTCCGCCCGACCAGGTACCGCGCGAGTACATTTCGTCCGTCGAACAGGGCGTCCGCGAGGCCTCCGGCAACGGCGTCCTGGCCGGCTATCCCGTGGTCGGACTGAAGGTCACACTCATCGGTGGTTCGTTCCATTCCGTGGATTCGTCGGAGCTGGCATTCGAACAGGCCGGCGCGATGGCTTTGGAGAAGGCAATGAAGGAAGCCGGACCAGTATTACTGGAGCCGGTTATGCGGGTCCAGGCGGTGGTCCCCGAATCGGGTTTTGGTGCCGTTCAGGCTGATCTGCTCGCTAAGAGAGGGCTGATCAGTGATTGCCGGGTGCATGGCAACATGCGGGTCATGGACGCCAACGTTCCATTGGTCGAGCTGTTCGGCTATTCCAGCGATATCCGAAGCCTCACCGCCGGACGCGGTAGCTTCACGATGGAACCGCTCAGTTACGAGAAGGTGCCGGAGCAGGTGGCTAAGGCGATCCTTTTCTGATTCTGGTGATAAGAAAAATTTACCTTTTTACCGAGAATTGTCAGGTGAGCTGTTGACGACCTCTCGAGTTCATGGTAAGTTTGTCGTTTTTCAGCTGTAGCGAGCATGGTTAGGATGACCGTGCGATTACGCAGTTACGCTGTGGCATATCTATGATTGCCATCAGGGATGGCTCAATGGGTTTTCTGTTTTTCTGGGGTTTGGCGAAGCTGATGCTGGCTTTGCAGGGGCCTTTGATTGGGCTCAAGCCTCAACCCTTTAAGGAAGGCCAATTTCGGTCAGCGGCGGTGTGCATCGCGGCAAGGTAAGAACCGCTAAGCCGAAGCCTTTCCTGCCTGTGACCAAGCGCAGTGTTAGACCGTCGGGCACGCTTCGTATCTGCACCGATGGATAAGCGGTAAGTGTGGGTAATGATGTTGGTGTTGTTGGCGATTGCCCCAGCCAAACAGGACGAGTCGTCCGGCGGCAAAATGCGGCAATCGGGTGGTCCAGAGGAGTAGAATGGCTACCGAAACAGAGAGAATTCGAATTCGGATGGAAGCGTACGATCATCGAGCGCTGGATGCCTCGGCTCGCGAGATCGTAGAGCATGCCCGCCGGACCAACGCACGCGTCAGCGGCCCGATTCCGCTGCCGACGCGGATTGAACGGTATACCGTACTGCGGAGTCCGCACATTGACAAGAAGTCGCGCGAGCAGTTCGAGCTGCGTACGCACAAGCGGCTTATTGACATCCACGAGGCGAACGCGCGGACGGCCGAGGTGCTGAACCGTCTGGTGGTTCCCGCGGGCGTTTTTGTGAAGATCAAGGCGTAGAGCAAGGAACGTTGGATCATGGCCATGCTACTTGGAAAAAAGGTGGGAATGACCCGGGTGTATGACGCGTCCGGCCGGCTGATCCCGGTGACCGTCATCGAGGCCGGGCCCTGCACGATCACGCAGGTCAAGACCACTGAGACGGATGGTTACGAGGCCATCCAGGTCGGCTTTGATGAAGTCAAAGCGTCGCGCCGGAAGAAGCCGCAAGTCGGCCACGCCGAGAAGGCAGGCACGACGCCCAAGCGATTCGTCAAGGAATACCGGTTCACCGGCAAACCCGAGACGGAGTATCAGACGGGCGACTCGCTGACCGTGGCGCAGTTTGCCGAGACGAAATACGTGGATGTGATCGGGACGAGCAAAGGCAAGGGCTATGCCGGCGTCATGAAACGCCATGGCTTCGGTGGTTTCCCGGCCTCGCACGGTACCGAACGCAAGCACCGGGCGCCGGGCTCGATTTCGAGCTTTGCCAGTAACGCCGGTACCGGTGGCCACCCCAAGAAGGGCAAACGGATGTCCGGCCATATGGGCCACACCCGGATTACGACGAAGAATCACAGTCTGATCTCGATCGACGAAGAGAAGAATCTGCTGGTCGTCAAGGGCGCGGTCCCCGGCCCGGCCGGCGGGTACTGCATCATTCAGACTGCCAAGAGACCCCAGTAATTATAGAGAAGTGTACCAGCGATGATTGAATTGAGTGTCTATAACCGCAGTGGCCAGGAGGTCGAGAAGCTCAGCGTCGATGAAGCGGTGCTGGGTGGCGCGGTGCGGTACGCTTTGCTCAAGCAAGCGATCGTGATGTACCACGCCAATCGACGCGTCGGGACCGTCAAGACGAAGAGCCGAAGCGATGTGGCTGGTTCGGATAAGAAGCTGTTTCGGCAGAAGGGCACGGGCAACGCTCGCGTCGGTAACCGCCGGACCGGTAAGCGCGTCGGTGGCGGTATGACCTTCGCCAAGTCGCCGAGAGATTTCCGGCAGGCCATGCCCCGCAAGCAGCGGCGACTGGCTCGCGATTCGGCGGTGCTGGCCAAGCTTCGCAAGGACCAGGTCGTGGTCGTCGATGGACTCGGCTTCGAGAAGCCTCAGACGAAGGAGTTCGCGAGCGTTCTGAAGAACCTCAAGATCGACCGCAGTTGTCTGGTCGCGGTGAAGGATTACGATCAGAACCTGTATAAGTCGGCCAGGAACGTACAGAAGGTTGCGGTTCTTCCGGTTGCCGACCTGAACGCCGGTGATATTTGTACCCACCAGAGAATGCTGTTTACGAAGGATGCTCTGGTGGCGTTTTTGAATAGAGACGCCGAGAGCGAAAGCTAGAGCGGCGGACCATAGAACGATGCGTCTCGCGGGACGCGACGATCCTTTAGAGAATGCGGTCTTGTGATGGATGATTTCAACATAATAGTTCGGCCCTTGGTAACGGAACAGGGGATGCACTTCGCCAACACGAAGGGCGCGTATTCCTTCGAGGTCAATCGCAAGGCGAACAAGACGCAAGTGAAGAACGCCGTGGAAAAGATTTACGGCGTGAAGGTGGATAAGGTGAGGACGGCCAATCGCAAAGGCAAGCACCGGCGTCGCGGTCGGACGATCGGTATGACGTCGAGCTGGAAGAAGGCCGTTGTCTATCTGGAGCCGGATTACCACATCGACCTGTTCTAAGACGGCACGGAAGAGAGATAGCGCATTATGGGCATTCGAATTTACAGACCAACCAGTCCAGGCCGGAGAAACAGCTCCGTCAACGACTACTCGGAGTTGACGACGAATCGGCCGGAAAAGACGCTCTGCAAGCGGATCAAGAAACGCGGCGGACGCAACCATCACGGTGTCACCACGACACGGTTTCGTGGCGGCGGCGCCCGGCGGATCTACCGCATGATCGATTTCAAGCGGAACAAGGACGGCATGCCGGCCAAGGTGGCGACGATCGAGTACGATCCGAATCGCGGCTGCTTCATCTCGCTGCTTGAGTACGAGGACGGTGAGAAGCGATATATCCTCTGCCCGCTGGGCATCAAGGTTGGCGATGTCATCGAGAGCGGCCTCTCGTGCGAGCCCAAAGTGGGCAATGCGATGCCTCTGTCGGCGATCCCGGCCAGTCTGGAAGTCCACAACGTGGAAATGACTGCGGGTCAGGGGGGCAAGCTGGTCCGGGGAGCGGGCAACGCGGCCCGGATCGTCGCCAAAGAGGGCGACTGGGTCACGCTGGTGCTGCCGAGTGGCGAAATGCGTATGATCCGCAAGGAATGCCGGGCGACGATCGGTCGGCTCAGCAATCCCGAGCGCCAGAACATTCGCATCGGCAAGGCCGGACGCAAGCGACACATGGGGCGTCGGCCGCACGTTCGCGGCAAGGCGATGAACCCTGTTGCCCACCCGATGGGCGGTGGCGAAGGGCGCTCGAACGGTGGACGCCATCCGTGTTCGCCTCAGGGTAAGCCGGCCAAGGGCGGCAAGACCAGGAATCCGAGAAAGACCAACAACAATCGGATTATTCGGCGCCGTAAGAACACGCGGCAAGGACAGTTGACGCTGTAATGATGGAATGTCATCGGGCGTTCGGAGTGGCCTCAGGGTGCCCCGGAGCCGGATGAGCAAAGAGAGCCAAAATGAGTAGATCGCTCAAAAAGGGACCGTTTGTCGACGAGAAGCTGTTTGGCAAGGTCAACAAACAGATCAATGATGGCAGCCGCAACCCGATCAAAACTTGGTCGCGAGGCTGCACGATCGTGCCGGAATTCGTGGGCTTCACGTTCATGGTCCATAACGGCAAGATGTTCCACAAAGTGTTCGTGACTGAAGACATGGTCGGGCATAAGCTCGGGGAGTTTTCACCCACGCGGACGTTCAAGGGTCATTCGAGCAAGAAGATTAAATAGGACGTGCGAGTGGGGTGGACGCTGAGCCACCGGGTACGGGACCGAAGGTATGATTAGCGCAACGAAACTCAAAGAAGTGTGTCAGCGGCAGCAAACGTCAGCCGACGATCTGGCCTCGAGTATCGCCAGGGGCGGGTTCGACGGCAAGAAGGCGGCCGCTGCGGTTCGAAACTGGCAGAAGGGGCTGTTCAAGCCGAAGCCTCGGACGGAAGATGTCCGGCGACTTGGCGGAGGCGTTGAACGTCGAGGTCGGCGACATCACGGACTGGCGTTCATCCTATCAGTATGCCCCGATGTCGGCACGCAAGGTTCGCCTGGTTACCCAGTTGATCGTCGGACGCAGCGTGCAGGACGCGATGGATATCCTGAAGTTCACCCGCAAGCGGGCGGCACCGATGGTGGACAAGGTCCTGAAGGCGGCCGTCGCGGATGCGGACGAGCAGCAGGCTGATGTGGAGCTGTTGTACGTCAGTGAGGCGCGCGTTGACGATGCCGGTGTTCGACTCGGGACCAAACGCTGGATTCCGAAGGATCGCGGGCGAGCGCATCCGATTCGCAAACGAGCCTGTCATATTCATGTGACTGTAACGCAGGCATAAGCAAGGCAACGGACAAACAGTACCGAGATAGCTGACTATGGGCCAAAAAACATCACCAACCGGTTTCAGGACGGGAGTGACCCTCGGGTGGCAGAGCACGTGGTTCGCCCCGAAGGCGAATTACGGGGACTATCTCGTCGAGGATCAGAAGATTCGCGATTTTGCGGACCGACGTTTCAATCGGCGGATGCCGAAAGGCGCGGTGGCGCGAGTCGAGATCATCCGAACGCGGAACGAGGTGAATGTTACGCTGCACAGCGGGCGGCCGGGCGTGGTCATCGGCCCGCGGGGTGGTGAAGTCGACAAAGTTCGTGAAGAGCTGGAAGGTCTGATCGGCCGCAAGGTCACGGTCAACGTGGTGGAGATCAAGGATCCGGACCTGAACGCGATGCTGGTAGCCCAGGGCATTGCCGAACAACTGGGCAAACGGGCGTCGTTCCGACGGACGATGAAGCAATACTGCGAAGGGGCGATGAACGCCGGCGCGAAGGGCGTCAAGATCATGTGCTCCGGACGGCTGGCCGGCTCGGAAATGGCCCGTCGAGAAACGCAGAAACTGGGGAGCATTCCGCTGCACACGCTGGATGCGAATGTGGACTACGCGATCGATACAGCCCGGACGACTTACGGGGCGATCGGTATCAAGGTGTGGATCTACAAGGGCAAGTTCGGTGAGGAGATCGAGCCGGTGCGGCGACGACCGCAGCGACGACGTCCACCGCGCGGCGGCAGGATTCGAGGCGACCGCCGGCCCAGCGGCCGGAGAGTCCGCGAGCCGAGCGCCGCCGAGCCCGGCAGAGCCGAGTCCGAGCCCCGAGGCTGGACCAGCGCCGGCGAGCGAGTAGAAGCCGGATCGAGTCGGGATCTGTCGGTGGTAGTGAGTAAAGAAAGGTCGTAAGACATGGCGTTGATGCCGAAAAGAGTCAAGTATCGTAAAAGCCAGCGTGGCAAGATGAAGGGCAATGCCACGCGATGCAACTATGTTGCGTTCGGCGACTACGGTCTTCAGGTGCTTGAAACGAGCTGGATCACAGCCAAGAACATCGAGGCGGGCCGCGTGGCCGCGACGCACTTCCTGCATCGCGAAGGCAAGGTTTACATCCGCGTGTTCCCGCACAAGCCGGTCAGCTCGAAGCCATTGGAAACACGAATGGGTAAGGGCAAGGGCGAGCCGGAGTTCTGGGTGGCCAGAGTCAGGCCGGGGCAAGTCTGCTTCGAGATCGGTGGCGTCGCTGAAGACGTCGCTCGCGAGGCACTGGCCAGAGTGGCACACAAGATGCCCATCCGTTGTCGCTTTGTTCGCCGCAGGCATGCGGTCTGAGAGAGGATACGACGTGAAGGCCAAGCAGTTGAGAGAGATGAATCAGGACGAGCTTCAAGAGACTCTGGGAGACCTCCAGAGGCGCCTGTTCGATCTGCGTTCGCAGTCGGTCACGGAGAAGCTGGAAAACTCGAAGGCAATCATCAATACGCGTCGCGACGTGGCACGCATCAAGACGGTGTTGCGTGAGCACAGTGAATAACGAACACGATCGCAGGCACGGGTTGGAAATGGTCTCTATGGAAACGCAGAAAGAAGCCAAGACGCTGACCGGTACGGTCAGCAGCAAAAGCGGCAGCAAGAGCATTCGGGTGACGATCGCCTACAAGGTCAAGCATCCGAAGTATGGCAAGTACGTTCGCAAGCGGATGAAGCTGGCCGTTCACGACGAGCAGAACAGTTGCGGCGTCGGCGACCTGGTCGAGATCACCGAATGTCGGCCGCTGAGCAAGACGAAGAGCTGGCGCGTAGTGCGCGTGGTCCAGAAGGCAATTGCGGTATAGTACCGATTTCGAGATTCGAAGACGATGATTCAGCAAGAAACCATGTTGAACGTGGCCGACAACTCTGGTGTGAGAGCGGCGCTGTGTATCAAGGTTCTCGGCAGAGGCGGCTCGCGAGGCAAGTACACGCGGCCGGTGGCGAGAGTCGGCGATGTGGTCTGTGTGGCGATCAAGAAGTCGCTGCCGACGTGCCAGTTGGACGACAAGAAGGTCCACAAGTGTGTGATCATTCGGACAAAGAGCCCGGTGAGGCGGGCCGATGGCAGTTACGTCCGGTTCGACAGCAATGCGGCGGTGATGATCGACAACGACGGCAACCCGATCGGGACGAGAATTTTCGGGGCCGTGGCACGCGAGCTGCGTGAAAAGAACTACATGAAGATTATTTCGTTGGCGAGCGAGGTCGTCTGACCTATCGCAGGAACGTTTTTCGGCAGCAGAACACGAGGCAAGTGATATGGCCTTACATGTAAAAAGAGGTGACACCGTGCAGATCATCGCCGGCGACCACAAGGGGTCAACCGGCCGCGTACTGCACGTTTATCCTGACAAGCAGGTGGTAGTGGTTCAGGGCCAGAACGTGGCGAAGCGCCATGTTCGACCGTCGCGGCGGAATCCGCAGGGCGGACGAATCAGCGTTGAGCAGCCGATCCATATCAGCAACGTGCTGCCGGTGAACCCGAAATCGGGCAAGGGCAGTCGTGTCCGGTACCAGCAGACCGACAACGGGGCCAAGAAGCGCGTGGCCAGCGATGGTTCGGAGATCGGCACGGTTAGGAAGGCGAAATAAGAACCCAGGTGTCCCAGGGGCGTGAACGCACCGAACGCGGGGCGACAGGCAGAGAAGAATGGCACGGTTAAGAGATTTATACAAAGCGAAGATCGTTCCGGAGCTGACGAAAGAGTTCAGCTATGCGAACGTGATGGCGGTCCCGAAGGTCGTCAAGGTGGTGGTCTCGATGGGTATCGGTAAGGCCTGCCAGGACAAGAAGTTCCTGGAGATGGGCAAGAAGGACCTGGCGATGATCACCGGACAGGCACCGGCGGTTTGCAGAGCCCGCAAGAGCGTGTCGAACTTCAAGGTCCGCGAAGGCCAGGAGACTGGTCTGAAGGTGACCCTGCGGGGCGCTCGGATGTACGAGTTCATGGATCGTCTGATCAACCTGGCGATTCCGCGAGTTCGAGACTTCCGCGGCCTGAACCCGAATGGGTTCGACGGCCGGGGCAACTACTCGATGGGCCTCGGGGAACAGAGTGTGTTCCCGGAGATCAATCCCGCGAAGGTGGAAGCCCAGCAGGGGATGAATATCTGCTTCGTGACGACGGCCCTGACGGACGAAGAGTCGCGGCGGTTGTTGTCTCTCTTCGGTATGCCGTTCCGAGGGCAGGCCGAAGCGAAGCCGGCAAGCTGATAGGGTCAGCGAAGAAAACACTGTGGAGCGCGTTGAATGTCAACGAAAGCATTAGAGCTGAAGGTCAAAAAGAAACAGAAGTTCCGGGTCCGGCAGTACACGCGATGCGAACTGTGCGGCCGCTCCAAGGCGGTGTACCGGAAGTTTAAGATCTGTCGCATTTGTTTTCGCACGTTGGCGAACGAAGGCAAGATACCGGGAGTCAAGAAAGCCAGTTGGTAGGGCTTGGTCGGCAACGAATAAGCCGAAACGCACGGGATACTGATTATGAGTTTAAGCGACCCGATAGCCGACATGTTGACACGAATTCGCAACGCGACACGCGTGCGGCGCGAGCAGGTCAGCATCAAGGCGTCGAATATCTGCGAAGGCATCGCGGCGGTCCTCAAGAGCGAGGGCTATATTGAGGACTTTGATCGGATCGATGACAGCAAGCAGGGCACCATCCGAATCATTTTGAAGTACGACGAAGAGGGATGTCCGGCGATCAGTGAGATCACGAGGACGAGCAAGCCCGGATGTCGGGTCTACGTTGGTGTCGATAATCTCCCGACGGTGCTCGGGGGGATGGGCATCGCCGTCGTTTCCACAAGCAAAGGGGTTATCAGCGATCGAAGCTGCCGCGAGAACAAGGTCGGTGGCGAGATCCTCTGTACGGTAAGCTAAAATGAGTCGGATTGGAAAAAAACCGATAGCGATCCCGCAAGGCGTGAAGGTCGAGCAGAAGGGCCGAAGTGTCAAGGTCTCAGGTCCCTTGGGCTCTCTGGAGACTGGACTGTCACCCGCGATTACTGTGAAGGTGGACACGTCGGCGAACCAGATTGACGTGGAGAATCCTCGCCCGGAAGACCGCAAGAGCAAGCAGTTGCACGGGACGATGCGAGCCCTGCTGGCCAATATGGTCCTGGGTGTCAGCAAGGGGTTCGAACGCAAGATGGAGATCTACGGAACCGGCTACAGCATCAAGGACCAGGGCGGCAAGCTGGTCCTGGCGATCGGTTTCTGCCATCCGGTGGAGACTGGCGATCCCGAAGGGGATCAGCGTGAAGATCGACGTGCCGGCCACGCGTGGTAACGATGTTCCGGCGAAGTTCTCGTCTCAGCGGGTCGGACAAGTGCGTTCTGGGCCAGTTTGCGGCTAACATCCGGCGGGTCAGGCCTCCGGAACCATATAAGGGTAAAGGTATCCGTTACGCTGACGAGCAGGTTCAGCGGAAGGTGGGCAAAGCGTTCGCCTCTGGTGGGGCATAAGTGAGAAGTCGGCTTTATGAAAAGTGTACAGCATAAAAAGGCGGCGCTGCGGCGTAGGCGTCACGTGAGAAGAAAGATCAGCGGAACGCCGGAACGGCCGCGGTTGTCGGTCTTTCGGTTCGAACAGACATATCTATGCTCAGATCATCGACGATATGGCTGGAGTGACGCTGGTAGCGACGAGCACGCAGTCCAAGCTCTTGCGGGATCAGGTCGCGGCAGGAAGCAACTGCCAAGCGGCCGAGACCGTCGGCGAAGCGCTGGCCAAGAAGGCCCTCGATATGGGCATCAAGTGCGTGAGTTTCGATCGCAACCGTTACAAATATCACGGGCGTGTGAAGTCCCTGGCTGATGCGGCACGAAAGGCCGGCTTGGCCTTTTGACAGAGGCGTTGGAAACTGGGAGATGACATTGGCTACTGAACCAGTGAGAAAACCCGAGCATGAAGAGAAGCCGTTGGAAGATACGGTGGTTAAGATCTACCGCTGCGCAAAGTGGTCAAAGGCGGACGGCGATTTAGTTTCGCGGCCTTGGTGGTCGTCGGCGACCGCGCCGGAGGCGTGGGTATCGGTTACGGCAAGGCCAACGAAGTGCCGCTGTCGGTAGAGAAGGGCATGAAAGACGCGAAGAAGTCGATGCACACCGTGCCGCTGGTCGGAAGCACGATTCCGCACCAGGTGATTGGCCGATTCGGGGCGACGAAAATCGTCCTGGTGCCGGCCAGCCCGGGTACGGGCGTCATCGCGGGTTCGAGCGCCCGAGCGGTCCTCGAATACGCCGGTGTCCATGATGTGTTGACCAAAGTATACGGAAGCACGGCTGCCAAGAATGTGGTGAAGGCCACCCTCAATGGATTGCTGAAGCTGCGCAACAAGGAAACGATTGAAGCGTTACGGGGTGTCGCCATTTCGTAGCGGCCACGATGACCAATTGGGTGATCTAAATGTTGAGTCATGAGATAACTTCTGTCGTAGGCAAACACAAAGCACGCAAGCGCCTTGGAAGGGGCCGCGGCACAGGGGTAGGGAAGACCTGTGGACGTGGACACAAGGGCAGCCACAGTCGCGCTGGAGCAACCGTTCTGTCTCTCTATGAGGGCGGGCAGATGCCGTTGTTCCGACGTGTGCCGAAACGCGGATTCAATAACAAGCAGTTCGCCAGACGCTTCGAGATCGTCAACGTCTCGCAGTTGGAAGGCTTTGACGATGGAGCGGAGATCGGGGTCGAGCAGTTGTCGCAGGCCGGTCTGGTCGACGGGCTCCAGAGCAAAGTGAAGATCCTCGGAGATGGCGAACTGACGAAACGACTTCAGGTGGCCGCACACAAGTTCAGCAAGTCGGCCGAGCAGAAGATCATTGGTTGTGGCGGTGCCGCTATCAAGGTTGGCGGCAACGAGAAGAAGAGTGCCCGACGCAAGCAGGCCTAAGGATGGCTACTGCTTGCGGACGGCCAAGGGGCCGAAGCAGACAGCGGAGAACAGGTAAGTGATCGGAACGATTGTCAATATCTTTCGAATACGGGACTTGAGGAACAAGATCCTGTTTACGATTGCGCTGCTGATCATCTATCGCGTGGGGTTCCACATCCCGAATCCGGGTTTCGATCAGAGTCGCATTGCGGCCGCCTTCGAGACGGGACGGGATACGGAGAGTCCGTTGGGACGCGCGGCGGAGTACCTCCAAATCTTCACTGGCGGTACGCTCAGCCGGAGCAGTCTGTTCGGGCTGGGCATCATGCCGTACATCACGGCCTCGATTATCCTGATGTTGCTCGGCGAGGTTGTCCCGGCCCTGAAGAAGCTGCGCCAGGAGGGCCAGACCGGTACAAGAAGATACAGGAGTATACGCGCTATCTCACCGTCTTGATATGCGTCGTCCAGGCGGTGATGTATATGAAGATGCTGGGCGGGTACACGTACCCAGGCATGCACGTGCAGGCCTATCTCATGGGCATCATCGGGATGACGGCCGGCACGATCTTCCTGATGTGGCTGGGCGAGCAGATTGACGAGTACGGCATCGGCAACGGCATCAGTCTGATTATTATGGCCGGCATCATCTCCCGGATGCCTTGGGCGATCTTGAAGCTCGCCAGGCAGGTGGACTTCACGCTTGGAGCTCCGACCGGCTCGATCGGTCCGGCCAGGATCCTGTTCCTTGTCGCCGCCTTCATCTTTGTGGTGGCCGGGGCGATCCTGATCACTCAGGGGCAGAGGCGGATTCCGATTCAGCAGGCCAAGCAGATGCGAGGCCGTCGCATGTATGGCGGGCAGCGCCACTACCTGCCGCTGCGGGTCAACCACGGCGGCGTGATGCCGATCATCTTCGCGTCGAGCTTCATGATGTTCCCGCCGATCATCGTGCAGCAGGTCGCGAACTTCTATTCCGAAGTCGGTCGTCCTTCAGACGATCCTGGGGGCCTTGCGGGGCAACGCCTATACGTACAATGTTCTGTACATGCTGCTGATCTTCCTCTTTGCGTACTTCTGGGTCACGGTCCAGTTCCAGCCGAGAGAGATGGCGAAGAACCTTCGCGATTCGGGCAGCTTCATCCCGGGGCTGCGGCCCGGACGGCGGACGGCCGAGTACCTTGAAACGGTGATGACGCGCATCACCTATTTCGGTGCGGCGTTTCTGGCCGGGATTGCCGTGGTTCCGACCTTCTTGACGTACTTCCTTGGAATCGACTGGACGATTACCACCTTTATCGGCGGTACGGGCTTGCTGATCGTCGTCAGCGTTTCGCTGGACCTCGTTCAGAAGATTGAAGCCAATCTGCTCATGCGAAGCTACGAGGGATTCAGTTCCTCGGGCCGGATAAAGGGAGCGTATTCATGAGAGTAGTTCTGTTGGGAGCGCCGGGGCGGGCAAAGGAACCCACTGCAAGCGGATTGTTGCTCGGTATGGGCTGCTTCATTTGTCCAGCGGAGATATCCTGCGGCGCGAGCGTGCCGAAGGCACAGACCTTGGCAAGAAGGCCCAGGGTTACATGGACGCCGGGACGTTGGTCCCCGACGATTTGATCGTGGAAATGATGAGCAAGGCCATCGCGGGAGCCCCCGACGGTGGGTTTGTTCTGGACGGTTTTCCGAGGACGGTGAATCAGGCCGAGGCTCTGGACAAGGCTTTGGCTGCGAACAATACGGGCATCGACATCGTGATCAACCTTCAGGTTGATGACAATGTGGTGGTTGAGCGTATCACGGGGCGGCGAAGCTGCCCGAAGTGCGGCGCCGTCTATCACGTCAAGAACATGCCTCCGAAGCAGGAGGGCGTCTGCGACAACGATGGCGAGGCGCTGGTTCAACGGCCTGACGATACGGCCGACGTGGTGAAAAACCGCCTCGCGACGTACTACGAGCAGACCGAACCGGTCGTCGGGTACTACAAGACCAAGCAAGACGTTCGCGATGTGCCGGCCGATGGTGATGCCGACGAGGTCGCGGCCACGTTGTTTAAGGAATTGGATGCTCTGAAATAGTCGTCCGAACTGTTCGCTCGGCTGAGCATCGATTGTTAGATATAAAGTTGGATAGATGGCTGTAACGCTTCGGAGTCGCAGAGAGATTGAGTTGATGCGTCGGGCCGGTGCAGTCGTCGGCGGCGTTCTTTCAAAATTGCAGGAGATCGCAGAGCCGGGTGTCACGACGGCCGACTTGGATCGCGTGGCACTCGAGATGACCGCTGAGGCGGGCGCAGATGCACTGTTCAAAGGTGTGCGAAGCCCCCAGGCCCGGCGGCCCTTTCCCGGAGCCATCTGTGCGTCCGTCAACGAGGAGGTGGTCCATGGTATTCCCTCCGAGACGGCGGTGCTTCAGGCGGGGGATATCCTGAGCGTTGACTTCGGTGTCAGGCTCGGTGGCTACTGCGGTGATTCGGCCACGACGGTGCCGATCGGGCAGATCTCGCCGGACAAGCAACGGCTTTTGGATGCGACCAAAGGCATGTTGGATGTCGCGATTGCCGAGGTCAGGCCCGGCATCCGATGGAGTCAGGTCGCTCGTAAGATGCAGCGGTACGTTGAGGACGCCGGCTTCTCGGTGGTCCGCGATTTCGTCGGCCACGGCATCGGAACGAAGATGCACGAGGACCCGAAGGTCCCGAACTTCGTCAGTGATGACTTGCTGGCTGACGACATTTATTTGGCCGAGGGGATGGTCCTTGCGATCGAACCGATGGTCAACGCCGGCAGCTATCATGTCCGAACGTTGGCCAACGGATGGACGGTGGTGACGAAAGACGGCAAGTGCTCGGCGCATTTCGAGCACACGATCGCCATCGTCAAAGGTGGTTGTGAGGTTCTGACAAGGAAAGCATAGGGTGGCCTACGGGGCCCCGCGACGGTGTCGTCGCGAAGGATCAATGGCGCCCGGTCGCCCGAACCTATTTCGGGATGGTAATGGCAAAGAAAGACGCGATACGGCTACAAGCGAAAGTAACGGAAGCTTTGCCTAACGCGATGTTTAGAGTCGAGTTGGAAGGTGGGCACAAAGTCTTGGCCCATGTGTCGGGTAAGATGCGCATGAATTTCATTCGCATTCTGCCCGGCGACATGGTGACGGTGGAGATGTCGCCGTACGATCTCAATCGAGGACGGATCGTACTGCGGCACTAAGGTTTTGGCAGCCCGACGGTGGAGCGCCAAACAGGACAGTCGTCTGAAAGCGTGGATTGGAAAATGAAGGTAAGAAGCTCGGTCAAACGCATTTGTGAGAATTGCAAAATCGTCCGTCGCCGAGGCGTCGTTCGGGTGATCTGTACGAATCCCCGGCACAAACAGCGTCAAGGCTAAGCCGCTGGTGGAGAAACGGACGGCGGTCGAACCGCGTCGATTTGCAGATGGGTGCTAAAAGGGAGCCAATATGCCGCGTATAGTGGGTATCGATATTCCGGACAACAAAACGATCTGGATCTCGCTGACGTATATTCCGGGAATCGGCCGGTACACGTCGGAGTTGATCCTGAAGGAAGCCCGGATCGAAAGAATGACCAAGGCCAACAAGCTCAGCGAAGATGAGTTGAGTCGGATCACGCAGATCATCGACCGCAACTACATCGTCGGGGGGCAGCTTCGTCGGCAAGTGGCTCAGAACATCGCCCGTCTTCGGGACATCGCCTGCTATCGTGGGATTCGGCATCGCCGGGGCTTGCCCGTGCGAGGCCAGTGCACCCAGAGTAACGCCCGAACGCGTAAAGGGCCGCGTAAGACCGTGGCCGGCAAGAAGGGTGTCAAAGAGAAACGCTAAGCATCGCGCGGTGGTACAGGATTGTTGAGACCGGGAACCAGGATTATTCGGTAAGAGACCCAGATGGCAAAGAGCGGAAAACGAAAAGTTCGGAAGAACGTTGTTCGAGCGATCATCCATATCAAGGCCACGTTCAACAACACATTGATTACGGTCACGGATATGGAAGGCGACACGATCTGCACGGGTTCGGCCGGGTGCGTGGGGTTCAAGGGGTCGCGCAAGAGCACGCCCTTTGCCGCACAGCAGGCGGCACAACGCTGTGCCAGCACGGCCATGCGAAACGGTGTCCGTGAGGTCGAGATCAAGGTCAAGGGCCCCGGGTCCGGTCGGGAATCGGCGATTTCCGCCCTCCAGGGTGCTGGCCTGCGCATCGCCTCGATCGAAGACGTCACGCCGCTGCCGCACAACGGGTGTCGGCCGCCGAAGCGTCGACGGGTATAAGCAAAGGCTCCAAGAGACTCTACAGGAGATCAAAGTATATGGGACGTTATCTCGGTCCATCGTGTAAACTGTGCCGCCGCGAAGGAATGAAGCTGTTCCTCAAGGGCCTCAAGTGTGAAACCGCCAAGTGTCAGGTCGAGCGCCGGCAGCGCAATCTGGCGCCGGGCATGCATGGGTGGCGCCGCACACGATTGAGCGAATACGGTGTGCGTCTTCGTGAGAAGCAGAAGATCAAGAGATACTATGGTCTCTACGAACGGCAATTCATGCGGTACTTCCACGAAGCAGTGCGCCTCAAGGGCAACACGGGAGAGAATCTGCTGCAACTGCTGGAACGGCGGTTGGACAATGTGGTCTACAAGTTGAATTTTGCGCCGTCTCGCAAGGGGGCTCGACAACTGATCGCCCACGGGCACGTCTATGTCAACGGCCACAAGGTGGACGTGAGTGACTATACGACGAAGGTGGGAGATCGGATCGAGGTTAAGGACTCTGAAAGAAGCCGCAAAGAGGTGAAAGAGCAGCTCGAGAGCAACCCGAACTTCACGACCCAGGGCTGGTTACAGTTGGATCGTGAGAAGCCGGCCGCCACGATCGTGGCCCTGCCGTCCCGGGAAGATATCCAGATCCCGGTGGAAGAGCAGTTGGTCGTCGAATTCTGTTCGAGGTAGGCTCGGAGACTCAAGATGCGGAATGGGGCGGCCCGCCATGTGACGGGGATCGGTTCCGCATACGGCTGTTTAGTGTACGGATCAAAGTTTAGATCGGAGGCCTATATATGCGAGTGACATGGCGTGGGTTAGAATTGCCGACTCGTGTTGAAAAGGACAGCGTTGTCTCGACGGAGAGATACGGACGATTCTTCATCGAGCCGTTCGAGCGTGGTTTCGGTACGACCGTCGGGAACAGCCTCAGGCGCGTGTTGCTCTCGTCGCTCGAAGGCAGTGCGGTCACCTCGATCAAAGTCAGCGGCGTGGATCATGAATTTACTTCCATCGCGGGCGTGATGGAGGATGCGACTGATATCGTGTTGAATGTCAAGAGTCTGGTCGTCCGTCTCACGGGGGACGGGCCGAAGACGATGAAGGTTTCGTCGAACAAGGTGGGGGCCGTCACGGCGGCCGATATCGTGGCCGACCCGGCGATTGAGGTCTTCAGCGAGGACACGGTGCTGGCCACCCTGACCGATACGGTCAACTTCGAGATGGAGATGGTCGTGGAGAACGGACGGGGGTACGTTCCCGTCTCGGAACGCATCGCCGACGCGGATCGATTCGATCAGGAGATCGGGTTGATTCATCTGGATGCGGTTTATTCCCCGGTGACTCGCGTTCGCTATACGACGGAGAATACCCGCGTCGGTCAGCGAACGAACTATGACCGGCTCATTATGGAAATCTGGACCAACGGAACGGTCACGCCGGAGATGGCGCTGGTTGAGGCCGCCAAGATTCTCCGCAAGCATATCAACCCGTTCGTGCAGTACTTCGAACTGGGTGAGGAAACGGTTGCTGGAGAGTTGGCTCAGGAAGAGCCCGAGGTCGAGGTGGATGAAGAATTGGAGGCCAAGCTCAATACTCCGATTCAGGAGTTGGAACTGTCGGTTCGGGCCAGTAACTGTCTGGAATCGGCCAAGATCGAAACCGTTCGTGAGTTGGTGACGATGAATGAGGCGGATCTGCTCAAGATTCGCAGCTTCGGCAAGACGTCGCTTCGCGAGATCAAACGCAAACTCGCCGACATCGGTCTGTCGCTGGGCATGAAGGACGGGGGGCAATAGGCCCCGGGCCAATCACGAAAATGGTTTGGCACTATCGAGAAGAGGAATTTTAGCATATGCGTCATCGAGTAGCAGGACGTCGGTTAGGTAGAACGAGCGAGCATCGTGTGGCGTTGCGTCGGAATCTGGCGCAATCGCTGATCGAGCACGAGACGATCTCGACCACGATCGAGAAAGCCAAAGAGATCAAGCCGTTCGTGGAAAAGCTGATCACGCTGGCCAAGAAGGGCAAGCTCGAGCATCGCCGTCGGGCCATTGCGCTGATGGGCAACCGGGCTATTTACGACGTCGAGGACGGCAAGAGCACGAAGAAGGGCACCGTCGTCGGCAAGCTGTTCAGCGAGCTCGGTCCCCGCTATCTCGAGCGCCCGGCGGTTATACCCGAATCATCCGCCTGTCGCTGCGACGCCTGGGCGACAATGGAGAGCTCGTGCTGCTCCAGCTTCTCGGTGAAGATGAACCGCTGAAGAAGGAACGCAAGGTCTCTACGAAGAGAGGCAAGGCGCGAAAGTCGGCGGCATCGAAGCCCAAGAAAGAGGCGAAGGCCGCGACTGAGGCACAGAGCAGCGAACCTGCCGAGGCCGCAGAGACTCCAGAACAGGCCGCTCCCGAAGCTGAAGCCCCTGAGTCCACGGAGTCGGCCGAAGGTACGGAGACCAAAGAGTAAGACGGGATCTTACCGAATTGCAGGATCGAGCGAGCATGGACGACTGCATTTTCTGCAAGATGGTTGCCGGGGAGGTTCCGGTCGTCAAGATTTACGAGGACGAGGCGGTATTGGCTTTCCTCGACATCGGCCCGGTCAGCGATGGGCACACGCTCGTCATCCCGAAGACGCACTGCACGAAAGTCCACGAATGTGATCCCGAAGTTCTGGCCAAGGTCGGGGCGTGTCTGGGGCGCATCGCCGGGGCAGTCGCCAAGGCGATGGATGCGGATGGCTACAACGTGTTGTGCAACAACGGCAGGGCCGCCAGCCAGATTGTCGATCATCTGCATTTTCATATCATCCCGCGCAAGATGGGGGATGGCGTTTTCACGCAATGGCCGGCTTACAAGTATGCCGAAGGCCGCATCGGGGAAATCGCAGAAAAGATTCACAAAAACCTGATGTAGTCGCAGCTTGGGCTTGATCTTGTCGGCTGTTTGTGTTAGGTTTGCGACTCTTGGAATTGGCTCTCTAGAACGTGTGGTTTCAGTTGCAGTATCGCACTGATTCATTCACGTTTCGACAAAACTTGATCGCGGGGTAGAGCAGTCTGGTAGCTCGTCGGGCCCATAACCCGGAGGTCGGAGGTTCGAATCCTCCCCCCGCTATTCGTTGTCAATGAAGGACTTGCGTGAAAACGTGAGTCCTTTTTTTGTGGGCTTTTCGAGTGAGCTGTACATCGCCTTCCGGTCAGGGAGGGGACTCAATCACCGACCCAAACCAAGTGCGAAAAGGATCTTACGTGATCCGGGCAATACTTGCACCCTATGGAGTCTCAAGCTTTCGGACTGGTCCGGAAAGTGCCATGGCCCCGGCTGCGAGGTGCCGGGGCCATGGGTGATGCTTCCACGTAGCTCGTCGCTGCAACCATGCTTCGGGCAGCGGCGTGAGTGAGCAGACCCTAATCGCCGATGGGGTGGCCGCAACCGATATCGTCGATGAACACTGTGCCCGTCCCACCGGCGGTCGGGTTGTCGCGGTCGCCGAAGCCAAGATATACGGTCTCGACATTGGCCATATCCACACCGCCGAACTCGGTCAGTGGGATCGCCCATTCCTGCCAGTCCGCGACGGTGACCGCTTGCGGGTCGGCATGAGTCACCACGGCAACCTGTCCCGAACGGTCTTGTATAGCCACGTAGAGGGTCTCTGCTTCGTTCCCCTCGCTGCCCCGGAAATATAGCCTGAAGAAGTCGGCTCCGTTGGCTGTCCAGTCCTGGCCTACACCCCAGGTGCGTGAAGCCTCTGAGTAGAACGGCGCATCGGCGTTGTTGTATTCCAATGGCATGGACTGTTTGCCACCGTTCACGATCTTCTTCTCAACGAATGGTGTATCGAGGTAGCCGACCACCGAGCCGGTCTCGTTGGTCCAGCCATCAATCCACGTGTCGAACACTCGACTGCCCTCGTCATCCGTGTAGCTCTCGAAGTCGTCGATGACGGTGTACTCCTGTGTCGTGAAACTCCAGATGGGTCCTTCCCAGGACGCAACCACCTCCGCCTCATTCACTTCGTTGATCTTCCAGTAGTACATCCTCCCAAGATCGAGGGACGCGGGGGCAAAGCCGGCCGTGGCAATCGCATCGACCAGCGCCGTTCCATTGGCCACGGCCGCTTCATCGGCGCTCAGGTAGACTTCGTGTGAGGCGGCTTCACGACCGGGTCGCCAGGTCAGAGCCGTGTCGATATCTACCTCCGTCGCGCCGTCTGCCGGCTGCGGATATCGCGCGTGCGCGGGGATGTAGAGGAACCGGACTTCGGCCAGCCCATACTGAGGGAGAGCTCCGAAGCCGCTGTTGATTGTGAATCGCACGGACTTGACCGCCAATCCGCCGAAATCGATGGTCGCGTTGGCGGCGTAGTCCGGCTTGGCGGTTCCCTGAGCCAGTTGTACGTCACCCAGGGTTGCCCAGGTGACGCCGTCTTCAGAGTATTCCACGGTCATGTCCTTGACGCCAAAGCCCAGGACCAACTCGAACTCGATGTTGTAGTTCCAGACCTCGACTTCATGCAGCTTGTAGACTCGGTCGAAGTCAAACTGGAGCCAAGGGGCCTCACCGGCGGCGGGGCTCCCCAGCCACATGTCTGAAGCTCTGGTCGAATGCTCGTCCAACTCGTTGAGCCCGGAACCGTTAATGATATTCTCCGGTCCCTCGTCCGCGTCGGAGGTTGTGTTGGTGGTGACCGTAATGCCCTGGATAGGATAAGCGAACGGCTCGGTCGTGAAGCTCCAGACGTTGCCCTTGATAACGCCGTAGTCCGGCGCCCCGTTGACCTCATCGATTCGCCAGTAGTAGGTCTGGTCGAAATCAAGACGGCCGACCGGATCGTACGCCGCTGCGTCTTGCCCCTCGCTGACCAGCACGTCCATGGCATTGGCTCGGTCAGCGTTGTTGACGTCGTCAGAGACCGTCCCCAGGTAAACGTCATGGGTGGCCGCATAGGGTCCGGCGGTCCAATTCAGAACGACTTCACGGGATACGTCGATCGCTTCGTCTTCAGGAACAGGATCTGTGGCCGGCCCCAGTTTCTCCATACCCGTCATGACTTCCAGGACCTCGCTGACATCCAGCGCCCGTTTGAATATGCAGAACTCATCCAATAGGCCGCTGAATTGCCAACTGTTGTCCACGTCGTACCCTATGCGGGCGCCGTTGTTCCAGTTGTCGGCGGCCTCCACACCTGGAGGCGCTTCCAAGAACGTGTTGCCATACTCTGCCACTAGTTCGCCATCGATGTACATAGCCCCGCCGCCATATTCTCCAGGAACCAATTCCCAGGTAAGTGCCATGTGGTGCCATGCATCGAACTCTACCGCTCCTTCGTAGGCGTCGATAATGTACTTGTTATTGATGTCACCGACGTGGGCATGGTACTTGTTGTTGCGAATATAGCCGCCGTGACACCAGGAATGCGGTGCTGCCAAGGCGCTGAATACTGTTTGCGTGTCGCCTGTATCTTCCGGCTTCACCCAGTAGGCAAGCGTAAAGGCCGTCGTTGGAATGTCTTCAGTGGGGAAATTTGCCCCGTCCAGATCGAGGTAACTGCCGTTTCCGGTGATTTGGCACGCTTCCGAAGCCCTGGCGCCGGCACCAACAAGTCCACTGACGCTACCGACCACCGTGGCGTCATGGCCCTTGCCGGATTTGTCGAGGACAGTGGGGTTATCACCAAAGCCCTCGAAGTCATAATAGATGACCAGAGACGGATCGCTGATGAGGCCACCGAGCGCGTTACCAGCCAAACCCAGCGCTAAAACACAAGAAGCAAAACAAAGCAGTCTCTTGCCCATGATACCCCTCCTGCATCGAAGTTCGGCTCAAAAACGTTCCGGCGGTGGGCCGGAGACAATGTCCTTCCGCACGAGTATGACCATGTTCCGTAGTTGCTTCCTCCGCATGCTCTCGATGTTCGCCACCATCATGGAATCGACGCTCTCACCTCCTTTCAGAAGACAACAGACGGATGGTGCCATATGTGGATGCAATACATCCACGGCGAGACAAGACGCGTTCAGTAGTTTCCCCCCTGACCATGTACCGGAAGAAACGCATGATGCCAGGGCCTCTCTCTGACTTGCCGCCAGACTGCTCGGTCTGCGCTACCGCAGCCAAACGACAGATTCAAGTACGCACAACGTTATTTATACCACGAATCGCTCTCAAATGCCACGGGTTTCGCCTTCAGATGGCCCTGTTCCCCGCTCTTGCGATAACTCGGGGAAAGCCAGCCGTTTATGACTGGCTCTTTTTTAGCGCCCGGGTGCCGGGATTCTCGGTTGGGCTTGTCCGGGCAGTCTCTGCCGTGGGTGGTTAGTCCACGTCGAACGTTGGCGAATAGCCACCGGTCTCCGGATCGCCGTCCTTTCGCAGCAACAGACGATAGCGCTTGCCACTGTAGCGTGAGAGGTCCACGACTAGAGGCGTGGCATCATAACGCACTGACTCAGCGAGCCTGGCCACGAGCTTCACCTGGTCCGTGTCGGAGCGGAACTGCTGCAAGTAGACCGAAATCGTCGCTTGCGGGTCCCTGGACCAACACCCTTTGAGTTTCCACGTGATCGTTGTTTCGGCCTTGGGGCCGGCCAGTTTGATGCCATCGATGAAGCACACGTTCTGCACGAAGATCCGGTGGCGGGGCAGCTTCCAGAGTTCCGGCTTGTCGACGCGGCCGTACAGATTGTAGCGCTGATCACCGCCACAGTTGTTGTCACGGGCGAGTGCCTCGTCGTATTCGAAGTCTCTGTACAGGGGTAGGAAGAGTTCAGATCCCACGTTGAAGACGATGCGATTGTCCACGCGGTGTCCTCGCGCCGCCCGATTCATATAGCGCCACTGCGACTGGATTGGCGGGGCCACGTCGTAGTCCTTCAACTCGGGCCCCGTTGGTGTGGCGTCGAAACAGATCCACCCGTAGTGGCTTCCCAGCCAGACCTGTGTGTAGCGGTGTCCGTTGGTGCAGGGGGCCGATTCTCCTTCGTCGAGGAGTCCGTTGTGGTTGTCGTCCCAGACGTTGGCGCCTCTCGGTGTCCCCGTTCCCAGCCAGCGAGCCTGGATGCCCAGGTGTCGCATCGCGCCGGCAAGCATCACGCTGGTCCCCGAGCAGGCAATGATCTGCGTCTTGTCGTAGTCTCGATCCGAAAGGGCGATCTTGAGGTTGCCTGGGTTGGCGTCGTAGTGGTTTCGCGCGTAATCGACCGTGGCCGGTCTGCCCTGGGCACGACTGGGGTAGTAGTAATGATCCTGGATGTACTCGAGTATATTGCGCGGGGCCCAGTAGGGGTGGTCCATGTCCGCGGGCACGCCATACTTCTCTTCGATATGAGCGGCGACCCTTTCGACGAAGGCGTCGTAGGTCTTCGTGTCACTTAGGTTGTACAGGTTCGGGTCATCGGCGAGGTAGTCTGTTCCCCCCAGGGCGTCGATGTTTCTGTCTACCCGATGAGGGTAGATGTACTTCCGATAGGGATTCGTCCACATGTCGATTTCGTATTGCGAAGCATACGTCCGGGCGGGGGCGTTGGCATATTCGACCAGGCTCATGTATTGCCTGCTGGCAGCGTCACCGGCCGGATCATAGGTGAACGATTTGATCGTCGCATTGGAGGCGTCCGACGTATCGCGGACGACCTCGGTGTCGGGCCAGACGCCCTGGTTGTGCAGTTGGTCGTAGGCGTAAGGCCTGGAATAGTAGTGGTATACCGCCCCGGGATCCGAGCATGCCGTCTCCGGTTCCGATCGAATGGTCATCACCAGACGGCGGAGTGCCCGTGGCCCCTCATAGGCGGCGTCCAGGTTCCGGGTGACGTTCACGCGATGCACGCGGTCTGGTCCATCGACGCGCTCCGGAACCCACAAGGCATCATCACCGAATGCCAATCCCAGACCGGCACGACCGTCTCCAGTCGAGGTCGGTCGTTCGAAGTAGAAGAGACCTCGCCCGGTTTTGGCATCAGCGGCGTAGATGTAATCGTCGCCCGCCGTGGCCCATAGGTACCGTGCCCCTTCGAACTTCATGCAGGCCAGGCCGCGCGAGATGAACTCGCCTGAATCGGGTAAGTGCTTCGCGAAGGTGGGTTGTCCACCCCCGGTTGAAGGCCAACGAAGCTGTATGATGCCACGTTGGACTCTCAGGTTCTGGTCGTGGTAGGCGGAGGCATCGAAGCACACGCTTATCGTGTCGTCGTCGCAGGTCAGGTCGAGAACTTCTCTTTGCCCGATGCAAAACGAATACTGGGTGAGGTCGACATGCGTATGGTCGTCGTCTTTGAAGTTGCAGCGCCACAGTTGTGATTTGATCCCCGTTTTGGATTTGTCCCAGTTGAGAACGTAGAAGGTCTCACGCTCATGTTCCAAGGTGAACGCCAGGCCACGCGGGCTCCGAAGCAGCGGCCGGTCGCCTTCCTTGGGCAAGGCGTATCGATCGATGAGCGTCAATTCGTCGAGATGCTCCTTCTGATTTCGAACGAGTCTGTAGACAAAGATCCAGCCTGAACGATCGAGAACGAAAAGACGTGGCGCCTCAGGGGAGATATCATCGAAGGCCAGGCCGGTGATCTCCGTGTTCTCACTCGCCAGCGTATAGACATGTTCACTCTGACCAATGAGCGGCTGGTTCCCGCCGGCCAGGGCCGCCTGGGAAGCGAGACAGACATAGCAGTATAGACACAGCATTCTCAGCATCTGTGACTCCTGTCATCGGTTGGGACATCGGACCTACGACTTGGGGGCCCAATGACGGCTCCGCGAACCATGCGATCGTTTGGTCTCGACGCGCTTGCCCGTGATGTCCTGTGGCAGACTGCTCACGTAACCGGCGGCGCCGGCAGCGATGTCCTTGACTTCGACCAGCCAGGCATCGGGTAGCTTACCTTTGACGAACCCTTCGTAGTAGCCGTCGCCCCTCGGGATCATGAATTCGGGATACCAGACGAGATCGCGCCAGTAGGGCTCATCGTCGTTGTATACGTACCACACCTTGGCCTGGATGATCTTGTTTGGCGATTGCAGCCGGGCTCGAAATAGGGTTCCGGCACCGTAAGATCGCCCACCCCATTCGAAGTCGTCGCCCACTTCGCGATAGCTCAGGTCATCAATGGTGGTCAGGGACCGATCCTCAAAGACGTGGGACACCCACATCCGCCAATCGAGGAAGTGCTTTTCCGACATGGAGGCGTGGCGATAATTCGGAATGTACTCAATGGTCCAGGCGCCGCCCATGGTCTCCTGAACGGTGTTGATCCCGTACATGCGGTAACCGTCCTCATTGGTAGCCCCGATGTACAAGACCTTCGCCCGGACCCAATCCTTCGTATGGGTCGGGTATATCGCCTGCCACGGGGAGGTCCGTGTACTGCTCCACGTGGATTCGTTGCCCATATAGACCACTCCGCGAATGCAGCTCGGGGTCGATGGCGGCTGCGGTGTAGGCTGAGGTGGCTCGTTTGCTGTGACCCCCGATGATGGCTTGGATTTCGTCGCGTTCGACGTCCAGTACTTGTGCCATCACGTCGAGGGCCCGCAGATACGGGATCGCCAGGCGGAAGTAGTTGTGGCTTGTCGGGTCTTGGGTCTTTTCGCGGTATTGGCGCAGGAATCCGATGGATATCTCCCGGCCCGGCGCGTCGTCGTATTCTCCCGGGACCGGGCAGATCATCGTTGGGTACCGGGTCAATGCGGCGATTGGCTCTCCGTAGTTGCCAAGAAACGGCTTGCGCCAGGGCCCGGTGGCCAGTCCGTCCCAACTGCGTTGCCCCACGACTACGACCTTGCCCCGACGTTCAGGTGCCTGGTATATGCCAGGATCGGCCGGCATGAAGATCACGCAAGGGTGGCCCCATTTCTTGCCTTCCAGTTCCTGGCTGTAGAACTTGGCCTCGATCCGCCGTAGCTTGATGCTCGGGTCGGAGTCGGAGACCACGATCCGATCGCTCTGGATGGTCAGTCCCGGGTCGGGAAGGGTCGCCTGGCAGCGTTGCCATAGTTGCTGAGGAGATTCCAGGCGGGGGACCGTCGATACGCGGGACGCCGCAGCCGGCTCTTCTGTCTGCCTTTCTTGTTCCTCCTGCTTGCGGATGCTCTCAACCAATTCGTCGACGGAGTCGGCAAAAGGCAGCTTCCGCAGCGAAAGCACATCGGCCGAGAGGTTGTACCGGAGCCGACCCGTTTCCGGATGGGCCGATAGCGGGATTGGAGCCGACACAGACCAGTCGCAGCGCGTGTACGCCCGGGTCGAAACGGAACAGCCCTATCTTCCGCTCCCGGCGCTGACCGTAGATGTAATCCTCGTGCTCGTCCTTGCGATAGACGTTGAAGAAATCGAGCGTCTTGTTGATCTGGTCGGGGGGCAGTTGATTGACCAGGCTGACCCGGTACCCGCCGGCGATCTGCGATTCTCCCGCCTCGTAGATTTCTTTGCCGTCGATATACACCTTCCATATGCCGTTGTCCTCCCGCAGGTGCTGGAAGAGGGACATGGAATATCGGCCCGCGTCCTCAACCTCAAACGGAATCTCGATCCATCCGCCGACGGCATCGTTCTTGGCACGAAACCAGGGCTTCGTGTAAGTAGCGCGGTTATACGGATTGACCTGCAACTCGATTCCGTCGGAGTGCCTGATCTTCTCGACGATCTGAGGCAGATGCAGCACGATCTCCGGATTGACGCGATCCCGATAGGGCGGGAACTCGCACCAGGGCTGAGCGATCGTGTCCTGGTACCAGAACGACACGGAGGACCAGTAGTCCGGCCGCGACCCAGACTCGGCAATCACCACGCCGTTAGCGTCCATGACGAATCCGCGTCGTTCGATCTCGAATTTCAGCGATGTGTTGAAAAGGACCGGATCGGGAATGTGCCATCGATAGGCTGTGACACGCGCATCGGCGCGCGAGGCTCGAAGATCGTACAGCCGGTGTACAGACTGGAATGGACCCGCATGTTCCAGGCTTCGTTGAAATAGTCCTCGGTCCCCGTCCCCAGAATCGAGGGCTCAGTTTCCCCGTCGATGTAGAAGAAGTCGTCACCTTCGCCAAACCAGTGGCCGATCGCATTCTGCGATGAGAGGACCGTGCCCACATAGTGTCCCTTGCCCTGGCCGATGAACACCGTATAGGGCCGGCCCAGCTCGGGCGGATACTCCTGGTGGTATCGAGCGTGGAAGTACATTCGCGCCATCGGCGGGTTGATCGTATTGGACCCAGTCGATTTGATAGTAGCAGGAGGCGCGTGCCTTGTCTGACTCATTGCTGAGGGTGACTTTCGCCTCTTTGTTAAAGGGCATCTGCCAGTAGCAGTTGTAGCCCCGGCCGTAGGAGCTGACTTTGACGGGAAGCGAATCGACGGTGGCCTGCATGCCATTGCCCACGGCGAAGAAGTCACCCAGCGGGGTCTCCACCGAAGGCACGTCCGAGCCGTCCCAGTAGATGCGCAGCACGAGGGCCCGCGGATAGCGGATGTCCATCGAGGACGGGACCAGCCAGATGTGCGCGATCTTCCCGGGGCCTTGCAGGTGCGCGATGGTCCTGGTCTCGCCGATGGCGAACTTCGCGGAGTCGGCGTTGTCGTGGGGATTGCCGCTCGAAGCCCTCATCGACCGGCCCCGTTGAGGCAGGGTGATCGCGTCGAGTGACTGGGCGCAGGCAGGGATAGATAGAACGGCCGCTAACCACAGCGTTGCTTCGCAGAAAGCTCTCTTCCTCATGACCGAGCGGTCCTCCTTTTCCGGATTCTTGTTCCCGCGAGCGTCATATGTCACGCGCCAAACCGTACTACATCAGGCGGTGTGGTGTCAACAGCTTCCGGGGATGCCTCGGAGGGTTTTCCCCACAGTGCCCGGTGCTGGAGCATAGGCGAGCTCCGGAGCAGATAATCCGACGTGGCCGGGCATCTGGGCTGTCGCGACCGGGTCGGTGTTCGTGCCTCGCCTGTGCGACTCTCGATATTATACGGGACCGAGAAGTCTTTTGCTGTCTCCTTGTCTCTCAGGCGATTCGCAGGTAAGATTCGTGAACCACTGGATTCCGGATTGCGACAAACGGTCTCGATTTTGAGGGTACGGCTGACATGGACTTACCTGTTCTGGATTTGGGCATTATCGCCGCGTATCTGGTCGTCACCATTCTGCTGGGTCTCTGGGTGTCGAAACGCGCTTCCAGGGACCTGGACTCCTACTTCCTGGGTGGCAAGAGCATTCCCTGGTACGTCCTGGGCATCTCGAACGCGTCCGGCCAGTTTGACATTACCGGGACCATGCTGCTGGTCTACTGGTGCTTTGCCTACGGCCTCAAGAGCGTCTGGTTTCCCTGGGTCTGGCCCACGTTCAATCAGATCTTCCTGATGATGTACCTGGCCACGTGGCTGCGCCGCTCCAATGTGCTGACCGGGGCCGAGTGGATTCAAACGCGTTTTGGGCGAGGACGCGGTGCCAATCTGGCCCACATCAGCGTGGTCGTCTTCGCTCTGATTACGGTCATCGGCTTTATCGCCTACGCCTTCAAAGGCATCGGCAAGTTCGCCGACATTCTGTTGCCCTGGAATCTGGAACCGAACACCTACGCTTTGATCATCCTCGGGGTCACCTCGATCTATGTCGTCAAGGGTGGCATGCACAGCGTGGTGCTGACGGAAGTGCTCCAGTTCACGATCATGACGGTGGTCTCGATCGCTGTCGGGATCATTGCCATCACTCATGTCAGTCCGGAGGCTATCGATGCGGTCGTCCCGGAGGGATGGCGCAGCCTCTGGTTCGGATGGACCATGAACATGCACTGGACAGGCGCGTTCGAAATGATTCAGGTCAAGATGCAAGAGGACGGGATGTCCCTGTTCTCGATTTTCTTCGGGCTGATGGTGTTCAAAGGGATTCTGGCCAGCATGGCGGGCCCCTCCCCGAACTACGATATGCAGCGTGTGCTGGCCACGCGGAGTCCGCGCGAGGCGTCGCTGATGAGCGCGACCGTCAATGTGGCTCTCTACTTCCCCCGCTACATGTTGATCGCAGGTCTGACCATTCTGGCGCTGGTCCCTTTGCAGGACACGCTCGTGCAGATGTGGGGTGCGGCGGTGCAGGCCGGGGAGAAGCCGGACTTCGAACAGATCCTGCCTGTGGTGATTCAAAACCCGATCATTCCAGCCGGCCTGACCGGATTGTTGCTGGCGGGGCTACTGGCTGCATTCATGTCTACCTTCGCCGCGACGGTCAACGCCGGTCCGGCCTACGTGGTGAACGATATCTACAAACGGTTCATCAATCCGCAGGCCTCGAACAAGACCCAGGTGCGTTTGAGCTATATTGTTTCGGTCATCGTGGTGGGTGTCGGCATCGCGTTCGGGTTCCAGGCCAAGAACATCTTCGAGATCACCATGTGGATTGTTGGCGGCCTCTACGGCGGCTATGTTGCGGCCAACGTCCTCAAGTGGCACTGGTGGCGGTTCAATGGCTACGGGTTCTTCTGGGGCCTGATCGCCGGGATTGCCGGGGCCCTGGCGGCACCCTACGTAGTTGAGTACTGGTTTGAAGGCACCAACAGCTTGTATGCTTTTCCGGCTATTTTCGCGCTATCGGTTGTGGGGTGCTTGGCCGGAACGTTCCTAACCGCCCCGGAAGATGACGAGGTGCTCAAGGGTTTCTATAAGAGTGTTCGTCCCTGGGGGTTCTGGGGCCCGATTCGTGAGAAAGTCATGGCCGAAGACCCGAGCTTCCGACCCAATCAGGATTTCAAGCGGGATGCGTTCAACATCGTCGTGGGAACGATCTGGCAAACGTCTTTGGTCGTCCTGCCGATCTGCCTGGTCATTCGGGAATCCAAGGGCATGGTCATCTCGCTGATTGTGGTGGTTGTGACCAGTGTCGTATTGAAGAAGAGCTGGTACGATCGTTTGCCGTCCGCCGAGCCGAAGGTGCGGCAACCAGCCTCGTAGCGGTCTCAGAAGGAGATTTTCGGCTATGGATATGCAGGCATTCGAGAAGCGGTACCAGGAACTCGTGGACACCCATGAGACCTTGATCGTTCGTAAGAATCAGAAGCAGACACCGGGCAATGGGGTCTTCGATCGCTACGTGTATCCAGTACTCACCGCCGATCACACGCCGCTCTTCTGGCGATACGATTTCGATCCGAAGGCCAATCCCTATCTGATGGAGCGGATGGGTATCAACAGCGTCTTCAACGCCGGCGCAATCGAGTGGGAGGGCAAGTGCTGCGTCGTGGCTCGCGTGGAGAGCTACCACCGCAAATCGTTCTTCGCCGTGACCGAGAGCGACAACGGGATCGATAACTTCCGCTTCTGGGACCGTCCCATCGTGATGCCGGAGGCGTCAGAAGAAGAGATGAACGTGTACGATATTCGGCTGACGCGTCACGAGGATGGTTGGATCTACGGAACGTTCTGCGCCGAACGCCACGACCCGGGCCAGCCGGACAATCCACCCGCGGCGTTGGCCAGAGCCGGGATTGCTCGCACCAGGGATCTGAAGACGTGGGAGCGACTGCCCGATTTGAAGACCCCGTCGGCCCAGCAGCGCAACTATGTTCTGCACCCCGAGTTCGTCGACCGTAAATACGCTTTTTATACGCGACCGATGCGCGAATTCAAGGCGGCCGGGTGCAGCACCGGGATTGGCTGGGCCCTCTGCGACGATGTAACGAACGCCGTCATCGAAGACGAATCGCTGATTATGGACCCATGTGCCTACCACACCATCGTCGAAGGCAAGAACGGCCAGGGCCCACCGCCTCTGAAGACAGACAAGGGATGGCTGCACCTCGCCCACGGCGTGTGGGAAAACGCCGACGGATTGCGGTACGTGCTGTATATGTTTCTTTCCGATCTTCATGAGCCTTGGCGGGTCACGCATCGGCCCGCCGGCTATTTCATGGCGCCGCGCGGAATCGAGCGCGTCGGCGACGTCTCCGATGTGCTGTTTGCCAATGGCTGGATCGCTCGTGAGAACGGGGATGTATTCATCTACTATGGTTCATCGGATACGCGCGTTCACGTCGTGACCAGCACGATCGACCGACTGTTGGATTATGTCTTGCACACGCCGGCCGATGGCGGCCGAGCCTTCGCATGTGTGCAGCAGCGCTGCGAACTGATCGAAAAGAACCTGGCCAATCCTCGCTGCAAGTCAATGGCTCATGGAATCCTGATGGGACCGACAGGTTTCTTGAATGAGGGATCGTCTGATGCGAAAGCCTGATAGAACGCATGTCGTGAAGATCGTGATGACCCTGATCGTGGTGCTGGTGACAACGGGCTGTCAAAGTCTGGCACAAGATCGGAAGCAGCAGTACAACGTGGTCGCCTACGTTGCCGGTTACCGGGACTTCGATTTCTCTTCGATCCGGGCCGACAAGATCACGCACATCAACTATGCCTTCGTCAACGTCATCGATGGCCAGGTGTGTTTCGACAACAGCATCGACAACACCGCCATGAAGAAGGAAGATATCCTCGAGTTGCACACCTTGAAGAAGATCAACCCCGACCTCAAGGTCCTGGTCTCGGTAGGTGGCTGGACGTGGTCGGGCGGCTTCTCCGATGCGGCGTTGACGGAAGCATCCCGTCGCAAGTTTGCCGTCAGTGCGGCTGATTTCGTCGAGGCCTTCAACCTCGACGGGATCGATATCGATTGGGAGTACCCGAACCATCCCGGTGCCGGCAACACGTATCGCCCGGAGGACGTTCATAACTTCACTCTTCTGCTCCAGGCTGTGCGGGAGGAGTTGGACCGGCTGTCGGCCCGGAAGGGAAATGACAAGCACTACCTGCTGACAATTGCTACTGGAGCGAGCAAACGCTACGTCGAGAACACCGAGTTGGGCGAGTTGCAGCGCTACCTCGATTTCCTGAACATCATGACCTACGATTTCTACCATGGCGGAGACCACCGCACGGGCCATCACAGCAACTTCCGGCCTTCCGCGTCGCCCCAGTTGGACAAGAACAATATCATCAACGCGGTCGATCTGCATGTCGCAGCCGGTGTGCCGCTGCGCAAGATCAATCTGGGGATTCCCTTCTACGGCAGAAAGTGGACCGGGGTCAAAAGTGCCGAAAACCATGGCCTGTTCCAAGAGGCTGAATCCGTCGGCGACATCATCTTCTACCGCCAGATCGTCCCATTGCTTCGCAACGACGCCTACCAGCAACACTGGGACGAGGCGGCCCAGGCTCCTTATCTGTGGAACCCCGAGGAGAGTATCTTCATCTCCTACGAGAACCCTCGATCCATCGCCAACAAGGTGCGCTACCTCAAGGAGAAGGGCCTGGGCGGCGCCATGTTCTGGGAATACAGCGACGACTACCAGGGCGAATTGCTCAACACTCTCGATCAGGCGTTGGTCGGTTCGGGCACGACTCCCTGAACGACACACAAGTATGTCTGAAAATGGTGAATTGGACGCGGAGATCATACCTGTCGCAATCTGTACGAACCTCTGTCGGACAGCGCCAGAGTAAGAAGGTCGAAACGGGGGCGTCCACTGTTGCCTGCCCACATCGGAAGGAGATCGTTATGAAGAAGCTGCTACTTGCCCTCGTCACGCTATCGGTTCTGGCTCCGTTCTGCGAAGGCGAGCAGAGCTCGGCAAACCCGGAGGACACGCGAACCGGTGTGGTTACGGCCAACTTCCGCGGTTTGCATGGCTACATCGGCTATAGTGCGTCACGGCCAGTGGCTCGGGCCGAATACGGCATGGGCATGGGGTTTTATGCAGCGGTCTGGCCACTAATCGACGAGCCGATCGCCCACTTTCAGATCGGCCTGCCCAGTGCCTGGATCACGCCGGACAATTCCGACAATAAGGACAAACCGCTGGCGCCGGTCGGAACCCTGGCCCGCGACAATTGGCCCGAGAGGGGACCGACGTGGAGCAGCGTGTTTCAGACCGTCGAAGGGGGCCTGGGCTATTGGGCCCGCAACCACTTCCGATACGGTCCGCCCAAATTCAGTATGAATGCGACGCCGCAATGTTACGACTACGAGGTCGGCTCACCCGGGTGGTCGTTCTTCTACGACAACGAGGCGCTGCCTGACAATCGCCTGGGCATCGCTCAACTGAGCAATCGCCTGCTCATCCCGCCGGACGCACTGCCCTTCGAGGGCAATCCCAACGGCAAGTTTCTGGGCTACACCTATATGGCCCTACCCTTTACCGAACCGACGACGGGCGATCCGCCCACCGGAGATCAGGCCTGGACCTGTTTCCTCAGTGCGGCCAATTTCAAGGGACCGATCGCCTACTACATTCCCGAGACGTGGAGTAAGATCGGCAAACTGTTCAACTATCCTTTCATCTACGGTCGGGGACTCGATGCCCGCCCAGGCAACATGGGCGGGGGTGCCATGGAGATCAACACGGTTCCCTGTTTCGAGTCACGCGACGCCAACGGGATCGTCTACTCGAAGATTCCGAGACTCCAGTTTCCGATAGACGGCCAGGGCAGGACACTGCTGGTCCAGGACGTGACGTACTACTCGAAGGCCGCTCTCTATGACGCGTTCAAGGCGTGGCGCGACGGGGGGCCGAGCTGCTCCGGACGGTTTGACGAGAAAGGAGCCTGGAAGGCGACTTTGACGACGCGCACGACGCGCTACGATCAGGCAGGGAAGAAGATTACCGGTATCGAAAAGACCTTTGACACCAAGGTCTATGAGAACAGCGTCTGGGGGCTGGAATGGTTTGCCAATGACACTGGCTCCATGGGGTACTTCCCCCAATACTTCAGACGGGAAGGCGAGCAACTGGTGGCCGTGCCTGCTTCAGACGTGCCGGCCGAGACACATCTGTTGGATCGGGAATTCGAACGGGCTCAGCCCGGCGTGCCCTATACGTCTCCCGATCGCGGCGCGTGGCGCGAGCCCGGACCGGCGAGCGGACCTTTTCAGGCGAGGCTCGTCGACGGTTCCCTGGTCACCTTCCGATGGTATCGTTTTGTCGATCAACCCTCGTTCCAGCAATACAACTGGAGTGCCGCCAAGAAGGCCAGACTTCAGGCAATCGTAGAGAAGATCCACGCGTCCTGGTCCATTGACCGGGATTACATGGCGCCGCCGACTACGGGAGAGTTGGCCCGGCTTGACCCGGCCCTCTTTGTTACGCCGCCGAGCGGCATGGAAGTGGGTTACGTTCCTATCGTGACCCATCAGGAGGCGGCTTCCCGCTAGACGCACAGCGCATGGTCAGCTTGACTTGGGGCCGGAAGGAGATGGGAGGCGTTTCGCATTGAAACCACTTTCTCTCTGATGGTATAGTCATAGTTGACTGTCAGTGGAGTGCCTAACCATTAATGACCACATGCACCGGGAATACGACATGACGAAGCATCTCAAGAGAGGCATCAAATCTCTCCAGAACCAGTTGGCTGTGTTTGGCGTTGCTCTTCTGAGCCTTCTTCTCGCACCGCAGGCCTCGGTCGGGGCAAACTGGCCTGGCTTTCGTGGCCCAACGGGTCTTGGCTACACAACGGAAGAGAATCTGCCCATTACCTGGGGCGGTCCCGCAAATGAGAATGTGCTGTGGACTTCGCCACTTCCCGGCCAGGGACACGCCAGTCCCATCGTCTGGGACGACGCGGTTATCGTCTGTACCGTCAACTGGCCGGCGGATGTGGAGGACCGCAAGAAGGTCATCCCGGATCATCATGTCACCTGCTATCGCGCATCCGATGGCGGACTGCTCTGGGATACGCTCGTGCCACCCGGGCCCTGGTTACGGGACGATTTCCGCAGCGGGCCGGGCGGAGGCTACGCCGCTGCCACCCCTGTCACCGATGGCAAACTCATCTACTGCGCATTTGCATCGTCGGTCTTGGCCGCGATCGATTTCCAGGGCAACATCGTATGGCGAAAGCCAGTTATTCCCTATTCCTTCGACGTCACTTTGGGCAGCAGTCCGATCCTCTATGACGACACCGTCATCCTCTTCTGTGCGATGTCCAAGAAGGAAGACTCGCGAGTTGTTGCGTTCGACAAGACCAACGGTAACGTAAAGTGGGAGAAGAGCTTTCCTGAAATGCAATTCGGGCACAGCACACCCGTGATCATCCAGGTAAACGACAAACCCCAGATGCTTCTCCTGGCCTCGGGCATGGGGCAAACGGATGACGCTCTGCAAAGTCTCGATCCGACCGACGGCAAACTCCTGTGGTGGTGCCGGGGTGAAGGGGACGCCTCATCACCGGCTTACGGGCAGGGGCTTGTCTATTTCGACGATGGCCGGGGTGGCAAAGGTGTCGCCGTTGATCCGACCGGTTCGGGTGATGTCTCCGACACGCACATTCGCTGGACCATTACGCAGAGAGGTGAAGCACTGAGCTCGCCCATCGTGGTCGGCAACTACCTGTATCGCTTGCGCACGCCTGGATTTGTCCAGTGTTGGGAAATGACCACGGGCAAAGAGATATATTCCGAGCGTCTCCGAGACATATCCAGCGCCTGGGCCAGCCCGATTGCCGATCCGAAGGGGCATCTGTTCTTCGCCAACGCGGGCAAGAGTTACGTCGTTCAAGCGGGGCCTGAGTTTCGGATCCTCGCGGTCAATGATCTTGGCGACGGCAATCACCCATCCCCCGCGGCGGCGAACGACAGACTCTTCCTCGTCGGAATGAAGAACATCTATTGCGTTGGCAAAGAGAAGGCCGACGCACCCAAATAGCCCTTCAGAATGTGCGGAAGGGCGGATAACATAGGTATGGAATACCACGCAATCTTGCAGAACCTGTTCTTCGGAAAGGGCATCGGATGAGCCATATCGAAATAAGTGCGAGTGCGGGACGCCTGACGCGCCGGAGTCTACTGGCAGGAGCGGCGGGGATTGTCGGTGCGACTGTGTTGCCTTCGGCCGTGCGGGGCCAGGCCGGGATGCAACCGGGCAGCGTCGGGAAGGTCGTCAAGAACGGGCGGATCAAGCAGTCCATTTGCGGCGGGTGTCTGCGCAAGTCCGGGCTGGATCGGGAACAGACGGCCAAGCTGCTGGTCGAGATGGGACTGGTGGGGCGGGATCTGGTCGGTCGAAATGAGTGGGACGTGCTCAAGAAGTACGATCTCGTCGCGACGATGGTACCGGGGGCCGGGTCGATCAAGCAGGGGCTCAACGACAAGTCTATGCACGCCAAATTCATGGACGATTTCAGAACGAATATCAAGGCGGCCGCTGAGTACAAGTGGCCCAACGTGATCTGCATGGCCGGTGATCGCAAGGGCATTAGCGACGAGGAGGGGATGGACAACTGCCAGCTCATCCTTAAAGAGGCCGTCAAGATTGCCGAGGACAACGGCGTGACCCTTTGCATGGAGATGCTCAACAGCAAGGTGAACCATCCCGGCTACATGTGCGACAACTATCCGTGGGCGTTCGAGTTGTGCCGTCGGGTGGATTCCCCGCGATTCAAGCTGCTCTTCGATATCTACCACATGCAGATCATGGAGGGTGACCTGATTGCCACAATCAAGAAGAACATCCAGTATATCGGCCATTTCCACACGGCGGGTGTGCCGGGCCGGCACGAGCTAGACGAGAACCAGGAGATCTATTACCCCGCGGTGATGCGGGCTATCGTCGAGAGTGGCTATGAAGGTTACGTCGCCCACGAATACACTCCCGTTCGGGATGCCATTCCGTCGCTGGTGCAGGCCGTGACGGCTTGTGATGTGTAGGCCTGCTCCACGGGGCTGTCAAACGGGGGTCTGTGTTATCCGTTTGTGGAGTGTGGGCATGAAAGGACGCAGCGGTCAGGCTACGGTCGATCGCCCGTATACCACCTCAGGCGGACGTCGTCCCCTGTCGTCTCTTCCAGAGCGGTGACGTGCCCATCCAGCCATAGAATGTTGGCTCTCCCGCCCGTCTTGTAGGGATCGGCGTAACGCATGTTGTGTCTGAAGATCTGTCGATAGGTGTGCGAGCGATTGCCCCCTTCTCGATAGGCCGTCAGGTTCATAGCGCCGGGCTTGTCACCGTTGTGAAAGCAATCGTCTGTGCCACCATCCGGTCTGGGTTCGGCGTGATCGCTGCAATAGAGGAATTCTGAAGGACGGTATATGTCGTTCGTGTTCCGACCTCTGGCTCGGGGGTGATGATTCAGACCATACGCCGCGTGTTGAATCACCGCCGCAGGGTCGGGGAAGCCAGCGTATGTGTAGATCAAACCCTCTGGGAACACGCTGTAAGCTCGGACATCCGAAGACCTTCGTTTCCTTCAAATAACTCCTGTAGAATGTGCCCCAGTAAGCCCCGCCGCCTGATCCGGGCTCGAGTGGCTTCCCGGCCGCATCGTTCCACAAGAATCCGTTCGAGCTGCCGGTATCCGGTATCTTGCGATCAAAATCATCCAGATACATTGCCACGGCCAACCCGATGTTCTTCAGGTTCGATTTGCAGGCCGTATCCCTCGCCATCTCCTTGATCTTCCGCATGCTCGGCAAGATGATCGCCAACAACACGGCGATAATGGAAATCACCACCAGCAGTTCGATCAACGTGAATCCTCTTATGACGTGGTTCTGAGCTCTCTCTTCGCTGTTGGTCATGGCTTCAACTCCTGAAACGCGGTCGTCTTTCACCGAGCTCTCTTCTCTTGTCACTCTGGGAATCCGGTGGAGGTCTTGTCTAGAACCGTTGCCCGTTGGAATCGCGCTCCTCCAAATGTGAGGCCACGAGAGGGTTAGGACAGTCTTGACCTTCTATACTACCAGATTCTGCTCCATTTGCCACAGGCTGCTCGCAAGACCCGCGGACGGGGGGAATCTCGACTCGCCCGCCCAGACCCCTGGTTTCTCAAACGCCATCGCGGTATGATAGGGTGTCTGAGTTGCACAGCGATGCTTCCGAAAGTGAAATTCGAGGAGCCATTCAATCTTATCCGATCCATGAGATGAGGTCTTCAGATGCGCACCGCATGCTACATGTTCTTGGTCTTGCTGTCGATGTGGCCGTTTGCGGCCCTGGGACAGGAGACAATCATCGTCAGGCCAAAGGAGATCGATGACGTTCTGACGAATCCGGGAATCGGGTTCATGACCTTCCAGCGGTTCAACGGTGACCGGCTGAACGAAGGCCAGCGATGGACCGAAGGATTTCCCATCGCGTACCAGGCGTTCGATCGAAGTCTGAGGAATGAAGGTTATCCAGACACTTCGCTGGCGTACTTCCGCGTCTACTGGAAGTTCATCGAACCGATCCAGGGGCAGTATCGGTGGGACCTGATCGACAAGGCGTTGCAGACGGCAGGCAGTCGGCGTCAGACATTGCTACTGCGCATCGCTCCGTATGGGACGGGAGCCGACAATGACGTGCCCGACTGGTACCGGACGATGGTCGGTAAGGAGGACAAACTGCCCGAGGCCAAGTGGCGAACCGAATCCGGAGGACCCGCGATACGTTGAGCATTTCGGCGGCATGATCCGGGCCCTGGGAGGCCGGTATGATGGGCATCCCTTGCTGGAAAGCGTCGATCTCGCCATCGTGGGCGCCTGGGGGGAAGGAGCCGGTTCGGAGCGGTTGACCCAGAAGACTCGCGAAGCGCTGGTCGACAGCTATCTGGAGGCCTTTCCCAAGACGAATCTGATCATGCTGCTGACCGACGAGAAGACGAACCGGTACGGCCTGTCCAAACGCAACGTCGGTTGGCGGGTCGATTGCCTGGGGGATATGGGCGGCTTCAGCACCACCTGGTGCCACATGTACGACTACTACCCGCAGGCGATCATCAATTTCGGGATGAAGGATGCCTGGAAAAAGGCGCCGGTCAGCCTGGAGGTGTGCTGGGTCATGCAACACTGGAGGGACATGGGATGGGACGTCGACTACATCATCGACCAGTCGCTGAAATGGCACATTTCGTCTTTCAATGCGAAATCGTCGGCGGTGCCCGACGAGTGGTGGCCCCAGGTCAATCGGTGGCTCAAGAAGATGGGCTATCGCTTCGTGCTTCGCAAGTTCACGTATCCCTCGGTCGTGAAACCGGGAGGAGAACTGCCGTTCACCTCGTGGTGGGAAAACAAGGGCGTCGCCCCGTGCTACCATCGATTTCGGTTGGCGTTTCGTCTCCTCAGTCCGGCGGACAAGCGGGTCCTTGTCACGCGTGCAGACCTGCGATCCTGGTTGCCGGGCGACAACCTGTACGACAATACGGTTGCGATTCCGGCGGATACGCCGACCGGTTCATACGATCTACAGATCGGCATTCTGGGCGAACGTTTCGATGAGCCCGAGGTGAAGCTGGCTATCGAGGGTCACCGACCGGACGGTTGGTACAACCTGGGCAAGATTAACTTGCGGCGTTGACTCCCCCCGGCAGCAACGTCACGACGAGACTGATGACCCTCTATGAAGGTCTACACGGCCGGCGGCTTCGATTCAGCTTGATTCGTTGACAATCGGAACCGTCTTTCGGATAGCGGGCCCCATCCCTGTGGGGAGGACGCGGTAAGAAAGGTCACCCTCCTCTGTTAGGGAAGGGCCTCCTCCTCTCACACTCACGGCGAGCTTCAGATGAAGCTCTCGCCCAGATGCGTTGCCCGCTCATCTGCGATAACCCAGCCGTGTCAGGACCATTCTGTGCTCATCAGGGGCAACATAGACTGATCGGTAGGCAACGGCACGGGTAACACCCGCAGTCATCGCAGGAGACGAAAAAGGTCTTCAGTGCCATGCCACAATAAATGGGTTGCGGGTAGAGGCAATACGGGAAGCATCCACTGTCCCCGTAATCGCACCATACCCGAACAACGACGACGTAGCGGCCACAGGCTGCCTCACCGAAGACCGTTCCGTGCGTAGTCACTTCCGAACAGCCCCCTGCGCACGAACATTTCAGGAAGACGTCGGCATAGAGCGTGTTGTCGACGTAGGTCTTGGTCACGCCATCATATGCGCACGTGCCCGAACACCGGATGACCGTGCTTCCTATAATGGGTTCACCACAGGTTATCTCGTCGAGAGTGACCTTGATGCTACAATACCCAAAGGCGGTGCTGCTGATTACGAGCAGCAAGACAAACAACACTGCGTACCTCTTCATAAATCACCTCCGTGCAAATCAACGTTATTTCTCCAATGACGATCGGCCCTTCCCGTGCCGACCACAGATACACGTATTCATGTGCTTTACAGACTTGGCTTTCTCGGGTGTGTCGACCATCTTAGCCGCTCGGGCGAAATCGCTTCTCGCCTGGACAAACAGGTAATAAGAACTCTGACAACACCTTAACAGTCCCCAAATCAAATGCATCCGGCCAAGCTGTCTTGTCTCGGTGGTGCTATGTGAAGGAATTATCCGCTTTCAAGATCACAATCAATTGTGGTGACTACGTATTTTCTGGTAGTGCGTCTCAAGCCGTTAGGGCAGAGGAACTGCGATCGGGCGGAAGTCGTCGGTGTGTCGCAGGAGCATTTCCAGAAGATACGGTGCGAGGGGAAATCGAGTGACGATTGGAGATCTATCATCAGAAGTAACCGCAGTTTCAGATGATCCAGCCATTGCCTCTCATCGCACCGGAGAGGTTCTCGCCGGGACTCTGGGCAGTGTCCTCACTGCGTCGAAGCAAGCTTGGCCTTGAACTCAGTTTATGCAGGGGTCCCATTATCTCTACCGGGGTGTCGGTCGTCACGCTGCCTTTCAGGCAAGCTCTCCATTTCATGTAGCGTTCCCATGTTAAAAAGAGGACTTTGCCCGTCGATTTGTGTTGACAATCGATGAGGTTCATCGCAAAAAGGATAGCTGGAAGTGAGGGGGTGAAAGGGATGTCGACCTGCTGTGGCCAGGGAGGCTGTTGGGGGTTGTCATCAGTGCGGTTTATCCATCAGAGGTATTTCTCATCAGGCGGTGTCTTTGGGAGTCATCGCTTTTCGTTGTGGCAAAGCGCTACGCGGGAGAAAGAGAGCGGGCGTGCCCCAAGACAACAAATTGATGTCTACAGAGTCCTGTTCGGATCTATGCTGTCGGCGAGTGCGTTTTCGTTGATCGTGTGTCTTCATGGTACGAGGTCGACCGCAGGTCTCAACCAGTCCGTTAGGCGGTCTCACTCGCCAGGGACGGGACGGTGTGACAGGTAAGGGCAGGCTTTCGCAGTGTGGCAAGGGGATGGGCCACGTGAACAGGGGAATCTCGACTGAGTTGCGTCCGAGCGATCGACAACCTTTGCCGCCGACGGGTCGGCGGGGGGGGGATGTCGCGAGTCGCGCCCGTGGTGATCGATCGCGACCCGGATACAAGGGCTCGCCACGCATAAGCGAGGGCACCCGTGCCGCGGTGCGTCCGAGCGATCCGACGAAACTGGCTCTGGCACAACACGCTTGCGGTTCACACGCTCGATTGGGTGGGGATTCCCCCGTGTTGGATGAAGCGTGGGATTCCCTTCTGGAGTGTACTTCCGACCTGGTCGTCGTAGTCGATGGAAGGGGGCGGATTTCACATGTCAATCACGTCTCTGCAAGCATACCTCATGGTCAGGAAAGCGTTGCGGGGCGCAGTATTTACGATTTCCTATCGCCCGAGTGTCGCGCGAAAGTGCGGGAATCGATCCAGGACGTGCTTCGTACGGGGGAAATGGTTCGACAGATGGTGTGTTTCTCCGCAAACGGCAGTGGCACCCGACGTAGCGAGGCCTGCATTGGGCCAGTCACACGAGACGGTCGTATCGTTGCCGTAGGCATCTTCTTCACGGACATCACGGAACGCACGAGGCTTCAGGCTCAGTTGAACGAGCGGGAGAGGATGCTCAAATCCATCGTCAGAGCGGTGCCGAGGATGATGGATATTGTGGAAGGTCTGCTTCGCGACGAGGCAGAGGTGGTGGAACCGAAACGAAGAGCCCGAGAACTTGAGTTGTGTCGCGAGCACATGATTCAGATCGGGCGGCTCGCCTCGATCGGCAAGGCCAGTTCCGGTTTGACGCAGAGACTTCCTCAGTTTCTGACCGCGATCAGCATGTCCATCGAGAATGCTCTGGCCAGACTGGGGCCCGGGACATCTCACGACGGTGCAGGGCCTGAACTCGAAGCGGCGCTTCGAGCGGTCTCCGCGATGACTCTGAGCGTTGAACAAGTTCGTGGTTTCGCCGAGACGGGCCCCAGGCAGCCCTTGATCCATGCGGTAGATCTGGGGGCGAGCCTGGCGCGAGTCGCGCAACTCCTGGAGACGCGAGCTCGAGGAGCGAACACGGTCATCCATATCAAAGACGGTGAGGAATGGCCCAGAGTGCGTATGGCCGAGGGGGACGCCGACCAGTTGTTCTTTGTCTTGATCGACAATCTCATGCGGTTTGCGGATACCCGAAGAGATCATCGAATCACCGTCAGCAGTGCGGTAAATGGGCCCAACGTGGAGTTAAAGCTCTCCGGAGACAATGGCCTTGCCTCAGAGGGGAATTCGGACGTGCCATCGAATCGCCCCCTGCTTTTCGAGCCTGCCACTCAGTCGGTGGACTTGGGGCTTTATGTCGCGTGGGACATCGTTGTTCGGGCCGGTGGCAGCATCCGTTGCGAAAGCACGGGCGGCCCGGGGACTGCGTTCCTCGTCTGTCTTCCGATTATCGATCGAGCAAGCTGCGGGTGGGATCATAGTGGGAGAAAACGAAAGACAACACGTTTTCGTCGTTGATGACGAGCCGCACGTGTGCGACGCCATACGCCGAACGCTTGAGCTGACCGGCTATCAGGTTCACTGTTTTGACTCTGCGGCGGACTGCCTTGCGAAGATGCGTTCGGTGCGATGCGATCTGCTTGTCACAGACGTCGTGCTGCCGGGGATGGACGGTATCGAGCTGTTGAGCGAAGTCAAATGTAGAACTCCCTCTCTCCCCGTCCTGGTGGTCACAGGCTACGGGAGCATAGAGATGGCCGTGAAGGCGATGGAGGCGGGGGCGTCGAATTTCCTACAGAAGCCTTTGGAGCGGGCCTCCTTTCTGGCGGCGGTCGAGGCGGCGCTGAGACGCGGAGGGCGGGCGCACGGTCCGATGCGCAAGCCATTGACGAAGTCTGAGGTTGAAGTATTGCGTCTGATCCTTGATGGCAAAGGGAACAAGGAGATTGCCAGATTGCGACACCGCTCGGTCCGCACGATAGAGGACCAGCGCCGTCGTATCATGCACAAGTTTGGCGTGGACAATCCCGTAGACTTGATCAGGGAAGTGGCCATTGTGAGAATGCCAACGCAGTTGCATCGAGAGCAGTTGTCCTTACCGTTCGATCATAGTTAGCTCACGTCATTTCACCCAGCCGTCGCCTCCTCTGCGTTGAGTTGCATGCGCACATCCGCATTCGTTCTTCCCTCTATCCTCGGGCCGTCCCGGTTCGGCTCTGAAGACATCGAGACTGCGCACTTCACGTGATCTCCACGTCCATCCAGGGACGGCGATACCGAATTACATGCACAAATGCCGTGAGTCCCACGATTGTTCGAGGCAATCTCACTCGGTACCGTTAGGAGTTGTTGTGGCTCTGCAAGTGCTTGGTTGCCTGTTGCTGGCCAGGCAGAGTTGCGGCTTTGGGCCTGGGGAGGCCCGATAGAGCTTGGGCAGTGAAGGTGCTCGTTACAGATCAGACCCGAGAAAAAGATGCACTGACCTGAGTTGGATGTCTTTGAGTGCCGAGGGGGTGGTGCGGGAGAAAGGGATTTCAGATGCTTGCCCTGTGTAACTGGGGAGAGAGAGGTGCGTGGTGGCGCGCCTCGAGGGCCAGAAGACTTCGAAAGGCTGCCGGGCCGGAGACCAATGCAGTTGGGTGTCCGGTCTCCCTACAGTCGTTCAAGTCTTACCGCACAGATAATGTCTTGCCTCGAAGTATCCCAGCTTCTCCTGCTTGCTCACGCTTACTCGACGGATGCAAAGGAGCTTGCAGGCCACACCGTGACCGCGTGTTGAAAGTGCTTCCCTGTAATCCACCAGGGTTCTTGCCGAGGTTCTGTGTCTCGAAAAAGCAGTATGTCGAGGCGGACTGATAGGCCTTGCTGCTCGGGGATGTGACTCGTCCATAGTCGGAACGAGATAGTGCCCGAGTGTGATGGTCTTGGCTGGTGTTGATTGGAGCGGAAACGCATTGTCTCGGCACGAGTCGATGGCTCGCCTCCGTGAGTATTGATGTAAATCAAGGTGAGCAGCGCAACCGACGGGGACGGAGTCTGTCCGGGGCCCCCTATTCCTGAAGTGCAGAGACCTGATCTCTAACATTCATGACGACTGCCTTAGCGGTATATCTCGGTTCGATCCTTGTGGCGTTGATCGTCACGCCGGTCATGATTTGGGTCGCTCCGCGCATTGGCGCAGTGGACCGGCCGGGTGTGCGGACGGTTCACGAACGTCCTGTGCCTCGGATCGGTGGAGTGGCGATTTTCGTCGCCGCCATGACTGTGATCGTGGCCGTGCTGTACATCGACAACGTCATTGGCGAAGCGTTCCGAGCCAGGTGGCTGCAAATGACCACGTTGCTCTGTACGGCAACGTTCATCTTCCTGATCGGCCTGGCCGACGATCTGAGAGGGCTGCCCGCGCGTGTGAAGTTCAGCGCGGAACTGTTTGCCGCAATTGCCCTGTGTTTCGTCGGGATTCGGATCGAGACTATCGGACTGACCAGCGACCTTTCGATTCCTTTGGGCTATGCAGGCTGCGTGCTGACGGTTCTGTGGATCGTGGGGGTGACCAATGCGGTGAACCTCAGCGATGGCCTGGATGGTCTGGCGGCTGGTATCTCGACCATTGCCTGCGGCGTGATCGCTGTCCTGGCCATCTATGGCGGCAACACGATCATGGCGATTCTTGCCCTGGCGCTGGTCGGCAGTCTCACCGGGTTTCTCGTATTCAACTTCAACCCGGCCAAGATCTTTATGGGCGACTGCGGCAGCCTGTTCCTGGGCTACACCATCGCGGCATCCAGTGTGATGTGCATGACCAAGTCATCGGCCGTGGTGGGGCTGGCCTTGCCCGCCCTGGCGCTGGGCATCCCTATCTTCGACACATTGTTCAGCATGTTGCGGCGTTTCCTGGAGCGGCGCAGTCTCTTCGCTCCCGATCGCAGCCACTTCCACCATCGCCTGCTCGATATGGGCTTGCGTCAGCGCCATGCGGTGCTGGCCATTTACCTGCTGACGACCCTGTTCACGGGGCTGGGCCTGTTCATGATGATCTGTCGCGACCTCAGCGCACTGATCGTCTTTGGCTGCATTCTCATCCTGCTGATGCTGGTCTTTCGTGTAGTCGGTGCCGTTCATCTGCGCGACACACTGGCGGGCCTGAAGAAGAAGTACGCGCTGGCCCAGTGCTGCAAACAGGAGGTAGCGACCTTCGAGTATCTCGAATTGCGGTTCGATCAGGTACATACCGAGAACCAGTGGTGGGAGGCGATCTGCGAGGCCGGCCAGCGGATGGATTTCGCCTGGGTGTCGCTGACGACGACCCATCCCGACGGTGAGATCGAGCAGGAGATCTGGAAGAATCCATCGCTCAAGACGAATGGGTCGCGCCTGGTGATGATGACGGTCCCGCTGGCAAAGGTCAACGGCGAACCCCTGCGCGAATTCGAGATCGCCATCTGGGCCAACGGTTCACTCGAAGCCGCCAACCGCCGAGCAAGTCTGTTCGGCAGGCTCATGGACGAATATGGTTGCCGCCCCGTTGTCCGTGCTGGGCGGAGATCAGCGGTGGCACACAAAGACAGCCGGACCCGTCAGCAAGAACCACCCAGTGAATCTGCCGATTCGATCATCCAACTTCCCAGTTCACCGTGGGTATCGTAGGAACACGGTTTCCCAATGATATCTTCCTCAAGCGATACGAGAACAGGATATGAGACGGTCGTGACGTGCCCTCGTTTGGCGAGCGAGGTTCACGCGGCAATGCGTCGAAAGGCGAGGTTGCCCGTGCTGCGGGGGCTCAAGAACGCCTCATATTTGGCTCTCGGAAACCTCTTGTCACAGGTCATTGGCCTCGTCGGGTTTGCCTACATCGCCCGTGTCCTCGGACCGAGTAACTACGGCATCTACGTAACCGTGGGGGCTTTTGTCGGGATGTTTGACGTTTTGCTGCTGGGCGGATTAAACAAGGTCATCATTCGAGAGGGAAGCCACGACGTATCGTCCATGCATCGGTGTCTGGAGAAGACCGTTGGGCTGAGGAGTCTATTGAGTCTTCTGGCGGTTACGGTGTGCATTCTGGGGTCTTTGTTCGCTCCCTACGAGCTTCAGACCAAGCTGTACATTATGCTGTTCAGCTTTCAATTGGCTTATACAGGCGTGCAAGGGTTTCTCCAGACCATCTATCAGGCCACCGAGAAGATGCGGTATATCGCCATTTTCAATGTGGCAAACAGGACGGTGTCCGTTGGTTTGGCCATTGCGTTTCTGCACTATGGATTTGGGCTATTGGCCTTGTTCCTCGTCATCCTCGGATCGGATCTGGCTACCGTATTGGTGACGTACAGGTATGCTCGAAACCTCATCCCTTTTCGCTTCTTCTCGAAGATCCAATGGGATGCCGGGCTGCTGAAACCTGCTGCCGTGTTCTCATTGCTTGGTGTCATGGCATTCTTTGCATCGAGGATTGACTTGATCATGATCTCCTTCCTGGGCCGGGCGGAGCAAGTCGGAGTCTACGGCGTCGCCTACAAGATCGCCCAACAGGGAGAGATGCTTAGGAATGTTTGTGCGATCGCCTTCTTTCCGATTCTGGTGAAGCGCTTCCAGAGGCGAGCCGTCAACAACGCGCGGCTGATCAGGTATTCGGTCTGTTTCTTCCTGGTCATACTGGCGCTGTCCATCGCCGGTTCCTTTGCGGTTCCAGGGATGATCCACTTGCTCTTCGGCCCTGAATATGCAGGCTCGGCCACGATCCTGAGAGTCTTGCTCTTCTATCTCGCATTCACGTGGGCCACGCTGCCCTTCACGTCAACGCTTCAGGCGACTCACAACGAGAGGCATTTGATCGCTCCGACACTGACTCTGGGGGGATTGAACATTGTCCTCAACTATGTGTTGTTCCTGCGGTACGGCCTTATCGGCATCGCATACTCCACGCTGGTCGTAGAGTCCATCGGGTGTGCCATGTATTGCACTATCGCCCAAACCATCTTGAAGAAACAGCGGTACCTTGTGTGAGACGATGAAGATCGCTTTTGTCAGTCAACCATGGAACAATGCAGAGCCGCCTGTTGAGTCTGGCTCCATAGCCATCTGGATCTACCAGGTGACGCGCCGTCTGTCTCGATCGTGTCCGGTGACCGTTTACGCCAGACGATGCAGTGCGAAAAGGCATGTTGAAAGGCATGAAGCAGTGGACTATCGATACGTATCGATTTGGTCCGATCGCGTTATGCTGCGCGTGCTTCGCCTCCTGGCCCGGTTTTTCCATCCAAGACGTCCGTATTTTTGCAGTTGGTTGTATTATTTCGCGTACATCGTCCGGGTGTCACTGGACCTGCGGCGGACCGGATGTGACATCGTGCACGTTCAGAATCTGTCCCAGTTCGTTCCCATCATTCGAGCCTTCAACCCGACCGCAAAGATCGTCCTGCACATGCATTGCGAATGGTTGACCCAGCTCGATCCCGAGGTGATCGTGCGCCGGCTTGAAAAGGTAGATGCGGTGGCCGGATGCAGCGAGTACATCATAGAGAAGATCCGTCATCGTTTTCCACAATTTGCGGATCGCTGCTGGACGATCTACAACGGTGTCGATGTCGATCGTTGTCGCCCGAAGGACACCAAAGAACGAGGGACTGCCAAGCGCATCCTCTTCGTAGGCAGAGTATCTCCGGACAAGGGAGTGCACATCTTGCTGGAGGCCTTCGAGAAGATCGCGCGGGAAGACCCTCAAGTGCAACTCGATATCGTTGGCCCCCGAGCGGCCCCCCCCGTGGCGTACATCTTCAGGCTCAGCGATGACCCGAAGGTCGCGGGCTTGGCCTCTTTATGCCACCGAGACTACATGACGCACTTGCGGGAGCAGCTTCCCCCGGGCATGAACGAGAGAGTTTCTTTCTGCGAAGCGGTTCCTCACGGTGCCATGTCCGAACGGTATGCCATGGCGGATATCTATGTTCAGCCTTCGCTTACGGAGGCCTTTGGCATGCCCGTTGCCGAAGCCATGGCCGCAGGCGTGCCGGTGGTCGGCACGCGTGTCGGGGGCATTCCTGAGATCGTGCAGGACGGTATCACCGGACGGTTGGTCGAGTCTGGTGATTCGGGGGCATTGGCCGAGGCGATCCTCGAGCTTCTCAGGGACGAGAACCTGAGAAGGTCGATGGCGACCTCCGCGAGGGCCCGGGCCGTGGAGCTTTTCTCGTGGGAAGTGATAACCACAGATCTGTTGAAACTGTATCACAACGTGAGTAGGGCACCGGGAGGACTCCTTTTTGAAGGCTTTGGTGCGCCGGTTCTATCAGAACGCTCTGGAACGAGCGGCTGCCAGGTGTAATGAGGACGGTCTGAGGCGCAGAACCATCGTGTTCTCTCCCCATTTTGACGACGAGACGCTTGGTTGCGGCGGTACGATCCTCAGGAAGACAGATGCGGGAACACCTGTCACGCTCGTCTTCATGACCGATGGCAGCAAGTCACACACGCATCTCATGTCTGAGGAACGTTCGAGGACGATTCGACGATGCGAGGGCCGTGCCGCAGGGCGAGCGCTGGGACTCGAGGATGACGACATCATCCTCTTGGATCTCGCGGAAACGAGATTGCAGGAACTGAGCGAGGTCGCCTGTGAGCGTGTTCTGGAGATACTGATAGCCCGAGAGCCTGAGGATGTGTTCATTCCCTATCACAAAGAACCACCCTTGTGGTCGATGGATCATCTGGCGACCAACAGGATCGTGATATCCGCACTGAAGAAGATCGGCAGGGACGTCCGCGTCTATGAATACCCGATTTGGTTCTGGTGTCACTGGCCATGGGTGCGGTTTCCTTTGCGCCGCCGTCGAGATATCGTCAGGCATATCGTCAATCACAGCTTCCTTCGGGGTGTGGACTTGCTGCGGGACTTCACGTATGCCGTCCCAGTGAGAGAGCTTCTGGAGCGGAAGCGTGCGGCTCTGGCTGAGCACAAATCGCAGATGACCCAGCTCATTCCCAACGTGGGATGGCGAACGCTTGGCGATGTCGCGGATGGCGAGTTCCTGGCATGTTTCTTTCAGGATTACGAAGTATTTCATGCTTGCGATGTCCCCGGTCTGTCGAGGTTGCAGCGAAGTCCCCGCCAATCGTCCCCAAAAATCCCGGTGTGCTCATTGGAGCTTTCGCCGAACCCGTGATCGTGAAATCGCAAATCAGCCATCATATGACGGATCTCTGTCTTCTCGATGGTAATCTATCGTCTGCCCCCCGACGTTTGACCGGAACTGAGAACCATGCCTGATTCCACGCCGCCTCTGACTATCGGTTTGCCTGTGTACAACGGGGCTCGATTCATCCGCATAGCCATTGACTCGATGTTGGCCCAGACCTATGAGGATTTCGAGCTGATCATCTCCGACAATGCTTCGACCGACGACACCGAAGGGATATGTCGGACGTATGTGGAGAAGGATCACCGTGTGCGCTACGTGCGAAACGAGACGAACATTGGTGCTGCGCCCAACTACAACCAGATCTTAGGCCTCTGCGACAGCAAGTACTTCAAGTGGGCCGCGCACGATGATGCACTGGCTCCGACGTATCTGGAGCGGTGTATCGAGGTGCTGGACCGCTGCCCTTCGGTGGTTGTGTGTCATACGGAAACCATCTACATCGACGAGAACGGAGCGACCTGCGGGGATTTTGACGATCGCCTGGACCTGCGTTCTCCAAGGCCCCACGAACGCTATCGCGACTACCTGTTTCGTCCCTATCCGAGATGCAATGCGATCTTTGGTGTCATCCGAACGGAAGCACTTCGTCGCACGCCTCTGTTTGGATCGTATCTGTCCTCGGACAGGGTCTTGCTGGGAGAACTGGCTCTTCGCGGCGAGATATATCGAGTCCCCGAGCCGTTGTTTCTCAGACGCGACCATCCACATCAGGCGTGGAAGGCGAATCCGACGCGGCGGCTGCTCCAGGCGTGGTTCGATCCCTCGCGGAAGACAAAGATCACTTTTCCTTCCTGGCGGATTCTGCTCGAGCATTCGCGAGCGGTCATGCGCGTGCCGATGGGCCGGGCGGAGCGAGCTCTCTGCCTCAGGCAGTTGGGAACCTGGATTCGACGGAACGACGGAAGGTTGGTCAGGGACCTGTTGTTGCGAGAGCGTTGACGCATCCGTGTCTACGAAACCCACGAACACCTCCGCCCGGTGGCGTGGAACCCTTTTGCGAAAGGAGAGAGACTCATGAAAGTGGCAATCCTTGCTGGAGGAAAAGGCTCCAGGCTGGCGGAGGAGACGCAGATCAGGCCCAAGCCGATGGTGGAGATCGGTGGCAAACCGATTCTCTGGCATATCATGAAGACCTACGCGCACTATGGATTTTCGGAATTCGTCGTTGCGTTGGGCTACAAAGGGGAACACATCAAGCGTTACTTCGTCGATCTCTGTCACATGAGCAGGGATCTGACCATTAGATGTGGCACCGGTGAGGTTGAGGTTCATGGGGGGCACTGCGTTGACTGGACGGTGGATCTGGTCGACACGGGAATCGAGACCATGACGGGCGGGCGCATTAAACGGCTGAGGCACCACCTCGGGAATGGGACCTTCATGCTTACATGGGGCGATGGCGTCTCCGATGTGGATATCGATGATCTGCTGTTCTTCCATCGGTCCCATGGAAAACTGGCCACTATGACCACCGTTCGTCCCGTCGCACGTTACGGGCACGTCAAGCTCGAGGGGAGCATGATCAGCGAGTTCTGCGAGAAACCGCAGACGGGTGAGGGATGGATCAACGGAGGGTTCTTCGTGTTGGAGCCGGGCGTGTTGGACTACATCGAAGGCGACGATACGCCCTGGGACGCAAGCCCCTGGAACGACTGGCTCAGGAAGGTCAACTCATGGCCTACAAGCACACCGGCTTCTGGCAGTGCATGGATACGCTTCGCGAGAAGTACATTCTTGAAGACCTGTGGCGGTCGGAAAAGGCACCGTGGAAGATTTGGGAAGGCCCCGGCATGAGGCCCCGTCGCTATCGGGAGATCAAGGATTCCAGAAAGACAGCCATGGCCCAGGCTGTGGGAGGTTGAAAGATGCGAGTGTTAATCACAGGATCGCAGGGTTACATCGGCACGATACTGAGTCCAATGCTCAGAGATGCAGGACATGAAGTCACGGGGCTGGACAGTGATTTGTACAGGCGGTGTACCTTTGGGACGCGCGTCCCGGACATCCCGTTCGTCGAGAAAGACATTCGAGATGTTGAGAAATCGGACGTCAGGGGATACGATGCGATTTGCCATCTCGCGGCTCTGTCCAACGATCCCCTGGGGAATCTCGATCCGGACCTGACCTATGCCATCAACTACAAGGCCTCCGTTCGTCTGGCCGAGATCGCCAGGGAAGCCGGCGTGAAACGCTTTGTCTTCTCTTCGTCGTGCAGCACGTACGGAGCGGCAGGAGACGAAGTTTTGACGGAGGACTCTGCCTTCAATCCCGTGACGCCTTACGGCAAATCGAAAGTCCTCGCCGAAGGTGATATCGCTCAACTGGCGTGTGACACATTCTCGCCCGTCTTCCTCAGAAACGCCACGGCTTACGGTGTCTCGCCACGACTGCGATTCGATCTCGTGCTCAACAATCTGGCAGCCTGGGCCTTTACGACAGGCCAGATCAGGATGAAAAGCGACGGGAGTCCGTGGCGTCCCATCGTCCACATTGAGGACATCTCGCGTGCGTTTCTAGCCGTCCTGGAGGCCCCGCAGAGCCTCATTCACAACGAAGCGTTCAACGTGGGCCAAACCGCGGAGAATCTCCAAATCCGACAGATCGCTTCGATCGTAGGTGAGACGATCCCGAACTGCCGGATCAGCTTTGCGGAAGGGGCTTCACCCGATTCTCGGAATTACCGTGTCAATTGTGACAGACTGCCTCAGACCGTGTCCGGCTTTCGCCCTCGCTGGAATACCAGGCGAGGGGCGGAAGAGCTTTATGATGCCTATCGACGGCATGGCATCACTCTGGATGATTTCGAAGGAATACGGTTCCAGCGCATCGCTCACATCAGACACCTTCTCAAGACAGGGCAACTGGATCGGACTCTGCGATGGAGAAAGGCGCTACTCCGGGCATCCAAGCCGTCCGTGGACATGAAGGGCATGCAGCACGCGAGACCTATGAAGAGAGGAGCCACACATGAGGAGTTCGGATATGTCGCGTCACGACGAGCACGCGTGTCGGATTTGCGGCAGTACGGATCTGGAGGTCTTCTTGGATCTGGGGAGTTCACCTTTGGCTGATAGGCTGCTGACAGAAGCACAGCTTGGAGAGAGGGAGCCTGCCTATCCTCTTCAGGTGGCGTTCTGCCGGAATTGCACGCTGGTGCAGATTCTCGAAACGGTCGATCCTGAAGAGCTGTTCTGTAGGGATTATCCATACTACTCGTCGGTGTCCTCCAGTCTGTTGGAACATTCGAGGCGAAATGTGCTTGAGTTGATCGACGTGCGCAGGCTTGGTCCACAGAGCTTTGTGGTGGAACTGGCAAGCAATGACGGGTATCTGCTTCGGAACTATGTGGAGGCGGGCATACCCTGCCTCGGAATCGATCCGGCGGAAGGGCCTGCACAGGCTGCGGAAAAGGTCGGTGTGCCAACGCAGTGCACCTTTTTCAACGAGGAGGTGGCACGGCGTCTCCGCGAGCAAGGGAAACGGGCCGACGTCATTCATGCGAACAACGTCCTGGCTCACGTGGCCGATACCAACGGATTCGTGGAGGCGATACATCAGTTGCTGAAAGACCGTGGCGTGGCTGTCATCGAGGTGCCCTATGTGAGGAACCTGATCGACCACTGTGAGTTCGACACGATCTACCATCAGCATCTGTGCTACTTCTCTGTCACTGCCCTGGACCACCTGTTCCGGTGTCACGATCTGTATCTCAATGAGGTTCGTCCACTGGCCATCCATGGTGGATCGATACGGTTGTATGTTGAGCCCTGCGAGGCGGTGACGCCGTCGGTGAAAGACTACCTTGCCGACGAGAAAGCGTGCGGAGCCGACACGTTTGAATACTACTGTCGCTTCGCGCAGGCGGTGGCGAACATCAAGGAGAGACTGCGGAATCTGCTGGCCGACCTGAAGTCCGATCGACGTCGGGTCATGGCTTACGCAGCGGCCGCCAAGGGGTGTACTCTGCTCAACTACGTAGGGATCGATCGCGGATGGGTCGATGCGATCGTGGACAAGAATCCCCACAAGCAGGGCAAATACATGACGGGGATGCACCAGCCCATCGTGCCGACCGAGCAGGTGTTGGAGCAGATGCCCGACTATCTGCTGCTGTTGGCGTGGAACTTCAAGGATGAGATCATGAACCAGCAGAGCGAATATGTGGCGCGGGGCGGCCGGTTCATCATTCCCATTCCCGAGCCGGTGATCGTTTGAGCGAAGGAACACCTGGTTCGACACGCACGGCTAATCCAGTTGAAGTCACTAAGGTTGAGTGCGTCGATCGAATGTGTCACGGCAGATCACAAGAATCTTGATGAGCCGTGCCAGTAGGAGATGACATGAAGACACAAGCCCAAAGCCTTCCGGCAGGTGTTTCCCTTGAGACGCACTCCGGCGTGCCTCACACGTGTCCGAGTTGCGGAAGCGGGCGGATGCTCGACTTCTATCGAGTCGATGCCGTTCCCGTGCACAGTTGTCTTCTTATTCCTGATCGAGACGAAGCGTTGGCATATCCGACGGGACGGTTGAATCTGGGCTTCTGTGAGACGTGCGGTTTTATCAGCAACAGGTCTTTCGATTCCAGCGTTCAACACTACTCCGCGCAATACGAGGAGACTCAGGGGTTTTCCGCTCGTTTCAGGCAGTTTGCCCACGATCTGTGCAGCCGGCTCATCGATGACTACGGCATACGAGGCAAACGGATTCTCGAGATTGGCTGTGGAAAGGGAGAGTTCCTGGCCCAGATATGTGCGATGGGTGATAATACCGGCATCGGCGTCGATCCCGCCTACGTTCCGCAGCGGGATCCATCCCGCGAGGTGTCGTCGGTGACCTTCATTCAGGATTTCTACTCCGAAAAGTACGCTCACCTCGAAGCGGATGTTGTCTGTTGTCGACACACGCTCGAGCACATCGGACAGGTGCAGCAGTTCCTGCGTACCATCCGAGAGAGCATAGGCCAGCGAAATGAGACCCTCGTGATATTCGAGCTCCCGGATACGCTCCGCATCCTCCGGGAAGGTGCGTTCTGGGATCTGTACTACGAGCATTGCAGTTACTTCACGCCGGGATCGCTCGCAAGGCTCTTCAGGGCGGCGGGATTCGACGTCGACCAGTTGTATCTGGATTTCGACGATCAGTACATCATCATCACGGCCTATCCCGCCCGTGGCCGGCAGACCCAGCTCTCCTGGCTCGAAGAAGACGTGTCGTCCCTGAGAGATCTCGTCGCAGGTTTCACACAGACGTGTGGTTCGGCCCTGACATACTGGAAGAATGTGACGGACAAGGCTTCCCGGCAAGGCAAGAAGACCGTCTTGTGGGGTTCGGGCTCCAAGGCGGTGGCCTTCCTGACCACGCTCGGGCTCACGGATGCGATCGAGTGCGTGGTCGATATCAATCCCTACAAACATGGCAAGTATCTTCCGTGCAGCGGTCATGAGATCGTCTCGCCCGAGTCTCTCGTTCAATATCAGCCCGACCAGATCATCGTCATGAATCCGATCTACTGCGACGAGATTCGGCTGGATCTTTCAAGATTGGGGATCTCGGCCGAACTGCTTCCAGTCACATCGTACGTACCAGCTCCGAGAAGATAGGGTAGCCACGTGAAACCTTTGCGATGTCCGGTATGCCGCAGCAGTGAAGTGGAGAAGATCTTCACGTGGGACGGTCTGCCGACCTTCTGCAATGTCCTGCATCAAACGCGAGAGCACGCGCTGGCGACTGAACGCGCGGCGATGCAATTGATGTCCTGCCGTCGATGTGGATTCATCTACAACGCTGCTTTCGAGCCTGCGAAGATCCAGTACGGTCCGCACTATGGAAACCCGCTGTCGGCGTCGCCGCATTTCCGCCGATACGCTACGGGGGTGGCTGAGGAGTTGATCCGGAAGTACAGCCTTCACGATCAGGAGATTATTGAGATCGGCTGCGGCGACGGGTACTTCCTGAGATTGCTGTGTGACATCGGGCGAAATCGGGGGATTGGATTCGATCCAAGCTACGATCCCGATGGCTCGCTATCCGATCAGAACGCGTCCGACGTGCAGATTGTCGCAGACATCTACTCACAGAAGCATAACCAATATCATCCGGCCATGGTCTGCTGTCGCCATGTTCTCGAGCATATCCACGATCCACTCGGTTTCCTGAAAGAGCTTCGCAGGACGCTGGATGGACGAGAGGAGTGTGTGGTGTTCTTCGAAGTTCCTGATGCCAGACACACGTTCTTGCGTGGGGCTTTCTGGGACATCCTCTACGAGCACTGCAATTACTTCACACACGAATCATTGCGATGGGCGTTCGAGGCGGCTGGTTTTCGGGTGATGCAGACTAACGATCGCTACGATGGCCAGTTTCTCTCGATCGAAGCCAGGCCGGCACGCGCGAGTGACCGCCCCAAGGCCGATTCCGTTACAGGTCCCGTCGATACGCAGAGTGCCCTGGCTGGGTTTCAAGACTCTTTTCTTGTCGCTGTGGACTCGTGGCAGGAACGAATCGCCACCTGGCGCCAGCGATGTCACCGGGTGGTGGCGTGGGGAGCGGGAACCAAGGGCACCACGTTTTTGAATGTGCTCGACATCTCGCAGGATGTGCTGGAATATGTGGTGGACATTCACCCAAAGAAGCAGGGGAAGTTCGTTCCGGGCACGGGGCAGGAGATTGTTGCCCCCAGGTTCTTAGCTGAATACCAGCCGGATACGATCATTGTCATGAATCCCCTGTACTTGCGAGAGATACGGGATATGACCCTTAAGCACGTGACGGACACCACGTTCGTCGCGGCTTCGAACTCCTCGCGTTCCTCATGTCCGGCGTACAGCGGGAACGACTCGTGACATCCGTGTGTCTTGGAAGAAATCGCGACCCCATCCCTAAGGCAGCCACGTGTCGCGGAGCGATCAACATGATGTGTCGTCCGTACCGGATCGACGAGATGATCCAGACGTCGGATAATGCAATGGAGGCTGAGATGGCCTGTATAAGAAACAGCTCGATATTCTCAAGGCGAGGCAGGTACCGGACTACGGCGGGGCTTCTAATAGTTCTGACCGTGTTGCTGTGCCTTGCCGGCTGCGGCGACAACGTGCGCCTGCCGACAGCGGATCAGATCGCCGCCTTCGAGGCCGCTGAGCCGATTATTCCTCCCGTGGATATGGATCGCGTCAATCGGGCGAAGCTCTATACCGGTCCGTATCACGTCGTGCCTGGTGACGTCTTGGAGTTCACCATGCCCGCTCTGCTCCGGGCGGTCACCGAAGCGGAGATTCGCTCCGCCCGCGTGCAAAACGGCAAGGATGAACCGTTCATCTGCCGAGTCACGAACGAGGGAACGATTGTTCTGCCTGCCGTGGGGGACCTGGATGCCGCGGGCAAATCTCTCGCGGAGATCGAGGCCGAGGTGATAGCGGCTTATGATTCCTTTACGGTCAACCGGCCGTCCATTTATGTGCGCGTTCTCGAGTATCGAACAGCGAAGGTCTACATCGCGGGGGTCGTGGAGAAGCCCGGGGTGTACACGCTTCGGACCGATCAGATGACTCTTGTGTCTCTGTTGACCGAAGCCGGGGGCATATCAGCGGCCGGGGCGGCTGTGGTTCGTGTGATCGGGCCGAATGCTCGCGCGAACAGTGTATTCAAGAACACGATGCGACCCTGGCAGAAGAAAGTCGCGGCTCGGGCCACGGCCCCCGCACCACAGCAATCGACGCCACCGGCGCCGGAGCGCGTGCCGTCGCGACGAACCACGACCCGTCTGTCGACGCCCTCGTGGGGTTCGGCGTTCATGGGTGCCTCACCGCCTGCCCCGCGGGTATCCTCACGCAGGCCTGATGAAGCGATTTCTCCGCCGGCTTCGCCGGGATCCGCCGATGACATCGATGAGATGTCGGAGGTGGAGTCCGCTGAGCCAGCCGATACTCCGGCTGCGGCGTCAGATGAGACGCCACACAAGGAGAAAGAGAAAGAAGATGAGACCATCGTACTGCCCGTCGTCGGGATGAATATTCCCTTCAAAGACGTGGCGCTCAGCGAAGGAGACACCGTGATCGTGGAGCCGATTCAGATGCCTTTGATATCGGTTCTGGGGCTGGTACGCCGTCCGGGGAATTTCGAGTATCCACCGGAGGCCCGGTATAACCTGGCGCAGGTGATCGCTCTGGCCGGAGGATTGGACATAGATGTCGACCCACGCTATGCGACTGTGTACCGACTAAAGCCCGATGGGACGATTCTCAGGCTCACCTTCAGGCTGATCGAAGATGAGCAATATACCGACCAGCTTAACGTATCGGTCAGACCGGGTGATCTGGTGGCGATCGAACAGACGCCGCGTACGCGCACCAACGCATTTGTCAACAGAGTCGTGCGACTCAGCGTGGGGACCTGGGTCGACCTGGGCAACCTGTGGGGTAACGATTGACGGAAGCGCAAGGCCAGTTTCTGAGGACGACGATGGACAGCAAAGGCAATGGGAGCTCGCACGATCAGGTTCGGGAGATGCCCGCGGATCACCCGGTGTCCCCGGGGATTCTTGTGGAAACACTCCGGCGTCACCCCTTAATGATCTTGTTCACGGGTATGCTGGCGTTGGTTGGGGCGTACTTTCTTCTCGAGCGTGTGACGCCGCTGTACACCAGCACGGCGCGCATCTACGTGGAACAAGAGATTCCCAAGGTGATCCACGATTCGGAACGCGGGGTTATGACTAAGCAGGACAACTATCTTTTCACGCAAGCGGAGGTGCTTAGATCAACTCCCGTGCTTACAAATGCCGTGGGGTCGTTGGATACGCAGCAGATGCAGACATTTGCCGATGTCAGCGATCCCGTGTCAGTTCTACACGCCGGCTTGGAAACCGCCGTCGGCAAGATGGATGGGATTATTAACGTTTCTTTCAAGGCACCTCATCCGGCCGAGGCGGCTGAGATTACCAACGCCGTAGTCGAAGCGTACGTAGCCTTTCTTGTCGAACAGAAGCGCGACGCGGCGACCGCATTGGTGAGCATTCTCGAGGAAGCACGGGGCAACTACGACGCGGATGTGACGCAGAAGTATCAGCGACTGCTGGAATTCAAACGTCAAAACGAGAGCCTGGCCCTTGGGTCAGATCAGGCCGACAACGTTGCTCTTCGCCGGATGGAGCAACTCTTGGCGCAACTGAGCGAAGCGAAGGTGACCACACAGCAGGTGAAGCACTTCTATGATACGGCCGTGAGTCTGGCCGAGGATCCTGCGGGTCTGCGACAACTCCTGGAAGCCCGGCGTGGGCGGCGCATCGATGACACGGTGACGAACAAGATGGCATCTCTGCATGCTGAATTGACGCGTCTAAAAGACGACAAGGCGGATGTCTTGCTGCAATTGAAGCCCGGGCATCCCGCTGTCGCGACTCTTGACGGTGAGATCAAGCGCGTTCAGGAAGAAATCGGCGAACTGGACCGGCAGTTTGTCCAAAGCCAGTTGGCCATCCTCCGCCAGGAGTATGTGGCGGCGCAGCAGAGAGAAGAGGAACTGGCAAGACAATGCGAAGAACAACGCCAGCAGGTTCAGCAGGTGAATGACGAACTGACAGAATACGCAAGGCTGCAATCCGATTACGACGAGGCCAAAGAATCCTCTGGTGTCCTCGAGGACCGGATCAAAGAACTCAGTGTCACTGAGGGCGTCGGGAAATTGACGGTCACCATTCTGGAACGGGCCTTGGCGGCCAGCACACCTTCGGAACCCAGAAAGAACAGGTTCATGGCGATTGCCCTGTTGCTCGGTTTGTGCGGTGGCACTGGGCTGGGACTGGTGCGGGAATTGCTAGACCAGAGGCTGCGCTCGTCGGAGGAGGCTTCTACGTTGTTGAGATTGCCTGTGCTGGGAGTCATTCCCTCGATCCGATCGCCGATGCGCAGTGGGACCCTTCGAGCGCAGATGGTGCGCATCTGCCCGATGGGGCCGGAAGCAGAGGCGTTCCGCAGACTGAGAACACCGTTGCTTCTTGGCACCTTCAATGGACATGCCAAGACCATCCTTGTGACGTCGCCTGCCTGTGGTGAGGGAAAGACCACGGTGACCAGCAACCTGGCTCTGGCCCTGGCTCAGGCCGGCCAAAGAGTGTTGATTCTGGATGCGGACTGCCACACGCCAAGGCAACATAAGATCTTCAAGAGAAGCAGGCGGCGCAATGGCCTGAGCTCGGTGATCGCCGGTCAGGTAAGCGTGGACGATGCCATCGAACCCACCGGCATAGACGGTCTGGATCTCTTGACTTGTGGCTCGGAGGCGTCCAATCCGAGCGAGATGTTCAACGACGATCGTTTTCGCCAACTGATCGCGACGCTGGCCGGCAAGTATGATCGTGTGTTGATTGATTCGCCGCCAATCCTGCAGTTTGCAGACGCTCAGATTCTTGCCGCCCAGAGCGACGGAGTGATTCTCGTTCTGCGTATGGGAGCCTCGACACGGCGAGACAGCCTCCACGCCTATGGCGAACTGGTGGGAATAGGTGCCCACGTTCTCGGGGCCGTAATCAACGGCGTACCGCGAAGGCATCGGAGCTATCGCTACAACGGTTACTACCCTCATCGTCACCCGATCGAGGCTATTCCAGCCGTGGGTCGTGGAAGCAAGGACAAGAGCGTCCTGCCGTCTGAGCGGCTGCTCGGGAGAAGAACGTGAGCGTGTTTTCAAGCGGAGGCCATGAGGCCATCGTTTCCGTTGTCGCGTCTCCAGAGTCTGAGGCCATCGGTGTGTCTGCGCCATCTTGATAGACGGAGCAAAGGGACAGACTACATGCGCATAGCAGTCTTAACTGAGCATCACTGCAGAGATGCGTTCGGAGGTGCAGAATATCGCCTGTGCCTGACTGCTCGGAGTCTCGCCGAGCTCGGCCATGACGTGTACTATGTTTGTACGTCACCGGATACCGCGGAGTGGTCTCACGAAGCGGTCCATGTCATTCCCATGAAAGCCAGAACGCTTTCCCGAAGGTTTGGGAGGAACTACTTTCTGTATCGATCAGACATTCTCAGCGCGTTGAACAGAATCCGGCCGGACGTCATCTACCAAAGCGTGGCCTGTGCTTTCACCGGTATTGCCGCATTCTATGCGAAGAAGAATGACTGCCGAATGGTATGGCATATTGCCAGCGAGAGTAATGTCCGTCCCAGGCGATCGACCTCGCTTCGCTCGGTCCTGTTTGACTATATTGACAGGCGATGGACCGAGTACGGGATTCGATCTGCCGATCTGATCATCGGGCAGGCGCACTATCAGGATCAGCTTCTTCAGGACCGCTACGGTCGTCGGTGCGACCTGATTGTCGGTACGCCGCAGCCGGAGCCAGAGGAGCCGATTGTCAAGACAGGGCAGGTGACGGTTGTGTGGGTGGCCAATCTGAAGCCTTTGAAGCAACCGCAGGTCTTCCTACGGTTGGTCAGGGAGCTTGACGATTGTCAGGACGTCAGGTTCGTCATGATCGGACGGCCTGCACAGGAAGCGGCCTATCAGCGGCGACTTGAAGACACGATGGCTGCCCTGAGGAACTTCACCTACATGGGCGAACAGCCTATTGAGCGCGTCAACGAGATTCTTGCACGCTCGCACATACTCGTGAACACAAGTGCGTATGAGGGGTTTCCCTGCACGTTCATACAGGCGTGGTTTCGCCAGGTACCTGTCATCAGTCTGAACGTCGATCCGGACGGTGTGTTGACGACAAGGCGGTTGGGGTTTCACAGCCAGTCCATGGGAGGCCTCGTCAGAGATACGAGAAGACTCATCTCTGACCGCGACCTTCGTGAGGCCATGGGGACGCGAGCCCTACAATACGCGTTAAGTCACCATTCCATGGGTCCGAGCATGACGAAGATAACCTCACTCCTCACACAGACCCAGTAGGCGGGTGTGCTATGGTTCCAGAAAGCAAACCAGAGTTGTTGGTTCTGGACAGGGCCCAGTTCGGCTACCACCTCGGTACGTACTACTGCTGCATGCTCGGCGCATCGCATTTCAAGATCACGCACGTGAGTTTTGACATCGGGCGGCCGAAGTTCTGCCTGAAAGGTGGAGAGACCAAGTACGTGCCGCACAAGGGAAGCAGGTTGCTCCGTTATCTGCGACTTCTTGCGGCCTGTACTCGGGAAGCCAGAAAATGCGGCGGAGCCATCTTCATCAAGTATTTTCCCGGATGCAGTATCTTAAGATATTTGAGTGGGCGCAAGCGGGTGATCGTGGATATTCGCACGGGCTCAGTCCATCCGAATCCTCTGGTGCGACGTGGGGCCGACTGGCTGATGCGGTGGGAGTGCTCTTTCTTTCCAGAGACTACCGTCATATCCGAGGGGCTGGCGAAGCGTCTGCATCTACCCTCGGGCAAAACGCACATCCTGCCCCTGGGGGCCGGGTGCATGGGACTGAAGGCGAAGCGGTTTGACCGGCTGGATCTGCTCTATGTGGGGACACTGGACGGGAGACGCATCGAAGATACGCTGATTGGGTTCGAGCGTTTCTTGCGAGACGGCGGCAGCGGAATTGACCTCACCTATACGATTGTAGGCAAGGGCCACAACGGGGAACTCGATCGATTGAGGCGGATCGTCCACATGAAAGGTCTGGACAACATCGTGTCTTTGCCAGGCTACGTACACAAGACGGAACTGCAGAGCACTTTTGAGCGCTGCAATGTGGGGGTGTCTTACGTGCCGATCACCGACATATATGACTGTCAGCCGGTCACGAAGACGTTTGAGTATATCTTCGCAGGCATGCCGGTGATCGCCACCGCGACAACGGAGAACAGGAAGGTCGTCGACAGACTCAATGGAGTGCTGATAGGAGATACGCCGGAGGATTTCTACCGAGGGCTCAAGGAGGTGTTTGATCGCCGCCATGAGTTTGACTCGGAGAAGATCCGCTGCTGCTGCCCGGATGCTTCGTGGGACCGCATTGTCAACTTCAACTTTGTTCCCTATGTCCACAATATCTGCCAATCGTAGATTCTGCCACTGATTGCGATGATTACATACTTGATGGATCAAGCCGATGAATCTCGCGCGTGCGTAATCACAGATCGTGCGTTCGGGGTCGTGCTGGCAGCGCTTTTCGTATTGGTCTACACGCAAGGATTCCTCGCACGCATTGGCGTGCCACCCAACCTCCTGAAGCTGATTCTTGAGGTCCCCATATTTGTCATCCTGTTGCATCTCATCAACAGAGGTGTCCCGCAGCAGACGCCGGGCTTTTTCTTGATTGCTCTCTACGTGATTTGGACGGTCGTCTCGGCCATCTACCATGGAGATGGGATCTATGGGGCGGTGTTGTATTGTCGCTATGTGGTCTACGCGTACATCATCTTCGCCGCGGTCTGGGTTACCCCGCTGACAAGAGACGCTGTCATGCGCATCAACACGGTCATCGCCTTGCTCTTCATCCTGCAGATTACGGCCTCGGGCTACGAGGTCTTTGTGCGGGGTGAACGCGTCGAGGCGCATGTCGGTGTTCTCTATGCCGACGGAGGAGCACTTGCGACCGAGTTTCCGCTCTTTGCCATGGCATTGACCGTGCCGTTCTATCTCTTCTGGCGTGCCAATCCACTGCTTCTTGTCCTGTCGTGGGCGTTCTTCTTCGTCGGTTATGCCAGCGGGAAGCGCGCCATATATTTCCTCGGACCCTCTCTGTATTTCTTCATCTTCGGTTGGTACTTTCTCAGAACTCACTCCTGGCACGGTTTCAAGCGATTCCTGTGGGCCACGGTCATCTTCGTTGGTCTTGTGCCCGTACTTTTGTTGGGGGTGGCGCAGCAGCGCCGGGATCGGCCGGAGCAATTCGAAGAGTCTTGTCGACCAGACGATCCACGCACTCACCAAGGCGCGCGAATACACTTTCAAGGAGAACCACGGAGGTGGAACCGAAGGACGGACGGCGACGACGCGACGCGTGATCTCGGCTCTGCTCGATGGAGATAAGGGGACCGTTCTTTTTGGACGCGGCCCCTTGGCCGTGATGGGGGGCGGAGGACGTTACGATGCCCTCATGATCGAATACGGCATTACCGGCTGGACGCGAGACGTGATAAGTATCGGGTTGCCCGGCATGGGACTGTACATGTTGTTTCTCTCCTATCTGTTTCACCTCTTGTGGCGATCCCCCCGTCCCACATGCAGCGGATACTGGTCCGCCCTGCGCTTCAGTATAGAGATTTCATTTGTTGTGATCATGATATGTTATCTCGGCTATTCAAGTTCCTTTGCTACGAGCGGCCAACTCAGTTACGTTTGTTTCTATCTGCTCGCTCTGCTGTTATCTCCACGTCACAGGCACCTTATGTGCGGGCAAGACCTCGTCTGCGCTGACCTGTGGGGGGCACTCTCTGCCAAGGCGCCATCAAAGCGGGTTTGAGGGCAGCGAGACCTGCCTGGAAGCTTGAGAGGAACCGGGTAATTCGATGGATCTCGTTGCTCAGAGACTCCAATGGCCAGCGAATCCGGAAGTCAGCATGCCTCGCGGAGCCGTCCGCGGGAAGAGAAGTAGCAATGTCGTGCTCCTGACAAGACCAGGATTCCGTTTGGATCCGAATGCAGGCCGAGCGAGGTCTGACGATGGCAACGTGCAAGGTCGAGCGTGTGCACACGCGGACTTATCAAGAGAGAATTGCCTTCGAAAAGCAGTTGATCTCGCGCTTTGTCAACGAGGGAAGCCGCGTCGTGGATGCAGGGTATGGCCACGGCAACAAGGTGATCGACAAGAGTGAGGTGTGGGAAATCGTTGGCGTTGACTCCGATGCGACTGCGATCGCAGGTAACAAGTCCATCAGCAAAGGTGCTGTGGCTGATATGAAAGAACTATGTCTTGAGTCGTGTACTCCACCGTTTGATATGGTCGTGTGCTTTGACGTGCTGGAGCATCTAAAGGATCCAAAGCGATTTGTCTCCAGTGCCGCCAGACTTCTGAAGCGTGGAGGTCATCTGTTTCTGGCCGCACCGAACAGGAGGTGTATCGCTGGGTTTCTCACCTCTTCGTTGCCTATCCAATGGATCAAGGTCCTGTCTCGTGTGATCACGGGCAAGGAGACACCAAATGATACTTACTACTATCGGCTAAATCCGGTTGGCAAGATCAAAAGGTGCCTGGATAGCGAGGGTTTCAGCAAAATCAACATTGTGCTCTTCAATCCTATCTTGGGTAAGAAATGGACCCTCAGGCGTTTCGCCTATCGGTTGGATTACTGGATAGGCAGAGCGAGCCTGGTCAGAGATCATTCCATCCGAATTCTATGCGTGGCTGAGTGTGTGACGGATGTGTCGTCGGGAGGGATTCTGAAGGAGTAGCGTCAGCCCCTCGATACGACGCCTGTCAGGACGGCCAGCATTGTCGGACGCGGGGGGGGGCTCTGAGTCTACAGTATCCGTAAAACGCAGCGGAAGATGTGGTGACAAACATATGAGAGTACTTATCGCAGCTCCGGAAATCACGAAACAAGGAGGCGTATCGAACTATGTCGCTACGCTCACGAGGCATCTCTCAGCGCAGACAGAGGTGTTCACCGTTGGCGCTCGTGGGCGCACGAAAGGCAGACTGGGTACATTGGCACGCGTCGTCCGCGACAGTCTTGGTTTCTACCGCAGGACAGGAGGGCGTGGCTGGGACCTCATCCATCTGAATCCTTCGCTGGGATGGAAGGCGATTATCAGGGATGGATTGCTGCTTGCCATCGCGAAACGCAAGGGGCTGAGAGCGCTTGTATTCTTTCATGGCTGGAGCAAGAGTCTGGAGGCCCGTCTGGTTCGCCAACGATTGCGGGTTTTCAAGCATTTCTACTTCGAAGCCGATGCCATGGTGGTCCTGGCCAAAGAATTCGAGCAAGTGCTTCGCGCCTGGGGATACACGGGGCCCATTTACGTCGAGACCATCGCGATTGCCGACGAGCTACTGGATCGTTTTGACATCGACAGGCGGCTATCGAAGCGCGAGATGGGGGCGGAACTGTTATTTCTCTCTCGCATCGAGCGAGACAAAGGTATTTACGAAACGATCGATGCGTTCGGCCTGCTCAAGAGCAAGTACCCCGACTTAAGATTAAGGATCGCCGGGGATGGTTCGGAATTGGAGGCCGCCAAGGCGTACGTGCAGAGGGCCCGAATTGCCGATGTGGAGTTCCTGGGCTATCTGCGAGGGAGTCAAAAGAGTGAAGTGTTGCGGCGCGCTGACGTGTACGTGTTGCCCTCATCGCACGGCGAGGGAATGCCTGTCTCGATCGCGGAGGCCATGGCGTTTGGCTTGCCGGCGGTGATACGCCCGGTGGGTGGACTGAGAGATTTCTTCGTGGACGGCCAGATGGGATTCACGACTGAGAGCACTGACCCCGAGGTGGTTGCAGGTTTGATTGAGCGATTGGTTGTCGATTCGGATTTGAGAGGCCGAATGGCCCGTTATAACCACGAATATGCTACGGCGCATTTTCTGGCTTCGCGGGTCGCCCTGAGAATTGACTCTGTCTACCGGGATGTCCTGCACGATACGCATGATGCCAAAGCTGCCTCCCGTTCCTGGCCGCGCTGGACGCGATATGTGGAGATCCCTGCAGTTCCGGCGAGCGAGCCGGAGAGGATAAAGGCCGTAGACGGGCGACTCAATGGGTAGATATAGCCCCGAGCCAAGCCGATGCCTCGGTCCAGAGCGGCGCTCAAATGGTTCGCACCATATGTAAAGGCAAAGAGTCTATCAGCCAGTTGCATTGTCGCCCGCGCTGTTTCGTCGGGCTGATACGCGTCGGTTGTGGGTTGTGACGATTGGCGTGGAGACTACTCGTCGTGGTCAATGTAGCGTCATATCTCAATCGTCTTCGCGCTTATGTCGAGCGTATGGATTACGCCGGCTATGATCCCTATGACGCTTTGAACAGCCCGCTTCTCCGATTCTGTGGGGCTAGGTCAAAATGGCTTCGCATTGTCTTTACGCAATCCATGCGGCGCTGCCCGGTAAACCTGCGGCCGGTTCTGTTGATACGCAAGGGGCACAACCCGAAGGGGCTGGGCCTTCTGCTCGAGGGCTATGCACGCCTCTACAGGATTCACTTGGCGGACGAGACATTAGATGGCATAAAGCGTTTGATCGATCTCTTGCGCGAGACAATGTCGTTCGGGTACTCAGGACCGTGCTGGGGCTACAATTTCCCCTGGCAGTCGAGAATCATCTACCGACCGCGATACACGCCGACAGTGGTGAACACCGCTTTCATTGGTCATGCTCTGCTCGACGCCCACGAGAGCACTGGCCTCGACGTGCCGTTGGAAATGGCGGTTGGCACCAAAGAGTTTCTTCTGAACGACCTGAATCGAAAGGTGGAAGGGGAGACATTCTGTCTCAGCTATACGCCGATGGACCAGGACTACGTGCATAACGCCAACGCCCTGGGGGCATCGCTATTATTTCGGCTTGCGGAACTGACCGACGATGCGAGTCTGAGGGAGACGGCGTGTCGGAGCATGCGATACTGTGTGGACCACCAGCGCCCGGACGGAGCGTGGCCTTTTGCGGAAGCCCCAGGCCAGCGGTGGGTGGATTCGTTCCACACGGGCTTCGTTTTGGAATCCTTGCGACGGTTCCTCGGGCACCATGAGTGCCTGCCTTGGCGGAACAACTACGAACGCGGTGTGAAGTACTACGCGGATAACTTCTTCCTCGAAGACGGAACGCCCAAGTACTACTGCGATAGGACGTACCCCATTGACATTCACAGTCCTGCCGAGGCGATCTGCTTCTTCTCGAGGGAGGGACAGGCGTACTGGGGCCTGACCGGAAAGATCCTTTCCTGGATGCTGGGGAACATGTGGGACGGGAAAGGGGCCTTCTACTATCGGAAGAATCGTCTTATGCGAACCAAGCTCATCTATATGAGATGGTCGCAGGCCTGGGCATTTGCGCCCTGGCGAGCTACGATTGCGCCTGTCCGGAGGCAGGAGGGGATAACCATGGTCGTTAGACTTCGAAACCTGCTGCGTCTGCTGGTCTTGCGGCTAAGGCGTCTCTACTTGGTGCGAGTCTATGGGATGGACATTGCCAAGTCGGCACGGATCTCGTGGGGCGCGAAGCTGGACAAAACGTTTCCCAAAGGGATCCACGTGGCGGAGGAGTCGTATTGTGCCTCTGGCTGCCTGATCCTGAGCCATGACTATTCGCGTGGCGTTCATGCTGATACTCGCATAGGAAAGTGCTGCTTCGTGGTGCAGGTGCCATCATTCTGCCGGGGACAGTGGTTGGCGATTCTGTCATCGTTGGGGCCGGTGCGGTCGTGACCAAGGACGTTCCTTCCGGCTGCATCGTGGCCGGTAATCCGGCTCGGGTTCTCAGAAGACGAATTTGCACGGGGCGCTTTGGCAGAATAGAGGAGCAACGAGTACCTGATGCACTAGGAGCGGCGGGCGAGGTTGCCGCCGCCATTGGCATACATGAGATGCCTGCTTCTTACGATCGAAGCACGGAGCGAGAAGACCAAGTCGCTAGTAAGACACATGACTCCTTCTGAGGCGATTTGCCGGCAACTGTAGGCGTGCACGACATGACAGCAGCCTTGGGAGTTCCGATAATGTTTGGAGGCTGAATTTCAGGAGTAGTGGGTTCCAGTGTATTTTGTTCACTGCAATCGCGATTCGGTCATCTCAACGGGGTTGAGGTCGGACCGCAGATACTTTTGGGCCGTGGATGTGCAATTGCTACAGTTTACTCGGGATAGAATCCAACCGAATACTCAAAACTGGGGTAGTACCTCGCTCATCATGCTCATGCGTGATGATATGTTCGCAGTTGAGAGCTTTAGTTGGGGACACGGTAATGGGGGTATCACGAGCAAAACGCGGTTTGGACGCATTTGGGCTGTCCGTAATTATCTGCGTCGTCTGTGCGCTCAATGCTAGGGCGGCCACGTACTACGTTGATGGACAAGGTGGAGATAACGGCAACGATGGATCATCAGTGGCATCAGCGTGGGGAAGCATAGGCATGGCCAACGCCTCCTTGCGAGCAGGGGATACGGTCTACATTCGTCAAGGCACCTACAATGAAACGATCGCCCCGGCGCATTCTGGCGCGGCCGGCAGTTCCATCACGTATGCGTGCTACCCAGGGGATACGGTCGTGATTACGGGCGTGACGGACGGCGTCGATCTGCGAAACAGGCACTACATCGTACTTGATGGACTAAGGATCGAGGACGTCCAGCGATACTGGGTGAACATGAACGGTGACGACTCAACCCACAGTTCCACCCACAACGCTATTGTCAATTGCCACATGGAAGGGTCGCGCGGAGGATGGGCCGGGATCTACATGGAGTTCGGAGTCGATTGGAATCGCATCATTGGCTGTACGTTCATTGGCATTTGCGGCCCCGACACGGAGCAGGACGCGGCTCCTGCCGATCTGCTCTACTGCCGCGGTGGCGCACATTACAATCTGATCGAGAACAATCGGTTCTTCTACGGCTCGCATCAGTGTATGGATTTTCAGGGGACCTCAGCAGAGACGGCATGGAATATCATTCGAAACAATGAGTTCTCCAATCCATGGCACACTTCGCTGGGTGTCGATCAGAACGCGGATTGGACCCTCGTGGAAGGAAACGTAATTGTCGATTCTGGAGCGGACTATCAGTCCAATCTGTGTGGCTCCGACCGCGACCAGAGCATGCCGAGAAAAGACCACAAGGGCCTCCAATTGGGATCCTCCAACTGTGTGGTCAGAAACAACGTTTTGATCAACAACGGCCAGATGTCAATGAGTTCGTACGAAAGGGCGCGGTGTCTTGACAATCGTGTCTACCTCAATACGTTCTACGCCAACTACGTTGGAATCGAGACCAACACGACCGAGCCGGTCAACGGTAACGTCATAAAGAACAACGTGTTCTTCGATCAAGTCCAGTACGATGTGTATCATTGGGCTGACGATTCTGCCGGCAAGAATCGCTTCATCAACAACAGTTTCACGGGAACCGATCTGTACTACCATCCCGATGGCAAGACCTCGCTGGAGGCTCTCGAGAGCGACTACCCTGAGGCCTGGGGCGACGATACTGTGGTGACGCCGGGTTTCATTGACGCATCCGGCAGGGATCTCCGGCTGGCCTCTGATTCTCCGTTGATCGATGCCGGAGCGTTTCTAACCGCGGCAACCTCTTCCGGCAGCGGAACACTCATCCCGGTGGAAGACGCCTCCTATTTCTATGACGGCTGGGGGATACCGGGAGAGCAGGGGGACCTGATCCAGTTGCAGGGACAGACCGAGACGGCGCGGATTGTGAGCATCGACTATGACAACAACCGCATCACGGTCGATGGGAGTCTGAGCTGGAGTGCCGGCCAGGGCGTGAGCCTTCCTTATCATGGTTCCGCTCCCGACGTTGGCGCTTTCGAATACGCTTCCTCGGGGCCGACGACTTATACGCTGAGCACCAGCGGATCGCATGGGTCGATCGCGAAATCGCCGAATCAGAGCAGCTACAACTCCGGCACAACGGTGACGATCCAGGCTACCGCCGATGACGGGTATGAGTTCACGGGCTGGTCGGGCGATCTGTCCGGCAGCACGAATCCGGCCATGGTCACCATGGACGGCAACAAATCGATCACGGCCAATTTCGTCGCGGTGACTCCAACCACGTATACGCTGGCGACCAGTGGCACTAACGGCTGGATTGCGAAGTCGCCTGATCGGAGCACCTATGATTCGGGCACGACGGTGACGCTCCAGGCGAACGCGGACGGTGGATACGAGTTCACGGGCTGGTCGGGTGATCTGTCCGGCAGCGCGAATCCCGCGACCATCACGATGGATGGGAACAAGTTCGTCGGCGCCACTTTCGCAGCGGTGGCCTCCGCGACCCATACACTGAGCGTGAGCGGAACGAACGGCTCGGTAGCGAAGACGCCGGACAAGACCAGTTATACGCAGGGTGAGACCGTTACGCTGACGGCCACGCCAAGCACGGGGTACAGCTTCGCCAATTGGTCAGGTGACGCGTCCGGAACCAGTTCGTCCACAACAGTTACGATGGACGGCAACAAGTCCGTGACGGCCAACTTCTCCATCAATAGCTATACACTCACAGCCGACGGGACGCATGGTTCGGTTGCGAAGACTCCCGACAAGAGCACCTACACGTACGGGGAGACCGTCACGGTGACTGCCTCGCCCGATACAGGGTATGGCTTCGCCGGGTGGTCGGGTGACCTTTCCGGTGGGACGAATCCCGCCACGATCACGATGGACACGAACAAGTCCATTGGTGCCAGCTTCACGAGGCAAAGCGCCGATGCGGAACCGCCGAAGTGGTCGCCGCTTCGCCTGAGGCCGATGCCGTACAGGCCCCACGCAATTCGCTGATTACCCTGCACGTCTCGGATAATGGCGATGGTGTGGATGCCGACACGGTTACGATTTCGGTGAACGGTGCGACGGTGTATTCCGGCAATGTCCCCAAATACGACAGTGCCACAGGAGTTTGCCGGCGGATGGGAAGCAAGGCTGACTACACATTCGCATATCAGTCGGATACCGAGTTCGGTCTTGACGAGACGGTTACGGTGCGGGTGAATGCCGCCGACCTCAACGGCAACGCCATGAGTGAGTACGTGTATTCATTCGAGACCGAAATGTGGGCTTTCGGTGGGAATCGCAGAGTCAGTTGGGGACCGGAAGGTCTGGACAAGGACCGCCCGGCGACAGTGTCCGACAGTGCCGGCAATGTCTGGGTCGTCTGGCACGCAGGCGCCGCCGGGAAACGTGACATCTACGTCAGCAAGTGGGGTCCGGGGGACAACACCTTTGCCGATCCGATTCGACTGACGACAAACGCGGCGGATCAAGCCAATCCCGATATCGCCATTGGTGCCGACGACAAGCTCTACGTGGTCTGGCAGGACAACAGGGGAGGTAACTGGGACATCTACCTCAGAACGTCATCCGACGGGGTCAACTGGTCCGCAGAGACCCGGATCACCGAGTCCGACGCAGATCAGACGGCGCCGACGATCGCGGCCGGCAGCGCCACATGTCACGTGGCCTGGGAAGACGATGCCGAGGGCCATTCGGACATCTACGTGGCCAGCTCGAGCGACGCCTTCGTCTCGCAGACGGTCGCTCAGGTGACGTCCAACGCATCGGACCAAAGCGATCCGGACATTGCGGTGGATGCGTCAGGCAACGTCTATCTGGTCTGGACGGATGCGCGCGGTGGATCGTACGATATCTACGGCGCCGTTTCTACGAGCGGTCCATGGACCAATGTTCCGTTCGTCACCGGTGCAGGCAACCAGTATGCTCCAGCGCTGGCCACCGAAACGGTGGGGACTGGATTACACTTGGCGTGGGTCAGCGATGCCGGTGGAAGCAGCGACGTCTACTACGCCGCGACGCAAGGCATGCCGGCAGATCCGCTGGCTGGAATCAATCTGGTTGATGACAGTTCGGGGGCGGATCAGCTTGCTCCGACCATCGCGACGGTAGGCAGTGCGGGCAACGGCTTGCGAGTCTTTGTCTGTTGGCAGGACTGGAGAAACGCGACGGCCGACGGCTTGGATGCCGATCTGTACTTTGTCGAGGTTAAAGAAGCTGGCGGCGCCAACGTGCTGGTTGGAGACGGTGGGACCGGCTACGACCAGAGCGAACCGGCGATCGGTGTCGACTCGGAAGGATTCCCTCACGTGGTTTGGATGGATGATCGAGGCGCGAACACCGAGATCTACTATGCCGGTACGACGTCTTGGGGCGCTGAAGTCGTCGATTCGCAAACCGTGACGGCATCGGAAGGTGGAACGGTGGGGGTGACTTCACCATCCGAGGTCGATGACGTGTCGGTGGTCATTCCTCCGGAGGCAACGTCACAGGATACGACAATCACCGTTGCGAAGATGAAGAACGCTCCGGCTGTGCCTTCCTCGGGGGTTCTGCCCTATGAGTTTGGGCCGAGCGGACTTCAATTCGGTCAGCCGGTGACAATCACGATTCCGTATTCCGTTGCCGAGTTTGGCAGCCAGCAGCCGACGCCGTTGTGGTATGATTCCAAGACGGGTGGCCTGAGCCAAGAGGGCATTACGGACATCGAAAACGTCACTCTTTCGCCGACGGTGCGGGCATTGCGCTTCAAGACGACGCACTTCACACCCTACTATCTGGTTTCGACGAGTGCTCTGGAAGAGATTGCCGCTGGATCAGGTGGCGGGTGCTCACTTTCCGGCAACACCAACCAATCCGACGTTGTCGCGTATTTCATCCCGTATGGATTGATTGCATGTCTCATGATCGTATTCCGAATCAGGGACGCCAAACGTCGTACAAGGCCTCTCTGATCTGAGTTTCAGCGCATAACGAGGACCCGGCCGGTGAGAGCTGAAATCTCTCTCGCCGGGTTCATCGCTCGCCAGTTCCTCCGCGCGTTTGGCAAGAAGGCTCTGGCCGTACCATGTCCGAGCCGGAATGCCTGGATGCGACCGGCCCACGGTGTAAAAATGCGGAAGTGTACTTCGACCGAGGAATCGATTTCTCCTGCGTGCTCTGTGGCCATCGGCTCAGCATTAACGAGATCCGGTTGCTTCTCGAGACTAATGCCCCTGGGATTCTGAGGTCTCGGGCCGTTCTATTGAATGAGGACGAGCAGCCGAAAGATCCCGTGACCAATATGGGCTGCAGGCTTCCCTCGGTCACTGCTCCAGCCCGTCTTGACCACTGGCAAGCACCTTTTGCTTCACCTTTGCTTTGGCCCATCAGATTCAATGCCCACTTCTTACCGCCAACGGAGTGCAGAAAGATGCCTTTAACTACTCCAGAACGTATCAAGGTCATGGAAGCGCCGATCACGGTCTTTGACTCGTATGAGCACGCCAGTAGCGTCATTATTCAGAGCGTACTCGAGAGAAATAGGGTATCGTGCGTAGCCATCAACCCGGAAAAGGTCTACACAGCCTGGAAGGACAAGCAACTCTCCGACATGATAGATTCCGCCGAGTTCTGTATCTGTGATGGCATTGGCATGGCCATCGCAGTGCGGTTGCTTCATGGCTACGCGATCCACAGAGTGACTGGAATTCAACTGTTTTTCGATCTCGTGGCCCATGCGGAAGCGAATGGATTGAGAATATTCCTGTTGGGAGCCACGCCAGAATCCAACCAAAAGGCGTGTGAGAAGCTCCATAAACAGCATCCGAAGTTGAAGATCGTTGGTCGGAGCCACGGCTATTTCCGTGACAATAAGGCAGTGATCGCGCAGATCAACAACTCCCATGCAGACATGCTCTTTGTGGCTATGGGCTCGCCTCGTCAGGAGAAGTGGCTCACCGAAAACCGAGATCATATCGCGGCGCATTTCTGCATGGGTGTCGGTGGTTCATTTGATGTGCTTGGCGGTACTGTGAAGTGGGCCCCTCGCGTGTTTCAAAAGACAGGGACTGAGTGGCTCTATCGTCTGGTCCTACGACCCCGGCGTCTTCGAAGGCAGATTGTCCTGCTTCCCTTCGCCCTAACTCTGCTCTGGCGTCTTCTTGTGCTGAAGGCGACGCAATTGTCGCAGGGTAATCTCACACGACCCGTGAAAGCTCAAAGGGCCGCTCAGATCGACCGGTTGCTCTCAAATGTTACCGATGACGCGGCAAGAGCCGATACGGCCTTAAGTCAGAAGACCTGAGGGCAGACTTCCGACGATTGTCTCTCCCACAAAACTGCGAGATACAGTGAGAGCCTTTCGGTCGATCCCGAACAGTCAAACCGCTTGTAGCAGGTGAGCCAAGCTCTGGGTTTTGCCGCCGATGGTACTTATGCTGGACGACGAGATGGTGGAAGTTCTGAAACCACGCGACGAGAGGTTCGATTCTGCAACATCTCCTTTTCGGTTGCAGCGAACGGCCATCCTGTATAACGGCTTTGCGTTGACCGCCTCGGTGCAGAGCGATCATCTCCACGCCCCATGCTTCTGCTGGCGCGAGGCACGGCGTCCTTTGTCCCCGTGATCTTTTTCTCCCTGACCCCAGGGGTTCTCCCACCTCGTTATAGAGCCCCTGGGCGTCTTTCGTTATCGCGAGCGCCATGTCAGTGTCTCCAAATGGTCTGCTGATGGACGTTGCGATCACCGGGAGTGGACATAAGCAAGACCTGAGGATTTGAGGACGGAAGAACGCTCTTCCGCAGCAGGTGTGCGAGAGCACGGCAATATCCCGGCCATGAGAGGGCTTCGGCACGCGAAACCCTCTCCATTCTATCTTTGCTGACGAGTTATACTCCGTGACCCCAGGGGCTTCCATGCGTAATCATGGGGCCCCCGGGCGTCTTCCGGCTTCGCGATCTTCTTCCCCTGACTCCAGGGGGCCCCCGTTATGCTATGTCTTAAGCATACACATCGGCAATATGATGGACTTATGATGAAAACTCTGTGTGGAGAACCTCTCGCGGAAGGGATCGTCGAGTAGCCGCCAGGGCCCCTCGTCATTGAAAGTCCAATAATGCGGCGGCCCATGTTCTCTCACGCGGTCGATCGGTGCCCGTACCTTATTCCGCGTGCGTAGACCAAAGGGTGCGATCGATCCCATCCGATGGGCTTTCAGAAAAGACACGTGGGCCAACACAGGTGATCTGACCCAGTCTCCCCATTGGGCGTAATTGCAGGTAAGGCAGGCATGCACTCAGAGGTGTGCCTGCCTTCTTCATTTCCAGCCGGTACCCAAGGCAAATGACACCTGGGAGCACAATCGGCACCCACCGCCTTTTGTCCGTCAGAGTCGGCGGCGTGGTCCACCTGAGTTTCAGGAAACATGGTCCTGATGATGGACCCCGGATAGAGGCAAGAGAGAGGAGGGACAGGCGACACGCAGGAATTGCTCGTGCCGGAGCATTCGTTCCTTTGTGGCGATCCCGCCCGGGGCGGAGAACCCTCCGAGTCCTCCATCGGCCCGAACCACGCGGTGGCAGGGCACGATCAGTGGAATCGGATTGCCGGCCATGGCATTGCCTACCGCTCGGGCGGCGTGGTGTCGGCCGGCGCCTTCCGCCAGCGCGGTGTAGGTTCGTGTTTCTCCGGCGGGGATTTGCCGGCACGCCTCCAGGATCATCCGCTCGAATGGGCCGCGACCGCTCAGGTCAACGGCCGGATCAGCACTGAAATCGACGTTTTCGCCCTCGAAGTATGCGGCGATGCGGGCCTGGAGATCCCGGGCCAGACCAGCTTCGAACCTAGCGTCCTTTGCCGCCGGCCCCAAGCTGTGCAGGAGGGCTTCGCGAACCGTCTCGGCCTGTGGTACGGGTAGAAAGGTCCGACAGAGCCGGTCACCGGTGTAGGCCAGACCGAAGTGCCCCCAGGATGTCTCGAAAACCGTGTATCGTATTCCGTTTGGCGTCATGGAGCTATTCCTATCAAGCAGAGGTCTCCCCCGGCGTGCGGCCCGCTTTCGTTGAGGCCGGACGGTTGCATCGCAGAGGGGCTGTAGACACAAATCTTCACCTTACGGGCGAAATCTTTTGACGCAAGGCCAAAATTCTGCTAAAGAAGAGAGTTTTTATGACATCGAACCGGGCTTTGAAGGCATGATGGGCCGGAAACAGGGGTTTGCCTGCGGGTAATCTCCGCGTGGAATGACCACTTTCTTCCAGTCGCTGCTCCTTTGATGCCCGAGGCAGTTGCCGTTGCGGATTCAGATAGGATAAGGTCTATGTCGTTGGACGACCTGCGAAATCGGATAGACGAAGTCGACGCCCAGTTGGTCAAGCTGCTCAACGAGTGCGCACGTGTGGTGGTGGAGGTGGGCAAGCTCAAGAGCCGCACCGACGGCCCGATCTACGCGCCGATCGGGAAAAGCAGGTGCTTGAGAAGATCCGCAAGGCGAATGAAGGACCTCTGCCCGACCGCACCTTGGTAGCGATCTGGCGGGAGCTGATGAGCGGATCGTTTGTGCTGGAAAAGCCGCTGCGCATCGCCTACCTGGGGCCGGCCGGCAGTTTCAGCCACACCGCTGCCATGCTCAAATTCGGCCAGAGCGTTGAATATGAGCCCCTGGCCGATATCCGCAGCATCTTCGATGAGATCAGCAAGGGCCACTGCGACCTTGGGCTGGCCCCGATCGAGAATTCGACCGGGGGCGGGGTCATCGAGACGCTCGACGCGCTGATCGATACGGACGTGAAAATCTGTGCCGAGGTGTTGATGGCCATCCATCACAACCTGTTGGCGAACTGTCCACTCGAGGAGATCGAGAAGATCTATTCGAAGCCTGAAGTCTTCGCGCAGTGCCGCAACTGGCTGACGGCAACCTTCAAGGAAGCCAAGACGATCCCCGTGGCTTCAACGGCACGGGCGGCGCAGATGGCGGCGGTGGAGCCGCATACGGCGGCCATCGGTTCACGGGTGGCGGCCGAGCTTTACGGTTTGAAGCTGGTCTGCGAGAATATCGAAGACATCGCCAATAACGTCACCCGCTTCCTGGTGGTCAGCCGGGAGGACGCCAGGCCGACGGGTGAGGACAAGACGGCCATTCTCTTCAGCACGGCCCACAAAGCCGGAGCTCTGGCCGATGTGTTGGAGGTCTTCAAGAAGTACAGCATCAACCTGACGAACATCGAATCGCGACCCAGCAAGAAGCGTGGGTGGGAGTACTATTTCTTCGTCGATTTTCTCGGGCACCACACGGAGGAACGTGTCCAAATCGGCATGGAAGAATCGCGGCAGCACTGTCTTCAACTTTCGATCCTGGGCAGCTTCCCGCGAGCCACCGAATTACTGTGACAGTGAGAGATATTGATCACGGCCTTTTGTCGAACGGACTCAGCGGAGCAACCATGGCGGCCGCCGTCCTTTCTGCCAAGGTCCAAGGGGACGATAGGAGAGCATCATGAGAAAGCCGTTTGTAGCCGGTAACTGGAAGATGAACACGGACAGCCACTCAGGCGTGGCTTTGGCCAAGGCTGTCGTCGACGGCGCGTCCGGCCTGGCCGGCGGCAGCGTGGACATTGCCGTGATTCCGCCTTTTGTCTATCTGTCGGCGGTGGGACAGGCGGTCAGTTCGTCACGCGTGGCGCTCGGTGCTCAGGATGTCTACTTCGAGGCCAAGGGTGCCTTCACGGGCGAGATCAGCACGGCCATGCTCAAAGATGTCGGCTGCACCTACGTCCTCTGTGGGCACTCGGAACGTCGTCACGTGTTGGGCGAGAGTGACGAGTTGATCAACAAGAAACTGACCGCCTCGATCTCGGGCGGACTGCTGCCGATTCTCTGCGTGGGCGAACTGCTGGAAGAGCGCGACGCCGGAAAGACCGAGCAGGTCGTCGAGCGGCAGACACGAGCCGGCCTGGCCGGGCTCAGCGCCGAGAAGATCTCTGCGGTGACGATCGCGTACGAGCCCGTTTGGGCCATCGGCACGGGCCGGACAGCGACCAAGGAGCAGGCCCAGGAGGTTCACGCCTTCATCCGAAAGCTGCTGGCCGAGATGTACGATGAGTCCGTGGCGCAGGAGACGCGAATCCTCTACGGCGGTTCGGTCAAGCCCGACAACGCCGAAGAACTCATGGGCCAGGAGGACGTGGACGGCTGCCTTGTCGGCGGTGCGAGCCTGAAGGCCGACGATTTCGTGCAGATTATTGAGGCGGCCGCCTGACAGACCGCACTGGCGGTCGGGGCAACCGAGACCGAGCGAAACGATAATGAAATGATGTGTGTTTGGGGCACGAATATGACTGTTCTACCGATACTGGCGGTTGGCATTCTCATGAAGCTGGTGGCCGCGCTATTTGTCCTCGTCGCGATCGTGCTGGTCCTTGTGATCCTGATCCAGAAAGGGCGTGGCGGGGGACTCACTGCGGCCTTTGGCGGCGGCATGGGAGGCAGTCTCCTCGGTTCGAAAACCGGTGACTTCCTCACCTGGGTCACGATTGTCCTGGTGGCGGTCTTCCTGTTTCTGGCGGTTGTGATGGACAAGTACTATCGTCCTGCGATCAGCGATTATGGCACGACGCCGACGGCCACCGCACAGCAGTCGACCACCGAAGCCAATGCGCCCATGGCCGGCGAGCCTGCGCCGCAAGGCGAGGCCGGTATGACCGGTGGCGATGCCAACGCTGTTCCCCAATAGGCGAGCAGGTTCTGTTCGTGACGATTCGCAGTGCGGCTTGGAACGAGCCCGAGGTGTCGGAGCGTCGTTCTCCGTTTTGAAGGCAAGAGATTATGCTCAACAGCATGACCGGATATGGCAGCGCGGATGGCGAGCTTGACGGGATCTGCTACGCCGTCGAGATCAAGGCGGTGAACAACCGCTACCTCAAGACGATCATCAAGCTGCCTGAGGCCATTGCGTTTCTCGAGGACGGCATCGACAAGCTGTTGCGCAAAAGTCTTTCGCGAGGAACGGTCAACTGCGTGGTTCGGCTCAAAGGAGTCTCGGCGAGCGCTCTCTTCGAGATCGACGAGGTGGCTTTGCGAGCTGTGGTCGAGCGACTCAGTGCCGTCGGTCCTTCGGTCGGCGTTGCTGGTACGATCGATCTGGCCAGTCTGCTGACGCTTCCGGGAGTGGTTCGCCCCGTATTGCCCGAAGAGGAGGAAATCGAGCAGGTCCGCGAGGTTGTGTTATCGATCACGAAAGAAGCCATCGGAAAGCTCCAGCAGATGCGCGTGGCAGAAGGGCAGTTCCTGGAGGCCGATCTGAAGGGCAACTGCCGGGCGATGGCGGAGGAGCTCGAGGCTATCCGGCAGAAGAGTGATGGCGTGATCAAAGAGTATGCGAGGCGGCTGCGAAGGCGGGTCGATGCGCTGCTGGCCGAGGCGAAACTGAAGCTGGACGAAGAGACGCTCGCTCGGGAGGTCGCTGTTCTCGCTGATCGCTCGGATATCTCCGAGGAGATTGCCCGCCTCGATGCACACTTGCAGCAGTTCGAGCAGATCTGCGAAAAGGAAGGGCAAGCGGGTCGGCGGTTGGATTTCTTGAGCCAGGAGATGCTCCGGGAAGCCAACACGATGGCGAGCAAGGCGGCTGATGCCGACATCGTTCGTCGCGTGGTCGACATGAAGTGCCTGATCGAGAGGTTGAAAGAGCAGATTCAGAACGTGGAATGACGGGTGTCGTATTCGGGAAGATCCGTGTGCCAGGGGGGGCTCCCGGCCGGTCTTCCCGTATTCGAGCATGACTATGACAGCCAACGCAGGTCAGCCGACAAACCATTCAGGCACGGTGATCGTCATCAGCGGTCCGTCCGGCGCGGGCAAGAGCACGATCTGTCGCGAGGTGGTTCGACGACTGGAGGACGTGCACCTGAGCGTCTCTCTGACGACTCGCCCGCCGGGACCGAACGAGCAGGATGGACGCGATTACTGGTTCGTTTCCGAGCAGGAGTTTCGCGATCGGATCGAGCGGGGGCTGCTGCTGGAGTATGCGGACGTATTCGGGAACCTGTATGGGACCCCGAAGGACAAGGTGGATGAGGCGCTGGAGGCCGGCCGAAACGTCATTCTCGAAATCGACGTTCAGGGAGGCAGGCAGGCGAAGGCGGCGTACCCGGATGCGGTGATGGTCTTCATTCTGCCGCCCGACGAGAAGACGCTGGCCGATCGCATCGGGCGACGAGGCCGCGATAGCGCCGAAGTGATCAAGAAACGTCTGGATAAGGCCAACGCGGAGATTGCTGCGGCCAAGCCGTACTACGACAACATGGTTATCAATGACAACTTGGAGCACGCCATCAACGAGGTGATTCGGATCATCGAGCATGCCCTGGATGGCAGGGCGGCACAGAACCCATAAGGCGGCTCCCTTGGAGAATAGTGATGCTGGACGAACTCAAGAGTGCAGAAGTGGTTGCGAAGATTGGGGGGCGATTCAAACTGGCCTCGCTCGTGCAGAAGCGAATGGCTGAGTTGCTTCAGGGCTCGCGACCTCTGATCGAGGACACAACGGGGCTGACCTTGCTGGAGATCGTGGCCCAGGAGATCCTCCAGGAAAAGATCACCATCGAGATGAACACCGAGTCGGGCAAGAGCGACTCCGAGCACTGGAAGCTGAGGCTCTGAGGTGGCCTTTGGGACCGGCGCGAGTCCGACCGGTCGCTGCGTTCCTATGGTTCAGAAATGCAACATCCTGCTGGGCGTCACCGGTGGCATCGCCGCGTACAAAGTGGTGGACCTGGCGAGCAAACTGACGGCAGCCGGCGCCGTCGTTCGGACGGTGATGACGGAGGGGGCCTGCCAGTTCGTTCAGCCCAAGAGCTTCGAGGCGGTCACGAGGTCGCCCGTTCTCACCACGCTCTGGAGCGCTGCCGAAAAGCATAGCAGCGCCCACATCGCACTGGCCGATTGGGCCGACATCGTGGTCGTCGCGCCCGCGACGGCCAACATCCTCGGCAAGGTCGCTCACGGCATCTGCGACGATCTGCTGAGCACCACACTCTGTGTTTGCTGGGCCAAGCCAACGCTCTTCGCGCCGGCGATGAACACTCGGATGTGGACCAACCCCACCACTCAGGCTAACGTTAAGACGCTGACGAAGCTGGGGGCTCGCATGGTGGGTCCGGGCACGGGGCGTCTGGCCTGCGGGACCGAAGGTCCGGGGCGAATGGCCGAGCCAGGTGAGATTATCGAGGCCATCGAGGCACTGAGCGAAGAGAAGCAATAGGTCGCATCGGTCCCTGTCCGATCGACCAGGAGGGATGACTTCCCCATGCGTTTTCTCGTCACAGCCGGGGGCACGCGCGAGTATATCGATCCCGTCCGCTTCATCTCCAACGCCAGCAGCGGACGGATGGGCTACGCTCTGTCGCGGGCGGCGTTGAAGGCCGGTCATGAGGTGACGCTGATCACGGCGCCGACGGCGCTGAAACCGCCGGCTGGGGCAACCGTCGTCCCCGTCGAAAGTGCCGCCCAGATGTTCGCCGCAGTGAAGGAGCACTTCGTATCGTGCGATTGCCTGATCATGGCGGCCGCCGTTTCTGATTACACGCCAGCCAGACCCTCGAAGACGAAGATCAAGAAGGAAACCGGTGGGCCAAGGCCCACCCTACAACTCAAGCCCACGGCCGACATCCTCCAGTGGGCCGGACGACACAAGACCGAGTCACGGGCCACGAGCCACGGACCACGAATCATCGTCGGCTTCGCTCTCGAAGACCGCAATCTCCGCGCCAACGCCGAACGCAAGATGCAGGATAAACACCTCGACATGATCGTCGCCAACGCCCCCGAGGCGATTGACGCGACAACCTCCACCGTTCATATCAAGACATGCAATTCCGAATGGATCGAACTGCCGACGGCACGCAAGCATACCACGGCACGACGCATCGTTCGCCTGCTCGAGCGGTTGTAGCATCTCCTGCCGCTATGGCGTGAAGAGGGCGAAGGCGCCGTTCATGTAGAGGGCGACGAAGCCGGCCAGCAGGAGCAGCAGCAGGACGCCGGCTGCGGAGAGGGCCACGGCGTTGCGCCAGTTGAAGTGGTCGGCGAAGGGCGCAAGGGATGGCGCACGAGGCCGGGCCGTTTGCAGAGGAACAGACCCAGGACGATCCACCAGAGACTGGTGACGAGTGCTCCCGAGGTAATGGCAAACGCGACTACGCCCAAGGTGTTCCGCCGGTGAATCTCGTCCACATCGTACAGTCCTGTGTCTCAATTCGAATCAGACGGGCAGGTCGGGGAAGGTGTGGGCGACGGCTTCGTTGGTCAACCGGAAATCACGCATGTTAATCGCGGCGGCGTGTCCGACATCCATCGCGGCGAAGGCGTCGACGCCCTTGGAGGCGAGTTGCCTCAGGTAGGGCAGTGTCGCGTTACACAAGGCGACGCTGGAGGTCCGGCTGACCGCACCGGGGATGTTGGTCACGCCGTAGTGGACGACGCCATCGACGAGGTAGATCGGGTCGCTGTGGGTCGTGGGTTTCGAGGTCTCGGCGCATCCGCCCTGATCGATGCACACGTCGACGATGACGCTACCGAATTTCATCCTCGAGACGAGCGATTCGCTGATCAGTCTGGGAGCGCGGTCGCCCGGGATCAAGACGGCGCCGATGACCAGATCGGCACGTAATGCGTAGCTTTCCACCGTGTGCGGGTCGCAGTAAATCGTGGTCACGTTGGCGGGCATGACCTCATCGAGATAGCGAAGACGATCGAGATTGATGTCCATGATCGTGACGTTCGCTGCCAGACCGGCGGCCATCCTCGCGGCGTTGGTGCCGACGATGCCACCGCCCAGGATCAGAACGTTGGCGGGCGCGACGCCCGGGACGCCGCCCAGGAGAATGCCACGACCCATCATGGGGCGTTCGAGATATTTGGCCCCTTCCTGGATCGACATGCGACCGGCGATCTCGCTCATGGGCGTCAGCAAGGGCAGCCGGCCATGGGGATCGCCCAGGGTTTCATAGGCAACGGCGGTGATGCCCGCCTTGAGGCAGCCGACCGTCAGTCGTCGCGAGGCCGCGAAGTGGAAATAACAGAACAGCGTCTGTCCTTTGCGCAAGTCGCTCGACTTCCGAAGCCTGGGGCTCCTTGACCTTGACGACCAGCTCCGACCGGCGATAGATCTCCTCGGCCGACTCCACGATCTCGGCGCCGACGGACGCATAGGCCTGGTCGTCGAAACCACTGCTGAGACCCGCTTCGCGTTCGAGCAGCACCGTGTGCCCGTCCTTGGTTAGCAGATCCGCTCCGACCGGCAGCAGGGCCACCCGGTATTCGTCCTTCTTGATCTCTTTCGGTACGCCGATGATCATGTGTCACCCCACTACGGCTTTAAACGATCAATCCGTGATTCCAAGATCCGTCTTGGTCAGGATGGATTCAAACGTGTAGCCGGCGCCGGTGATGTTCTCCTCGGCGCCCTGCTTGCGATCGATGACGCAGACGATCTTCTTGACGGTCGCACCGGCGTCGGCGATGATCTTCGCCGCTTCGATGACCTGGCCTCCGGTCGTGGCGATATCCTCGACCAGCAGCACGACGTCGCCTGCCTTGAGCACGCCTTCGACCATCTTGCTGGTGCCGTAGCCCTTCTTGCTGTTGCGGATGATGACCCAGTTCTTCCCGGTCTCCATCGCGGTCGCGGCTGCCAGTGCCACGCCCCCGAGTTCCGCCCCGGCGATCAGCGTCACGTCATCGGTCATGTGTTTGGCGAACTCGACGCCCAGGCCCTTGAGAATGTCCGGGCACGTCTCGAACAGATACTTGTCGAGGTAGTACTTGCTCTTCTTGCCGCTGCGCAGCGTGAAATCGCCTTCAAGATACGCCGTCTCTTTGATCCTCTTGATCAGTTCTTCTCTGGTCACGTGAAGCTGTCTCCTTAGACGTTGAGTTCAACTCTTCGGTTGAGGTGTTCATCATATCGCTTGCGGACCGGGGCCACGACAGTGCGGACGAATTCGTCCACCTGTTGGGGCGCACGTGCCGATGTAGGCCTGGGGATCGAGAACTCTCTCGAAATCGATCTTGGCGAAGGCGACATCCGCCCGGAGCCGTCCGATCAGGTCGTTGGGTCTGCCGAACGTTTTGACCTGGGCTGCGGCCGCTTGTGAGTGCAAACGAATTTTCTCGTGCAGCTCTTGCCGGTCGCCTCCGGCCTTGACCGCGGCCATGAGGATATTCTCGGTGGCCATGAATGGCAATTCCGCCTCGACGTGGGCCTCGATCACTTTCGGGTACACGACGAGCCCGTCGAAGACGTTGATCAGGATCTGGAGGATGCCGTCGACGGCCAGGAATGCTTCGGGCAATACCACGCGGCGGTTGGCCGAATCGTCCAGCGTTCGCTCGAACCACTGTTCTGAGGCCGTCATGACGGGGCTGGTGGCCAGGCTCAGCACGAGCCGGCTCAGCGACGTCACGCGTTCGCACCGCATCGGGTTTCGCTTGTAGGCCATCGCCGACGAGCCCACCTGCGATTTCTCGAACGGCTCTTCCATCTCCTTGAGGTTCGCCAGCAGGCGGATGTCATTGCACACCTTGTGCGCCGACTGGGCGAGCGAAGCCAGCGTATTGACCACGAGCGTGTCGATCTTGCGCGAGTAGGTCTGGCCGGTGACGGGGCAGATCTTCTTGAAGCCGAACGCAGCCGCGACTTCCTTGTCGAGCTGTTTGACCTTGCTGTGCTTGCCCTCGAACAAGGCCAGGTACGACGCCTGCGTCCCGGTCGTACCCTTGACGCCTCGGAAGGGCAGGTTCGCGATACGATACTCGATGTCCTGAAGGTCCATCGCGAATTCCTGGCACCAGAGCGTCGCCCGCTTGCCGACGGTGGTCAACTGGGCCGGCTGGTAGTGCGTGAATCCCAGCGTGGGCATCGCCCGATACTTGGCTGCGAACTCGCCCAGCAGGTCGATGACCGAGGCGAGCTTGCCCGCGACCAGGTGCAGGGCGTCCCGCATGACGATCAGGTCGGTGTTGTCGCCCACGTAGCAACTGGTCGCGCCCAGGTGGATGATCGGCGCGGCCTTGGGGGCCGCATCACCAAAGGTACGGATGTGGGCCATCACATCGTGACGCAGTTGTTTCTCGTACTTCGCGGCTTTCGCAAAGTCGATGTCATTCAGGTGGCGGGCCATCTGATCGATCTGGCTTTTCTTGATATCCAGCCCGAGCTTCTTCTGCGCCTTGGCCAGTTCGAGCCAAAGCCGGCGCCACGTGCTGAACTTTTTCTGAGTGCCGAACATCGCGGCCATCTCGGGCGAGGCGTTACGCTCGACCAATGGGCTGGTATACAGCACTTTGTCTTTTGCCATCTCTTTCCTCTTTGTGGTCCAACGGGACCTATTCGGCCGATAAGATCTTCTGTCTCTCTGTCAAGAGCCGCTCAATCTCTTCGATTTCATCCTTACTGAGGTTCCAATCCGAGGCCTGAACCGTCTCTTCGATCTGGTCAGGCCTGCGGGCGCCGACGATGGCAGCGGTCACTTCGCTGCGTCGCAGCACCCAGCTTACCGCCAGTTGAGCGCAGGTTCGGCCATGCCGATGAGCGATCTTCTTCAGTTGCTCCACCAGTTCCAGCGTTGCGCTGAAGCGGGGCTCCTGGAAGTCCGGGTGCCTCAAGCGGTGGTCATCCGGCGCCAGAGCAGCGAGTCTCTCGTGATTGAATTTGCCCGTGAGTAGCCCTCGCTCCATGGGGCTGTAGGCGACCACGCCCATGTGGTGTCCGGCGCAGATAGCCCAGCAATTCGTCCTCCGCCTCGCGGTGGAGCATACTGTAAGGCGGCTGCAACGATACGGGCTGCCGAATCCTGCGGATGCGTTCGAGTTGGGCGACGGTGTAATTGGAGACGCCAATGTAGCGGACTTTGCCCTCGTCGGCCAAACGGGCCATCTCCTCCCACGCCGCTTCGATCCCCTCGTCAGGGTCCGGCCAGTGCATCTGGTACAGGTCGATCCTTTCAATGCCCAGCCTCTCAAGGCTGGCATCGCACTCTCGACGGATGCTCGCCGGGTCGAGGCAGGAGACCTTCTCCTTCTTGTCGTTCCAGAGCAGGCCGCACTTCGTAGCGATGTAGGGCTTGTGTTTCGTCTGCTTGAGCGCCTGGCCAACCAGCTCTTCGGAATGCCCGAGCCCGTAAGCGGGTGCGGTGTCGATCCAGTTGATGCCACACTCGAGCGCTGCCAGAATGGCGTCCAGAGCTTCTTCGTCGTCCTGAGGGCCCCAGCCGAATTGCCATGGACCGCCCATCGCCCAGGTACCCAGGCCGACGGTGGTCAACTGCATATCGGTATCGCCCAGTGTTCGTTTCTGCATGTCGGTTTCCCCAAACGTGATGCCGGCGATGACTGTGTTCAGCCGTGCTGTAAGATAGTCGGCGCCGGCGGCTTTTTCAACAGGTTTGTCCGATTCTCCTGTCGCCGGGTATAGAAGGAACGCCCTGGGTCGGTGACCTCGGCCTTGAAATCGCCACCGTGACTCATTAGACTCCGGTCGCTGCGCGGACAGGCCATCGCAGGCGTCCGGCATTTCGCCACTATACGATTCGACTGAGGTAGTCATGAAGAAGTCCGGCCTCCTGAGCCATAGGGTCCAGATGGGTCTATTGCTCATCCTGTTGTCCTTTCTCACCTACGCGCTGCACTACGCCATCTTCCGGGACGCGCACCATATCGCGATCTACCTCCTGGGCGATATCGGATTCGTCTTCCTCGAAGTCCTCCTCGTGACCCTGATCCTCCATCAGATCCTGTCCGAGCGCGAGAAACGGGCGATGCTGAAGAAGCTGAACATGGTTATCGGGGCCTTCTTCAGTGAGGCGGGCACTTCGCTCTTGCGGTACTTTCGGGGTTTTGACAAAGAGGCCGACTCGATCGCTCAGCGATTGATGGTCGATGCGAAGTGGTCTCCAGAGCAGTTCGATCAGATGCGCCGGACGCTGGAGAACCACGACTACGTCGTGGACAGTCGGATTGGTGACCTCGCCGGACTCCGAGATTTGCTCGCCGCCAAGCGGGCTTTTCTGCTGAGGTTGCTGGAGAACCCGAACCTGCTGGAGCACGAGTCGTTCACGGAACTGCTCTGGGCCGTGTTTCATCTGGCCGAGGAGCTGTCGCATCGCTCGAGCGTCGAGGGCCTGCCCGAGAACGACTACCACCACCTCAGTGGCGATATCAATCGCGCCTACGGGCTCCTGGTCCGCGAGTGGCTCTCTCATATGGAGCATCTCAAAGCGGACTATCCCTACCTGTTCAGCCTGGCGGTGCGTCTGAATCCCTTCGATGCGAAAGCGGCTGCCGAATTGGCATAGGTGGCCGCGCCTGACGATGATTTCAGTCCCTCCCTGCCGCCCGGAATCGCTTTCAAAGCATTGAAATAGCGGTGATTATCGGAGTAAGCCCATCTTCTGACCCACCTGACGGCCTGTTGAGATAGTCCATTGCCCGATCGGAAAACGAAGCGGGTTTTCACTTAACGCAAGCCTTGTCGATAGCCGATTATAATCTATGTTTTAAGGGGGCCTCAGCCCGGAGTTTCGTCGGACCGGCGCCGGATCAAGGCGGTCGGATGCTTGGCGAGACCGGGAATGAGGATATCGTTGCGAACGCCCCTCGGATGGTCGAGTTCGAGGTGTCGCGTCCGGTCCCCCCGAGAGCGCAGCAACCTTAGACGTATGCACGGGAGGTTGACATGAGTGAAATCGTCATGCTTGAAGGGCATGAATCCCAATCGGTGCTTCAGACGGTGACCGGTGAACACGCTCCGGCGATCATGTCATACCTTTCCAAGGACAAGTGGCACGTGGCGAAGGTCACGATGCGAGAGTTGTCCGGCAACAGACTGTACGTCGAAGGGTGCCATTCCTCGGGTAAACCCCACCCGATCAATATCCGAGTCGATCAGCCGGTCGGCGTGAACTTCAAGCACTCCTATGGCAAATTCGTGTTCGACACTGGTGTCATTGCGCTGGAGCCTTCTTCCGACCCGGAATCCGGCGGGACCATCGTCCTGGCGGTGCCGGATCGCATCGGCGTCGTGCAGCGGCGCAGCTATTTCCGCGTCAACGTTCCGGAGTCGCTCAAGGTCAAGATCGTGCTCTGGCATCGCACGAGCCAGCGCAAGTCGAAATCGAAGGGATCGGGGCAGGACTATTTCGAAGGCCGTCTGATGGACATTTCAGCCGGTGGGGCTCAACTGACTCTGCCCATGAAGACCCCTGGAAGCAGCGATCCGGCCGGGGTGAGCGAATCGGAGTTCCGCAAAGGGCAATTCGTCGGGGTGCGTTTCACGCCCATGCCTTACGAGACGCCTTTGATGTTCAGCGCTCAGATTCGTAACGTTCTTCCGACCGCCGACCGGACAGGCTTGTGCCTGGGACTCCAGATCGTAGGTCTCGAGGCGAGCGACGAAGGACGGGACGTGCTCTCGCGTCTGGCGGTGGTCGTGGACCGCTACTTCCAGATGAATCAGACGGCCGGAGCACACCAGGAAACGCACCGACCTCAAGCGGCTCCGAATCCATCTGACATTCCCGCCGGCGCCCTGCAGTAGCGGCCGATCGCCCGCGGACATGAAACTCAGTGCCTGGGGTCCCCGGAAGGGTGTGTCTCCGGTTCGGGGTCCTTTGAAAAGAGTCGCCTCTTTTCCCGCAAGGCTCTGAAGTAGAGCCAGCGGACTGGGCCGCTACAGACGAAGATCCAGAAGATGAGCATCAAGGCCGTCTGGATGCCCCACCAGAACACCAATCCAAGGCACAACAGCACCCTTATGAGGTAGCTAAAGGGCTTCTTGCCCCTGAGATAGACGTTCAGAATATGCGGATACCGGATGCGGCTGACCATCAGTGCCGCTGCACCCAGCGTCAGAAAAGGCAATACGAAGATCAACAGATCGAGATCGGGCATCACCTGCTGGTGGAAGATGATAAGGCTGGTGACCCCACCGGCTGCCCCCGGAGTCGGCAGGCCTGAGAAGCTCATGTGGGCTGCCTCATTTTCCTCGTTCTCGACGTTGAAACGGGCCAGGCGAATCGTTGCACAACTGATGTAGGCCAGCGCCGCCAGCCAGATGAAGCGATGGAACAGGTCGCCGCTGAAAGGAGTGGCCAGTTCCATTCGTGTCTCGAAGACCTTGAGCATGAGAAAGGCCGGCGCCACACCGAAGCTGACCAGATCGCAAAGGCTATCCAATTGACCGCCGAAACTCGATGTCGACTGGCTCATGCGCGCCAACCGCCCGTCGAGCATGTCGGCGAGCATGGCGAACAGAATCATGTAGCCGGCCATCGCATAGTAGGAGAAGCCAGCGAAGCCCCGCTCTGCTCCTCGGCTGGCAAAGACGATCGCGGTAAAACCGAAAACGCCGTTGAGCAGCGTGATCAGCGACGGCAGTACGGTGATATACTTGACGCGCTGACCGCGCATCCGTCTCAGGAGCCGGCCTTTGTCCCGTTTCGTTTTAGATCTGAATCGTCCCACGCTGCATACCTTAGAAGAGGGGTGATACCCGCCTTGACGGTATCTCCTATGCGAACCATACACTCGAATTGTTCGGTGGCGGGCACATAGAGTTCGGTTCGAGAGCCGAACTTGATCATTCCGAACGTCTGGCCCTGGCCCAGTTCGTGGCCCTCGCGGGTCTCGCAGACGATCCTTCGGGCGATGGCACCGCTGACCTGCCGGACCACAAGGCGGTCCCTGGGCTCATCCGTTCGGACCATGGTCAGCGTGTTGGATTCGTTGACTTTGGCCGAGAGCGGGTTCATGGCGTTGAGATACCTACCTTTCCGATAGGCAATCTTTTCGACTTTAACGTTGCATGGCGCGCGATTGATGTGCACGTTGAAAATGCTCAGAAAGATGCCGATGCGCAGGGCTGGACCATCTGTGAACTCGCTCTGGTCTACGGTTTCCACGTCAGTGACTTTTCCGTCGGCAGGGGCCACGAGTATCGAATTGTCCTGCGGCACCTCTCGATTCGGATCGCGAAAGAACATCAGCGCCCAGACCAGCACCGCCAGGAACGCGAATTCCACGAACCAGACCGTGAGAAATGCCCAGGGGGCCTCCCTGGCCCATCCGGGGAAACAGCGCAGCGCGACAAAAGCGTAAATCGCCATCGCCGCCACGAGCAGCATCGGGTAAACAACCACCTGGGGCCATCCATACTTGGTCAGCGGTATCCTCATAGACCCGATATGATAGATTCGACAGGGTGTCCAAGCAATAGAAAAGGCCGATCCTCCGCCGAATCGGCCCTCTCACAAAAGTAATCACGAAATGAGATCTTCAGATAGCCCGTCGGGCGGCTTCTTCCGATCAGACACCCTCGGTCATGGGTAGCATAGCCCCCAATACTGCCCCCAGGTGCCTCTACTACTATGGACGCGACAGAAGCTCCGATGTTACGGAATTGAGAAGATTATGCAGATTATTTTGCGGGTCCACCTCGCGTCGGCGTACCAACAGCCAAGCCATTTCAAGCTATAAGCGAAACTTATGCAATCTGTTCTTGACGTTTCCTGGCGAAGACTGTATTGTCTTGCATTTCCCGGGTCGGGGAACGTACGGATAGCGACCGCGCTGATCCGATGGATCCCGGTCGAAGACTTGGCAGGATAGAGCCCATGAAGCCTTTTGCGGCGACTTGCGCCGAAAGGCCTCGATGAATAGATAACGGTAAAGGAGAAGCAACGAAATGATCCAATTGAGAAAACTGATTGCGAAACTGGGCTTGGGCCGGCGCCGCCGTGCCACTGAGACGCCCGGCGTCCAGGTCAATCCCGCCGGCTACCTCGAGCGTGGCTGGGTGATCGCCAACCATAAGCTGGTGTCTTTCCACGCGGCGTTCATTTCCTCGGTGCTGAATCTTCCCGCTTCGGATCTGGCAACGGCCGCGGCCGACCCCGACGCCAACATCAAACTCGACGTACTGAAATTCATGTTCTTTAGCTGGGAAGATCGATTGTTTCCTTGATTATCCTGTACCTGTCCTGGCACATCGCGATTGCGATGGCACGAAATGGGCCACTTCCTGACCGCTGTGAAGCTGACGGCGCTGAACAAGGACTCGCAGGAGCGGCGCCGAGAAAGACATGCAGGGCAACAAGATCGCTTGGTACGCCCAGATGCTCCTGCTGATTCCGTGGGGCAAGTTCTATGGTGTGCGTAAGGACGAGGGCAACTACGCCCCTGACGCCCCGTACAACCTGGCCGTTTCGGCGGCGGCTCCCATCTGGAGCCAGTGGCTGGCGATTGTCTGCCTGCCGATTGCGGGGTTGCTCATCTTCATTGGCCTCGCGAAAGATGTCGACATCCTGATCTACATCGGTCGTTTCTTCCTGGCTCCCGGCTGCGTCGGCCTGCTCGACCGCTTTGAGGCCGACCGTGGCAAGCTCAAACAATTCAAGCAACGTGAAGCGCTGGCCGCCGAGCAGGCTGCTCGTGCTGCCGCCAAGGCCACAGGCGAGGACTGGTTCAACACTGCCCAGAAAGTCAAGGCCCGCCTGCTGTCCACCCGCATGATGGAAGTTCAGCTCAACGATGGCTCCAAGGTTCCGCGCTCCTGGCAGTATCGTAACTGTGCCATGGGTGGCCGCCACACCGAGAAGGAATATCCCGAAAGCAATATCAGCATGCAGGAAGGCATGTTCATGCCGCTTTCGGCCAAGACCTACGAAGAGTCACAGGAAATGACGGTCAACCTCCAGAGCCGTCTGAAAGAAATCATCGAGTCGGCCGCCGGTGCCAAGGTTATGGGTATCGGTCTCGAAGGTGGTCTGGCCCCGTACATCGACAAGGAGCCGGGCGACAAGGTGCCCGAGCAGCGTATGTGGCGCATGATGCGTCAGGCCATCCTGGACTGCGAGTACGTCCCGGGTGTCGACGTCGCGATCGCACTCGACCCGGCCTGTTCCGAGCTCGAGAATGCCTATCGTGATGAGACCGGTCAGCCCGACGCGACCGGTATGTATCGTTTCTGGCGCGACAAGAGCAAGGTCGATATGAGCCGTGACGAAGTGCTCCAGCTCTATATCGATGCCATGCATGCTGATATCCCGATCCTCTCGATCGAGGACGGTTTCGGTGAAATGGACCACGCCGGCTGGACCCTCATCATGGAGAAGCTTGGTGACCGGATCTTCATCATCGGTGACGACCTTGTGACCACCAAGGACACGAACATCGAGAAGTGTGCCAAGAATGGCGAAATCAACGCCTCGCTGATCAAGGCCAACCAGATCGGCACGCTGTCCGAGACCGTGCTGGCTATGCTGGCCTCGCTGGCCTACGATGCCGACCTGATTGTCTCGCACCGTTCGAAATCGCCGAACGATCCGTTCGAGGCTGAAATCTCCACCGCCATGAACGCCGTCGGTCTCAAGTGCGGTGGCGGTGCGAACACCGAACGTCTCCAGAAGTACGGTCGTGTGCTCGAGATCCTGACGATTGCCGAAAAGAGCCAGCGTAAGATGAGTGCCGCTGAGCGCAAAGAGGTAGAGAAGAGCGTCCAGGAGATCGCAGCCGTGCTGACGGGCAATAAGGATGTCACGGTTGCGAAGGATGCGGCCGACATCGACATCGCGGCTCTCCTGATGAAGATGATGGCTATCGAAGCCATCACGGGCAACGAAGAGCCGACCAACGCCGGTATTCCGACCGCCGCGGCCACCATGTTCCTCGGCAAGGGCGGAACCATCCGCTTCAAGGGCTCGACCCCGCTGGGTACCTCGGCCGGTATCGACGAGGCCATTCACTTTGTCGACAGCATCATCATGCCGTGCGATCTGACCAAGAAGCACCCGGACATGTTTAAGGATGCGGGCGACGGCACCTTCCGCTTCAAGAAGGGGCTGCACTACAGCGACGTCAAGGCCAAGGGCGACGACGCACTGCTGGATCGCTGGCGCAAGGCCGGCGTTACGACGGCAAGGGTTGTATGACCGCCGTCAAGAACCTCGAAGAGATCCTCTCGAAGTCCTTCGTCGGCAAGAAGCTCACCGACCTCGGCAGTTTGCTCAACGTCGACCAGAACTGATCGAACTAATAGTTCAATCTAAAAATTGGTTTATTATTACCTATACAAGATTAAATAGTCTATTAATTCACAATTTATATTCATTTTTCGAAGATTCCACTAGGAGTAAAAAACTTTAACCATACTAAATTTAACCATCATCTTATATCGCAATAACCCCCCACTTGAACAAGTGGGGGATATATATATTAGTAATACATTGATAACATAAAAAAACAGACTCTGATAAATAGAGTCTGTTTGTATAGTGCTAAATCGTTAATTATGCTTTATGTAACGTTAGCTGCTTGAGGTCCACGTTGCACCTTGTTCAACTTCGAAAGTTACTTCTTGACCTTCGTCTAAAGATTTGAAACCTTCGCTTTGGATAGCTGAGAAATGTACGAATACATCGTCTCCGCCTTCGCGTTCGATGAATCCAAAACCTTTTTCTGCATTAAACCATTTTACTTTACCTTGTTCCATTTTTGTTGCCTCCTAGTGTGTATTCACACACAATTGTGTTACTATCCTTGCTCAAATGTTCTAGACGAAAAAGTATATACTTGTTCTTCCCTTACATACCGAACAAAAATAATTCTTCTTTAGAATAACAGAAATAAAAAAATAACGCAAGTATAATCAAATACCTCATATTTTGGATATGTTATAAATATCAAATAAATATTGGCTAATCCACTGCTTAAAATAAGATTTCTTTTTGGTAACCATCTCCTCCATACAAGTGAGATGAATTTCCTCATTTTATTATGGTATAATTAATAAAGAATTTGAAAGGGCGTGGCTAATTGAAAAGCTCGAGTAACCTATACAAAACTGGTCAAACTGTGAATATTAAAGAAACAGGTGAAACTGTCACCATAATGAAATCACAATATGTAAAAAACATGAAGAGATTCTCTTACATCGTTAAAGAATATCCCGGCACTTTCTACTTTGAAGAAGAATTAGAGAGCCTGTAAATTTTTTATCAAAGGTGCAGTTTTCCCATGCAAAAAAAGTGCATCCATCATAGGAAAAAAAGAAGGACGATTTTGATTTAATCGTCCTTCTTTTTATTTTACAATTACTCAACTGTCACGCTCTTTGCAAGATTACTTGGCTTATCCACGTCACAGTCGCGGTGCAATGCAGCATAGTAAGAGATCAACTGCATTGGTATTACAGAGATAAGAGGTGTTAATAAGTCTGTGCACTTCTGGAATGACAAAACGGTCTTCGTCCGTTTCCAGTCCTTTCATGGAAATGATGCAAGGGTTTGCTCCGCGGGCTACGACTTCTTTCACATTGCCGCGGATACTTAAGTTTACAAAGTCTTGCGTTGCAAGGGCAATAACTGGTGTACCTTCTTCAATCAAAGCAATTGTTCCATGCTTCAATTCACCACCAGCAAACCCTTCAGCTTGAATATAAGAGATTTCCTTCAATTTTAACGCGCCTTCTAGACCTACATAGTAGTCAATTCCACGGCCAATGAAGAAACAGTTTCTTGTCACCGTCAGGTACTCACGTGCAATGCTCTCGAATTCTTCCTTGGAATCACAAAGGGCTTCCATTGCATTTGCAACAATCCCTAATTCTTGTACGAGGTCAAAATCAACTTCATGACCAAGTTTCGAGCTGTCACTTCTGCGAGAATCGCTAAAACAGCAAGCTGTGCTGTATATGCTTTCGTTGATGCCACAGCAATTTCAGGACCTGCATGAAGAAGAAGAGTGTAATCCGCTTCACGCGACAATGTTGATCCTGGACATTGGTGATCGTTAACGCTTTATGCCCCATTTCCTTTATTTTAACAAGAACTTGCACGGCTATCCGCTGTTTCACCACTTTGAGAAATAAAAATAAACAATGGCTTTTCAGATAGAAGTGGCATATTGTAGCCAAACTCACTTGAGATATGAACCTCAACTGGAACTTTCGCCATTTTTTCAATAAACTGCTTACCTACAAGACCTGCATGATAGGAAGTACCTGCCGCAATAATATAAATACGATCTGCTTCGTTCATTGCTTCAACGATGTCTAGAGTCAATTTTCAAAGCACCTTTGTCATCTTGATAGTTTTGAATAATTTTACGCATCACAAGTGGCTGCTCATCAATTTCTTTAAGCATATAGTGAGGGTATGTTCCCTTTTCAATATCACTTGCATCAAGTTCAGCTGTATAAGGAGCACGTGAAATGACTTCCCCTTCAAGGTTCTTGAATTGTTACTTCTTCCTTCGTCACAATCACAATTTCTTTGTCCATCAGTTCAACATATTGGTCTGTTACTTGAAGCATTGCCATTGCATCACTTGCTACCACATTAAATCCTTCACCAACACCAACGAGAAGCGGGCTTTTATTTTTCGCCACATAAATGTTTCATCATTTTGCTCATCTAAAAGCGCAAGTGCATATGAACCATGTAAAAGTGTCAAGCGTTTTGCGGAACGCTTCTTCCACAGTTAGACCATCGTTTACAAACAGCTCAATTAGCTGAACGATCACTTCTGTATCTGTTTCACTTTTTAAGTTCAACATCATGCAAATATTCACGCTTTAATAGATCATAGTTTTCAATTACACCATTATGAACAAGCGTAAATCGGCCTGACGTACTTTGATGTGGATGAGCATTCACTTTGCTTGGAACACCGTGTGTTGCCCAACGCGTATGACCAATTCCTGTATTTGCCATTACATCGACATCCACGACTTTCGCAAGTCAGCAATACGTCCCTTTTCTTTAAAAACATGAACGCCATCTTCATTCATCACAGCAATTCCAGCTGAATCATAGCCTCGATATTCAAGCTTTTCTAAGCCTTTTAATAAAATTTCCTTTGAATCATTATTTCCAATATATCCAACGATTCCACACATAATTCTTTTCCTCCTGTTAAGGGGGCAAGAAGCCTCTTTAGGGGCTGCTTGCCCCCTTATCTCTTTAGTTAGATCTAGTCTTCAACGTCTTAACCTGGTTAATTTTAGCATCCCCTTCTCTTTGTGCATCAAGTTGCCCCAATGTTTTAAAGAAGGAATTCGCGGCTGTGCGTTCAGCCGGGAGGTATCCGCCGAAAATTCGATAAACCTCCTCCTCGTCAACTAACCCACTTTCCGTCAGGATTAGTTCAGGCGCTTTAAATATCTATTTAACTCTCTACCCACCTTTCCTTTAAAATAGTGTTCTGTGCTTTTTACATTTACAAAAACAGGATTATCATACATGAAGCAATTCATTACGTCAATAGAAAACAAAGGAAAAGCATCCTACCTGTTCATTTACCCTTCACGAACAGACCAAAACTTCCTCTCATAAAAAAATATGCATAGCACATTAAATATGTGCGAAACACATAAGAAAAAACTCCAGTGCCTTCTAACAAGCTAGGCACTGAAGCTGAATCCAATTTATGGTTCACATCGTTCATTCTATTCCTTTAATCCCATTTCCTCTTTTACAACTTCTACAATGCGATTAACATATTCTTGGCATAGTTCTTCTGTAGGTGCTTCAGCCATTACACGGACAAGTGGCTCTGTACCTGAAGGACGGACAAGAATTCGTCCATCTCCGTCCATTTCTGCTTCTACCTGTTCAATCACTTCTTTCACTTTTTCATTATCCGTAACATGGTGCTTATCAGTTACTCTAACATTCACAAGTATTTGCGGGAATTTCTTCATTTCCCCTGCAAGCTCGGATAATGGTTTCTTCGTTGTTTTCATAATATTCGACTAGCTGCAGACCAGTTAATAGACCATCTCCTGTTGTATTGTAATCAAGGAAAATAATATGGCCTGACTGCTCACCGCCAAGATTATAGCCATTCTTCTTCATTTCTTCGACAACATAACGGTCCCCGACAGCTGTTTGAACACTTTGAATTCCATGTTCCTCAAGGCCTTTATAAAAACCAAGGTTACTCATCACAGTCGAAACAACCGTACCGTGTTTCAGCGACCGTTCTCTTTCATATATTTCGCACAAATGTACATGATTTGATCGCCATCTACAATATTTCCTTTTTCATCAATCGCAATTAATCGGTCACCATCACCATCAAATGCTAGACCGACATCCGCACCCTTTTCCTTTACAAACGCTGCAAGTGCTTCTGGGTGAGTCGAACCAACTCCGGCATTGATATTTAACCCATTTGGCGATGCTCCCATTGTGGAAAGATCCGCATCTAGATCGGCAAATAAATGTGCCGCAAGGGAAGATGTTGCTCCATGGGCACAATCTAAGGCAATATGGAGGCCAGTGAAATCCTCATCCACTGTATTGTTTAAGTACTGAATGTACTTTTGTCCACCTTCAAAATAATCATTTACTTGTCCAAGATTCGCTCCAACTGGTCGAGGAAGTTCGTCTTCTTCCAAATCCATCAGTCTGCTCAATTTCTAGCTCCTGCTCATCTGAAAGCTTAAATCCATCAGGACCAAAGAACTTAATTCCATTATCCGCAACAGGATTATGCGAAGCAGAAATCATTACTCCTGCTTGTGCACCAAGGGCCTTTGTTAAATAAGCTACACCTGGAGTTGAAATGACACCGAGCCGCATAACTTCTGCTCCGATTGACAATAGGCCTGCAACAAGCGCTCCTTCAAGCATATGGCCAGAAATGCGTGTATCACGGCCAATTAACACTTTTGGACGCTCTTTGTCTTTCGTTAGAACATATCCCCCAAAACGGCCAATTTAAATGCCAATTCTGGTGTTAATTCACTATTGGCCACTCCTCGTACTCCATCCGTACCGAAATATTTACCCATTCTTAAAATCGCTCCTTGTATAAAAAATTGCAGTCAATTATGCTTCTCTTTTCTCAACAGTTATATTCGCCTTTTCTCTCTCTAGCTTCCAAGTAATATTTTTAGGTGCCGTCACCTTGATTTCCACTTCATGTTCCCCTTCTCCTAGCCCTGAAATATCAACTGAAATTTTAAAATTGGCATTGCGTTAAAGGAGAAACACTATCGCTAGGACCTGAAACTATCAGATCGATTTTACCATTTGAAGGATTTTGAAAATTCAACATCATATTGATCGTTAATTCCTTCAATCTCAACCGGAATATTCGAAACTCTTTTTTCTGATTGCTTCGTTACCTTGACTGAATAGCTTTGACTGTCTCCGGAGAAACTTTCACTATTCCATTAGAAATAATCACCGGAAGCGTAATCTCCGTATCTTCGGTGATCTTGCTAACATCCACCTCCACACGAACACGATCAACTTCAGATAACACTTCAGGATCAGCAATAATTGTCACTTCTTTTATATCCGCAGTAATGGAATCAATCGATACTCCATTTGGAGGCGTTCCTTTTCGGACAATATCGATTGGTACTTTTTTACTTGAACTTTTAACTGGGATCGTCACTTTAACTGTCTCCGGTTCAACGATTACATCAAGCTTATTCATCTCCTTGTCTAATACGAGAACACTCGCTTCCTGTGTCATCGTTTCAGAAATTTTACCACTTGATATCGACGGTTGCTTTTACATAGGTGATTCTGTCGACAACATCTTTTGCTCCTGTAATTTTCACTTTGTTTGGTTCACAGCAGGCCTATCTGCATATATCCTTCAGCAAATGCTGCGGCTGTATTCAGCCTCAACTTTAAATTCCTTCGTTATTTTTTCTTGTACAGAAACATTGTATAGCCGGGTTCTGTCGTTACTGTAATCGGTCAGAAATTCTTTGATTTTTATTGGAACTCGTTGTTTTCCAATTTGCTTCTGTCAAATCGACATACACTTCAAAATCTCTTGTATGTTTTTGCCTGCTGCACATGGCTTCTTTGGTCCTTTCAACGGCAATTTTACAGTATCAGGAATACCTGTAACCACCAGATTTTCTGTATCATAATAAGCCTTTAACTGGCACATTTGCGATTGTTTCTATTGTTTTCATCTGGCGACATTCACATCATTTGGCTTATTTCCGCTTTGAGGAACAGATGAATAAAGAAGAAATGCCAGCAATAAAGCCAGTACTTTTATAAACCAAGGATTATCCATCAGCTTATCCATTTTTCTTCCCCCTCCAGTTCCAACGGGAAGAAGTTGCTTTTGCTTTTGCTGTTCACTAATAATTCATTTGAAAGGAGTTCTTTTAACGCTTCTGCATTCAAATCACGATAAAGTTCTCCGTTTTTCGTCAACGAAATGCTACCTGTCTCTTCAGACACAACAACCGTAATGCTGTCTGTCACTTCACTTATACCTAGTGCCGCTCGATGCCTCGTTCCGAATTCTTTTGAAATAAACGGACTCTCAGAAAGTGGTAAATAACAAGCCGCTGCTGCTACAATGTTCTTCTGAATAATCACCGCACCGTCGTGAAGTGGTGTATTTGGGATGAATATATTAATCAGCAATTCAGATGAAATTTTCGAATGAAGAGGAATCCCCGTTTCAATATAATCACTCATTCCCGTCTCTCTTTCAATCGAGATCAATGCACCAATCCGGCGTTTCGCCATATAATCCGTTGCCTTAATAATTGCCTTCACCGTTTTCTCCTCCTCTTCATCTTCCTGCGCCCTGTTCTGGAGAAAAACTTCCCTCGCCCCAATTGCTCGAGCGCTCTTCTTAATTCCGGCTGAAAAATGATGATAATCGCTAAGAATCCCCAGTTAATGGCTTGCTGCATCATCCAGCTGAGTGTATTTAATCCGAAAAAATCACTGACAAAGTTTACAATTAGAATCACAAAGATTCCTTTTAATAGTTGAACGGCCTTTGTCCCCCGAATGATTGCAATCAGCTTGTAAATGACGAACCAAACCAGGAGAATATCCACTATTTTAGCTAGATATTTTAATAAATCGAAATCTGCAAACGACATTGCACTTCCTCCATAAGTTTAGTAAAAAAAAGCGGAAGAGACCAATGCACTTCACCCATCATCTATGTAACTCTATTATTATAACATAAGAGAATTTATATAATAAATGAAGCATTCTCTTCCTTATTTCTCGCTAAAGTTCATCTTCCAACAAGCGGTTCTGCATCTCCCCCATAGAAGAAAAACCAGTCAGGTCTTACAGGCAACTGGACCCCACTATCATCCTAAGATTTCTCTGAGTCTTGAAGTAGGAGTCTTACTGCCAGTTAATCTGCGATAAAAAACAGTCATTCCAATTGGAATGACTGCTCATTTTCATCTGTATTAAAAAGATTAGCAGTACTCTTCGCAGTCTTTTTAATATGATACCAAATCCATTCAAATACTTCATTAACTTCAGTGATTTTACCTGTTACATTCCCTGCAGAAGCTAAATATTTTTCTCCGTTTATGACCGTTACATTTCCTTGAACTTCACCTTCGATTTTAACTTTCCCATTCCGCACAACCACATCACCTTTGATAACCTCACCTTTAGGAACGATAACCGTATCATTTTCAACTATCAAATTAGGCTGTTTTGATACAGAAAATTGGTGTTCTTCATTCCAAGTTGAAAAAATACTTCCAGTCATTAACGCCAGAAAAAGAGATGCAGCAGTTATCAAATGGATGACTTCTAAACCAACGTTGTATTTCTGATTTTTTCTTTTCCTTTGGCAAGCTGCTCATGATCTTCGAAGTAAAATCATCATGGAGCTTGAATATGAGATGTACTCTGAACAAGAGCAATTGCTTTCTTCAGTTCTCTAAAATAAGCCTGACAATCCTTACAGGTCTGTAAATGCTCTCTTAATACTTGTTCATTTCTCAGTATTAATCTCATCATCCAAATAATCATGCATGTACTCAACTATTTGGTCGGGACATTTCATTTTATTCACCTCACGTTATACATGTCTCAATTGTTGTCTAAGAGCTTCTCTTCCTCGATGAATCCTTGTCTTAACTGTTCCCAAGGGAATATCTAAAATTTCACTGATCTCGTTTAATGAAAGCTCTTCAATATACTTTAATACGATCACTGATCTATATTTATCAGGTAATTTTGAAATTTCCTTTTGAATTGTATCCTGCAACTCAAGACTTTCAACCTCATCTTCGGGCAATACACTATCTGAAGCCACCTGAGAATACATAGTCAAACCTTCAGTTCCTGGCACTTCAGCATCTAGAAAATAATCTGGCTTCTTCTTTCGCAAACGGTCAATACATAAATTGGTTGCGATTCTATATAGCCAGGTTGAAAATTTCAGGTTTTGATTAAAGCTGTTTATATTTATATATGCTCGAATAAAAGCCTCTTGTGCGATATCCTCTGCTTCATGCCTATTCCCAAGCATGCGGTAACAAAGCTGAAATACCTTGTCCTTGTATATTTCAACAATTTCCCCATAGGCATTTTGATCACCTTTTATCACTTGTTTTATTCTTTTCTTAACAATGGTCTCCATAGTTTACCTCCGCTCTATGCGGCTAATTGATATACGAATTGATTCTAAAAAAAGTTTCATTTTTTCAAAAAAATCTTTAAAAGAATTTTATCAAATTTTTACATTCTTAGTTTAAAAAATTTATTCATCGGGTATAAATGGACTATATTTTAGTGAAAGCGAGGAGCTTTTAGATGACTAAAGATACTTTATTAACAGATATCGAAAGATGCCGAAAAGAAATGTTAGAACTTGCGGCACATACCTCGCTGTCAAGTCAAAGAGTAGTTGATATCAGCACAAAACTAGACTCTTTACTTAATAAATACTATCATTTATCTGCCAATAAAACAGTTATTTATTGAATCTTTTGTTTTGAGAACCATACTTTATTTTCCTTCACTTCCTAGAATATAAAAAATAAAATGCAAAAGGAGCAGTACCCTTGAAAGGCTACTGCTCCTTTTGTATTTTCACACTAGTTTCTCTCCAAATAACGAACCCATTAGTGCAACAGCGGCAATCGCTGTTTTATTCTTTTCATCAAGAATAGGATTTACTTCAACAAACTCTGCTGACGTGATTATCTTTGCTTCTTCTAGCATTTCCATTGCTAAATGACTTTCACGATAGCTTATACCACCGATCACTGGCGTTCCCACTCCAGGAGCATCTGTAGGATCTAACCCATCTAAATCGAAGGAAAGATGAACACCATCTGTTTTTTCTTTTAAATAGTTTATCGTTTCTTCTATTACCTTTGCCATTCCAAGTCTATCAATTTCATGCATTGTGAATACTTTCATACCCATTCTTTAATTAACTCTTTTTCACCTTCATCAAGTGACCTTGCGCCAATAATGACAATATTCTCCGGCTTTACTTTCGGGCTGTATCCAGCAATTTCGTTAAAGATTGGATGTCCAAGTCCAAACTTACAGCAAGTGGCATGCCATGGATATTTCCAGATGGAGAAGTCTCAGCAGTATTCAAATCTCCGTGTGCATCATACCAAATGACTCCCAATTTTATAATGCTTTGATACTCCTGCTAGCGTTCCGATTGCAATGCTATGATCCCCTCCGAAAACAAGTGGAAAAGAACCATTGTAATGACTTCATCCACTCTTTTCGGCAAGCAGATTATTTTTCTCTGCAACCAAATTAAGGTTTCGCAAATTGCTCTCTGGTTCCACTTCTACCTCCGGTCTTCCGATTGGATATCACCTAAATCCTCTATTTCATTAAATAAATGGTTTTAACCGTGGTCTAATTCCTGCATAACGAATAGCACTCGGACCCATGTCCACGCCTCTTCTCATTTGACCTAAGTCCATTGGCATTCCTATAATCGAAACTTTCTTCATTACCCTTTCCTTCTACTCATTATCACTCTATTTTAACCGCTTTCATTACGATGACTCAACCCGACAATTATATGAATATATGAAATGCAAACAATTGTAGTGTCTCTTATATTAATGAGGATAGGAACTATAGATAATAAACACTTCGGATATGTTCTCTTGCGATTATCTCTAACTAGAATACACTTCCCGGTGTGACAATATTAATTGAAATCAAAATAGACTTAAAAAGCACAATGATTACAGTAACCTTTTGCAAATCATTGGCTTCTTGTGTAATATTAAGTGAGCCATGAAGGACTCGAACCTTCGACCCTCTGATTAAAAGTCAGATGCTCTACCGACTGAGCTAATGGCTCATGGCTGGGCTAGCTGGATTTGAACCAACGCATGTCGCAGTCAAAGTGCGATGCCTTACCGCTTGGCTATAGCCCAAAATCTAGGTTACTTGTATAGCTTATCTATGTAGTGTAACCAAATTTTAAAAATATAAATGGTGGAGGGGGACGGATTCGAACCGCCGAACCCGGAGGGAGCGGATTTACAGTCCGCCGCGTTTAGCCACTTCGCTACCCCTCCACATATAATGAACCTGGTGGTGCCGGCCAGAGGACTTGAACCCCCAACCTACTGATTACAAGTCAGTTGCTCTACCAATTGAGCTAGGCCGGCAAAATATAATTTTTTAAATATTTATCAATAGATTTTACGTCATCCCGACTCAGAATGTATAATCAATTGAGCTCGGTCGGTATGCTGATGCTTTCGAGATGATTGAACCGCCGACCCTCTGCTTGTAAGGCAGATGCTCTCCCAGCTGAGCTAATCCTCCGAAGTACAGGATGTGCTAGTGCGATGCTTTCGACAGACCTTGCAGCTTAGCATCCTCCTATATAATGGTGACCCCTACGGGATTCGAACCCGTGTTACCGCCGTGAAAGGGCGGTGTCTTAACCGCTTGACCAAGGGGCCATATACAATTATCAAAGGTAAGCTTCCAAGCGGGCTCGAACCGCTGACCTCTTCCTTACCATGGAAGTGCTCTACCTGCTGAGCTATGGAAGCATGCTGCTTGCATATCATATTACATTTCTTAGACATAAAAATGGCTCCGCAGGTAGGACTCGAACCTACGACCGATCGGTTAACAGCCGATAGCTCTACCACTGAGCTACTGCGGAATAAGATTTTCTATATCTTAATGATGCACTCGTGTTACAAATAATCTAAGATAATATTGCCTGGCAGCGTCCTACTCTCACAGGGGCGAGACGCCCCAACTACCATCGGCGCTGAGAAGCTTAACTTCCGTGTTCGGTATGGGAACGGGTGTGACCTTCTCGCTATCGCCACCAGACTATTTTTAAAGACATATTCTATTATAATGTCTTTTTTGATTTTTGCAAGAGAAATTAAATTTCATTCCCTCAAAACTAGATAATGTTTGTAAGAAGAAAAGA
>CAVSCO010000113.1:0-18932 GCA_963726475.1 uncultured Phycisphaerae bacterium | reverse complement strand
CTCCACGAGGGAGTGCTTGAAATAGGTGGCCTGGTTGCCGAAGACGTCGTTGACGTAGAGCCGATCGTGATGGGCCCGCTCCATGACATTGTAGAACATCGTGTCGTGGCCCGGATGCTCTTCCACGATGCGGCGCATGGTGGCGACTTCGTGGGCATAGAAGATGGTTCTGAAACGACAGTACGTTTCCAGCGTGGCAGCCAGGGCGGTAGGCATGCCCATGAACTCGTGTGAAATGACAGTCGTTCGTCCCTCGGCGGCGCCCAGGGCTTTGAGCGCGGCAATGGCTGGCGGAGCCACCCGTACGTATTGCTCGTACTCCCACAGGTGCTCATGCAGGTGGCTCTGGATGCCGAACTCCTCGAAGAGTCGCCGCTTGAAGTCGTTCAGCATACTGCTGTCCATATAGCGCACGTCGATCAGCAACACTTCAGGGTGGCTGTGAACGCCCGTCTGCTCGTCAATGAAGGTCCTCCGCCCATAGACAATGCCCACGTTGTAAAGACTCTCGATTCGTCCGAACGCATGGCTGTAGCTCGGATTGATCAGGCCGTCGATCGACGAGTACAGCACTTCTCCGTCTTCGCCGAGGCGGTCTTGAACGGAACCTTCTGTCGTAAACAGGGGGCTGACGAGAATCGACCGCCCGAAGGCGCCAAGGTAGGATGGACACGTGAAGAAGCCTTGCAGGACGGCACCGATTCCTCCGATCTTTCCCGCCGCTTCATGTGTGACGTGTACCGCGATATTCTCCTCGGCCATGTGCGTTCTCCCCAAGCGTCAACGTACGTCGATCCAAGTGTGGACATCCACACTTAAAATGTACGTCACGCTCCGTGCCGTGCCAAACGACGTAGAAAGGAACCGGTGGGGGGGGCAGGAGCCCGAGAAGAGTCCGAAAACGGGACGTCTGGAACGTCGTCTTTCGGACGGACACAGTGGTGTCAGAATCGTGTCAGCTTATCCTCGTCCGGAGATTTCGGATCAATCCGGAGAGGACCTGTGGCGGGATATCCTGGAGTTCTGCGCCGGGCGGATCGTTTCTGGCGATTTCGTCGAGGACCTCTTTGGCTTTGCGGCGGTTTGACGCAATGGTCTCGGCGGTGCGGTGAGCTGCGTCGAGATCGCCGTCGGCCATCTGACGCAGGTAGCGAACGATCGTTTCGGTCATCCGCTCAGTGCTGACATCCTGGACTGGCTGCGAGGAGGCGCCGCCAGCGGGGACATCCTTCTCCTGGAGAATGCTCTGGGTCAGTTGGAACGTCTCGGCCAGCAGGCGTTTCTGTCGCTCCTCCTCAGTTTCGTCGATCGGCGCCAGTTTCAACATGTCCTCGGTCTCCATCTGGGGGACGTAGACCTTGTTGTGACAGGCGGGGCACTTGCCCCATTTCCCGCCGGCGGTGTCCGGGGCATCGATTTTCTTGCCGCAATGCTCGCAGTGGAATTTGATCGACATTTTCAGACCTCACAGGAAGCGGTTAGCCCTCTGCACGGTATTCGGCGACCACATCGGTAGTGATGCCGCCGCGAGGCGTGAAGCGGGCCGTCACTTTCATCCATCGCGGCTTGCACACGCCGCTCAGATCGTCCAGAATGTCATTCGTCAGTGATTCGTAGAAAATGCCCTTATTCCGGTAGCCCTGCATGTAGAACTTGAGGCTCTTCAGCTCGATGCAGTGCCGGTCGGGACAATACTCCACGAGGATCTCGCCAAAGTCAGGTTGGCCCGTCTTCGGACAGACGCTGGTGAACTCCGGGCAACGAATAGTGATCCGGTAGTCACGCCCGGGTCGTGGATTGTCAAACAACTCGATTGTGCCGGGTTCACTCATAGCCTGATCCTTACCGCGTACTTTCACATAAGTATAGCGTGCCGCCTCGATTGTGACAAGCAAGAATCGGTCCGAGCGTAGGGCAAAAGGGGGCCTATGCCGGCAGTATGGAGGTCTTTGACACGACAGACCGGACACGATACCATGGCGCCCAACCGATAGACCGGGGCATGAATCGGCACCGGGAGGTCGAACGGCCAATGGTGTCGGGGCCGTGATATCCCGGCGCAGTGTGTTGCGAGGAGAACGGGTTGTGGCACAGAAGAAAGCCATTGTATTGTTGAGCGGAGGATTGGACTCCGCCACGACGCTGGCGATTGCCCGCGACGAGGGGTACGCCTGCCACGCGATGACATTCCTCTATGGACAGCGACATCGGCGCGAGACAGAGGCGGCCAGGAAGGTCTGTGACTCGCTGGGCGTCGTGGAACAGCGCGTGGTCAAAATCGACCTGGCTGCGTTTGGAGGTTCGGCGCTGACGGATACTGAGATTGAGGTGCCAAAGGATCGCGGTTCGATCGGCGAGGGAACGGATATCCCGGCGACGTATGTTCCGGCGAGAAACACGATCTTTCTCAGCTACGGCCTGGCGTGGGCCGAAGTGCTCGGTGCGTTCGATCTGTTCATAGGAGTCAACTCGACCGACTACAGTGGATATCCTGATTGCCGAGCTGAATTCGTGGCGGCGTACGAAGCGATGGCCAATCTGGCGACAGCGGCTGCCGTGGAGGGAAAGGGACGGTATCGGATTCACACACCTATCATCGAGATGACCAAGGCCGATATCATCCGCACAGGCACCGGGTTTGGTGTCGACTACTCTCTAACGCACAGTTGCTACGATCCCGATGAGGAAGGGCGAAGTTGTGGGCGATGCGATTCCTGCCGACTGCGACTGAAGGGTTTTGCCGAAGCGGGACTGACAGATCCCGTCACCTATGTCCCTCGTGACTGCTAGCGAGACCGTCCATGCGTGTGACTGAGATATTTCATTCTCTCCAGGGCGAGGGAATCCTCAGCGGAACGCCCAGCGTATTCATCCGGTTGTCCGGCTGCCCGCTGCGATGTCGATGGTGTGACACGAAATATGCATGGGACTTCTCAGGCGGCCAGGAATATGCCCTGGACGACCTGGTGGAGGCGGTGGCCGGACATTCCTGCCATCACGTTGTAGTTACGGGAGGCGAACCTATGGTCGGGCCTGACCTGAAGGCCAGGCCGGAACTGACGGAATTGACGCTTCGCTTGGCCTCTGGGGGAATGCACGTCACCATCGAGACCGCAGGGGGGCTGTTTGTCCCGGGGCTGGCGTGTGATCTAGTGAGCGTCAGTCCCAAGTTGGCCAATTCCAGGCCTACGGACGCGGCCCTTGCCGCGTCGCACGAAAGGCAGAGAGTCGATGTCGACGCGTTGGCGGCGCTGATCCGAACGTATCAATGCCAGCTCAAATTCGTCGTTGAAACTGCCGCGGATGTCGAGGAGATCAGAAGCCTGGTGGACCGCCTGCCGCCGGTCCCTTCCGAACGCATCCTGTTGATGCCTCAAGCCAAGACCAGTGAGGAGTTGTTGGCCAGGGCGCCGGCGGTTGCCGAGTGGTGCAGAGGGACGGGGTACCGCTTCGGTCATCGCCTGCATGTCTTGCTCTGGGGTGATCGCCGGGGTGTGTAGCAGAACGGAGCCTGTTTTTTTTGAATCGCGGCTAATCACGATTGACAATCCGCAGGCCATAGGGCATAATCGCCGTCTTTCCGGTAGAGCCCGGGTGGCGGAATTTGGCAGACGCGCCAGCTTGAGGGGCTAGTGGGCTTCGGCCCGTGCTGGTTCGAATCCAGTCCCGGGCACTTCTTTCCCGAAGTGCCTTCCCTGAGATAGACTCCGTGCGCGTTCAATCCAAGCGAGAGACAGTTGACGTGCTAACCTGAATAGACGTGGTCGGTACCCGGTGTCTTACCGCCTGGCGTTGCGGCCTATTCGACCGCAAACTCCTTCTTGCGGGTGTTCATTTGAGCCTTGAGCCTGGCGACGATCGAGGAGTGCATCTGCGACACGCGCGATTCGGACAGGTCCAGAGTGGCCCCGATCTCCTTCATCGTCATCTCTTCGTAATAGTATAGGACGATGATGAGCCTCTCGGCGCGGGTCAGTCCCTTGGTCAGGAGATTCTTGAGGTCGCGCTTTTGGGCTTCCAGCAGGGGATCCTCGCTGCGGTTGTCCTTGATGACGTCGATCTCGTAGACGTCCTTCTCTCCGTCCCCATCGCCGCATTTGGTGCTGAGTGAGACAAGGCTGGCAGCATTGGCGTCGCGCTGGAGACGAATGAACTCATCCATGTCCATGTTCAGCTCCTCTGCCAACTCGCGTTCATCCGGCTTTCGCCCAAGGTGCATTTCGAGAGCATGTGTGGCCTTGGCCAACTGATGGGCCCTTGCGCGGACCAGGCGGGGAACCCAGTCCATGCTTCGCAATTCGTCCAGAATCGATCCCTTGATACGCGGGGCGCAGTACGTCTCGAACTTGACGCCGCGTGCGGGGTCATAGGCATCGATCGCATCCATCAGACCGAAGATGCCCGCACTGATCAGATCGTCCACTTCCACCTTGTCCGGGAGCTTACTGTGAAGTCGTTCGGCTGCATAGCGGACCAGGTCCCGATAATGCTCCATGAGGAGGTTGCGATAGCAGTCCTGGCGATTCCCGTGGAACAGCTCCCATACTTTATCGATCGTGAGCGCTTTGTCGGTCTTCGCTGCTGAGTGTGTCTTCACAGGTTATCTCCGTTACGTGCCGCAACCTCAATCCATTGTTGCCATACTCTCATGCCTGCCAATCTGGCGTCGCCCCCCGATTGGCCGCAGGGCAGGGCGGTACCCCTACCGGTCATTATCGGCCTCCTGGGCCAAGACTTTAGGTCAGCCACCGAAACACTTTGCCGAAAAAGCTTCCGTTGTTGCCTTTGCTGCAATCGATTCCCCCCAGCCGAGTGGCCAATGCGTCGAACGAGTCGGCGATCTGCGATTTGGGATAGGCCAGCACGACCGGCTGGCGGGACCGTACGGCCGCACACAGACGCTCATCCTTGAGCAATACCCCGGCGTAGTAGAGGTCTGCCTTGAGGAACCGGGCCGCTACATCGGCAAGCCGCTGATAGATTTTTTTGCCCTCGGCCACGCTATGCGCCATGTTGACCACCACGCTGATCGGGCCTCTGTAATGTTTTCGGACTAAAACCTTGATCATGCCGTACGCGTCGGTCATCGCGGTTGCCTCGGGCGTCGTGACTACCAGGACATGGTCGGCCGCAAGACAGAAGCTGACCACCGAGTTCGAAATCCCTGCCGCGGTGTCGATGATGATCGTATCGCTGGCGTGTTGAAGGCCGGATAAGTTGTGGAGCAGTCGGCGCTGCTCGGATTCACTCATATCAGCGAGTTGGTCCAGACCCGACGCACCGCAGATGATCTGGAGACCCTGAGGCCCGGTCTCAATGATCTCCTCGACACGCTTCGATCCGTTGATCACGTGCGAAATGTTGTATTTGCAGCGGACGTTCAGAAGCAGGTCGAGATTGCCCAGCGAGATGTCGGCATCGAGCAAGAGGACCCGTTTCTCGGGAGATGCCATCGACAGCGCAAGATTGGTGGCAATGTTGGTTTTGCCAACACCCCCTTTACCGCTGGTCACGGCGAGCACACGGGCCACCGGCCGGTCAGTACCGGAAGCATGCTGCAGGTTGACGGCGTGATTGGTCATGGTTGCGGGCATTGCCTTTATGTCAGTCCGTTGTCTCAGAAGGTGCCGACAGGTCGTCGCTGGGGCCGTCAGGTGCCACAATCTCTGCAATGGGCAACCCGATCAGGCTGAGCGCATCGCCGCCTTTCAACGTCAGCAACTCTTTGGCAATCTTTCGGTTCAGTGAGTTCTCAAGGAGTTTGCCAACCTGAAACTCGATGTATTCATCTCGGTCGTGTTCGAGAAGGGCCTTTGCGTGCGAATCAGGTTGCGGATGGATCTCCATGACACTGCCGGGGCCGAACTTGATGTTCTCTGTGTCACAGAATAAAAGGCGGCGATGCTGAATATGTTCGGCGATCGCGCCATTCAGTACACGAACGAACTCCAATACCGGCATGTCGTGCGGCACAAACCCGGGCGTTCGCGTATTGTGCATGTTCCGATACAAGATGTTCCGCCGAAGCTCGGTGAACCGGATAATCTTGACGAGCAACTCCGTCAGATTGTCAGGGATGGAAGACAGCAGATCCATGAACACTCCTTCTGATGGGCGATCTTCAGACGGGCTGCTCGGCAGGACGCCGCGACGCACGTTGTGCAGAACGATCACGTATCAGAGAGAGAAGACTCTCGAAGGTGAACTCAAGCGTTGGCTCTGGAAAGCATCGACTTGCGAGAAATGAGTGTTCACTAAACGGTACTATTCGCACTGAAGCCCTTTGTATCATCCTTGATCCTTTCGGTCTTCCTTTGATCTCCACGAAGAGGCGAACCTCGGCGGAGGTATATGCGTTTTCTAAACGCCGCTGTTTTGCGATAGCGGCCTAAGTCGCTTCAGACGACATGAAATCTTCTCCTGCGATTCCGAGAGTTTTGCTGTCAGACGAAGAGGAAGACTCGAATTGGTGAGTCCGTTTCGTGCTGTCATAGCGAGACCCGCGTTGAATCTTCTCTTCCTCATTCAGTATGCGGCGAATCTCGCTGAGGCTCATGCTCTCCCGCAGTTCTATGATTCGGGAGAGGCGGTCGAAGACCGATTCATCGTAGAGCCGGTGTCCCCCCTCAGTCCATTCCGCTTCGCGGATCAAGCCCATGATGGTGTAGTTGTGGATCGTCTGTCGGGAAAAGGGGCTGTACCGAACCAGTTCGCCAATACGATAGCGTTTGGCCGGAACCTGTAGCCTGCGACTGTTCTTCTCCCAACTCATACGCACCAACCGCGAATGAATGAACCCCGATGTCGACGCAAAGGGAATGCAGAACAAGTCAGTGGGACCGAAGCGCTTGTGCCCCAGCCCCTATATGAGAGAGAAGTGTGTTTCTTGCCACGCAAACCCATAAGGCCAGACCTGATTGAATCGAGTACACTCTGAATAAGACGCGCCATTTCCTGAGGTGGCCTCCCACTCCAGAATGCCCAAAGAACGACCACGCTACAACATGCCCTGCGATCCCCGCGGCAGATCAGCGATCCGTGTCACTACCCGACCCCACGTACCATTCCGCGGAAGTAACGAAAAACGTACTTTACGTTTTGCAAAATGTAAAAGACGTTTATCGGCCTGTCAACCGGTTTTGGGATTTTTCAGGAAAAATCTTCCTCGCTCTTCGCGTTGTGGCGACATGACGGCACCGTAGCGCGCCAGGGGAAGCGAGAAGGCCCTATAACAGCGGGTGTTCCACTAATCCAGACTGTTCAAAAAGGCACCTGTCTGGCTCGTGGTTGGATATGAGCGTGCAATCGATGTTTTTTCCGAACGCGTCTTCGGGGATTGGACGATAAGACGCACGGTTGGACGTATTGGCGCAAGTAACAGGACTCAGGTTAGTATTTTCGCTTATGGCAGAGCTTACTGATAAGACGAACGGTTCCCAGGACGGCCATTGCCCCGGGCACTCACTGCTAGAGATGGTGACACCGCTGCGCGCCAGATCAACAGCCTGGACATGGATCGGATTGCGGATGTCTGTGTCACGAAGATCCCCTCGATCGTGGGGGCGAACTTCGCGTCACTCTATGCCCTGGATGAACCGAACCACATCCTTCACCTGGTGCGGTACAACCACCCGTTCCCGATCAACAAGATTGTGTCGTTGAATCAGAATCCACCCTCCCCGATGGTCGTGGCCGTCAAGAGCAAGGAACTGATTCTCACCGGTGACATCGACACCTATAGCCGGCCGATCATCAAACGGTCGCAGCGGGCTTTTGCAGAGAACTACTCGACGACCAACTGTGCTATTGTTCCGTTGATTTGTCACGATGGTGTTGTGGGAGTGCTCAATCTCGCGGATAAAGCTGCCCCTGCGGCCTTTACGCGCGAAGACATCTCTCTGATCGAATTGCTGGGACAATTGATCGGGGCTTCGATCGGCAATATCAAGCTCTTCGAGAAGATGCAGCGACAGGCCATGTTGGACGGCCTGACGGGGCTAATGAACCATAAGACGTTCTACGAGGCGCTGGAGCGTGAACTATGGCGCTCTCGTCGATACGGTGGCACGATCTCGATGATCATGGCGGACATCGACAATCTCAAGGCCATCAACGATACCTATGGTCATCGCGCAGGGGACAAGGTCATCCGGGAGATCAGCCGCCGGATCACGGAGTGTATTCGCCAGATCGACCTGGCGGCGCGATATGGCGGCGATGAGTTCTGCATCATCTTGCCGAACACATCGCTGGATGAAGCCGTCCTTGTCTCGCAACGTATTGTCGACACGGTGAATGCCTCACCCGTGTCCTGGCAGAGCGTTCGAGTTCCGCTGTCGATCAGCATTGGCGTCGGGCAATATGGCGCGGATGCGAATCCCGAGGATATCACGAGTCGATCGGATCGGGCACTCTACAGTGCGAAACAGTCAGGTAAGAACACGGTCTGGGTCTTCGGAACCTCTACAAACCAATAAATGACCCGCCTGCCGAATCAAGATTCCCATCCGCGCCGGTCGCGGCTCGAGGTCGGTGATGATGCGGGCTACATCGCGAGATGGACGAAATTCCCTCTAAGCTGCATGGGATACGGGTGTTTCGTTGCGGTCTCCGACCCTGCGTCCGCTGAGAGGGCCGACAACAGCCCGTTCACGTTGCGTGTACGGCAATGATGGCGACCGTATCGCGCCCTCTGCACGGCCGGCACCGGCGGTGGACGGGTTACGCAATCCACCGCCGGACCGGACGTGATTCTCACAGGTCTTGACCCATGTCGAGTCCTGCGACTGACGATTTGGAATTACTGTGTCCAGCCGCAGGGGCCGTAGTTCGCGCTGTGGCAGATGACGCTTTGGTACGAGACGTAGCCACAGTTGCCCCAGTGCCACGACCAGTACCAGCTCGGCCCGAAAGACGGGCAAGGGCACGGATTCGGACAGGGGTTGGGGCACGGATCGGGATCCGGGCATGGATTGGGATTTGGGCACGGATCGGGGTCCGGGCACGGGTTTGGGGTCGGGCACGGATTGGGTTGCGGGCAGGGCGTCGGCCACGGCTGGGGGCATGGGTTTGGACACAGACCCCAGCTCGACGTGCAATTCACGCTCATGTACGAGCTTGAATGGCACATGCCCACGTGATACCCCCATGCCGTCGTGCTGAACGCCAACACGAGCAGGAGTAATAGCGCATACCTCTTCATTGGATACCTCCTTGTCGGGACACGACATTATCGGCCACCGTCCAGATCTCTCCATGGACCTGGACAGCAGCCCAGTGCGATCCATCGCACTCTCTTTGGGCCCATCAGGAACACGATCCGATGGGCGACTGGTTGTCTATCTGGTGGCGGTTCGTGGGCCACGGAGCCCCAACACGAACCATATGCCAAGCGATTCACCACATCGGGTGATCGATCGCCCCAGACGTTCGGTTGTGCCTGGCACTACAGACGCTCCTGGGTTTCTGCGGGACTGACGTGGGGACGCGCGTGCTTCCTTAAACCGTACACCGTGCCAACCAATGATCGGCAGGGCGGTTGGTGCAGATCGGCCCATTTGGGCTCGCGACGCGGCGGTACGAGATGGATGTCACTGACCTCATCTGGATCGAGGCCTCAGCCGTGGACTGAGCGTTCAGCCCACGGCCGGGCCGGTTTTGCGTACCATGCTCACACCATTGTCAGTATCGCGTTTGCGGAGCGTTCGACGATTACGGCATGGCGAAGCCACCCCAAGCAGGGCGAACCGAAACCTGATGGCTGGCGAAGCTGTTGTAGCAGCCCCAGTCGATGCAACCGATGTGACCCTGATTGGAGATGGCCCCTGTGCAACTGTCGACATCGACCTTGGTGGGGCAGATCGGCGGGCTGCTGTAGAGCAAGCCGCTTTGTCCTGCGAAGTCACCTCCGATGACCGCGATCGGACTGATGTTGGGCGTCGGACATGGGCTGGGCGTCGGACACGGCATCGGCGCCCAACATGGGCTCGGGACACAGTCTCCGATGCCAAATCCCCATGCACTGGTACTCAGACTGAGCACCGCCAGTAACAATGCGTACTTCTTCATCCTTTACCTCCTTGTAAACGTACATTCCCTTTTCATCAGAGCACAACCCTCTCCAGAAGGTCGCTCCGTCCGGACGCACCTCAACCATCCATGCGGGCGCGCATAGAATGCTACCCAATCCTTGAGTGTGTCATGCGCGGAGACAGAACATGTGCGAGAACAGGAGTGTTGCGGAGAAATGTGGCCCATTCAGCATCCCTGCCTCCGTGCCTCAGTATCGACTCCGACCGATACCTGCCTAGTTCATACACCGTCGGCACTCCATTGTCAAGAGAAATCCGGATGTTCTGGGCCACAATTCGTTTGTCCGGCGTCGAATTCGGATGCCGCTGGTCCCATGAGTGCTTCCCAATCGATCTGGAGTGTGATAGTTTGAACGGCGTTTGGCACGATGCGGTACCGGCAGAATGGAGAATGACCGTGACATTGTACGATCGCGTTGTCGTAACGGCGCCGGTGGATGCGGTATGGCAGGTGCTTGCCGATCCGGTGTCCATGACACGGTGGAATCCGAAGTGCGTTCGTTGTGACGCCGGCGCATCGCGTGTCCAGACGGGGGTGCGTTACAAGGCAGCCTTCCGCATGAGCGGGCCCGAACGTGAGAGCGATTGCGAGGTGGTGACGTGCGAACCGCACAGACTGCTCGTAACGAGGTTCTCGATGGACCACTCCAAGCCTGGTGGATACGTTGACGAGACGTTTCGTCTTGAGGCTTGTAAGGCCGGGACGCAGATCGTCCACGAGGTGGACTTCACACATTCGGGCTTGCCTCTGTGGCTCAAAGCGTTTATGAAGCTCATGGATGTCGTTGGCCGCAAGGCGGGGACGTCGTCGCTCGACGGCATCAAGAGTCTCGTTGAGCAGGTTCACACGTAGTGCCACAGGTGGGAGTATGAGCCGAGTACGCAAACAACAACGCATGAGGACGGCCGGCGAATGGCGAGTGTGGTTGCAGGAGCACCACGTGACCGAGCAGGAATTGTGGCTGGTATTCTACAAGAAACACACTGGCAAGGCTTCGCTGGTTTACGAAGACGCCGTGCTGGAGGCGCTTTGTTTCGGGTGGATCGACGGAATTCTCAAACGGATCGACGATGAGAAGCACATGGTTCGATTCTCGCCTCGCCGCAAGAACAGCGTCTGGTCTGCAACCAACAAGAGGCGGGTGGCGAAGCTGATCGCCGAGGGCCGCATGATGGATGTTGGCTTGGCCAAAGTCGAAGAGGCCAAGGAGAACGGGCAGTGGGATAGGGCTGAAGTGCAGAGACCGGTCCCCGAGACGCCGTCCGAGCTGAAGAAAGCCCTGACCGGTAACAAGGCGGCCAAACGCTACTTCGACAGTCTGGCCCCTTCGTATCGCAAGCAGTTCATCTGGTGGATCGCCAGCGCCAAACGCGACGACACCCGTCGAAAACGCGTCGCCGAGGCGGTCCGTCTGCTTAGTGAAAACAGGAAACTGGGAATGAAATGAACGACAACATGTTGAACGAAGACCGGCCCCAGGGCGGTGCGCGTCCTGAAGATCGCCGACCGAGGCGGAGCTTCCTGGTGCGAGCGGGTGTCGCGTTGTTGCTCGGTCTGCTCGCGTTGGGCGCCGTCTATCGATTGCTGCGCGTGCCACCGTCGCCCTACGGGCTCCATGAATGGACCCTCCATTTTCCAGGGCCATCTCCAGGGGCTACGTTCAGGACCGCACCAGGGGACGACATTCGAGGCATGCTCGATACGCTGCTGGTGGATGCCGGAGCGGATTGGGAAGGCGAACTCAGGAAGGCCGGGACGATACGCATTGTTCTGACAGAGGCAAGCCCTGTTCCGCTAGGGGTCCGGCTCTTCTGGCGATTTATTGGCGCGAAAGGCTCACCCCCTCCGGACAAGATCAGTCAGTTGGTTCTGGCGATGAAGTTACGTCGTACCCCGACGCAACCGGTTCGTTATGAACTCGTACGGCTCGGGCGGAAGTCCAGCGAGACGGTGATTGGGACATTCGATGAATTCGCGGCCGCGCAGGACGCGATTCTCGACCGGCTTGCGGAGGCGATGAAGGCTGCCCAAGCCAAGTAACTGGGCCAATCCAATTGTTGATTGCTGAGACGAACGCAGTGAAAGTCCGGACGGTAAAGTCTTGAACAAGGAGATCGATTCATGAATCGAGGGGAAACAACGTCTCTACGTTTGGCTATAGCGGCCGTGATGGTGGGGGGCTTGCTGTTTGCGAACGGCGAGAAGACCGCCTCGGCGGCCAAGCGGCTTCGAGTCACCGAAGGAGGACGGTACCTGGAGTATGAAGATGGCGAGCCGTTCTTCTATCTTGGTGACACGGCGTGGGAGTTGTTCCATCGGCTCAATCGAGAAGAGGCCGACCTGTATCTGGCCAACCGTGCCGCCAAAGGGTTTACCGTGGTTCAGGCCGTGGTCCTGGCCCAGTTGAATGGCCTGACGGATCCCAATCCGTATGGAGACGTGCCACTGGCGGACAAGGACCCAACGCAGCCCAACGAGGCCTACTTCAAACACGTCGACTACATCGTCAACAGGGCTAACGAATTGGGCCTGTTCATTGGCATGCTGCCAACGTGGGGCAGCTACTGGAAAACAGGGTCGGGCATCTTCAATCCCGAGAACGCCAAGGTCTACGGGCGTTTCCTGGGCAGGCGGTACAAGGACATGAACATCATCTGGGTCCTGGGCGGCGATGCCAATATCGGCAACGATACGGAACGTGCCACCGTTACGGCGCTGGCCCTTGGCTTACGCGAGGGTGACGGAGGGGCTCACTTGGTCACATACCACCCGCGTGGCCCCGGCCTGTCGTCGGACTATTTTCACAAGGCCGAGTGGCTGGATTTCAATATGTTCCAGTCGTCCCATGCTGCCCGTGATCATGACAACGGCTTATTCACCGAACACGACTACATACTGGAACCGGTCAAGCCCACGCTCGATGGCGAGCCCCGTTACGAGATGCTTGCGGTAGGCTTCTACAATGCCAACGAGGCCCGTAACGTTCGGTTCGACGCCTACGATGTGCGGCAGGCCGCTTACTGGTCGCTGTTGGCCGGCGCGTGCGGGCACACGTACGGGCATAGCAGCATCTGGCAGATGTGGCAGCCGGGGAGAACGCCGATTATCTGGGCGAACATCGCCTGGTACGACTCGCTGGACCACCCGGGGGCCTTTCAGATGGGGCTGATCCGTCGGCTATTCGAGTCGCGTCCATTCCGGAAGCTCCAGCCTGCCTCATCGATGATCGTCGACGGTCCGGATTCAGGCGGGGCCAAAATCCGCGCCGCTCTGGCCTCCGATGGCTCGTTTGCCTTCATCTACTCGCCACGGGGCGAACAGTTCATGGTGCGTATGCCAGCCATCCGAGGCGCCCGGGTGAAGGCGACCTGGTTCGATCCGCGGTATGGGACTGCCGAATCGCTGCATACCAGTGACAACGTGGGGTTCCAGACGTTCGTGCCGCCGACCTCGGGACGAGGTTACGACTGGGTTCTCGTTCTCGACGATGAAGCCGCGAACTTCCCGCCACCTGGTCAGTCGGAGTGACGTCCTGTGCCCGCAATGAACTATGAACGGGTCGCCAGGTTGTACGACTGCTACGTCAGGACGGACATTGATGTCTCGTTCTTTCTTGGTGAAGTCGAGAAGGCTGGAGGGCCGGTCCTGGAACTGACGGCCGGTACGGGACGTGTGTCGATTCCGCTGCTCGAAGCAGGCGTCGATCTGACATGCGTGGATTCTTCGGCGGCGATGCTGGAGGTCTTCCGAGAGAAGCTTCGAGAGAAGGGGCTTTTGGCTAGATCGATCCAGGCCGACATGTGCGAACTGTCGCTGGGTCGGCAGTTCGACCTGATCTTTATCCCATTCAATTCGTTCGCGGAGATTACGGATCCAGCGCAGCAGGGACAAGCCCTGTCCCGAATCCACGATCATCTGACCGAAGAGGGGCGGTTCATCTGCACGCTGCACAATCCGCCCGTGCGTTTGAAGAAGGCTGATGGACAAGAACGGCTGCTGGGGCACTTCCCGCTACCCGATGGGAGGGGGTACTCTCGCTGTCATCGACTGAACGCTATGATGCGACGACCGGACTCGTGACGGGAACGCAGTTCTACCGAATCGCCGACGAGCAAGGGCGGGTGCTCTCGGAGGACACACTCGACATCTGTTTCGCCGTGCATCATCGGGGTTCATTCGAGGCTCTCGCTGCCGATGCAGGGTTCTCCGTTGTGCATCTCTACGGCGACTATTCGTATTCGCCGTTCGAGCCGGACACGAGTCCCTTCATGATCTGGGTGCTGAGCAAGACCACAACGTCATAGCAGCGTTCCATGCCTTGTACATGGAACGCTGCTTCTGACGACCAGAGGAAGTTGTTATTCAAACGCTCTGCCTTCCCAGAGACCTTGGCGGTGTTAGAACTGCCAGGTGTATCGCAGCCAGGCGCTGTGCCGTTGCGTGTCCTCGGAGTATTCGCCGTCATAGGCGAGCGACAGGGCGCGTTTGTTCTTGCTCAGGACCACCGATCCGGAGAGGGTCAGGGCCGTGCGATCCTGCTCGGATCCGACCACGACGGGGACTGCTCCAGGCACCGACTGTGTCACTGTGGTCTCGTCGTTGGTCAGCAGGTGGCGCACACCGATGGATGCGGAAGGCAAAACCTGGATGTCGTCCGCCATGAAGCTGCTGAGCCATCGCAGGGCAGCCTCCGCCTGGAGATCGTGGTCGTTCATGGCGGAATACGTCGTGTCCCACGCCGGATCGCTGGCATCGGTCGTGTAACGCTGGCGATGACCCCAGAGCCAGTTCACGCCCGCTTCAGGCAGGAAGACGTGCGACCCGTACCGGAAGATGTGTCCGGCCATGATCGTGGCGACCGTACCGTAGCTTTCACTCGAAGCGGTCTCTGTCTCGTCGAGTGCCGCACCGGTCAGACCTTCGTAGTCGTGCCATCCATAGAAACCGGTCAGGCCGTACCGAAGGGTCCATTCGTCCCATCGGGTCAGGGCGCTGATACCGGCAGTAACCACGTCCTGATCCTCGCTATTGGCGCTGTAGCCGGTACCGGTGAAGTCGACATTGGCTCGACCATAGCCCGCGTGCAGCGCCAGGAGCGTGTTCTCCACACGCCGTTCGTATCCGGCGGCAAAGCCCCACAACCTCGCGTCGTAGCCCATCGGGTCGGCGTCCCGTTCCAGCTTCGAGTAGTAGGGCTCGACGAAGAATCCGCTCTCCGAGCCTTTGGCCGACTCTCCCATGACCATGCTCTGCTCGGTCGATCCGGCGTTGACCAGCAGTGGTGAATCCGGTCCCGACAGCACATCGTACAGCAGCAGGCTCGTCATATGCGTGTGGACGGTATCCATCGCCTGAGTGATCATCTGCTTCTCAACGGCCGCCGAGGGCAAAGCCGCCGAGCCGCCAGGCGTGTAGCTCAGTGCGACCTGATCGTCGGCACTGCTGACCGAGTTCTGGTCGTAGTATGTCACCGTCGTGTTGGGGTTGTACGCCTCGACGTCGACGAAGTTCCCGTCGACAGCGCCGTTAGGGTCGACCTCAAAGAGCGGATACGGCGTATCCCACAGCGTTTCCCCACTGACACTGGCAACGCTCAGCGTGGCGTCGTTGAGGTCTAATGTGGCGTTCTCATCGATGTAGATCGATGCGTCGTTCGGGTCCCCATCCAGTGCAACGGTATACGTATCGACCAGAGTGGCGGTATTCCGGATCGACATAGAGCTCGTAGGCCACGTCGCCCGAGGTGCGAATGACTCCGGTGTTAGTCAGGTTTCCTGTGGCGTTCATGTTGATGCCGTAGGCGTAGGCAGTCGAGCCGGTCTGCGCTGTGGCCGTGGCGGTGATGTCGCCAGCATTGTTGACGTCTCCTTCGGCGTAGATACCGATCGCGTAGGCGTCAGCATCAACGTACGTCTGGGCGTCGGCCACACCGCCAGTGGCGGTGACTGTGAGGTCGCCGGTATTGCGGACACTCCCCACAGCATAGATGCCGAACGCATCAGCGTAGGCGTAGACTTCCCCGGAGGTGCCTGTCCCCGCTACCGCGGTGCCCGTAATGGCCCCGGTGTTGTTGACATCGCCGTCCGCGTAGATCCCATAGAGGTCAGCGTAGGCATGGCCGAGACTCCGTCGTTGGCGTCGGCCGTTCCGCCATTGGCCGCGACAACGAGCGAACCGCTGTTCTGGACGGTGTCGTACGTGTCAATCCCGTACGCTTCTGCGGTGGCGTCGGCGAAAGACCCATTATTGGCGTCGGCTGTGCCGCCACTGGCCGTAACCGCAAGACTTCCACGGTTGACCACCATACCCTCGGTAGCTATCCCCGCTGCGTTTGCTTCGGCGCCGGCATCCTCGGCGGAAGCCGTGCCTCCCATCGCCGTGACGTGGAGCGCGCCGCTGTTGGTTACATTGTCGTATGTATAGATCCCTTCGGCCTCCGCGTCGGCATCCGCTCTGCTTTGGCCTTCGACTGTCCCGCCGCTCGCAGATACCGCGATGACAGCGGTGTTGGTGACATCCCCGTCCCAATTGTCGATACCGATGGCATCGGCATCGGCATAGACGTTGCCCGCCATGCCCGTTCCACCCGTGGCGGTGACGGTGATGGCGCCGGTATTGTTGACATCGCCATCGGCGCCGATCCCATAGGCGCTGGTACTGAGGCTGGCCAATGTGGCATCGTTCGCATCGGTCGTGCCGCCCGTTGCCGAGACTGTCAGGACGCCGCTGTTGACGATCGTGTCGTGGGCCTCGATCGCGATTGCCTCGGTATCGGCGTAAGCACTGCCCGTTGTGCGGACCGTGCCGGCCGTGGTTATGACGGTCACATCGGCGGTGTTGGTTGCTCCTCCGTCGGTTTCAATTCCGTATGCATAGGCTTCGGCGCTGGCACTACCGGCGCTTGCCGCTGTTCCCCCGGTGCCCACGACGGCGATGGCGCCGGTATTGTTGACGTCGTCGTCGCCGTAGATTCCGTAGGCTTCCACATCGGCTTCGGCGATCGATCCATCGTTCGCGTCGGCCGTGCCGCCCGTGGCTGTGATCGTCAGGACGCCGCTGTTGGCCGATGCGTTGCCCACATAAAGCCCATAAGCATCCGCATCCGTATAGGCCGAATCGTTGGAATCTGCCGTTCCACCGAGCACAGTCACCGTGACAGCCCCCATGTTGGTGGTCGGTTGAGAAGATCTGATCCCGTAGCCTGCGCCCTCGGCGTACGCCGAAGACTCGGCCGCAGCCGTACCACCCATCGCGGTGACGGTCAGGGTGCCGCTATTGTCCGCTTCGCTGTCGGAATGGATCGCCGTGACCTCGGCGTCAGCGTCGGCGTTGTCGTCAAACGACGTAGACGTTCCACCTGCACCTGTCACCGTCAATGCGCCGGTGTTTTCGACGTTTCCGCCATCGGTGTAGATCCCATAGACATCTGCATTCGCATCCGTTTCGCCATTGGCAATGGCTGTGCCTCCAGTAGCCTCCACGCTCACGGCGCTGGTGTTGTTCACGTCTCCACCGCTGGCGTAGATACCATCCGCCCAGGCGTAGCTGGTGGCATCGTCTCCTGCCGTTGCGTTGGTTGTACCTCCGGTGGCGGTTACGGCGAGCACACCGTCGTTGTTCACGTCACCTTCTGCGTGGATGGCCCGGGCTCTCGCGTATGCATAGGCATCCGTTGATCCGGTCGTTTCGGCGGTCCCTCCGGTTGCGTTGACGGTTACGCTGCCGGCATTATTGACATCTTCGCTGCCGTAGAGGCCGTAAGCGAGACCATAGGCCTGGGCATCGTCTATACCCGTCGTCTCGGCGGTGCCGCCAGTCACCGTGACCGTGACATCGCCTTCGTTGTCGAGGCCGTTGTCGAGGCCGCCCGTACCGTTCACCGAGAGCCCCATTGCCTCGGCGTAGGCCGCCGCGCCACCGGTGCCACCTTCGCCGGTCACGTTTACGTCGCCGGTATTGTCAATGCTGCTGTTGGACGTGCGGATGCCCTGCAACTCGGTGTAGCTGTAGGGGCCGCTTCCCGGAAGGGTTGCCCCCCGTGCCGCTGACGGTTACGCTTCCACTGTTGACGATAGCGGTCTCGTAGCCTGAGAGGCCATAGGCATAGGCGCTGGTGTCGACGTAGGCGGCCGGATCGTTTGCATCGGCGGTGCCGCCTTGAGCGGTGACTGTCACCTGACCACTATTGGTCAGGGCCGGACCGGAGGTGAAGATTCCGTACGCATTCGTTCCGGCGAATGCGTGCGTGTCGTCGCTGACCGTGCCCGTGGCATGCGCGGTGCCTCCGGTGGCTGCTACGTCGACTTGACCACTGTTGTCGATGGCTGAGCCATAAGCGTAGATGCCACCGGCGAAGGCCTTGGCTCTGGCTTCGGGCATGTCGGCGGTCGCTTGGGCAGTGCCTCCAACCGCATTGACGTCGATGGTTCGCGTATTTGTCACATTGGCGTTGTACACTCGAATCCCGAAGGCGTCGGCATCTGCGTCCGCATTGGCCTCGTCATCGGAGATGGCGGTGGCCTCGCCTCCGGTGGCCACGATCGTCATGGCTCCATCGTTGTCGATGTTATCGGCCCTGTGGATCCCAGACGTTTCGGCGTAAGCGTCGGCCTGGACGGTTCCGGTTCCCTCGGCGTCCGCCGTCCCACCCGTGCCGGTCACGGTGAGGGCCCCCGTGTTGTTGACATCAACTCCATTTGCATAGATGCCGTTGATCAAGGCGTATGCTCTTGCCGTCTCGTTGGCATCGGCTGTCCCGCCCGTGCCGCCGACGGTGACGACGCCGCTGTTGATCAGCGCGTCACCTGCCGCGTAGACACCGTTGGCGTCCGCAAAGGCAT
>CAVSCO010000112.1:0-42762 GCA_963726475.1 uncultured Phycisphaerae bacterium | reverse complement strand
ATGTTGTGTAGCACCTGGTTCAGGTACGTCTCGAAATCGCTCTTGACGTCCTGAGCGCTCTCGGCCTTGGCAATGGTCCGGTTGTATTGGGAGCGGGTCGCATCGTTCCGTGCGTAACTGACCTTGTCGAGACCGACGCGGCCGAAACACAGCAGGCAGACGATCAGCAGCATCACCGCGGCGCCGATGAAGTATTTGGTCTTGTTGGCCCAGGCCATCGAGCGCGCCACGCTCGTCGGCAGCAGGTTGCTTTCGATGCGGGCCATGCCCAGGCCCTGGAGGCCGAGGCCGTAGACCACGCCGAAGTCGGCCACGTTCTCGTGGAACTTGGCGCTGGAGAGGCCTTGGGCGATGGCGGCCTTCTTGAAGGCTTCCGGTTTTTCCACCGGGATCTGGAGGGTCTGGCCGAGATACTTGAGCAACCCGCGGAGTTTCGTGCCGCCACCCATGGCGATGACGCGGGTGAGCTTTACGTCGGGATTGGAGCTGGTGTAGAAGCCGAGCGACCTTTGGACCTCGGCCGCCCAGTCGGTGAAGACGGGCCGCATCGCCTGGAAGATCTGGCGGGCGTAGCGGCTGACCGGGGCGGTGCGCTTGAGTTTCTCGGCCTTCTCCGGGCTGAGCCGGAAGGTCTCGGCGATGGCCTGCGTGAACGCGTTGCCGCCCATCATGATGCAACGCTGCCAGACGCCGCTCTTGGTGCAGACGACCAGGTCGGTGCTGTCGGCCCCGACGTTGACGATCACCGTCGCGCGGTTGTCCGATCGGACCAGTTCCGGGCGATCGAACAGCAGGTAGTTGTACAGGGCCATCGGGGCCATCTGCACGTAGCTGACCAGCAGGTCTTCACGCTCGAAGTGCTCCATCTCCGCTTCGACGATCTCGTTCTTGATCGCGAAGATGCCGACCTTCTGCTCGCTCGCATCCGGCTCGGTCATCATCTGATAGTCCCATTGGACTTCGCTCATGTCGAACGGGATCTGCTGGGCGGCCTCGAACTTGACGATCTCCGGCAGACGCTTCTGCTCGACCGGCGGCAAGGTCACGAACCGCGCGAAGCTGTTCTGGCTCGGGACCGAGACGATCAGCGGATCGTAGCTGACGTCGTTGCGCTGGACGAACTGCCTCAGCGTAATCGCGATCAGCTCGTCTCGCTCGGCCGCACTGACGCCACTGCTGCTGAGAATCTTCCCGTGAGGAATATGATCGAAGCCGATGACCTGAACCACATCGCCCACCGCCACCAGGTGCAATGCCTTCAGCGATGTGTTGCCCAAATCAACCGCCCAAATCGCATCCGATGCTGCTGCCATAACGAACCTCCCGCTTATCGGCCTGCGTACCACCTGTTTAACTTACGATCTTGCAAACAGCTCTCTATAGCCCTACTATTATACCACATGTTACACACTTTTTCCATCTTCACACTTGGCTGCAAAGTCAACCAGTACGAGACTCAGCAGATTCGCGAGCTTCTCGAACGGTCGGACCTTTCTCAAGTCGATGTCACTGAGTTACCGGACCTTGTCGTCGTCAACACCTGCTGCGTGACACACACCGCCTCGGCCAAGAGCCGACAGCTCCTGCGCCAATCCCAACGGCACGAACCGAAAGCCATCGTGGTTTGCGGATGCCTACCCGCAGCGCCGTGCGACGAGCTCAAAATCACCGAGAACAACGTCCATGTTGTGAAGGACCGATCGCACCTCGCATCCACACTGCTCAGTCTGATCGAGACCTTTCGAACCACCCCAGATGCAGAAAACCTCGGGCCATCCTCCAAGAATAACGCCATTACAGCAGAAAACGCCCCCAAAGTCAAGCCTAAAAACGACTTATGTCCGTCTCTGGGATTGCTTCCGCTCGCTCGTTTTCGCGACCAGACCCGAGCGTTTCTGAAAATCCAGGACGGTTGCGATGGCCTGTGTACGTATTGTGTTATACCCCAAACGCGGCCAAATGTTCGCAGCAACGCGCCCGATAACGTACTGGCCGAAGCGGCGGCTCTCGTGGCCTCGGGCCACAAGGAGATCGTCCTAACAGGCGTCCATATCGGTGCTTATGGCCAGCCCACCGTCAGGCGGAGGCACTGGCCCACGCCGGAGAACGAGCACCTGCCCGCATTGCTGGAGCGCGTTGCCCAGGTTCCGGGTCTGGCTCGCATCCGCGTCAGCTCGCTCGATCCGGCCGATGTAACGCCTCGGCTCCTGGCCGTCTTCGCCAGGCACGACAACATCATGCCCCATCTGCACCTGTCGCTGCAATCGGGCTCGAATCACGTCCTTCGCCGCATGTGCAGGCCGTACTCGGCCGACGATTTCGCCGCCAGGATCGACCTGGCCCACGAATTCCTCGACCGCCCGGCCATCACGACCGATATTATCGTCGGTTTCCCCGGTGAGACGGACGCCGATTTCCAGCAGACGCTCGATCTGGCCGAGCAGTCCGGCTTCGCCAAGATGCACGTCTTCGCCTTCTCACCGCGCCGGGGCACCCCGGCCGCCCGGATGTCCGAAAAAGTCCCGTCTGAAATTGCTAAAGAGCGGTCGAAAATCCTTCGCGACCTCGACCTGAGGCTCCAGAGCCGGTTCCGCCGCCAGTTCCTTGGCCAAACCGCCCAGGTTCTCATCGAGAGCACCAACGGCCGCACCAGCGGCAGGGCCGAACGCTACTTCACCGTCTACCTCACCCCGGATCCGTCCCACGCGACCGGCCGGACCCCTGAGACCTATAATAACGACCTTGTCAAGGCCATGCTCGTCGAGGACGCCGACGATGGCGTCCTGGCGACCGTGGCTGTACCACCCGCCCGGCGCCTTACCTTTCTATAAGCATCAGATGCGCTTTCCAGACCGCCCGTTTCACTGTTGGAAACCCCATTCGACCGCTACTACGAAAAAAAGTGTCCGTGTTTGCCCTTCGGCCCCCAGCCCACCCCTCGGGGTGATCCTCAATGACTGCCCAGTGTAGGGCGAGCGTCCCCGCTCGCCTTCCTTTGTCGCATTGCTCAAGTGGACTGTCGTGTCCCGACCGCAGAGGCTCCGCCCGTTCGTAGTGGGCCCGTAAGGGCCTACCGGATGGTGGCGGAGCGTAGCGTCTTACGACGCCACTACGAACATCGCCAAACCCCGGGGACTGTATATTCGTTCGCAGGGATTCGGTCGACATCGCGGGACCAAACGGAGAACCCAGCACGGCAAGATGCACGCCGAAGCCATGTAGGGGCAGACCCCCGTGTCCGCCCGCCTCCTGCGCACACCACGCCCGCTCCGATCCACCACGCGACTACGTATAACTACGTACGCCTAAATATATGTCGCGACATCGCAGGGGAGGGGGTCTCTCGTCTCTGGTCCCTCAGGATCTCGGCAGGGGGCGGCGAAGGTTTTCGGTGTGGTGGAGGGCTCGGGCGGGGCGTGATGGTCAGGCACGGGCGATCGAAGATGGCGATTACGTTGACAGCGCGGAGCCCCGTGACTATGCTGAGGATATGACGAGGCTGGCGAGAGTTGTGATTTCGGCGCCCCCCCGTATCGGGTGAGCCAGTGGTGCCGTAAGCCAAGACATAGCGAGAAACGAGTATGCGGTTCCTGCATTCTGAGAGGGCAGAACATGGTGGAATACCGCTTCAGATGGTATTGGTTTCTTGAGTTGCAGGTGTTGGTCGCGTTACTCATTACCTGTGGCTGCGTCGGGGGACTCTTCATTGACGATAGGAGGCTTCGTTTCCTATGGGATACTGCGACGACAGGGGTAATCGCCACCCTCACGCTAGCCATGAGCATATCCTATCTCGTTCTTGAGAGCAGGGGTCGACCCCTGTCCCATTCGGGCCCATACTTCAAAATCGTATGGATATCGTATAGCGTTGCGGGGATCTTGGTTCTGCTTTTCCTGAGATTCAGGTAACAGACGATGCAGGAAACGATGATCGATACGAACGGTCACCTATACGGTGGATCTCGACGGCCATTTCTACATCATTGAGCACGTACCGGCGAGAGTCTGCCAGGAGACGGGCGAGCAATTCTTCTCGCCCGAGACCGTCGAACGGATTCAGGCCATGATCAAGGGCGGAAGCGAGCCGACCCGAGTGGTTGAGACCCCCGTCTACGAGTACACGGCGGATTAGGGCCGGGGCTCTTCTGTCTGGTCCGTGGGCACCCCGTTCAATTGAAGATCACGGGCCGCTACGTATAACTACGTACGCCTAAATATATGTCGCGACATCCCTGGAGAGAAGGCGACGTTCGTGACGTTGGAGCCTTTGGTGGGGCAAGGGGGTTCGGCGGGGAGAATTCGGCGGGAGGTTCCAGGCCGGAGCCATGTAGGGGCAGACCACCGTGTCTGCCCGCCTCCCACGCACGCAACGCCCGCCACGATCCATAACACGGCTACGTACAACTACTTACGCCTAAAGGTATGTCGCGACATCGACGAAGGGGGATTCCGTATTTCGTAGCTCGTGTCTCGTCGTTCGTGGCCCGTGGCTCGTGGGGGGGGGCGGTGGCTTGTATCTCCGCAGGGGGCGCCGAAGGTTTTCGGGGTGGTGGAGCGTTTGGGCCGGGCGTGAGAGTCAGGCATGGACGATCGGAGATGGCGATTCCCCAGGGCCGGGGGGCATAATTGGTAGGATGGGCTTCAGCCCATGCGGTCCGTTAGGCGGATGGTGACAACGACTACGTATGAGTACGTACGCCCAAAGGTATGTCGCGACATCACAGGGGAGGGGGGCTGGTCTCTGGCAACTGGCATCTGGTCTGGCATCTGGTATCTGGCATCTGGTATCTGGCAACTGGTATCTGGTATCTCGTCGTTCGTGGCTCGTGGCCCGTGACCTGTGGCTCGCGGGGGGATTCGGTGGCTCGTATCTGGGGAGGGGGGCGGCCGGTGGACAGAAGACGAGGTCGGTTATGCGGATGAGGGCATTGGCTACGTATGAGTACGTACGCCGAAAGATATGTCGCGACATCACAGGGGAGGGGGGCTGGTCTCTGGCATCTCGTATCGTCGTCGTTTGTGGCTCGTGCTCCGTGACCCGTGGCTCGTGGGGGGATTCGGTATCTGGTATTTCGAAGGGGCGAGGTGGGCATGGAAGGCGGAAGGCCGCGACGGGAAAACGCCAGGGTGCTGGTCGGGGGCCGGAGACTGGAGGCGGCGGGCCGTAGGAAGAGCAGACTCAAAACTAAGCACTCACCACTTAAAACTCGGCGGCCGTAGGCCGCCCAATAGTCAATCGTCAATCATCGATAGTCAATCCCATGACGGAGCGGGCGGGGCTTTTCGGTTGCAGGGCCATGGGCGTGAGGCTACGATGGCAAACAGACGGAATGCATTTGGCGAGGATTCGGTACGTTGGTCACGACGCGACAACAAGCACTGGAAATCGCGGCAAAGGCCCGGCAGAGCCTGGAAGAACTCTATGGCCCTCGGCTGCGGGGCGTCTATCTCTATGGCTCGGCCGCCCGCGACCAGCTCACCGCCGACAGCGATATCGACATCGCCATCATCCTTGACGAGATCCCCCATCGTTTCGCCGAGCACGAACGCACCAGCCAACTCGGCTCCGACTTGAGCCTCGAATACGGCACTATCGTCCTCTTCTTCTTCGCGACCTGGGAGGACTTCGAGCGCGGCCGCTTCGGCGTCCATCGAGCCATCAAGGAGGAAGGGATCGCGGCATGACGGAAGAAGGGGCGCGACACTTCGAGTGAGCCGCCGAATGTCTTGAAGACGCCCGCATCCTGTTGCAGAACGACCGTCCGGCTGCGGCGGTCAATCGAGCCTATTACGCCATGTTCCACGCCGCTACGGCCGCCCTCCTCGCCCTGGATATCCGACGCGGCTCACACCATGGCCTGATGGCCGCCTTCGGCGAGTATCTTGTCAAGCCTGGACGGATGAGCGCACAATACTTCCAATTCCTCCGGAAGACCTACGAGCAACGACAGGAAAGTGACTACGAACCGCTCGTCGAGATCGACCGGCAGACGGCTCAGCAGACCCTCGACCACGCCACGGACTTCGTCGACGCCTGCAAGAAGCTCCACCCCTGATTACCCCAGCCCCTCGAACGGCCCCCGGCCGCCGGAAGAGCGGGACTCGAGATTTCAGGCTTCGGCGCTACGAGAACTTCTCGCGGCCGAAAGGCCGCGACCCCCTCACCATCCAACGCCTCCTCGACCCGTTTAGTCCTGTCCGGTAGGTGCAACATTTCACTGAGGCCGACGCGAAGGCACGATGCCCACCTCCATGCGGCCGAAAAAGTACCTGACACCGTTTCGTTTTTCCTCCGCTTTCGCTGCTCTCCTGTGTACTTTCTCTGGTTATCGGGTAGAAATGGAGTAAGTAGTGCCCACGGGAATGGCCGATGATGAGATTTCCCAGAGAGACTTGGTGATGAGAGTCATGGGGGGGATACGGTATTCGGGGAATTCGTTCGCTCCGAAGGTAGCGAGTCCCTAATCCGCTGACCATGATCTGGGAGAGGCCTGAATGGACCCAACAATTCTGGGCGCAGTTGATCGGAACAGTAGTCGGCGGATTGGTAGCGACGGACTGGTGCGGTCGTCACAATCCTCGTCGGGAAAAGGGTGGACCGGAAGCAAGAACGTGCGGTCCATCTCTGTGATGGCGTATGCTGAGTGGGCACAGCACCTGGAAGAAACACTATCCTCACCATGCGAAAGGTTACTACTCACTGACTAGCCTCCCCAGGAAGGGACTGCGGCAACCCGATGGTGGCACGAAGGAGAGGTGGGGAAAGACGAAAATAGAATAGCCAGTAGTCGACCGTTGCAGGGGGAAGCGGGGCGACGATTGGATGCATAGCATACTATCGCGTCTTACTTTCTTCGTCGCGACGGAGCTTCCGCGATGAGGTAACCAAGCTGACCGAGGACAGCAAGATGAAACAGTTGGGAGGCAAGACTCCAACGCAAATGGCACCGCGATTCAAAGAGTGTTGCAACTTGACCTCTTGGTGATCGAATTTAAAGCCCTTCCTTGCGCCCGTGTCGCCACCGCAAAGGAGACTTGACGGGTAGACAATACAGGGGTACCCTACGTGTTCACACGAGAGTGACATTATAAAGGCACACAGACAACTATAAGTGTGGGATGTTTTCGTATGTATTATGGTGGTGATTGGAAGGCTACATTAGCAGATACTGGAAATGTCCGAGGTGCGGGAAGAGCTACCATGTGATTCTCCCTTCGCCCCTCCGTGGCCCCTGGATTTGGCTTGTGAAGCCTGTGGAGCCACCTCGTCCATGCCGTGGCCATGCGCCCCAGTTGTATACTGGCATTGTCAGAACTGTGGCGTCGCCAACAGGGCAATCCGCTGGCCAGGACCTTTATGCGTGTCGATCTCTCTGGGTCGACAAGACGGCTGTGCCGGCCTTTGTGCCTCTGGACGAGTGTCATGCGAAGGTTGTGGTTACGGCATAGGTGTGCAGCGCAAAAGTGAAGCTCTCTGGGTGAATGTGCTTTGGGGACTCACCGGGAAACCCAGAGATGCTTGGAAGCAAGAGAGCCTGCGAAACATTGACGAGCAGAGGAGTCATGAGAGGGTGTTCGATGAGTTCTGTAGCCAGATACCACTGGTTCGCATTCAGCGGGAACGTGAGAGACAAGAAGAACTCTTGATGCAGCGGGAGCAAAACCGCAAGAGGGTTGAGCGGCAAGAACGACGCAAGCAGATTAGCCAAACGAAAATAGGCCTTCAGAAGATGACACCGAACGGCTTTGAATTGGCGGTTGCATCCTTGTATGAAGCCCTGGGATATACCGTCCACGTCACGCCGGGTTCAGGAGACAGAGGCATTGACCTCGTGATACTAAGGGGAAAGTCGCAGGTGGCTGTGCAATGCAAGCAGCTATTCCAAGGACATTGGCGAACCCGCCGTGAGGGAGTTTTACGGTTCATTCATCGGTGTCTTCAGCCGGGGGATTTTCATAACAACCTCTCACTTCACCAGAGCGGCTAAAGCCTGGGCCTCCGAGAGAACGGATTTGTCGCTCGTGGACATTGACCGCTTGGTCAAGCTGATGTGCGAGACAAAGCCCGATATGAAAGATGAATTCCCATTGTGGGGATAATGTCGGGCATTTAAAGGACGGCGGTAGGTCCTCCCCCCGTTGGCACGGGCGGACGTGAGGACCACGGATGGTGGGGAAGAGCGAGAATAAACGGGGGAATAACGGGGGGAATAACGGGGGCAGCCACCTATTAAATGGTGTGACATTGTCCCTAATAGAGGGGGCGTGAAAGGGAGCCGGTGCAATTTGGGTTGGGAGGAGGGATCGCCGTCCTGCAAATTATCAGCGCGGATCTGTTTCGGCCTGGGGGATGGAGGAGCGTAAAGTATTACGTAGAAGGCGATTAAATAATAGAGAAGTTCTTCTGATGTATAGAAGCAGGGAATTTCGGGGACACCTTACGCATTTCGGTCAGGAACTGGGTATGGCATCCCCAGATCACGGAGCTATCCTGCACAATTCAAAGGCAAAATGTGTATGCTGTCCCGCGATTTCCCGGCAGAGAGATTACCTGTTTCGCTCACGAATTGAGTATGCGGTCCCCGGATTTGAGGCGGCCACCCGCCGCAGAAAATGGACTGCACTCCGTGTCGCGCTCTGGTATGATGGTGACGGTGGGAGCAGATCAATCGGTTTGTACGGAGTCTGCCATGAAGAAGAGACCTGTCGCACGATGCATGCTGGCACTGCTGTTGGTTCTGCCGACCGTTCTGGCGTACGGCGAAGAACCTGCAAACCCCTTTGCCGGGGCGTCTCTGCCCCGGGGATGGAGCTGGAAGCGGGAGAATCCAGCGGCCTGGTGTTTGCGGGATAAGGGGCTGGAGATCAAAATCGAGCCCGGAAACATGTGGGGCGGCGCAACGACGCCAACAACGTGCTGTTGATCCCTGTTGCCAAGGATCTGCAAGAGTCAGGGACCGATGTCCAAGTGACACTGGCGAATTCACCGACGCGGCGTTGGGAGCAGGTCGATCTGGTGTGGTACTTTCGCGACAGCCATATGGTGAAGATCGGCCTGGAACTCGAGCATGGGAAGAACTCGGTGGTCATGGGGCGTGAAGAGGATGATCGCACGCGTACGATCAAGATTGTCCCCCTGGAAAAAGACCAGGTCACCGTCCGACTCACGGTGACCGGAAACCAGGTGCGCGGCTATTACCGCCTGACTCCCCGTGAGGCCTGGATCGAGGTCGGAACGTGCACGGAGCCGCGGCCGGCCGGAGGGGAGGACCAACCGCGAGTGAGCATCCAGTGCTATCAGGGAGATCCGGAGAATCCGCACTGGGCACGCATCACGGAGCTTAGGATGGCCGCACTCGAAGAAACCAAAACCCCGTAGGGTGTCACGCCCGTCGCACACCACGAACTTTGCCATCAGAATCGTTGAAATCCAACGGCATGCTGCGTTATGATGGGGACCGGAGTACGCCAAGGAATCGTTTTTTGACCTCCGATGGGAAAGGTCAGAAAAAGCGGTTCGCCTGGCGGGACAGAATAAATGGCAACGGGCATTGCTTGGAGATTTCAATGGAAAGACGATCATTCCTGAAAAGTTCCGCGGTGGCGGGAGTCACAACCTTGTGCGGGGCAGGCGCCACTTATGCGGCCGACAGTGGCATGCCCAAACTGAAAGCACCGGATAAACCGGCCCAGTTGAATCTCTGCCTGCAGTGGGGCGCGATCCCCGGTGGCGAGATGAACCAAAAGCTCGACTTCCTGGAGGCAAACGGTTTCAAAGCCGTGGAAATCCCATCGGGGAGGTGGCCAATTGACAACTGCGATGCCTTTATCGAGGCGATGAAGGGACGCGATCTCTTTATTGCCACGGCCTGTGGGCCGAGTGATTTCTCCTATGCCGAGGCCGAGAAACGCGAGGCAGAGGTGCAAAAGTTCCTGCCCGATCGTTGAAGCCCTGGGAAAGATGAAGGCGTGTCGGCCTGATCATCTGTCCGGCCCGGCGCCATCCCGGCATGGGCTTCGAGGAGCTGCGCAAAGATTTTGTCACCAACACCGGCAAACGGGTGGCCGAACATGCGGCATAAGCACGGGACCACGATTGTGCTGGAACCGCTGCGCCGCAACGAGACCCCCTTCCTGCGTCAGGTGGCCGACGGCGCCGCCATTGCCCGGGATATCGGCCCCGGCTGCACGGTGATGGGTGACTTCTGGCACATGGGCCTGGAGGAGACCAGCTTCATGGGCGCCTTCATCTGCGGCGGCGACCTGCTGACCCATGTGCACATCGCCGGGCTGAAGCAACGGATTATTCCCGGCGTCCATCCCGAGGCCGACAACTACGTCGATGGATTCAAGGGATTGAAGCTGATCGGCTACCGCGGCGCCGTCAGCTTTGAGGGCGGCTGGCCCAGGAATCCTGCGAATCCCAAGAAGGGGCTCCCTGAAGAAGAGCGCATCCGGTTGATGCGCAACATGGTCCGGTTGCTCCAGGAGCAGTGGGAGATGGCGTAAGTCTTAGGGAATCGGTGGGCACGGCCCACCCTACCAGACTGGAAGTCAGATCGAGTTCTCAAACAGAGCCTAATCCTCCTCAATGAGGATTAGGCTTTTCTTGATTTGGGCATTCGGTGAGATGCGTGGTTTCTCTTGGCGCGGGTGTGGTTCTGGACGATAATGAAGAGTGATCGGTGGGGCAAGCCCCACCCTACCGTTCTGCACAACCAGTGCTGGAGGGATCAGATAATGAAGAAGACGGGATGGGTACTGATCGCGGGACTATTGACGATGTTGTCGGGCTGTGGAGAAAGCAACAGTCGCTACTTCTCGAAAGCCGAGCACGAGCGTAACGTTGCCAATCAGGTCGCAATGACGCCACAGACCCTCGCGGTGTTGCGTACCCATGGTGTTGAAGCTGACACAATGCTCCGACTGGAGTTCTTCTTCTACACCGATACCAAGGCGAAGGCCGCAAGGTTGACGTCTGCCCTCAAGGATTTGGGCTACGATGCAGGTCATGACAACGCGGCGATTGCACATGGGACCTTTGTGGTGACAGGCTGGACAACCGAGATCCAGATGGATACGCCGGTCGTGCTGAATTGGGCCAGAGACATGTGCGAACTCGGATATGAGCACGATGCCGAGTTCGATGGTTGGGGGACTACCCCCGAGCAGTAGTACGTAGGACGAACTTTGGCTCGTGCGGTCTCTTATCTCTAGTGTAGTACCGCGAAGCCAGAGTGACAGATGTCCCTACGACAGGACGATCAATCCTCCTCGATGAGGGTTATGCTCTTCGCGACTTGGGCATTCGGTGAAATACGGGCTTCTTCCCGCTGGCAGTCGTAAGCCCCCGGACCTTCACTTTCTGGCATCGCGTGTACGGGAAGGGAGAATCCGCCGGTTCGCTGTTTTGCCGCCGGGATCGCAGAAGAGGTACATGCCCTGGTAGTCTTCAGGATGATTCGAGTCGTCGACGTACAGTCCGTCGATCGTGATCTCCCGAGGCATGAAGCAGGCGTAGCCAAAATCGTGCTTGCCGTCGTTGCGCACGCTGAACATCTGCGGACTGCACGTTCTCCCGCAGGCCGGAATCCAGCGGCAATTGCGGATGACGACGTCGCCCTCCCAGGTGCTTCCGTAGTCGCTGCGGAAATTGATCAGTGAGCCGCCGTACAGGGTGGAATCCTCGACCGTGAGCACGCCACGACCGATGGCGTTCAGCCCCGTATGCCCGAGGGTGCAGCGGCGAATCACATAGGTGCCGGAGACGCCCATATGCGTGTCCATCCGGTTGAGCGTGCAATCTTCGAGCAGGATGTTCTTGCAGAAGTTCGTCCCGATGACGCCCCATCGGCGTACGGTCGGTGATTTCGTCCATCCGACAGTTGATCATGCGTGAAATTCACCACACTGCTGGCGGTATAGTCGTACGACCCCATGCTGACCGGCTTTCCCGCCGACCCGATCGTAGAATAGGTCTTGTGTGCGGTGGCAAAGCAGTTGCGCAGCGTGACGTTGGCGCAATTGCTGACGCTGAGGAAGCCGGAGTAGGGGTGCCCGACCGCGGTCTCTCCGACGACGTGGTGGGTCAGGCCGTCGACTTCCGTATTGGAGCGGGAGATCCTGATATTCCTGGCCCAGTAGTTGTAGCCGACCTTCTGCTCCATCCGATTCGCAATGGTTGTGAAGACACCGCCACGCAGGATAAGCGGCTTTTCATCAATCGGACGGGCCTCAACTCGACTAACGTTGTCGTAGTCCCAGTCGATGTCGCCCTCGATCGAACCGTCCCGACGAAGGATGAAGCAATCGCGCTGGGAGATCCCCGAGTTCTGGTTGATGCCTCGCCGGATGTAGCGTTTTTTCTTGCGGTTCGTCACGACGACGTGGCAATCGTGCTCGGGCCGCACATCCAACTGCTTCTGGTCGCGCGTAAGTCGATCGATCCGCAATCTCTCGGGCTCGAGCAGCGAACGCACTTCAAATAGTGACTTTCTGTGGTTCTCAACCTCCGTGTCGTCGATCGTGAAACGCGAAGTGTTCCAGTCGGTGTCGGTGGCGATGATCGCGGTCAGCGCCTTGCTGCCGAGATGGTACGTTGCGTCAGGCTTTGTCTTGACGCGCAATCCATGGGCATTGGCATACTCGTGCGCTTTGCAAATCGCGGGCAGATCATCGCTTACACCATCGCCAACCGCGCCGAATGCCTCGTAAGTGACAACGTCGTCGGAAGTCGCGTTACCGGCCAACTGCGGTGCCAACACGAGCGCAACCCGGCCGGACTCATTGAATCCTCCGGCTTCGACCGTCAGCAAGGACAGGAATACAGCCATTATCGACACGAACAGGATCGCATTTCGCTTGGAACTCATAGACTCACCATAGCTGATAGGATATTGGAACTTATAGCCATAGTGTGATTCTACCGGTGGCATCCGGGCGGATCAAGGCTGAGTCATCGCGTGCCTGTCAAGCCGTGACGGGGCCACCCCGGAACTTGCGAATTGCCAATGAACGCCGTTTGCAGCCCGCGTGGAGATGGTTCAGGTTCATGTGCTTCGCTGCTGCCCGCGGGAGGTGAACGATAGCCGACGACTCTTATTTTCCTGCGGGTTGCATGGGGGTGCCAAACTCGCCGAAGGTTTCTACCGGGTTGAAGAATGGATCGTTCGTCCCTACGTACACTTCGTTCGGCAACTGATACACACGCTGATACTGTTGCGGCATGTAGATCGTTTGTCCGCCGGAGTTCTGCCAGGGCTGGCGTTCGTGGATCATATCGACGCCGCTGCTATGCCCGGCCTCGTTCATCTTGCTGGTGTTCTTATACGTCTCCATCTGCATATCCAGGATTTCGCTGCCGCTCTTATCGACCTTCCAGTTGCTGGCCCGCGACGCCTGGTAAGCCCGGTTGGCCGCCAACCGGCGCGCGTTGGCTTCCGCCATCATCTTGGCCCGGTCGTTGTAGTGTCGCTCGAGACGGGCGGTGTAGGCGGGGTTGTTCTCCATGTTGTCGCCGATGAGTTCGATGAGGCTGTCATCGGCGGGGCCGTCGACCGTGGCGGTCGTCAGAGTCCCCAGCGCGATGGCGACGGTGACGTACCCCGTCATGCCGCCATACAGATCGGGGGCCGGCTGGTCGAGAAAGACCACTACCGGCGCGAGCATTTCGTTGATCGTGTTGCCGTTCGCCTGATACGTGACGCGGACTTCCATGGATTCGGCCCGTGCGTGCATGTTGGGGTTGTTTTGCTTCCTCATCTCCTTCATTAATTCGGCGCTCGCCTCCTCGGCATAGTCGGGGCGAGGCCTCGAGCCGATGATCGTGGCGCCGGGCCGGATCTTGGGGATGTATTGATCCACGAAACCCTGGATATCGGTAATGTTCTTCGCGTCACAATTGGCGACCCCTTGCCTGGCCAGTTGCGGTGCCGCATCGAAGGTCGACGTCCACGTCCAGACCCCTCCCGGCAGGAATTCCACCCACTGCTTGCCGTTCGGTGCGGTCGCCATGAAGTGAAACTTTGGGAGATTGAACGCGCAGTAAGGGTTGCCATACCACTGAACCGATCCTTTGACGTCCCATCCTTCGGGCAGGGTCACGGTCAGGGCGTCCATCGGTTTTTCAAAACCGAATTGGTCGCGAATGACGTGCTTCACTTTCTTCTCGTTCGAATCTTGCTTCGATGTCTCGGGCATACCTGGCGACTGTATCGTGGGATCTGCCTGGCCTGAGGATGCAGCCGCCTCGCGGTAATTCGAGAAGCCAAAGCGTCCGAGTCCGGCGGCCACGATTCCCACGGCCCCTTTGCCGATCGTATCATTGCCCAATGACCCCAGATCCTTGTCATTGACGGACAATGCGATTTCATTCCCGTTTTCGCGCACGGTAATTCGATTGAACGACGTGCCGTCCGCGCCGGTCGTACTGCTCATGCGCAACTGGAATCCCGAGGCGTCACGTCGTACGACTTCGAACTGGCCTTTCGGTCCGAGCAGGATCAAATAGTAGCTTCGCGTCTCGGCGTCGTAGCCGTACAACAGCCCGGCTCTGGCCTGCGGATCGTCCGCCTGGACCCTCACGTTGACGCTGATTTCCCGCTGGCCTCCTTCGGCGGGTGTGTAGGAGGTGTGGTAGTAACGAATGGCCCCTGGTTCCTGCGCGTTTTCCAACCAGTAGGTCCCGGATTCGAGTCGTCCGTTCCAGCCATCGGAATCGCCGATATCGACGACCTGCTTGAGGCGTCCTATGTCGGCAACGGCGGAAGTGGACAACAGAAAGAACGCATAGATAGCCGATAGCATCAGGCCTCTGGATCTTGAATGAGCAAACATGGCTTCCTCCTTTGTCGATCGATAGGAACTCTTACTTGGAATCCTGGGGACAGCCCCTCTCGTTTTCCTCCCGCAGCGGACCGTAGTCCATTTGCTCTGAACGGCAAGCTATGTCAGGGCAGTACGGGGCACGCGATCGACCGGTTCATCGCTTGTGGCCAAAGCCCAGGACGCACGCCAGAAGTGCCAGACACTCGTTCACGTTTCTTTCTTGCAGGTGAACGGTGGAGTGCATCGCGAGACCCTGCCCGGCAGCCGGCAATCAGCTCTTTGGGCCCGAGACCGTCAGAGTGGCCGAGATGTCCGCCATTGAAGGCAAGGTTCTCATGACCCCCATTTTATCTAGTTTCTCATTGGGAGCTCCGAAGAGCGGCCGGAAGGGGGGATGGTGCTCCCCGGCCAGGCTCATCCCGAACGGCACCCAAAGGGCCTATAGAAACGACGTTTTGGTGGCAAATATCGCTGTTGAGACCGTTGGCGGCGTTGGGGGCGGTTGCCTTGTAGTCCCTTCCTGACCCGTCAGATGCCTTGCCTTCCTATGGGCACGGGATACGGCGCTACCGGTGCTATTTTCAGCTTCTTCAGGCCCCCGGTGGTGCCCGCAGACCGGAAAAATCCATGCCCACAACATAGTCGCAGGAAATTCTTATCGTGATTCTGTAACGGGCCCTACGAAGCACCGTCCATATCGAAGGGATCGCAGCCAGCCCGATGCGCCGCGGGGCGCAGGGCCAAAAGCGATCCCCCTTAGAGTGAATCCGTGAATCGGCCCGCTGCCGACCGGATTTGATGTGAAAAGGCCCATGAAAGCGCACGCAGCACAACTGGATCTGAACCTCATTCGCCGGGCACAGAACGGCTGCCAGGACAGCATTTCGCGTCTGTCCAGGATGGCCCAGAAGCGGATTCACACCTACATCTATCGCATGACCCTCGACTTTCACCTGACCCAGGACCTTTGTCAGGAGACGCTCCTGGAGATGGTCAGGCACTTACCCGAGCTGCGAATCGAGACGACGCCGGCCTTCTGGGCCTGGCTGCACAAAACGGCCCTCAACAAAATCAGGCACCACATCCGACAGACGCGCCACACACGGGTGCGCCAATCCATCGATGCGTTGGATGACGGCGCATTGGCCGAACGACTCTCTGAGGCGAACGCCTCGGCCTCCGACAAACTGATTCACCAGGAGGTGGTACAGGCGGTCATTCGCGCCATGGCCTCACTCAAGCTGAATTACCGAAGCGTTCTGACCTTGCGATGTTTCAATGATTTGTCTTACGTCGAGATTGCCGAGGTCATGGGGGGGACCCAGCTTCGGGCTCGACTGCTCTTCTTCCGAGCCCGCAAGTCGCTTCGTCAGCAACTCGCGCGTAATGGATTCGGCCAGATGCACCTCGTCTCGGGCCTGACAGTGTTTGGAGCGATTACCGCCTGTACCGGCCGCTCGGTATCGGCGGGGGTGCTGATCGGCCACGACGCGATGCGGACCGGCCTTAGTGCTGCCGTTCTGGGGACGGCTGCATCGAAAGCCGGTCTAGCCGCGGCCGCGGTTGTCGTCGTGGCCGGCCTGACGGTGGGGAGCTTGTCGTCAGGTCTCAAACGGACGGAGCCGGTGATGAGAACGAATGCGCCGATCGCCGAGGTTTTCAATGAATTTGCCTACCCGACGAGGGTAGGCAGCACCAGCGATCCCGATCGCAACGGCTGGGCTTGCATCGATCTGAAGAAGCCCGAGACGGTCCCGGTCCATGTCGATCCGCCCAAAGTGCTGATCGAACAGCCGCACAGTGAGAGTGTGGCCCTGATCGTCCCGGAAGACCACTGGGTTCAGGTCGAGTTTGCACGGACGCTGTTGGATGCGGGTGGCCCCGACCTCCTCGTGGCAGGCAGTGATGTCAAGGACCTGCCCGAGGTCGCGGCCGTCAGTGACACCAACGATCTGTTCATTCTCGCCCCCGGACCCACGCTGCCTCAGCCGTCGGGGGTGACGCTGGTTACTTACGATTTCGACCAGATTCCGGCGGGGGTCCAGCTCGCGGCCGTCCGCGTTCGGGGTCTGGCCAACACCGGTGCCTATGGCGGGTTTCAACTCGTTCGCGTTCAGGCTCGAACCACACCGGTCCGCGCTCCGCAGACCGCGACCCTGATGCGGTGAACCCGCAACCAGTCTTCCTCCTTCCTTGTTACTCCTTCGGTTCCGACGATCCTCGGGACCGAAGTGTTTCCGCTCAGCGTGCGGCGTTGTAGGTCGTGCGTCCTCGCACCACTTGGGGTTAGACGAGCGAGGACGCTCGTCCTACGCAAGGCGCCTCGTCGTATCCATCCCGACTTGCGTCACCCCGCCTTCGATCTCGTGTTGCATCCATCGCCTGTGGCGCGTCCTCGGGGAAGTTGAGGTAGGCGAACCGACCATGGAGTTCGAGGGCCTTGCGGTCGCGGGCCTTGGCGGCCTCGATTTCGTCGTCGAAGGGGCCGAGATTCGTCGCCTTGCCGTCACAAGTGACGCGCACGTAGCATTTTTCGGGATGCCTCTTATCGCGATAGACGCCGATGAATTGCGAGGTGGCATTCTCCTGCTTGCGGCGTCCGTGGTTCCAGGTGTTCTGGCGTTGCGTGCAGATTCGCAGGTTGGGCCGTCGGTTGTCCAGTCCGTTACCGTTGATATGGTCGACGACCTTTCCCTTTGGCGCGTTCATGATGAGCTGATGCATCCGCACCGTCTTGCGACGATGCTTGCGATAGGCGTACCAGCGGTTGCCGCTGCGAGCCGCACACCATTTCCATTGGTTGAGCCACGCGTAGTCGGCCGCGTCGACGATGGCATACTGACCCTGCGTCAGTGCGATGTAACGAATCTCGTCGTTGGGCGGCTTGGGCGGGACGGTCCGCGTGGGCGTCTGCCCCTGGGGACGGTAGTTCCGGCACGTGTTGGTGGCCCACGTGTCTCGCAGCACGCCTGGCGAGTCGGCGTGATTGAGGCAGCTCAGTGGACAACTCCATCGCGCCATAAAGGCGTTGAACCGCTGTTGTTTCGTCGGCTGAATCGCATACACACACGTCGCACACGTTCGCTCATTCATGGTGCTCCTCCTTTCGTCGTCTCTCGTCGCTCGTATTTCGTATCTCGCTGTCCGTGCCCTCGTCCGTGGCCGTCCGTGTCCCGTCCGTGTTCCGTCCGTGTTCCGTGTCTCCAACCCGGCGCTCGCCCACGCGGGCCCGGCGAAAAACACGCGCCTCTACCCTTGGACGGTGTTGCACGTTTCGTACGAAAATTCCGCCCCTTATGGGGCCTCCCCTCGTCGTAACTCCTGTTATGGAAAGCAATAAAAAAATATTCGATGTCCCCCGGCTTTGTCCTCCAGGGTGTTGCACGTTCTTGCGCGCTTGGGGCCCCTTGCCCCGAGAAACCCGTGATCCGGCCCCCAGCCTCGTTTTCGCATTTGAGCCTGAAAATGGCCATGATGCGACGCGTGCCTGCTTCAAACGACGCTCGTTTCGGCATTCTCTCGAAATTTTCCATCCACATCTGCCGCCCGAATTCGCCGAAAGGAGAGGATGTACGGTGTGTTGTCGGCGATTCCTGAGACGGCGGTGCGCCGGTGGGATACTGAGCGGCCCGGTTCCGGCCGTGACGGACAGGGGAGAATGCGATGAGACAATGTCTGGTGAAGATGGCAGCGGGGATCCTGGTGGCGGTCTGGTGTCTGACTGGGCAGGAACCCTGCGCTGGTTCCGAGTATGTTCCCTGCCGACCGGGGAACGGGGGCGATCTTGCGGCGAATGCGGATTCTGCATTGGTGGTCACGATCGATACGGCCCAGAAGCGCCAGACCATCGGTGGCTTCGGTGCCTCGGATGCGTGGTCCATCCAATTTGTCGGGCAGTGGCCTGACACCACGAGGCAGGACATTGCGGACCTGCTGTTCGAGACCGGCCTGAATGCGTTCAACGAGCCGAAAGGCATCGGCTTGTCCGGCTGGCGGTTCAACGTCGGAGCGGGCAGCAGCAGGCAGACCGACATCAGCGATTCCTGGCGGAGGGCCGATACGTTCCTTGATGAGAACTTCGCTGGGTACGACTGGTCCCGATGTCCCGGGCAGCGTTGGTTTCTCCAGGCGGCCAAGGCCCGAGGGGTCGAGCGATTTACCGCCTTCGCGAACAGTCCGCCGATCAATATGACGAAGACCGGTCTGGCCTATTGCCGGTCTACGTCCGGACGGACGAATCTGCGTCAGGATTGCGTGAGCGACTTCGCCGTGTATCTCGCGACCATTCTCGAACACTTCAAGGACGTCGAAGGAATCGAGTTCGATGCGATCAGTCCCTTCAACGAGCCGAATTGGGAGTGGAACGATGCGGGGCAGGAGGGCTGCCGATACTACAACTCGGATATCAAACAGGTGGTCACCGCCCTGTACCAGGAGTTGCAAAGCAGGCAGCTCTCTACGGAGATTGAAATCTGCGACGCCGGCGACATCGGCTATCTCTATGGTTATTCGGGGCAGCGCGGAGATTACATCGATGCCTTCTTCAGCCCGAGCAGTGCCCATTACGTCGGCGACCGGGTGGCCCAACGGATCACGTCGCACAGCTATAATACGTGCTGGCCCGAAGACGACCGTCTGGTGGGCTGGCGCCAGACCTTGCGTGACAAGCTCGATCACTATCCGGGGCTCGACTACGCGATGACCGAGTATTGTATCCTCGTCCCGAGCAATTCGTCGGTCCCCTCGATGTATCGGGACTATGGCAACGGCCGCGACCTGGGGATGGACCCTGCTTTGTGGATCGCGCGGGTGATTCATCACGATCTCGTCATTGCCGGCGCATCCTCGTGGTATTGGTGGCTGGCTGTTTCGCCCTATGACTACAAGGACGGCCTGGTTTACATCGACAAGCGAACGACCCAGGGACAATACTACGAATCGAAGATGCTCTGGGCGATGGGCAATTTCAGTCGGTTCGTTCGACCCGGGATGGTCCGGCTTGACGTTCGTCGCTCCGACAATGCCCGTCCACGTGACACGATAAAGGATCTCATGGTCTCCGCATACTACGACGTCGAGAACGACGTGGCCGTTGCGGTGTTTGTGAATTGTGCAAACGACGATCGTTGCGTGCGATTTGATTTCCGTGGAACACGCGTTCGATCGCTGATTCCCTATGTCACCAGAGGCGATTCGAGCGATGCGGACAATCTCACCGCCTACCGCGCGCTGAGTCCGGATGATACCGTCACGATTCCGGCGCGGTCGGTGGTGACGGTGGTCGGCATGCCCACAAACCGTGGCGACCATGACCACGACGGCAAGACGGACTTCCGGGATTTCGTTCTTCTGGCCTCGCAGTGGCTGGAGACGAACTGCCTCAAGTTTCCGGGCACGTGCCGGGCTGATCTACGGGACGTCGCGGCGTTCGCCGACCACTGGCTGCGTGACAATCGTCTGGTGGCGTACTGGACGTTGGACGAGACGGTTGGGAGCGTGGCCCACGATCGTGGTGGTCCTCATGACGCTGTCCTTCATGGCGATCCCTCCTGGTGCCCGGAGGCGGGGCATGCCAGGGGCGCTCTGGAGTTTGACGGCGCCGACGACTATGTCGCGACTCCTATCGTGCTGAATCCTGCTGACGCACCGTTCAGTGCCTTTGCGTGGGTCCAGGGAGGCGGCCCCGGCCAGGTCGTGCTGTCGCAGGCGTGCGGCGCAACTGGCTTGCCGTCGGCGGCTCAGGCGAGCTGATGACGAGTCTTGTGGGAATCGGACGCGGTGGCGGTCCGTTGCGATCGCAGACCACGATCGTCGACGGCGCCTGGCATCATGTCGGCCTGGTCTGGAACGGCTCGCGCCGCGCCTATACGTCGACAGCATGGAGGTTGCTATCGACGCCAAAGTTATGCCGAGTCTGGCAGGCAGCGACGCAGGGCTGTATATCGGGGGCGGCAGCGATTTGGCTCCGTCTGCTTTCTGGGCCGGTCGGATCGATGACCTACGTCTCTTCAATTGCCCCGTCAGACCTTAACCCGCCAAGCCGTATGCCCGGCGGGGTGCCCCCATCGGGCAGGCGGGGCGATTGAGGTGGAGATTCTGGTCTTCATCTCAGACCTCGGCCTCCGCTCGGAGGCTGGCAGGCAGAGTGGGGTTCGACGTCAAAGGTGTATGATCTCGATGTGACCTGATTTGTCCCGAAGATATTCTGCGACCAGGCGCCGATGGCATTTGTCCGGAGTTGGCTCACTGCATAGCAGGCATGCTTGATCGAGATCGCCCGCCTTGAATCGGTCTTCAGGCTGACGCTCCCTCAAGAGCGAGTTGAATTGTGCTTCGTATTCGTCCCAGCCCATGGTCTTCTTCTTGTAGGCGGTGAGGATCGTTTCTGTAGGTGCGAGATATGGCTCGTGCCGGTAGGTGCAATCGCATATCTCCCGCAGGAAGAAAGCCAGGTCATCTCGTTTCGCGAAGCCAGCGAGTTGTGAAACGTTATTAAGGCGGACATCAATCACCGTCTTGATGCGGGCCTCGCGCAGAGTTGTGAAGAACGTCTCGGCGGTCTTCTTCGTGAAGCCGATTGTGTACAGCTTGATCTTACGCATGCCTCACCCAAATAGTCTGTTCCACATCGTCATCCGCGTGATGAGCGATCCGGTTGGCTTGGCGCCGGTACGCTTCATCCAGTCTCTCCTCGTAGGACTTGCCAAGACCAGGGAGTTCTTCGGATGCCAAATCGTAGAGTTTCAACAGCCTGGCCTCCGCTTCGCAGTGCTCTTCGCACCTCCCATCGCTCAGAATGTGACGAATGTCTACTTGTGACGCATTGGCGAGATGGCGCGATACCAGCACCATTCGGTGGCACGTGATGGGATCCTTCTCGGCGCACATCAGGGCCACCCTGAATTGTCTCATTCCATCGCGCAGACGTTGGATGCCTTGCTGGAACTCTGGACGATTGCTGAGAATATCGAAGTCGACGGCACCATCGACGTAGCACTCCGGTATATTGGGTCTGGCACCGCATTGGTCTCCGAGGAAGACGTAGGCAATGCCTATTCTACGCAGAGCCATCATCAGATTTCCTCGGTTGAATTCAGGCTTGAATTTGCTGTGGGGATTCGACCGCACATCGGCGACGGCTGTGATTGCGTGCCTGTCCAGGACGACGCAGAACGATTCCAGTGTGTGAGGAGAGTACCCGATTGTGAAGATTTCCAGCATGCGAACATCAACCTCTTCATAGAATCCCAAGTCCGTTATCGGTACGCACTGGAACTCTCTGCCGGAGTCCTCCCTTAGATGGACCTTAATCTCATTATAGCGATCTCTTACAACCTGCAAACCCTCTGGGGTGATCGAAGGGGTGACGATGGAGACATCCGGTGGCGCTTCTGGGGGAGTATGTTTCTGCCCTTCTGGGATATGGATAGAGAAACCATCTTCCATCGACCGGGTTGCGGCTGGCCGCACCTTCCGGCGTGCGAGGGCGGGGGTTTAGCGGAAAACTGACGGGTTCTTCATGAAGTCCTAACGTGGATGGCCGATGATAGGGGCACGTGCCATCGTGGTGGATGGCTAACTGTTGGTGAACGAGTCAGGAGTCTGAGATGGACGAGCGTTGTGTCGAGTGTCCGTGGTTCGACGGAGAGAAGGAAGTGTGCTGCCGGAAGTCGCCCCGGTTTTGTGAGGTGGATGAGGCCGTAACGGCTTCCGACGATGCCGAGCCCGTTACCGTGGGTGGTCCGGATTCACGGGCAGCCTGAACACCAACTGAAATGCGGGGGAACTGTGCTTCCGTGCAGGACGTGCAGGATCGGGGGAAGACACGAATGTCGAAACCCGAAATCCGAAACAAGCTCGAATGACCGAAGACCGAAATTCAAAAGCCCGACCTACATTGGATGGGGGCCGGCCACCTGCGCTTGATGATTGAGATTCGTCTCGGATTTCGTGCTTCGGATTTCGAGTTTGTTGACGGCCGTGATTGGCCCGTCAACCGTAGGTGTTTCCGGCGTCGTCGACGTAGAGTTCGCCCTTGGCCCGGCTCAGAACGGCCGTGGCCTTGGGGACTTCGGTCAGGTCGGGAACGCGCAGCAGTCGGAAGCACTTGCGGCATCGCATCCGGCGGTCCGCTGCCGTGGCATCCAGCCACCAGCGGTACCCGCAACGAGGACATTGAGCGATGATGTGCATCCGATAACCCTTACTGCCAGCATACGTTAGAGTTTTCCTGCCTCTATATAGTCGTCCGGCGAGCCCATTTATTTTCAGCCCGATTCCAATTTTCCTTCGGCGGGCTGACGGCACCGGTCTTATAATAATAGAGGCCGCTGGGGCGTGATTGGTCACACCGGATTTGAGAAAAACTTTTCGGACCTGCCCAGCGTAGAATCTAATTGAGTGAACCCCATAAATGTGGTACTATAGGTACTACTGGGGGCAGAAATCATGAACGGCTGGGTTGGACAGAAATCTTTGGATATTTTCGACGTGAAGGCGGCTTCGCGGCCATTTTCTCAGCGTCTGCTGGTCGGCCGCAGCGAGAAGGCCGGTCCGGTTCACGTCGATGTCCACGTCCGATCCTACGACGAATCCGCCTCTCTGGCCTCGCCCGCACCAAAGCCCGAGCCGGGACGCTTGCCCGTCGGGACCCTCCTCGACTGCTACGTCTGACGACGTCGCGAATTCATCTAGGATTCCTTTCTGATCGTCTCACAGAGATGCTCTGCGCATACGGAAGGCGGAGTCGGACGGCGAGGGAAGGTGAACCGATAGGTGATAGCGCAAAAAAACGGGGGCCTTTTGCGCCATCCTTGGCAGGCCCCACGACTCGATCTGAGATTGGTCTAAGGTCTTTATATGCCGAAGCTTAGCATGTTCTGAGCGGCCTTTTGCACGTTCTCGGGGCTGGTCAGTGTGCCTGAGAGCAGCAGTTCACGAGCCTCCTCGACGGCGGCTGCGTCGGCCTTGGCTGAATCCTTGGCCTGGTTGATCAGATCGCCAAAGCTGACGTGCAATGCGGCATCGGCCTGGCTGGTCTGTCGCGTATTGACCGGGTCAGGAGTGGGCATAGAGGCCTGTCCCATGAGTTGTCCGACTCGATTGGCGTCTATGTTATGGATCATTTCAGTGTTCCTTAATATCCGTTATCTACCTTCCTTTTCGTGCGATCGGCCGGAATCTTAAGGGCTCTCTGAAAAAAAAATCGGCCGATAATACGCCGGTCGCCATTTCTGGCGGCCCCTCAGAAAGGCTATTGCTCCTCGGGTTTCAGCGTCTGCGCAACTTCATACGCGACGAACTTGCCGAACCTCAGCGGACTGACGACCACCAGCTCTTCGCGCAGCGACGCGACCCCCGTTCGCAAGTCATCCTTGAAATAGCGTTTGATTCGCTTCTGGATGTCGCGGTCGCCGCTATCCCAGACCTGTTCGAGGCCCCAGAGGAGTTGCCCGTCGGTCAGGTCGAGCAGTTTCAGGCGCAGGCCGACCGACATGTGCGGATAGGGGGTGTATTCGGTCACGGTGCCGACGAGCAGGCCGTTGCACTTGAGGGCTTCACGCATCGCCAGAAGCTGGCGCAGCGCCTGGAGCGAGTCCAGGTTCTCCTGGAGGCCTCTCCAGGCGGGATTGTCCTGATGGACCACGGTCAGCCCGAACACCTGGTTCTTCTGGAGGGCGACGAAGAGGGCTTCGGTCAAATCGGCGGAGATCTGTGGGTGGCCCGAGCTGTTGTCGAACTCCACCAGGGCGACGCGGCCAAGGCTGCTCAGGTCCTTGTATGGGTTGAGGTAGAAGGAGCCGGCCATGCCGTTGCCTTCTTGCGCCGACTCGCAGCCACCCTGCGAGGCCGTCAGGAGCAGTGCCACGACCACTAGCAGCCCCTGGCCTGCACGGCGCCAACGCGCGGAGCACGTGGCAGATGCAGCCTCTACGAGATCCGATTCGACTCGGCGGCTACGGTCCATTAGGCTCTCCCGTCGTCGCGGTGTTGGGTACGGTCGCGCCTTGGTTGCCATGCGATCCAGGATTCAACGTGCCGGCGTGCTTGCGCCCGAGACTGGCCGCATCCTGCTCGCCTCCGAGAATTTCCAGCACCTTGAGCAGCGCCTCCAATTGCGCCTTGGCGGCCTCCCGCATCTCACCTCGGAAGCCCAGGATATTGGTCTTCCAGTTGTTCAATTCCGTCAGCATTTCGATGAGCAGGTCGTTCGCCTCGCCCAGCTCTTTCTGGGTTTGTTTGAGCTTGGCTTCGAGCATCGAAATCTGCTGGAGAAGCGCCTCGTTGTCGGACGTCAGGCGTTGATTCTCTTCTCGCAGAGCGATGGTCTGATCCGAAAGCCGCGCGTACTTCTCCGACAGCTCGATGGCGGACTCGACCGCCGTGCGGCCTTCCAAAGGCGTATCCTGGAACCGCTTGGCGCTCGAGGCGTTCGACGGCTTGCTGGGCTGCTTTTCGGTGACCATCGGGCCGCGCCTGCCGCTGTGGCGGGTTGCACCCGCCAAAGACGGCGCCCAGGCACGAAACCGCCAGCAGCGTGACAATCAGTCTGATCCTGCGCATCTGATCCATCCCTTACAAACCAACGTGTTATGCCGATGCCACCGGTGCGGCCGTCGCCGGCTCATCGGGCCTGGCATACTCACACCGCACGAACGTGGTCTTGCCACAAGAACAGGTCACTTCGACCAGGGCGTATTGCGCATGGTTCTCAGCGATGCGAATCCTCGCCGGCACGGAGGCGTGCGGCGACGCACCGGGCGCCGGTGCGGCTTTCGGGTCCAATTCCAATCGGAAGGACCCTTCCCACTGCACCTGGCTGGCTTTGAGAACACGTCGTGTCAACTTCGGCATCTGCGTTCTTCTTTCGTACTGTCTTTATTCCACGTGGGACGAATTTCGTCAAGCGCAATAGTCGATCGAGTGAGGGTCGTCGTCATTCGACGGCTTCACCTCTGGCTCTTCCGTCTCTTCGGTCTCGGCCTCAGGCTCGGGTTCCGGCTCATGGTGTGACTCCGACTGCGCATCCTGACGGCGCTTGCGTTCCTGCCGTCGCTGGATCGAGGTCATACCCTGAATCGTCTGCAGACTCTCAACAGGCCGAATGGCATTGTAATCACTATCCGTCATCGCTATGTTCCCCCAACTTTGCGGAAAGCATGGCCAGGGCACTGGCGTGCAACTGGCTGACGCGGGATTCGGTGATCTCAAGCAGGCCGGCGATCTGTTTCATCGTCAGATGCTTCTGGTAGTAGAGAACGACGATCTGGAGCCGACGCGGGTCCAGTTCCTGCATGGCCGCCGTGAGCTTCTTGAGCATCTCGGCTTTTTCCATCCGGGCGTCCGGGGCGGCCGTGTCGGCCGACGCCAGGATCTCCCCCAGGGCCGGCTGTTCCTCTCCGGCCCCATCGATGGAGACGAAGTGTTGGGCCCGCGCGCTCTCAAAGAGCGACGTGACTTCGTCGACGGTGATCCCCAGTTCCTGGGCCAGTTGCTCGTCGGTGGGAGGGGTGCCCGTCTGCTGGGTGATCTGCTGGCTGACCCTCAACGCGTGTCGGACCTGCCGATTGACGTTGGACGGCAGCGGCGAAGCCCTTCGCAACTCGTCGAGGATGGCGCCCTTGATTCGGATGTAGGCGTACGTCTTGAATTCAGCCTGGTGCGAGGCGTCGAAATCACGCGCCGCCTTCAACAGCCCCACCGACCCGGCCGAGACCAGATCGTCGAACGACAGAGGAGGCCGCAGATAGCTCACCGCCCGATGCGCGATCCGACGGACCATCGGCAACAGCTCGACGATCTCTTTGTCACCGATCGAACGACGCTTGTGCCCCGAGTAGCGCGCAAGGCGACCGCCTTGAGGTGGTCGCTCCGCTCCGAGGTCGACTCGGTCATCGCCTCGTCGGTGGTCTCCAGGAAATCTTCAGTTCTTGGTGTCACCGGCGTGATCCTTGCTTATCTGACTGGCAATCATCGCATGGGTTACGATGGCGTTGACGGCACGCACCGCGCCCGTGGCGACGATGTACGCTGCGATGGCGCCAATCATGGCGCGCTTGCAGCACGTATAGGGTGACAAGCTCACCACGCTTCCGACGATGCTCAGGACGAAGAAGGCAATGACGGCCGCAGTGAACGCGATGGGTCGAGTCTGAATCAACATGGGTCAGTCGTGTCCTCCGTTCGTCTCTCGTGCGATTGCGTTGGATTCATCTACTGGTTTCCCCCACTATGTCTGTGCATAGGCCGGCGTGGCTTTGTCCTGTGGCGTGATGGTCTCGACGGATTCGACCTCGGTGCCCAGGACGATCTCGTCGTAGGCCACCACGGGCAACATCGGCAGCGCGCGGGTCAGCATTCGAGCCAGCGGGGCCCGCAGCCGCGCGTCGCAGAGCAGCACGAGCTTCTCGCAGCCCTGGTCCATCGCCGATCGCCAGGCATCGGCCGCTTTTCGATTCAGTTCCATGGCGATGTCGGCCGGAAGATTCAGCGTCAGTTCGCCTCCTTCCTGGCTCAGACTGCCGGTCAACTGATGCTCGAACGCCGGGTCGAACGTGATGGCGACGATCTTGCCGAGCTCGTTTTTGTATTGTTCGGTGATCGTTCGACTCAGCGACTTGCGAACGACCTCCGTCAGCATGTTGGCGTTCTTGGTCCGCGAGGCGTTCTCCGCGAGCGATTCGAGAATGGCGGTCAGTTCGCGGACGGGGATGCCACTCTTGAGCAGATTCTTCAGGACCCGCTGGAGCAGGGCGATCGAGACATCCCCGTCGGAGCCGACCACCTCGCCGACCAGCGAGGGCTGGTTCTTGCGGAGACGGTCGACGAGCAACTGGACGTCCTCGCGTGTGAGCAACTCGTCGGCGTGCTTGCGGAGTGTTTCGGACAGGTGGGTAATGAAGACGGACTCCGGATCGATAACGGTGTAGCCGTTCAGTTCGGCCTGTTCCTTCTTGGAGGCCGCCAGCCACAAGGCGGGCAGGCCGTACACCGGTTCGGTCGTGGGGATCCCATTGATCTTCTCTCGCACGCCACCGGGGTCCATCGCGAGGAACATCTCCGGTTCCAGATGCCCCCTGGCGACAGGGACTTCCGAGAGTCTGATCTCGTAGGCGTTCGGTTCGAGGTTCAAATCGTCCCGCAGACGCACGAGCGGGATCACGATCCCCAGGTGCTGAGCGAACTGCCGCCGCAACGCGCCGATGCGTTCGAAGATTGTGTTGCTCTTGCGCGGGTCCACCAGCGTGATCAGCCGCACTCCTACGTGCACGGAGATGCGATCCATGTCGAGCAGGTCTTCGACGGGCTCTTTCTCGCTTTTCTTGGCAGGCGTCTCCGGGGCGGTTACGGGCTTCTTCTCGCTTCGGGTCGCCATGCGTCCCACCAATCCGACGCCGGCCGCGAGGACCAGGAACTGAACCTTGGGCATCCCGGGGACGAAGGCCATGGCGCCGATGATGAAGGCGGCGGCCGTAAGCGGCTGGCCCGCTTTGAGGAACTGTTTGGAGATATCCTGGCCTACGCTGTTGGACGAGGAAATCTTCGTAACGAGAAAGCCCGAGCTGACGGAGATGATCAGTGACGGGATCTGGCTGACGAGACCGTCACCGATCGACAGGATCGAGTAGGTCTTCAGTGCGGTGGTGATGGTCATGCCACGGGAATAACCCATCGCGATGCCACCGACGATGTTGACGGCGGTGATGATCAGACCGGCTTTGGCGTCGCCTCGGATGAACTTACTGGCACCGTCCATGGCCCCGTAGAATTCACTTTCCTTGACGATTTTGGCTCGTCGCTCGTTGGCCTGGCTCTCGGTGATCGCGCCGGCGTTCAGGTCGGCGTCGATGGCCATCTGCTTGCCGGGCATGGCGTCGAGGGTGAAACGAGCCGACACTTCACTGATACGCTCGGACCCCTTGGTGATTACGATGAACTGGATGATGACCAGAATCAGGAAGATGACCATACCGACGACAAAGCTCCCGCCGGCAACGAAGCCACCGAAGGTTTGGATGATCTTGCCTGCATCACCCTGGAGCAGAATCAGACGGGTCGAAGCGACGTTCAGTGAGAGCCTGAACAGCGTGACGAACAGCAGCAATGACGGGAAGGTGGACAGCTCCAGCGGTTCCTTTGACGAGAGCGTGACGATCAGCACGGCAATCCCGAGAGAAATGCTGCAAGCCAGGCCCATATCGAGAATCGTGGTCGGCAGTGGAATGATCAGAGTCGCCAGCACGGCCACCAACCCAATGGCCATAATGATATTGCTCTGCGCGGCCAAAGGAATATTGAGCAGGCCGTCGTCGCCTGTACCATGCTGCGATGTCTTGGAGTGATCAGATGCCATGGAGACGGTTCAGTTCCTTCTGTTTCGTTTCTTCCTGGTTGCGCTAACCTTCCGATGCGCCGGCGCTGACTCCGGCGCCGGTGATCTTCTTGATCCGTACGGCGAACCGGTTGTCGACCACGACGACTTCCGCTTCGGCGAATTTCGAATCCTTCAGATACAGTTCGACCGGTGCCTCGATGGGCTTTTCCAGCTTGAGCACGGCGCCCGGGCCAAGCTGGAGCAGGCGTCGAACCGGAACCTGCGTCGTTCCCAGCGCCACCGTGACGGGTACGTCCATGTCCAGAAGGATATCGAGCTGTCCGCCAGAGCCCGTGGCTTCACCCTCAGGCGCTTCGGGAAACTCCACCGACTGGGCCTGTGTCTTCTCGTCGTTCTGGGCTGGTGCTTCGGCGGTTTCGGGCATAGCCGGATTTCCTTTCCTGCTCTCAGTTAGCGTCCCGATGGGCGTCGGAATCGGTTGCGCGTTCGGTGATAAACACCGCGTACTGTCCGGTCGATTGGGCCGGCCGGCCGCGGAAGACAGTCTGGTTGTTGATAATCAGCTCGACGGGCTCGTCGAGTGGCTTGTCGATTAGCAGAACGTCGCCCGACGCCAGGTCGAGGACTTCCTCGAAGGACAGCCGCGTCGAAGCCAGGCGTGCCGTGACCGACACCGGCATCTGGTGTACGTGCTCCATCAGCAGACGCGACAGCTCGTCCGGTGGGATCGTCGGCAGGGGCTGGAGCGATTTGCCCACGACCGGTGCCAGGATCGGCCCGGCCAGCACGAAAGTGACCTCAGAGGCGGCGCTATCCGTCGCCTTCCGCCTGGCTGATCTGAAAGACGATCCGGCAGATCGGGTCGGTTGGCTCGAACGCCATATCGACGGATCCCCTGCTCACCTCGCCGCTCGGCCTCAGTTCGTGATGCGGTTTCAGCACGGTGAGAAATGCCTCGACCAACGCCCCGATCAGATCCGACAGGAGCGATTCCTCCAACGACGACAGCATCCGTTCGGTATCCTGCTCCGCTTCGGTATCGCCCAGCAGGCGGGTAACCCAGTCCATCGCGATCTCGGCGCCGACGCCGAGGAACCCGCAAGCTGGTTTCGCCTCAGGGCCAAAAGCCTGTGAGAAGCCTCGCTTCGGATCGAAATGTTGGCTCAGATCGCCGGCAGAATGCTGTGTGATCGAGGTCGGCACGACCTTGAACTCGCTGTTGAAGTAATGAGCGCATCGCTCCGCCAGCAGGGCAGACACCTGGCTCATGACAGCCGCCAGGCGGTTGCACTGATCTTCGTTGAAGTAGTGCGGGTCGCGCCAATCGTAGAGCACTGCCTCAGGCGTCGGCTCGTCTTGCGCCGGCGCCGAGCCCACGGCGGCCAGAAGCTGATGCAGCTTCGCGCGATTCAGGTTGGCAGCGGAGGAATCGGTCATTGAATCGACAGCTCCTTGAACAGGACGCGCTTGATGCAGGGTTCTGCATCGGGAAACAACCCCTGATTGAACATATCGGCGATCTGGCTCTGTACCTGTCGGAGATTTCGTTCCCCTCGAATATCCTCGAGGGTCAGGTTCGCCATGAACAGAGTCAGCCAGTTCTTCAGGAGAGGTTTCTTCTGGTCCATGAAGGGGACCCCGTCTTTTTCAGCGAGGTTGCTGCCGATTTCGAGGGTCAGAGCCAGGCGTGCGTAACGCGTAACGCCAGGTTCGTTGAGATTGGCCACGACCGGGTCCATCTCGTAGTACCAACTCGGTCCGGCGTTCGATCCGTTGATCGGTGGCAGCGTCGTCTCAGGCTCGGACGCCGCTTCGGCGGCCGCAACGTTCTGGGCCTGGCCCCGGGTTCCGAAAAGCCGGCCGACCACGAAGCCGCCACCGGCGCACAGCGCGATCGCCACTGACGGGATGAGGAAGGACATGAGTTTGGAGCTTTTGCCCTTCTTGCCTTCCGATTCCTGTTCGGGATTCTGCTGGTTCTGTTCGGTGTTTTCCGGTTCAGCCATGCTATCTTTGTCCTTCTCTGGGTTTCGACACCCTCATGCGGTCCTCAGGAGACCGGTTGGAGACAATCCTGTTTGCGGTAGCGACGGACTTTTTCGCGCAACGTGCGGTCGCTGATCCCGAGGACCTTGGCCGCCTTCGTCTGGTTGCCCGACGTCTGGCGAAGCGTTTGGAGGATGGCCTGACGTTCGAGGTCGGCCAACGGGATTCCGCCGACGCCGCAGGCCGACTCGGTTGTCGGGTCAGGTGCGGCCACGACGCTGCTGGTTGCGACGCTGTGATGCGTAGGATCGTGCTGCGTCAGAGGCTGGAGCTCGTCGAACAGCCAGGAGACGTCGGCCAGCGACAGGGTCGAGCCGGTTCCGAGGATCAGGCTGGTCAGGACGACGTTGCGAAGCTGGCGGATGTTGCCCGGCCAGGGGTATTCAGCGAAGATGTCCATCATCGCCGGGTCCAGGCGGGTGATTCGCCTCTGTGCCTCGCGGGCGTAGAGGTTGACGAAGTGCCAGACCAGTTCGGCCAGGTCGTCGCTGCGCTCCCGCAAGGGCGGCACCACGATGCGTGCGGCGCTGAGCCGATAGTAGAGATCGCGGCGGAAGCGGCCCATCTGCACCTCGTGCACCAGGTCGCGGTTGCTCGTGCTGATGATGCGCACGTTGATCTTGATATTCTCGCTGCCGCCGACCCGCTCGAATTCCTGCTGCTCGAGGATGCGCAGCAGCTTGGCCTGGAACTGGGGCGGTGTCTCGGTGATCTCGTCGAGCAGCAGCGTCCCGCCGTGTGCCCGTTCGAAGCGGCCCTTGCGCTGGGCGTACGCGCCGGTGAAAGCGCCCTTCTCGTGTCCGAACAGCTCGCTTTCGAGCAAGGTATCGCTGAGCGCCGCACAGTTGACGTGGACGAAGGGCCCGAGCGCCCGTTTGCTCTTGTGGTGGATCAGCATGGAGACCAGCTCTTTGCCGGTTCCGCTTTCGCCGTTGATCAGGACGGGGACGGAGGTCGGTGCGATTCGTTCGGCCAGCGTCACCGTCTGGATGAGCTTGGGGCTCTTGCCGACGATCTGATAGAGACAGCGGTCGCCCTCGTGGGCCGACGCGACGGTCGCCACGCGGTGGTTAGGCAGCACGGTCTCGAGGAGGTTCTCGATGGTCTTTTCACTGAGCGGCTTGAGCAGGAAATCGCGACAGCCGGCCTGGATCGCCCTGACGGCCGTCTCTGTTCCGAGGCGGAGCAGGTGGTTCTGACCGGTCGGATCATCGCCTTGCGGTGCATAGCCGGCGTTCGCCTGTTGGGGTCCGGCGAGCATGATGACCGGTAGTTCCGGCGAGCTCGCCCGGATCGTCTCCAGCAGGTCGAAGCTGTCGGACCGATCGAGCGTGTGGCCCAACTCCGTGCTGATGAAGACCAGGTCGCATCGATTCTTGTCCAAGGCGGCCAAAGCGGCCTTGGCGTTGCCGGCCAGTTGGGCGCTGACCCCTTTGCGAGCCAGAATCGCGAGCATAAGCCGGGCTGTCTCCGGCTCGTCCTCGACGATCAGTACGTTCACGTTGTCGTATTGGGCCTGGATTCGGCTGTGGCTTTCGATGTCAGTCGTGCTCACGCTCAAGGTCTCCCGTCAGAGGGCGGAAACGTTCGGTTATTGCGATTTGGGCGGCGCCATGAGCTGCTCCGGCCTGGCGTTCTGATACCAGGTGATCAGCCGGCCGTGCGCCTTGGCCAGTTCCGTCCAGGGCGAACCCGGATATTCGGAAACGAGCCTCATGTACATGTCGCGGGCGCGGGCCATGTCCGTTTGACGCAGGCAGTTGCCCAGTTGGAACAGGATCCAGGCCCGATCGCTTTCGGTTGCCGGATCGTTCGGTTGCGTCAGAGCCAGCGCCTTCTCGTAGAACACGGTCGCATCGGTCTGGCGGCCGCTGAGGAACAGCAACTCCGCCATCTCCAGTGGATCGTGAACCTCATTCGGGTCTTTCAAGGCGGTGCTCAGCTTCTCGAGTGTTTCGGGTGTCAGCGATGCCGGCGGCTCCGTCGGGCTGTTTGAGCTGGCCGGCGTCGGCATCGGTGCGGCCGGAGCGACCTGGGGTTTCCGAGCCGGACCGGCGATCGACGCCGCGTGTCTGGGAGTCGTTGGCTCGGTCGGGGCCGTGAATGCCGGCTCCGAGCTCTCGTCTTCAAATCGTACCGAGCGAATTCTGCGGATCAGATCGTTCAGCGCCGCCCGGTCTTCCACATCCTCGTTCGGATCGGGAGCGGCCATGCGGTTCTCCCACAGGCGACGTGTCAGACCCCCACCCCACGGAACGTTTGCATCCATATTCATGCTATCCGCTTCCGAGGCCGTTCTGCTCAGTTGACTGGTAACGGCGTAATCCGCATTCGGAGAGGAATACTCCGGCGTGGTCGCACGTGACGACATTTCTTGCTCGTCGCGGTTCCGATCGCCCCGAGCGGCTTTGCTCTGAGCGGCGTTGGCAGGCCACGATCCGATCGCCAGGCAGGCAATCGATGCGATCAACATCGTCGTACGGGCCCACCGGCGCGGCGCGACTGTCAGAGCGACGGCGCTCTTGAGCTGGCCCTCTTTGCCGCTTGCGTATGTGTCTTCGGTCGTCATGGATCTGGTTGTTTGCATCGTTACAATTCCCGTCCTCACACCCTTTCGATCCGGTCTCAATTGTCCACTGTCTGGCGGGGCTTTGCGCCGCTGGGGTCGACGGAAGCCGGCTGATCCGCCAGCAGCACCGAGACCGCTCGATCGTATTGCCCTTCCTGGCGATAGGCTTCCGCCATCAGGGCCTGTATCTTCCCTTTCTCGGCTGAATCTTCAGCGTATTCCAGCAATTGCGAACAAACCGAAATGGCTTGCTGAGGTTGCCCCACGCGGAGGCAGATGTCCGCCAACTGCCGGCCGATCTCCTGGGCCAGCGGCCCCGGCTCGACCAGCGTCAGGGTCTCGCTGAGCGTCTTGCGGGCCCGCTCGAGGTCGCCGGCGTCTACGCAACAGGCTGCCAGCTCAAGGGCCACCTTGCCTTTGAGTTCGGCATTCGGAAGAAACTGGCTCTTCTCGCCGAGGATGGCGATGGCCTTGTCCTGGAGACCGATCGATCGCAGGATTCTGGCACGGGTCAGCAGCAGCTCAACCGCCTCCTTTTGCGAGAGTTGCCATGCGTGGGCCCCTTCGAGCACGTTCAGGGCCTCGATGTACTGCTCCTGCTGCATGTATGCTCGAACGAGGGTCATGACCGTCTCGACGTGCTGCTGCCGGGACAAATCGCCCCTGAGCGCCAATTTCAAAGCCGCGTGAGCCTGCTGGGGCTTCCCCAGTGCCAGATAGGTTTTTCCCAGCAGCAGGCAGGCCGCATGGTATTCTCTGCGATTCTGGTCTCGAGCGAGGGAGACGTATCGGCTCAGCCACATGGCGGCGTCTTCGTGTTGGCCGGTTTCGTAGAAACACCGTCCGGCTCCCAGCGACGCTTCCGTCTGGGAATCGCGGCTCAACCCCAGGTTATAGACCTTGCGGTACAGGCTGGTCGCCTCATCGTACAAACCGGCCTTCATGGTCGCGTCCGCCAGATACAGGCACGAGCGATCCGCCAGATCGGTCTCCGGGTAGAGATCCACCAGTTGCTTGAGATCACTTTGGGTGCCCGTGTAGTCGCGCAGCGCGACTTTGAGCTGGCCTGAATGCAGCAGACCGTACGGCGCCAGCGCATCTTTTGGAAAGCGGTTGGCCACCAGCTTGTATTCCGCGATCGCCTCGTTCGTGCGATCGCGAGCCGCATAGAGCAATCCCAGGGCAAAATGGCTGCTGGGAACGCGTTTGTCATCCTCGGCTGTCAGGAGGAATCGCTGCCAGAGCGAGACCGCCTCGTCAGCGAGAATCTCGGTATGATCGGCCAGCGAGATGTACGAGGAAGGGTCAATGATGCGAATGTTACCGGACGTGTCCATGCGGGCCAGCAATCCGACGCTTCCGGCGGCGATGGTCATCGCCTGCTGCGTGGTAGCCGATTCCAGATAGATATAGGCGGGCCGCCGCCGAATCGTCTCCTCATCGAGAGCCACCTTGGCGTTTTCAGGCCACTGAATGTTGTAGCCCGTGTTGGTGGCGAACCGCGACAGCAGTTCTTCGATGGAGGCACCGTTGCAAATGACCGACCAATGGTTCGCCTCGCCACTGGGGCGAATCTGCGGCGCCAGCAGGGCGTCGTTGAGTTTCTCGGAGCCCGAAGCCAGGAAGACTCGCAGTTGGGCCTCGTCGAGATTGACGAAAGGATCGATGTCCGGGTGCCTCGTCCAGAGCTGTTTCGGCAGATCACCGTCGGCGTCCCGCAGCGACAGCAGGCTCCGCGTCAGGGCCTCGGCCACCACGAAGGAACACTGGCGTTGGACGGCCTGGACCCATTTGGCGTCATAGTCCACTACTTCGACCAGTGCGATGGTCTGGTAGGCTCGTGTGGCGGCTTCGAGAAACCGTCCGCGTTCCATCAAGGTCGTGCTCTGATGGTATCGGGCCAGCGCTCTCAGCATGGGAAGGCGACTGAGCGAGACGGTCCGGAACAGGTTGTCGGCCTGTTGCGTGTTGCCGCTGTTGCGACTACAGAGAGCCATGCGAAGAAGCAGGAAATCGCGAAGCGGCTGCTGCTCCTCGGTAGGAGGAAGCCGGCGATACAGTTTCTCATAGGTGGCCAGGGCGCTCTCGTAGTCGGAAGCGAGATAGAGCTTGTCGGCGATCTGCAGCGAGAGGGGCTCGACGCCGGGCAGACTGACGTCGGCTCGCTGGAATGTGTGGGTCGGTTCCGCCGTCGGCGCGGTTGGCACGACAGATGTCGGCACGGAGGTCGCAGGCGATTGCAGAGGCGGCTGTGTCGGCGAATCGGTGTAGGATGGCTGGAACGAGGTGTACTGGTTCTCCGAGGAGGACTGCTCCGAGCCGGATTTTGCCTGCGAGGCCGATGGCTCGGGTCGCAGCAGGGTATAGGCCACCAGTGCGGCCACGAAGACGATGCCGACGAAGAGTCCCTTTTGGAGGTTCGAGAATCGGGGGCGGGCCAGCAGACGCATGGGAGTCGCGACGGGAGCATCCAGCGGGTCGCCAAACTCCGCCGGGCCGGCTTCCGATGCAAAATCGAGCAGGGAGGCGAAGATGTCGCCGTATTCCGGCTGGTCCACCGGTGTCGCGAAGAGTTCCTCGTCGAGCGGGGTCTCCGCGTCGATCTTCTTCCTGCGATTTGGCGGTTGCCTGTTTATTGCCATAACGTCTTGCTTTCCAATTGCGGCTGCTCCGTCTGGCCTTAGGCGTTCACAGAACATGGCCCGGGACCGTACCCGTACTACAGCAACATGCGTGCCAGAGGGGGGCTCAGGGGATTGTGCTGTGGGCCGACGGCCCTCTCAGGACGGATAGAGCCGATGGAGGGCCTTTCTTCTTATGGCGCGAACGTTCGGTGGGTGTCAGGATTCTATACGGGCCGGGCGATTTTCTGACAGCCGGCGCCGAATGGTTTGAGTGCGACGGACGTGATTCAGCGGGATTCCGCGCGGACGCATAGCGCGGGGGGGCAGTGTGGGGGACGCGTCGTGGCGGCTGCGGACGGGATCAACCGACCGCAACGGCCTCGGTGGGTTGGGACGCCGGCAGGCTGACTTCGCTCTGCTTCGGCGGTTGTTTCTGGATGTTGTATTGCTTGACCTTGGCGTACAGCGTGGCGCGGGTGATACCGAGCAGAGAGGCGGCTTGCGTCTTCTGCCAACCGGTCTCGTGCAGGGCGCGGGCGATCAACTCCCGTTCGGCCTTCTCCAGAGAGAAGTCCCGGATGCGATCGCTGAACAAGTTCGCTGACGGCTCATCGCTCTCGGCCGACTCGATAACAATGCTGTTAAGGCCGATCTTGTCCGAACACTCCAGGAGAATGGCCCGCTCGATCACGTTGCGCAGTTCGCGTACGTTCCCGGGCCAGTCGTGCTGGCAGAGCGACTCGAGCGCCAGTTTGGTGATGGCCATCGCTTTGTTCGTCTGTGTGCCCCGAATGTTCGAGTTGGCCAGGAAGTACTGAGCGAGAACGCGAATGTCTTCGCGCCGTTCCGGCGACCTCAGAGGCGTCAGGATAATCGGACAGATATTCAAGCGATAGTAGAGGTCCTGCCGGAAACGATTTTCTCGGACCTCTTTCTTCAGTTGACGGTTGCTCGAGGCGATGATGGTGGCCTGGCACGTCAGGTCTTTGGCCCCTCCGACCTTGCGGAAGGTTCGTTCCTGAAGAACGCGAAGGAGCTTGGCCTGAAGCTCGAGCGGCATCTCGCTGATCTCATCGAGAAAGAGAGTGCCTGTGCCGGCCTGTTCCAGCAGGCCTGTCTTGTCGCGATCAGCACTGGTAAAGGCACCTTTGACGTGTCCGAACAGTTCGCTTTCGAGCAGGGTGGATGTCAGGGCGGCGCAGTTGACCGCCACGAACGGTTCCCGAGGATGGCGGAGATTGTGAACGGCTCTTGCCGCCACTTCTTTACCGGTGCCCGTCTCGCCCAGGATCAGAACCGGATTACACTGACTCTCGGCGACCAGCTTGATCATCTTAAGTGAATCGCGGACGGCCTTGCTCTTGCCGACCATGGTGATGGCCGCGGCATGTTGGTCCAGGAAGAAGTCTTCACTCTGCTTCTGGGCCTCAGCGGCGCCGACGCGTCGCATTCCGGATCTCGGCGGCGATGTCATGCAGCCGTCGAACATCGTCCTGTCCGACGAGGAAGTGAGATACGCCCGCTCGCTCGTATTCATGGTCGGAAAAGGGGGGCTGCTCCAACGCCGCCACGACGGTAACCGGTGAGTGATCCGTTGCGAGATCGGTCCCGTCCAGGAAACTGCGAATATGTCCGGGAGCGACGGTCCCATCAAATAAGGTCAGCTCCGGTGTGACCGCGCTGATGATGTCACGTGCTTCGGTCAGGTCGTCCGCCACGAACACTTCCTGCGCGACTTCCTGCGCCAGGTCGTGGATCTGTGAATCTCTGCTGATGACCGCGATTCTTCGAAGTAGGCTCATACCACCCCAGTGTCACTGACTCATTAATGTGTTGCGTCCCTTCATTTACGATACCGGACCCATCGACCGTGTATTTGAAGAACCTTTAATTTTTATTGGACGGGTCTTCATGTCACGTCAGGCGGGCAATGAATCCCGGCAGGAGTGATGACAGTTTTTTATGGGACACTCTGCGCCAGGGCCGATAACCGAGACGGGTAGCGCGGAGATATAGGACTCATCAAATCGTTCTTATGGGACGCACGAATTGTCATGATTTCCAATAACGATTTGCCGCCCGTCTTTTTTTCTCTCGAGGCGGGGAGGCAGGATTCTCTGGATGGGAGGAAGATTTGTCCAGTTGTTTGACTACCGAGTGGCAGGCCAAAGCCCACGCAAAAAAAACGTGAGTGTGTTTTAAGTGCTTGTTCTCCGTTGGGGTTAGATGTGTTTGGGTGCGTGCGCCCTCCAGCGAATCCGGCGTGTGGCACGTGGGTTGCATCACCGTGTCGTTGATCGTCGACGCGCTTGGATGCGCCGGGTGTGAAGCCAGGGACGTCGTTGAGATGGGTTCTTTCAAGAGGGAATACGACTATGAGCGTGACAGACGCTACGGCCAACGCCAGTGATCTTCAGACCCAATTCATGACGCTGCTCGTGACGCAGCTTCAGAATCAGAATCCACTGGAGCCGATGGACAACAAAGACATGTCGGCCCAACTGGCGCAGTTCTCCCAGCTCGAGCAGATGGAGAGCATGAACAACTCGTTCACCCAGGTGCTCGATTCCGTCCAGAAGGAATACGCCAGCTCTCTGATCGGCAAGGACATTTCGTTCGCCACCATGGCCGAAGATGGATCCGAGGAAACCCAGACGGGAGCGGTCGAGGAAGTGCTCATGGAGGACGGGGAAATGGAACTGATCGTCGGCGACTACCAGGTCAGTCTGGCGGATGTGCTTTCGGTTCGAGGCTAACGAGCCAATCGGCTTTTTCAGTATAGGAGAGAAGTGAAATGAGTTACGCGCTATCGTCCGGGGTGACGGGACTTCAGGCTCATCAGAAAATGTTGGATGTCGCGGGAAACAACCTGGCCAACGTCAATACCACCGCTTTCAAGGCCAGCCAGGTCACGTTCTCCGAACTGCTGGGCGAAACGCTCCAACAAGCGTCGCAGCCGACAGACCGTATCGGTGGTACCAACCCGCAACAGATGGGCAGCGGTGTCGGCGTTTCGAGCATTTCGCCGAATATGGGCCAGGGCAATATCGTCAACACGGGCAACCCGCTGGACGTGGCGCTCGAAGGGGCGGGCTACTTCGTCGTCAGTGACGGCGAGCGTTCGCTCTACACGCGGGCCGGCACGTTCGGCGTGGACGAGGCCGGCTACATGGTCGATCCATCCACCGGCTATCGCGTCCAGCGTCTGGGTCTGGTGGGCGAGTCCGACGGTTTCCAGATCCCCGGCAGCAGCAACATCCGCGTGCCCTACGACGTGGCGCTGTCCGCCAATCAAACCTCCGAGATCATTCTCAGCGGCAACCTCAGCTCCGACGCCACCGGCACCCCGAGCACCCAGGTCCTGATCTCCTCGTCGAAGTTCACTCATGGAGACGGTGATGCGATCGACACCACGGAGATCGACCAGCTCGATCAGTTCTCCGGAGGTTCGGGAACCGGAGGCCAGCTTGGGGCCGGTGAAACGGGAACGATCAGCTTCGAAGGCTACCAGGCTGACGGGACCGAGTTCAATGGGAGTGCCCTGGATTTCACCGTGACAGAAACCTCTACGCTGGATGATCTGATCACGCACTTGAATGACAACGTGCTGGATGGTGCGACGGCCTCCCTGGTGAACGGTCAGATCCGCATTACCGATGACGAAACGGGCTACAGCAAGTCGGACATCCTTATGTCCTACGCTTCGGGCGGGTCGAGTGAGTTGGAGCTGCCGGGCTATTTCGAAGTCAAGACGGTCGGCGGTGACGAAGTCAAGGGTGTCAACATTGCCGTGTACGATTCCCAGGGCGGTAAGCACGTCCTTTCGGCCGCCTTCGTTCGCGCCGACACGATCAATACCTGGGACATGATTCTCACGTCCGTCACCGGCAATATCGACTCCATCGATCTGGCCAGTCGCCGAATCGAAGGGATCACCTTCGATGCCCGGACGGGTGCGTTCAACGGCATCCCCGACGGAGTAGACGCCGAGTTTACCATGACGTTCGCGCACGACACCGACCATCCGCAGACGATCGAGTTGAACCTCGGGACGATGGGATCGTTCGACGGGCTGACGCAGTTCGCCGGTAACTCGACGGCGGTGGCGCGCGAGCAGGATGGCTACGAAGCCGGAAGTCTGTCGGCCGTCTCGATCAATAATGAAGGCGTGCTGATCGGCAGCTTCAGCAACGGTATCAAGAAGGACATGGCCGTGTTGGCGGTGGGTCTGTTCAAGAACCCCGCCGGTCTGGAGGGGGCGGGCAACGGGTACTACGTGCCGTCGGCCAACTCCGGTTCACCCGTGATTACGCAGGCGATGACCGCCGGCGCCGGGTCCATTCACGGTAGTTCGTTGGAGAAATCCAATGCTGACGTGGCCACGGAATTCGTCACGTTGATTCAGGCGCAGAACGGGTTCCAGGCCAACGCGAGAACGATTACGGTGGCCAACGAGATTCTTCGTGAGCTGACGAATCTGATTCGCTAGCAGGAGCGACCGGCCGGCGTGACGGACCAACGAGGAATTGAAATGATCGCCAGTGATTTGCTGTGGGACGTGAGCCAGGCGGCGGTGCAGTCGCTGACGCCGGTCGAGCGGTGGTCGGCGGCACGGCGGGTCACCAGCGATCCCGGGCAGTTCGTGTCACAGCACGGATTCATTCTGGTGGCTGTGGCGGCGCTGGTGGTTTTGACTTCTCTGTTGTGGTGGATCAGTCACCGTCGTAAGAAACAAACGCAGACGCTGACGCGAGAACTCTTTGCCGAGAACGCCGTGCGACGCGGGCTCAGTGGACGCGAGCGTCAGATTCTGCTGGCGATTGTTATGAGAAGTGGTTTGGGACAGAGTCACGATATCTTTACGGCCGTCGATGCGTTCGATCGTGGCGCGCGCCAAGCTTTTGGCGGAGTGCGTTCGCACGCGAACGCCCGAGGAAAACGAGCGGCTCAAGACGGAAGTGGCCTATCTTCGTGAGAAGCTGGGTTTCCGGGCCTCGCGGCCGACCAGCGGCCTCGGCGCCTCGCGCCGGCCGAGCAGTCGTGATATTCCCGTGGGCAAGGTCGTGGAGGTGACGCGTCGACGCCGACACGCCAGCGCCGCGATCCGGGCCGAAGTGGTGCGGAACGACGATCTCGAACTGGCCGTCGAGTTGACCGAGCCGGTAGAGACGCGCGCCGGCACGCTCTGGTCGCGCGGTACGCGTTTGGCGTTTATGTTTGGGAATTCGATACCACGGCGGTGACCTGCAACGGAACGCGGCTGGTGCTCAATCATACCGACGAGGTGCGATTCGTGAACCGCCGGCGTTTCACGCGTGTTTCGGTGACCACGCCTGCGCTCGTTGCCCGTTTCCCTTTTGCCAAGCGAGGGACATCGCATTCGCGGAGGGAGGCCAGAGAACTCCAGAACGAGGCGCAATTCGGGCCGAACGGCGCTGGAGTCGCCCCTTTTTGTTCAGGGCGTGATCACGGAACTGGCCGGTCCGGGGCTTCGGATCGAGGTGCCGACGCAGATCCGTCCGGGCGAGAGGGTTCTCGTGGTGTTCAAGCCGCCGAGGGGGGCCGCCGCCGGAGCGGGCGCGGACCTGCACCTCGATGAGGCGTGTGTTATGGAGGATGTCGGTCAGGTTCGACACAGCCGCGTCACGAGCACCGGTGTTTCGATTGCGGTCGAGCTTCTGGGCTTGAACGAAACCGAGGTGGATGAATTGGTCCGGATCACGAACGCGATTGCTTCCAGGATGACGGCTCCGGATACGTCCAGTGCCGACGGGACCGAGGGTGAGACGGTAGCCGCGACCGACGAGGTTTCCGTGGGACAGGAGGTGTAACGTGAGTGATGTTGCCGCGCAAGTCAGTGCGAGCATGAGGGGGTTGACGCGAGAGTTCGACACCATCGCGCACAATCTGGCCAACGTCAGCACGACCGGGTACAAACGCCGGCTCAGCTCTTTTGCGGGGGCGATGGCGGATCAGGAGGGGGGCGGCGATCAGCAAGCTGGCACGAGTTCCATCGATTTCACACAAGGCAATCTGGTCGAGACGAGGCGAACGCTGGACGTCGCACTCTACGGCAAAGGCTTTTTCGTGGTCGAGACTCCCGATGGACCGCTTTACACGCGGCACGGGGTGTTCCGCGCCAACGAGAACGGACAGCTTGTCGACTTCCAGGGGCGGTCGATTGGTGGGTCGGGTGGTCCTTTGGCCATTCCTACCACCACCGATGTTTCCAAAGTCACCATCAGTCAGGACGGGCGAGTCATCGCGGGCGAGGGGGCCGTCGGGCAGTTCCGAATCGTGGAGTTCGGGGACAAGGAGAACCTGCTTGAACCGGTAGGGTTTGGCTGCTATCGGGCTCCGGA
>CAVSCO010000111.1:0-37968 GCA_963726475.1 uncultured Phycisphaerae bacterium | reverse complement strand
AAGAGACTTGGTGGCAGAAGCCAGACGCGTTCTGCTGCTCCTCACCAAGCTGCCTGAGACGGCCCATCGCGGACATTGATGGTATATCGTACTGGCTTTTCACGTGGCAGAGTCTGTTGTCACACTGGCGGAGGGGCTTAAGCACGTTCAAGTCTGTTACCCGCTGTCCACGCTACAATGGAAACATTCAGAGGAAGAATTCCCTGTATACGATATGAATTTCGAATTGCCCAGGAACCGAAGCACCTCGATACACATGCACCAACAGGAGACTTCTTGACATCTTTCACACTGCATGTCCAAACCTATCAAGAATAATCATCCATTAGACGGACGCCACACTCCGCACGATGCGCGCCGCGATCATCACTGCTCCCGGCGAGTCTGGGTTGATCGCTCGCCACGGATGATCCAGGCTTTGGACTACTTCTGGAGAGCAGACCAGGCCTGGACACAGAAGCACCTGATCACACCGCTAGATGCCAACGATGAAGAAGCGAAGGATTCTCTGGCAAGCAGTTGGACGACGGAGGCGGTATCGGATGTCCTAAGATCATTGGCGAGGCGACGACAGGGATCCACCGACGCCAGTCTTGGGGAGAAACGCGGCGTTCGCTGGTCTTTCAGTCTCGTGGTCGACGTCTTCACGCGTTTCATAACCAACGAGAGCCTCGGTCGCGCTACTGCTCGGGTTACACCAAACTACTGCGGTTACTCGACGACGAAACGCGTGCATCTGCGGCCGATGTGCTTCCAGCGTTTTATTCGTGACGATGCCCAGAACCTCGTGACAAAGGAGCAAAGAACCACTCCGTCACCAGAACAACTCTTTCGATCTGCAGTCGTGACGTTTTCTCCCAGGAAGTCTGGCCGCAGGAACGCTCTCTGGCAACAGCGGGCGTGAGTAAAGCATTGGCCCATCTGCCCGCTGGCTGCGAAAGGATGCATTTGCTGAAGTCGTTAGACGCAATCGAGCGATTCCTCGTGCCTTTTGAGTGCTGGACTATGGTTGACTACGGCCTACATGGCGACGAGAGTGGCAAGCCAAAGCTGTCAAGCAGTCGACGATCAAAAGAAGGCTGGTAGCCCTGTTGCGACTTCTTGATCTCACGGTAGGGAAAAGCTGAAGGATCCGTGGTTCCACACAATCTGGCTGATGCGCTCGATCAAATCCACTCCATCGCACAGAAGCTGGCTAGACTCAAGAGTTTCGCCGGCTCGCGGCTGCCGCCCGCCGCCGGTAGTCCGTCTCGCAGGCTCTGACGGTCGGCGGTGCCCCGTCCCTCGTTCTCCAGGAAGCGGGCTGTCGGTGGAAAGAGGAACAGATCGAGCAAACCGCTACCTGCGAATCGCAGGTAGCGCTGCTGGGGCGTCAGCATCGGACGCTATTGACGGGGGATTTGGGCGAGACTTGTACAGCGAGATCCCTGTTGATGGCTCCATCCCCAAACGCCAAGGCGTTTGAGGCTGCCACCCATCTCGTAGCTGGGAATCGAGGGATTGCGGTCCCCTGCCCGGTATCGGGCGGCGCGTTCGGCCTGCGTCTGCCAATGATTCGCTTCACAACGTGTAGCCTGGCGGCTACACTGGTCGCATGGTTGAGATTCTCAAGCCGGAGATTCTCACGCCGCTGGAACTGATGGGGTCGTGATATGAAGGACAATGAGACCATCGCCGAGATCAGGCGGGTTCGACGGGAGATTTCCCGCCAGGTGGATTTCGACCCGCAACGGCTCGTGGATTTCTACAAAGAACGACAGAAGGCGAGAGCTGCGAAGCGGGTGATGGCCGGACCACTGAGACGCTGCGATAGCTCGTGCTGGCCAAGGCCCTCGGCGATATCGCCCGCGCCAAGGGGATGTCGCAGGTGGCGCGCGACGCCGGTTTGTCGCGAGAGAGTCTCTACAAGGCCCTGTCGGGCGAGAGGATCCCCACATTCGACACCATCCTGAAAGTCGTCTCAGCGCTGGGTATGAAGCTGCACGCCAAGGCGATGTGACCGTTTGGCCGGTACATTAGGCCTGCCCCGACACCTTTCATGAGACGCGTGGGTCAAGGACCCACCCTACGCGAGATACGAGGCCGGGGTTGCGTATCTCGTTGTTCGTGTCTCGTATCTCGGGTGCAGGAGACGGGTGGCGAGCGGGGACGCTCGCCCTACGGCGAGTCGACGAGATGACCAGATGGACCATGAGAGGCCGGAGGCGAGCGGACCTCGCCCTTCACGAGCGCGAGATGCCAGCTTCGAGTACCGCGAGTCCCGAGCGACGAGACACGACGGATCGGGAAAAAGGTTGCGGGGGTGGGCAAACTGGGAATTTACTAATCGGGGCCGGGCGTGTAGAATTGGCCAGTTTACGGCTTTGGAAACTTGGCATAGGCATATGATGCTCAATGGAGATAGAAAGGAGATTGGTGTAATGGCAGCAAAGATCTACTATGAGGACGAAGCCCCGATCGGGCCGCTACAGGGCAAGAAGGTGGCGGTGGTCGGCTACGGGAGCCAGGGCCATGCCCATAGCCAGAACCTGCGGGACAGCGGCGTCGAGGTGGCGATTGCGGAGCTCGAGGGGACGGACAACTATAAGCTGGCGGTGGAGCACGGGTTCAAGCCGGGCGATATCAAGACGGCGATCGACGGGGCGGCTCTGGTCATTATCACGCTGCCGGACGAGATTCAGGCGAAGGTGTACGAGAGCCAGATCGCGCCGAACCTGAAGGCGGGCCAGACGCTGGGGTTCTGCCACGGGTTCAATATCCACTTCAAGTACATCGTGCCGCCGGAGGACGTCAATGTCGTCATGATCGCGCCGAAGGGCCCCGGGCACCTGGTCCGCAGCGAGTATGAGAAGGGCGGCGGCGTGCCGTGTCTGATGGCGGTGCAGCAGGACGCGACCGGCGACGCCAAGGACATCGCGCTGGCCTGGGCCAACGGGATCGGCGGGGCCCGTGCCGGCGTCCTCGAGACGACCTACAAGGAAGAGACCGAGACCGACCTGTTCGGCGAGCAGGTCGTGCTCTGCGGCGGCCTTTCCGCCCTGATCAAGGCCGGCTTCGAGACCCTCGTCGCCGCCGGCTACCAGCCCGAGATCGCATACTTTGAATGTGTCCACGAGGTCAAACTTATTGTGGACCTGATCTATCAGGGCGGGCTCAGCTACATGCGGTACAGCATCTCGAACACGGCCGAGTACGGCGACCTGAGCCGCGGACCTCGGATCGTCACCGACGAGACGCGGGCCGAGATGAAGAAGATCCTGGGCGAGATCACCAGCGGCACCTTCGCCAAGGAATGGGTCGAGCGAATACCAGGGCGGGCTGAAGAAGTTCAACGAGCTGTACGATAAGGACCACGGCAGCCAGGTCGAGACCGTCGGCCGCAAGCTGCGGAAGATGATGAAATGGGTCAACGCCAAAGAGGTATAGCGATTGACCGGGGATCATTGATGATCGATCATTGATCCCGACTCGCATCACTGCAATCACGGAGCCGGTATGAGAGCCAAGAGACGGACGACGCAGTGCCCAGCCACAAGCCGCCTCGCATCGTTCTGTCTTCTGGCCCTCGCCGGCTCTTTGCTTTCCCTCTGCGGCTGTGCGGCCCTCTGGTACGTCCGCGGCGACAAGCTCCCCTACGACCGCCTGACCGGCCCCTACCGCCGCACCCAGCTCAAGGTCACCACCAGCCTCGACGCCCTGGCCGCCTTCGACGCCCCGGAGTTCCGGCTCGACCCGAACGCCACCGCCATGCAACTCGTCAGCCAGAGTGACACGACCATCGGCGTCTGCCGGCCGAAGCACCGACGGCTACAAGACCTGGCTCACGCTGATCACCTTCGACGAGCACCAGATGACGGCCCGCCGCAAGTACTTCTTCTGCGTCGACGAGCGGGCCACCACCGCACCGACCGCCCGGGGCCAGCATCTGATCCCGCCGCGAAAGGGCCTGGTCTTCGACGCCGAACTCGTCCTCGCCCCCGAGATCCAGACGACGCCCTACGCCACCGAAGAGGCCCGCCGGCTCGCCATCGTCGGCTGGCTCATGGACCGCTTCGCCGCCGACGTGCAGAACCTGACCGGCGAACCGGGCCAATCGGCCCAGGCCAACGAACTGGTTTCGCTGGCCGCCATGATGATGAACCAGACGTTCCGAGGCCTCCGCCTCGAGCTGAACCAATCCCCCGGCCTGGCCCGCCAGCTCAGCGACCCGAAAGGCGTCGCCTTCCCCCACCTCAACATGAAGCAAGGCCGCATCCACCTGACCACCGCCAACGGCCTGACCACCGTCACCCTCCGCGTCAACCTCCCCATGTAGCCTTTCCCCACGTCGGCTCCCAATCTTCCCCGGGCATCACGGTAGCCAAGAGCACTCCTCAAGGGACTGCTTCGACTCGACAGAAACCCATTTCAAGCAGGCGAGTCGTCAGAGTCCTCGGGCGCTTCGAATCGCTTTAGTACATCCAGAACGAAGTCCCTCTGCTCGGGGGCCAGTGAATCGAGCTTCGTCCGATCTCCCGTTGCCAGAATCTCGCCGACGGGACGCAAGGCCTCCAATTGCGCGCTCATCTCTTCAGCGTGGTCTTTGAACAGATGATCGAACGCATAGACCCAAACCCCTTCCGCCTCGGGTTGAGTCAGAGCTATCAGCAAGTCCAGCATGCGCGCTGTCCGATCGTCGGGAGCCAAACGTGCCAGCCATTGGTTCAGGGCCTCGACGACAAGCTCCAGACCTTTGGCGTCATCGCGGTCAAAGGTCTCTCTGAAAGCAAGACTCCCGGCACGGATGCACGGCTCCGCGGGGACACAGGCGAGTGCTCAGGATTCCGTCCAGTCCGCCAGGGCGTCGGAATTGCGGCCCACGTCCCTCTTGGCCACGCCGCGATTGACGAGGGCCTTCGCGACCTGATCGACCGGCACTCGGCAGTTCGGTTACAGCGGTATGATCTGATCTCGCCTTGGGAGGTCTTCTCGCATGCTCTTGGCCACGCCGCGATTGAAGAGGGCCTGAGCTACCGGCTTCGACCGGCACCTCGGGCAGTTCGGTTACAGCGGTATAATCGTCGATCGCGCCTTGGAGGTCGTCTCGCGTGCTCTTGGCCGCGCCGCGACTGACGAGGGCCTTCGCGACCTGATCGACCGCGCCCCGGGCAGTTCGGTTACAGCGGTATAATCGTCGATCGCGCCTGGAGGTCGTCTCGCATGCTCTTGGCCACGCCGCGATTGACGAGGGCCTTCGCGACCTGATCGACCGGCGCCTCGGGCAGTTCGGTTACAGCGGTATAATCGTCGATCGCGCCTTGGAGGTCTTCTCGCATGCTCTTGGCCATGCCACGATTGAAGAGGGCATCCGCTACCACCTCGACCGGTGCCTCGGGCAATTCGGCTACAGCAGTATAATCGTCGATCTCGCCTTGGAGGTCGTCTCGCATGCTCTTTGGTCACGCCACGATTGACGAGGGCCTTCGCTACCAGCTCGACCGGCACCTCGGGCAGTTCGGTCACGGCGGCATAATCGTCGATCGCGCCTTGGAGGTCGTCTCGCATACTCTTGGCCGTGCCGCGATTGAAAAGGGCCTGAGCTACCAACCCGACCGGCCTTGGGCAGTTCGGTTACAGCGCATAATCGTCGACCGCACCTTGGAGGTCGTCTCGCATGCTCTTGGCCACGCCGCGATTCACGAGGGCCCGGCCCAGTAGTTGAGGGTCGTCCGGCTGCGATGCGACAATGCGGTCGAAGAACGCCAAGGCCTGCGCATGGTCACCGGACAGACCGAAAGCAACGCCGCATTCCATGAGCGCGTCGAGATCGTTGGGAACCTCGGCAAGCCTTGCTTTCAAGACCTCGACGGCATGGGGCAGATCACCTTGTTCGGCAAGCCAGTGGCTCAGGCCCACATAGGACTGCTGGGCGGGCTCTTGTCCGGTTGGGCTCTTTGCCCCCCACTCGTTGAATACGACCGCTGCTTCGCCAAACTGACCGGCATGGACCCAGTTTCGAATGGCCATAGCATGAGCCTTCTCAGCGTGTGGCGTACGCTCCAGCGAGGCGGCGTAATACTCGGCCGTTTCGGCTACTGATCGCGCTCGGTTCTTTGGGCAACCGGTAGGGTGGCCGAGAGCGCGTGCAGCGCTTCGAGACGTTCTTCTGCTTCGTACCAAAGCTCCAGCACCTTAACAAACATCTCGATACGGCGACGTTGGGGACGCAGGTAGCGCATCTGGTACCAGGTGTAGAAGAGGCGGTCGCGGACGGTGTACCAGGCCGGGCGGCCTTTGCCTCCGCCCTGGAGTTCGAGGACGTCGGCCTCGGTGAGGCGCTTCAGTTGCATCGTGACCACGTTCAACGGCAGGCGACTCTTCTGGGCCAGCTGGCTGGGTTTGGCCTTGCCATCGAGCCTCATGAGGGCGTCGAGGATCGTGACCTGCTGCTTTGTCAACTGGTGTTCGACGATGTCTTTCAACAAGGGCGTCAATTCGTCGACGAGAACACGCAACGCCTGGACCGCCGAGCCTACATCCTGAAGGGTCAGTACCTCATACAGCATCAGCAATAGACGTGGATTGCCCCCGGTCAGCAGAGAGATCGCACGGACCTTGCTCCTGTGCTTGCGATACTGGCTGTCGAACCGGTCGTTTCCATCCCACGCCGCTCGCCGCTTCAGAATCTCAGACGCCTGCTCTTCGTTGAGTCGCTCCAGGGCAACGGGACAGAAGTAGTTGAAGAAAGCCTCGTCGTAGGCGCGGATCGCCGGGAAGACCTGCACTGCCGACGCGACAATCATCATGAACGGGTCCGTCATCAAGAGCCTTCGCAGGGTCGCTCGGGTCGTATCGGTCAGACCCCGTTCGAACAGTGCGTCCAGATTCTCGATCATCAGAACCAGGCGTTTACCCTGTTCTCCTGCAATCTGCCGTAGAGCTGAAATGGCCAGGTCCTGACTGGCACCATCGTCCATCTCCGCTTCCACTCGCTCGTGCCAGGTCTGCGCTCCGAAGATGCCCTGATCTGCGAGCACCTCCAGTGCGGCAGCGAGGAGATCGCGCAACGACGTGACGTTCGGAAGTTCCTCGGGGAATCGCACCGGGAGCCAGGCCTGGCTCAATACTGCATCCTCGCGAATCGTCACCGACAGGAGTCGCATGAGCGTGGTCTTACCCGATCCGCGCGGGCCCGTAATGAGATAGCTGGTCAACGTCTGTTTATCGATTTGTGCCCGTAAGGCCGTAACCAGGTAGTCGAGCGTATGTTCGCGCACTGCGAACGTCGGCCTTCAGTTCCTCTTCCGAGACGTGATCGGGCATGTATTTGTGGGCAACGCGTACCATGGACAAAGCTCCTTCTACTCTTGCCGAGGTCTTCGGGCGCGGAACCACCGTCGCCACCAGTCCCGCATCACCGAGACCATGAAGAAATACTCATTCGTATGAGGGTCCAGCATGAGGTACCAATCGCATTCCAGGTCGGCCATCAGCTCGCAGTAGCCAAGCTCAGTGACCCCCTTCTTCCGTGCCTTTCGGTAGACCTCCCACAGAACGCTGGTCGAGGCACGTCCCTGCTCCGCCACGGTCGAAAGGATCGCCAAAGCAGCCCGTTCTCCCACCGCCCCGTACCGTTTGAGTCGAACGCGATAGTGATCGAAGTAGTGCTTGCAGGTTGGCCCGAGAATGCGGTCTCGATAGATCTGGTCGAGTCCATCCACCGTCAACCCGTGCCGCTGTTTGGAGGGCAATTGCCCGAGTTGAGAGAAGAACAGATGGATGAAATAGGGAACGGGTGGTCCGATCAGATCGAGGAGTCTGTTCCTGCTCTCTCCGCTGAAGTCGATATCCATGCTCATCGACAAGTCGTCGACGAGCCGACCAGCCTCTTCAGGACCCAGCGGTTGAACGTACAGGCGTTCGAAATCGTTCAGCTTGTCGACGGTGTTCAGTCGGCGGAGGATGACATCGATGCCGATGCTGCCGCCCACGATGAAGCGATGCCTTCGCAGTTGGTCCTTCTGCTGGAGACGCGCGGGCGAAACCAGGCCATAAAATCTTTCGCGGCTTCTTCACCCTTCTTGTCGATGATCGTCTCCAGCATAGCGGGCAGTTCATCCAGGATGAAGACAACCGTCTGCTCGCACTTCTCCAGGTGCCGCAAAAGGCGCCTGGCCGGATCGTGCCAGTTCCCGGCGAGAGACTGCTTGAACTTGACCTTGGCACCTTCGAATCCCACCTCGTCGAAATGATCGTGCGTCCATTTCGCGATTCTCTCAGAGAGCCCCTTGACCCCCTGCAGGAACCGACGCAGGTGGTCATTTTCCAGCAGGGCGCGAGTCAGCCGCCAGACGAATTCCTGGGGCGAGTCCACGTCCTCCAGTTCCATGTAGATGGGGGTGTATCCCGGTTGGGGCTTCAACAGGACATGGCGCATGACCCCAGTCTTGCCGAACCGCCGTGGCGCCGAACAGGAGGATGTTGTTGCCACGGATCTGTCGCCAAAGGTGGTCGATGAAATCCTCCCGCCCGTACAATTCGTCGGGCTCCGGCACATTGCCCACGATGTTTCGAATCGTCATCGCTTGCCTCCTCTTGAAAGCAACAACTCTGTTGTTATACCTACGCCATTAAAGCAACAACGCTGTTGCTTTGTCAAGAACGAGATGCCCGCCGAACCTATGAATCGAATCAATGTCAACACAACCGTCTATTGCATAAACACTTGCACTCACACGGCACCCGCCGAAATCCCAAAAACACTAACAACAAATCTGTTGCGCAACACCATTGCTGTCCGTGGTTTTCAGACCAGGCCTCTTGCCAATGGCACCATCGTAACAAGAGGACACCAAGCCCATTGCCCATTGTATCGCTCGGGTCGCTGCGCATGGAGCTGATCTCATGCCCTGATTCTGATGCCACCAAGCGACATTCTTTCACTTTCATGTGGACAACAAGCTGTAATTCTGTCATTATCAAACGAAATTAAAACATTTGGAATGATGACGAATGAATAGCACTGAGACGGGAAGGGAGGGAGTCATGGCCAAGCGGAGCTGTTATGATTGCGTGTATGCGTGGTTCGATGCGGAGCGGTGGCTGCGGGATTTGTATGCGGGTCGGCCGTTGGTGCCGATGTGTGCGAACCATCCGAACTGGCCCGGTGAGCTGCACGAAGTCCCGGGGGTGCCCTGCTGCCACTTCAGGCCCAGGCACGTCGAGCCCGAAGGCGACGTCAAACGCATTCCCATGGGCGACGGCCGGTATGCGCTGGTCGATGCGGCCGACTACGAGTGGCTGAACCAGTACCAGTGGCATCTGTGCGGCGGAGGCTATGCGGCCCGGTGCGAGAAGGGCAAGCGGATTCTCATGCACCGCGAGATCATGAAGCCGCCCAAGGGCATGGTGGTGGATCACATCGACGCGAATCGCTCGAACAACTGCCGGACCAATCTGCGGGTCTGCACGCCTGGCGAGAACCAGCGGAACCAACGCAAGCAGCGAGGCTCGGCCTGTCCCTACAAAGGCGTGGGCTATCTGAAGGGCTGCAAACGCTGCCACGCAAAACTGGTCTTTGAGGGCCAGACGGTCTGGCTGGGACACTTCGACAGCGAGCCCGAAGCCGCACGGGCGTACGACCGCGCTGCGGTCGAGATATTTGGCGAATTCGCCAGGCTGAACTTCCCCGAGGAATGGCCGGCAGAGCGGCGGGAGCGGGTGCACGCTGAGGCGAAAGCGGAAAGGACGAATCTGAAGCGAAGACTGAGGCGCAAGAAGGCGAAGGCGGCGAGGGCCGGTGAGGAGGCAGGAGCGAAAAGTGAGAAGGTGAGAACGGAGTCGGCCAGGGGCAAAGCCAAGAAGCGGAAGAGCCGAAGGCAAGCGAGGCAAACCAGAGGCCGCAGTGGCGACGCGAGGCCGTCGAACGGGCCCAAAGGCCCAGAAGACCCGCACGGCCAAGCCCGCCCGCGAGGCGTCACGGATGAAGAAGTGATCGATCAGGCCGTGGGCCGGCAGTGGTCGAGCCAGGCGCGGAGGGACTGGAGGGAAGCGGTGACCGAATCGATGCCTCCGGCGTCGAGGAAGGCGTCGGGGGGGACTTCGAGGATGATGCGGTCGTCGAAGCCATGATCGATCAGACGTTTGATGAAGTCGCGCCAGGGCACGACATCGTAGACGAGCGGCTGGTGGTCGTCCTTCTTCACATCGTGACAATGGACGTGGCCCATCCGGCGCAGCAGTGGCTCGGGCGGTTGGATCGGCGCGCCGTAGTTGTGCGCGTTCCAGTAGCCATGCCCGAAATCCCAGCAGACGCGAACGTCGCTTTGCGTGGCGATCTCCAGTAGTTCATCGTAGCGGTCGCCGATCCGCTGCCTTGGCTCGTCCGGGTCGGGCCGAATCTGAAGCTCGACCGTGACGCTGACGTCGGGTGCGTTCTGAAGGCACCATTGACGGGCCCAGGTGAAGAACGCGATCGACCGCTCGACGAGGTGCGACCTCGGATCGGTGGCGGTTCCCGCCGCACCGTGAATATTTAGCAGCGTCGGTGCCTGCTGCTTCTGCGCCACCTCGGCGGCCAGCGAGAAGAATCGCTCGTGCAAGAGCCGGCACGGGTTGTCGTCGCTGTCGGTGAAGTAAGCCAGGTTGAAGATGCTGCCCTCGGTGTAAGGGTGCAGCGTCACCTGCAGGCCCGCCTCGACGCAACGAGCCACGTGCTGCCTCAACACATCCGGCTGCGTCTCCGGCCCGACCGGCGTCTCGACCAGATCCACACCCTGTTCGCGCAGGAAGGGCAGGACGGCCCGCCCGCCATACAACCGCTGGTAGTTTTCGTTCTGTGAGAACCCAATATCAAGTTTCAATCCGATCAGCATCGGCCCATTATGCCAATGGTCGCGTCCGAATCAAGTTAGAGCTTTGTGGAAACGCGTTTTGCCGATATCGTGGCGGATTGACCGCGTCGGTGGTCGCGGCCATAATGGGACCGAGAGCCCGGAGAAGGGTCTGGTGGGAACGGCTGGGATGGCCAGACGTTGGGCGGATCGCAGTGCAAGGGAGGTGACGATGGGATCGCGATGGATAAGTAATGGGGTTGTCATGCTGCTGGTGGGGCTGGCCGCTCTGTCAGGCTGTTCGAAGAAGGACGAAGCGCCGCAGGCCGAGCCGAGCCCGCGCAAGCGAATCGAGCGTGCCGGCTCCGAAACCAACGGCGCCGAAGCTGAGCGTGCCGGCCATGGAATCGCCCACGTTCACGCCGGTGGTAGCATCGGCCGACCTGGAGCCGTTCCTGGAGCGGAAGGTGGCGCATGCGAAACGTCACGGCTGACCAGCAGATTCAGGCGTTCTTCGCGACCTGGGAGGACATCCTGAAGCACCGGTCGAGACAGCCCATAGATATCCACTTCGATGTTGAGGTGGATGGGCCGTTCGGCAAAGACCACGCCTGGACCAGCGCCACCAATCGGGGCATCCTCGACGAATTGTGCCAGGCATACGATCTCACTTGGACGGCCACCGAGCCCAACACCATCCGCATCAGTAAGAAGACGCCGTAGACTGAACCATCCCCAAGCTGACGCTTGAGGCTGCCACCCCAATCAGGGATGACGAGAAAAGGAAGGAACGATGTTTAAGACGGTGAAGAATCGCGTGTGGGCGTTCGATGCGGAGTGGATTCCCGATCCGCTCGCCGGACGCATGTTGCATAAGCTGCCGACCGAGACGAGCGACCGTGAGGTCATGGAGGTCATGTGGAAGAAAGGCGGCGCGACGGAGGAAGACCCGACGCCGTACCTGAAGACGGTGCTGTGTCGGATCGTTTCGATCGCAGCCGTCGAGCGATACCAGACGGGCAGTGATGTAAAGCTGCATCTGCTCTCGCTGCCGCGAGACAGTCAGGACCCCGCGCAGACCGACGAGTGGAACGTGGTGGGCACCTTCCTGGGCAAAGTGGGCGAGTACAAACCGCAGCTCGTCGGGTACAACTCAGCCGGCGCGGACCTGAAGGCCATGATTCAGCGCAGCGTCGTGTTGGGCCTGTCCATGCCTGCCTTCTGCAAACGGCCCAACAAGCCGTGGGAAGGCGATGACTATTTCGACAGCCGCAACAGCGAGGCCAGCGTCGACCTCAAGGACGTCATCGGGGGCTGGGGCAAGGGGACGCCCTCGCTCAACGAGATCGCCACGCTTTCGGGCATTCCGGGCAAGCTCGACGTCGATGGCGAGCAGGTGGCGGGCCTCTGGCTCGACGGCCACCTCGACAAGATCATTGCCTATAACGAGTTCGACGCATTGACGACGTACCTCGTCTGGCTGCGCATCGCCCATTTTGGGGGGCATTTCACGACGCCCCAGTACGAGCACGAGCAGGATCTCGTCCTCGACATGATTCACGCAGAAATCAAGGAGAACGGCAAAGACCACCTCCAGGACTACCTCAATGAATGGGATCGCCTGAGCAACCTGCTCGAACAGAACCCTGTCACGAGTGCCCCCTCGCAATGATCCCGCCTGCCCCCCGGGGTCGCGGTCCAGGCAGGCTTGACGCACTGGAGCGATTTCGGCACACTGTCGTCAGGAGATACTTGATATCTCGAGTTATCCGAGGTTGGATGATGCAGACAGAGAAGACGCCGACGGGCGTGGCGAGCGCACGAAGGAAGTGGTTCTTCTGGATCATCCTGGGAGCAATGTCGACGTTCTTTGCAGAGGTCACGGCCGGGTCGACGCCACTGCCGTTCTTCAATCCTCTCGGTCTGCTGCTTGTGTTTCCTCTGTACTTCCTGCACACGCTGTTCTTCTTCACCGTGGTATGGTCGTTTGGCAAGCCGACTCTCGGATCGCTCTACGCGGCGGGAATGCTGTTCGGAATGTACGAGGCTTATCTGACGAAAGTAATATGGACCTCGTACTCCGCGGACGGCCCCATGGTGACAGTGGCGGGCATTGCGCTGTTCGAGACGCTTCTGCTGGTCCTGTTCTGGCACAGCGTTCTGGCGTTCATGCTTCCGGTGTTCGTGGGAGAGACGTGTCTCACAAAGTCACGGGAGATCGCGGGGCTTCTGCCCGGGCCCGTCCGCAAGCGGGGCAAGCTGCTGCTGGTGCTGCTGATGGTCTTCGGCGGGCTCTTCACCAGCGTCAACTCCCCGTCGGCAGCCCGCTCGTTGCTGTCGACCTGTGGGTCCGGGGCCGTCGTGCTGCTGTTGATGCTCGTATGGAGAAGAACCGGCGGGACTCGGTATGCCATGCGAGACTTGCTGCCAAGCCAAAGGGGCCTCGTGGCGGTCGCTGTCGCCATGGTGCTGATGTACGTCGGCTATACGAGGATTCTTGAATGGGACAAGCTGCCCGACTGGGGACCTCAGGTCACGGTGTGGCTGATCTACGCCGGCTTGATCTGGCTGCTGGTCCGGAACCTTCGTAGTTCGCGGGACTGCGCACGCTGACGAGTGTGTCATCGAGATTGGCTGGAGAACACCGGTCTTGTATCTGCTGATCTACATAGTCGCGGCGATCGTTGGAGAACTCGCGCACATCGAGATTCCTCTGGTTATCGTCTCGTTTGCGTTGGTCATCTTTCCGGGGTTCTATCTGCTATACCAGTCCGTCCGGGGTGCCTTCCGGCCTGTGCGTCGCGGAAAGGGTGTAGAGCAATTGGGGTTATGACTGGATACTTGAAGGGATATCGATGATGGCAATTAGAATCCACTGGGTCATCGTTCTGTCGTGGACGATGTGGTTGAGTACCGTTGTCGCCGGACCGGTCGATCCGCAGGGCCGTCCGCTGATTCGCAAGCTTGGCACGATCGACTGCGACCTGGTCGAGACCACGCCGATCGTCTTCCAGGGCAAGCTGTACCGCAGCGAATGGGTGCGCACGAGCTACAAAGGCAACCAACTCGTGCAAACTACTCACGGCTGGTCGAGGTCGATACGGGCAAAACCACCGCGCCGTTCGCGCGAGGCTGCGCCTTTTCCAGCGCGTTCGTCGATGGTGACACTGTCTACGTCACCGGGACCAGCACCGAGCAGGGCTGGACGGGGCAGCGCGTCGAGATGTATGCCTCCAGGGACCTGGAACACTGGGAGCACTGGACGGCGCTGGACCTGGACGGGTTCGGCATCTGCAATACGTCGATCTGCAAAGCGGACGATCGCTACGTGATGATGTTCGAGATTCACAAGCCCAAGGACCAGGCCGGCGCCCAGTTCACGGCACGGTTCGCCACGTCGAAAGACCTTAGGCACTGGGAGGTGACACCGCCCGAGTGTGTGTACGCCAAGGATCGCTACACCGCCCCCCACTGCCTGCGATACCTCGACGGGTATTTCTACGACTTCTATCTCGAAGCACACCAGGGCTACGAGATGCGCGTGGTGCGTTCGCGCGATCTGATTCACTGGGAGCCAAGCCCTTTGAATCCGGTGCTGAAGGCATCGCCCGAAGACAAGCAGATCGCCAATCCGAAGCTGACGGCCGCACAGCGAGAGCGTATCGCCAAGGCGGAGGACATCAACAATTCCGACATCGACTTCTGCGCCTACGATGGACATCTGGTCATCAATTACTCCTGGGGCAATCAGCGGGGCGAGGAGTTTCTCGCCCAGGCGGTTTATGACGGGACGGTCGAGGAGTTTCTCGAAGGTTGGTTCCCGTCGGAAGATCACGCCGCAGAGCCATGAAACCGCTGTTGATCGTCGAACCCAGTGAGGAATATCCGCGTCACTCGGAGGGCGACATCATCGAGTTGAAAGACGGGCGACTGTGCCTGATCTACACGCGTTTCAACAGCAAGAGTGGCGATCATTCTCCGGCCGATCTCGTGCAACTCGTCTCGGCCGACGGTGGTGAGACCTGGAGCGACCCACAGGTGGTGGTCGCACAGTCGGGCGGGCTGAACGTCATGTCCGTGTCACTTCTACGACTGGCGAGTGGCGAAATCGCCCTGTTCTATCTGCGCAAGACGTCGAAAGAGGATTGCCGGCCCGTGATGCAGATCTCGACGGATGAGACCCAAACCTGGAGTGAGCCAACCGTCTGCATCCCCGACGTGGGCTACTACGTCCTGAACAACGACCGGGCCGTGCAGTTGAAGTCAGGGCGGCTCGTCCTTCCCGTCGCCTGGCACCAGGGCCCGGGCAAGCCACGGGACAACCAGGGCATCATCATGTGCTATCTGTCCGACGATAAAGGCAAGACGTGGCGCCGCAGCAAGGACACCTTCAAAGGATACGACCCCGGAGGGCAGCGCATTCTCGTCCAGGAACCCGGCGTTGTCGAGCTGACGGACGGTAGGCTGATGATGTTCATGCGAACCGACGCGGGCAGCCAGTATGTCTGCCGCTCGGCCGATGGCGGAAACACGTGGTCCATGCCGTGCCCGTCCAATCTGGCTTCGCCCCGCAGCCCCGCCTCGATCGAACGCATCCCCTGGACGGGCGATCTCGTCTGCGTGTGGAACGATCATTCGGGACGGCATCCCTTTCCGGAGGGCCGGCGTACACCCCTCTGCCTGGCCATCAGCAAGGACGAAGGCGAGACGTGGAGCCCGTCTCGCGTCATCGAAGCGAACCCCGACGGCTGGTACTGCTACACGGCAATCGCCTTCCCGAACGACCGCATGCTCCTGGCCTACTGCGCAGGCGACAAGCAGGTCGGCGGCTTGAACCGCCTCAAAGTCCTCGCCATCTCCAGGGACTGGCTGACGTCCACTTCGCATCCGCAGGACAATTAGCCAGGCCATCCTGCCTCACATCACCGCCTGGGCCTGAACCAGGGATTTTCCTACGAACCACGGGGTTACTGCGGCACTATTGACCTCGGTATGGGCACGTGCGCGAGTTCGAAAACCTGTAGCGGAGCACGTTCATGATCGACTATGTGACATTGCTGCTGACAAATATGATCGCCGGACTGATCGTGCTGGCGGCGTTTCTGGTCTTGGGCCTTGGGCATGCAAAGCAGAAGGGCTGGGCGCCCGCCTTTGGCATCGCCGGACTGGTGGCAACCGTGGCCGGGCTGGCCATGACATTCACCGAGCCGATCCCGAAGCCCTACGCCATGGCCTACGGGGAGATGTCCGTGCTGCTGGGCGTGCTCTTTCTCGGAGCGGCCTGGGCGGTGGCGGGCGGCTACGACCTCTGGCCGCTCGGCCTCTACGCATTCATCCCGGGGGCGATAGCCGTTCTGCTCGGCATCCGCATCATCGACCTGTCGCTCACGCTGGCCCCCATCATGTCGGGCGTCGGTTTCATTCTCACCGGCTTGGGCGGGCTCGGCGCGGGTGTAACGCTGTGGAAGCGAAATGCGCGCGCTCTGCGGTTCGCCGGAGCGGCAGTCCTGCTGACGGCGGCGGCCATCTGGACGCTTACCGCCCTCATGGCCTACTGGATGCACATGAAGCCGCCCGAAACACAGCAAAGCCACCTGATCGTCCCCAGCACGCATCTCTCCACAGCGCACGACACTCTTGCGCCTCTGAAGACCGTCACAACCGCGTGAGCCAGGCCTCTCGGCACCAACGTGGCAAAGGTCCGGCGCCGTCCTCGATCCAGGCCCTGTCTCGGATGGCGGAATTTGCCTTGCGCAATCAAGCTTCTTCCTGACCACATCCTGTCTCGACGGTGCGTATATAGAGTTCAATGCGAATAAGCCCACGCTGTGGGCACACGATGAGCGCAACGAGATCGGAGGTGCAACAAATGCTCAGAAGCCTGGACGATTACACCGATATCGTGGGCCCGGCCCCTGTCTATTCCATCTTCTCGAAGGTAAAGAAGCTGTATCGCAAACGGATCTGCCATATCAACGCGACGTTTCTCGGGGGCGGCGTAGCGGAAATCCTCGGCCGGCTTGTGCCCCTGATGAATGAGGCCGGCTTGGACGCGGAATGGCAGACGATCCACGGCAGTCCGGCGTTCTTCGATGTGACCAAGCGATTCCATAATGCGATCCAGGGCGCTCCCCTGCGCCTCTCAGAGAACAAGAGAAACCTGTACCTCGAAGTGAACCAGGAGTTCCTGAAGTTCACGCGACTGGACCACGATTGCGTCGTCGTGCATGACCCGCAGCCGCTGCCGGTCATTAAATTCCACCGCAAGGCGCAGCCGTGGATATGGAGATGTCACATCGACATTTCGGACCCGCCTCAGGAGTTGTGGGCCTTCCTTGAGAAGTTCATGATTCGCTACGATGTGATCATCCTCTCGAATGAACGATACCGAAAGAAGGACCTCCCTATCGATCAACGGGTCATTCATCCGGCGATCGATCCGCTGTCTCTCAAGAACCGCGACCTGTCGGACTCGGACGTTCGAAGGTACGCCCGCCGCCAGCACATTCCCACGGACAAACCTCTCATCGCCCAGATATCGAGAATGGACCCGTGGAAGGACCCGGAGGGCGTGCTGGAGGTGTACAAACGGGTGAAGGAACAAGTGGATTGCCGACTCTTGTACTGCTACAACCTGGCCACGGACGATCCACAAGGCATGGAGATCTATCAACAAATCCGAAAGAAAGCCGACGCATTCGTCAAAAGCGGAGACGTGTTGTTCGTGGTGGGCAACAATGACGTGCTCGTCAATGCGGTTCAGCGTCTCTCCGACGTGATCATCCAGAAATCCACCAAGGAAGGATTCGGCCTGACGGTGACGGAAGCCCTGTGGAAGCGCAAGCCCGTAGTGGCCAGCAACGTCGGCGGCATCCCGCTACAAATCAAGGACGGCGAGACCGGCTATCTGCTCGAACCGGACGACTACGACGGATTCGCCGAACGAATCGTCAAGATCCTAAAGGACCCCGCCCATGCCAAGGACCTCGGAGACAAGGCTTACCAGCACGTACGAGACAACTTCCTCATTACGCGTCTCTTGTCCGACTATCTCGACCTGATCGGTGAACTGCTCGGATAGGCCCGGATCTGGCAGTGATCGAATCGATCCGCGAGATGGCCCGATCATCGGACGCCAGCAATCCATCATCGATTCCGAGAGTGGGTCTGTAAGCCGAGTTCTGTTCCCGCCACGAGGGCGGGCAGCGATCATTTATCTGGACCAGCCGTTGCCGACTGGCTCTCCCGCGGCTGCGGGAAGCGACCTACCCGCCGGCCGAATCCGACTCGATGAGCCGCTCATGCCTGGGCCCGGCACGGCGTGTGCCGACCGGCTGCTTGGTCTTGCAGGCGGTGGGGTTTACCCTGCCGACGACGTCACCGCCGTCGCGGTGCGCTCTTACCGCACCATTTCACCTTTGCCTGTTCCGCCTTAGGCGGCCATCGGCCGTGTCTTTTCTGTGGCACTTTCCCTAGGGTTGCCCCCGGTGGCCGTTAGCCACCACCGTGCCCATTTCCTGCTCGGACTTTCCTCTTCGCCTCGCACGAAGCGACGCGGAGCGACCGCCCAACCCACTCTCGGAATCAATGATGGATTGTTGACGATTGATTACTCTGCCCAAGGCCAACCCCATTGTATCAGCACTGTGTGGCAGCCTCAAGCTCGAAGAGCTTGGGGATGGCTGGATGCGAAGGGGTCTCGACACGCCGCACCAGCAAACAGAAATCGCCATCCCCAACGCTCCGTTGCACTACGCTTTGAGGCTGCCACCCACTGCGAAGAGCGATTCGACCTTGACGGGAAGGGGTGGTGGTTTCTACACTACGGCCTCACGCATTGGCACGAAATCGCTTAGGTACAGAGGCAGTACATGCGGAATCTTATCTTCGTCGGACTCGGCGGGTTCGTGGGCTCGATCCTGCGATACCTGGTCTCGGGCTGGATTCAGAAACTCTCGGACACGCCGTTCTTTCCGTACGGCACACTGGGCGTCAACGTGATCGGCTGTCTGGTGATCGGCCTGCTCGGTGGCTGGGCGGACAACACGGACTTATTCACCCCTCCGGTCAGACTCTTCCTGCTGCTGGGCCTGCTGGGCGGGTTCACCACCTATTCGACGTTTGGTTACGAAACCGTCGCACTGTTACGCGACCGCCAGACGTTGGCCGCGATGAGCTACGTGGGTCTGCACCTGATCCTCGGTTTCGGGGCCGTCGCACTGGGGTACGGACTGTCAAATCTCAAAGGATAGATCATGCTGCCCAAAGAAGGAAAACTACTGCGGATCTTCATCGGCGAGAGCGACCGATACGAAGGAAGGCCGCTCTACGAGTGGATCGTGCGAAAGGCGAGGGAGAACCATATGGCCGGCGCGACGGTCGTGCGGGGCCTGGAGGGCTTCGGGGCGCACAGCCGGATGCATACCGCCAAGGTCCTCAGGCTCAGCCAGGATCTACCGATCATCATCGAGATCGTGGACACCCGTGAGAAGATCGAGGCTCTTCTCGAAGTGATCGACGGGGCGATCGAGGAAGGCATCGCCACGTTGGAAAATGTGTATGTCCATTTCTATCGCAGCCGCGACGGCTCGCCTTCAGGTGACGAGACGACGTGATTCAGTTGGCCTTGACGACTTCGAGGTGCTTTCTGAAATGCGCATCATCCGTTTGTGGGTGGTCCATCCGATAGTGAACCCCCCTGCTCTCTTTGCGCAAGTCCGCGGCGTGGGTCACCAGCAAAGAGGCCGTCAGCATGTTCTGACATTCCCACCCCTCAGGCGAATCGAAGATCTTATCCATCACATACCGGTGCCAGAAGCGAATAATCTCCTCGGCTTCGGCCAGCGGCTGAGCCTTCCGAGTAATGCCCACGTTGCGCCACATCAAGGCGCGGAGTGAGTTGCGAACGTCGGCCGCATCGAGCCGGCTCCGATCCGAGTGCGGGATCTGATACTTGATCAGCGGGTGCTTCATCGAGGTCACGTCGGCCGGCGTCTTCGCGACGACCTGCCGGCCGGCGATCGTCCCGAAGACCAGCCCTTCCAGCAGCGAATTGCTGCCGAGGCGGTTGGCGCCGTGCAGGCCCGTCGAGGCGACCTCGCCGCAGGCGTAGAGGTTCTCGATGCTCGTGCGCGCCACCGCATCGGTCAGGACCCCACCGATCATGTAGTGGCGCTGGGCCGTACGGGGATCAGGTCGTGACTGACGTCGATATCGAAACTCTCGCACAGATCGCTGATCAGCGGAAACCGCTTGGCGAAGTATTCTTTGTTCAGATGCCGCACATCGAGGAAGACGTGCGTCGATTCCGTCTTGCGCATCTGGGCCAGGATCGCACGGCTCACCACGTCACGCGGGGCCAGTTCGGCGGCCTCATCATACTCGCTCATGAAACGATGCCCATTTGTGTCCAGCAAATAGGCACCTTCACCTCGCAACGTCTCGGTGATCAGCGCTCGCAACGCGCCGGCGATATAGAGCGTCGTCGGATGAAACTGCACGAACTCCAGGTCGCGCATCACCGCACCGGCCCGGTGCGCCATGGCGAGTCCATCGGCCGTCGCTCCGGGCGGGTTCGTCGTTTCGCGATACAACTGCCCGACACCGCCACTGGCGAGGATCGTGCCGCCTGCCCAGATGATCTGCAAACCGCGCCTGCTGGTCGTACCCGATGATGCCGACGCATCGCTGGTTCTCGTCGGTCAATAGATCGACGGTATAAAAGTTTTCGATGATCTTGATGTTCGGCGTGTTCGTGACCTTCGCAATCAGCGCCTCGGCAATGGCCCGCCCCGTCTCGTCACCGTGGGCATGAACGATCCGGCGCGCGAATGTCCCCCCTCCAGCGTGATGTCGATGTGACCGTCGACTTGATCGAACGCGGTGCCCCACTGCTGCAACTGCCTGATCAGGTCCGGACCGCGATGCACGACCAACTCCACCATTTCCTCATCACAGATGCCGCAGCCGGCCTTGAACGTATCGGCCATGTGCGACTCGAAGGTATCATTCTCATCCAACACCGAGGCGACCCCACCCTGGGCCTTCCAGGTGTTGCTGTCTTCCAAGGTCGCCTTGCAGACGACCACGACGTTGCGATGTTCGGCAACCTCGATCGCCGCTCGCAAGCCGGCCAGGCCCGCCCCCACCACGACGCAGTCGGCAAAAAGCTGATTGGTCGAAATCGAATCCACGTCGACGAGATATCGCCTGGGCTCCCCGAAGCGGATGCGCTCGGCCTCGGTCGTCCCTCCATTGTGCTTGTGATCCTTCATGATGCTATGACCTTCCAGAGTCGGCCGTCCTGCCGGGCGGCACAGAAAACGAATCACCCTCACGGGCAAAGATCGGTCATGATACCGAGAATCCCTCGCCCTGAAAACCCGTAAGAATTACGGGGAATCTCACCGCACACACAAAAACGCCTGGCGTCCCTCGTACGTCAGCCTGGGGACGCCGTGCGTGAGCGACCACAGGAATGGCAGATGGGGTCGTCAATCCTCGTCCTGGCAGCCGGAAGACAAAGCTACTGGGGCTTGCGGTCGAGGATGATCTCGTCGCCAAAGACGCGGTCGTCGTTGACATACTTCGAGACGAATGCCTGCAAGTCCATTGTGGAGGCCGTCAGGATCGTCCGGTCGTCGGCCGATTCATGGGCGATGGGGCTCGGCCTCGATTCAAGCAGGTCACTCATCTTCTCGTCGTCGGTCACCCACATGGTCAGGCGATTGCCACTGAGGTTCGCCTTGATGAACGTGTGGGCCCGCACGAAAAAGAAGGCGTTGTAGAACAGCTCCGTATTCTGGGGATCGTCCTGTCCCGAGGGCAGGGTATCGGGAAAGACATCCATGAACACCGTAGTATCGAGCTTCACCAGGACGGCAAAGAACGATCCCTTGCGGCCCTGCGGATCGGTCAGACTCAGGTAGTAGACCTTCTCGGCATCCTCCCTCAGGACCTCCGGAAGCTTGTCTGCCCCGGCCTGTCCGACCTGGGTGAATTCCCACGTACTGTTCGTATCCCCGGGGTTCTCCACCCACGTGCCGATCAGGTGCTCGTCAAAGATGACATGTTCGTGCGTGTAGAGCGGCTGCAACGAAATCACCGGGATGCAGCCACCGACGAAGATCAACAAACCATACAGCAGCACCGTGTTCGTCTTCATTCTGAGTCTCCTTAAGTCGACGGCTGGCAACAGATTATCGTTCCGCACGACGACCGGCCCGTGCTCGAGCACCGTCGTCGGCCCCATCATACCGCGTGCCGGGCGATTCAGAAAGTGGCTTGCGACGACGCGGCAGAATCGCTACAGTGCACGGCCCCGAAGGGGCAATGACAACCATCTTCATAGGAAATAGAAATGCCTGACCTGGACCCCACCGTCTGGATCGTCGTCGGACTCTGTGCTTTCATTGTGGGAGCTGCCAAAACCGGAATCCCCGGCGTCGGCATCCTGCCCTCCCTGCTGATGGTGCAGGTGCTACCGGCACAGGAATCGACCGGTATGCTGTTGGGCATTCTGATTCTGGGCGATCTGTTCGCCGTCACGTATCACCGCCACAACGCGGAATGGTCGCACATGCCCAAGCTGCTGCCGGCCGCTTTCGCCGGCATCGTCGCCGGACACCAGATCATGAAGCACATCAGCGACGAGCAGCTCAAACCGATCATCGGCATCATCGTTCTGGTCATGCTGGGCTTGAACTACTGGCGCACGCGGGCTCAGGGTGAGAATCTGCACGTGCCCACCCAGTGGTGGTTCGGGGCCGGACTCGGTTTCGTCGCCGGGTTGACCAGCATGATGGCCAACGCCGCCGGACCGGTGATGATTATCTATTTCATCGCCATGCAATTGCCCAAGGTCGCCTTCGTCGGCACCAGCGCGTGGTTCTTCTTCGTCGTCAACTGGCTCAAGGTCCCCTTCAGCGCCAGCCTCGATCTGATGACGGCTGAATCCGTAAAGCTCAACCTGATGATGATCCCCGCCATCGGACTCGGTGCGCTCGCCGGCGTCGTGTTCCTCAAGCGCATCCCCCAGAAGGCCTTCAACGCCGCCATGCAGATCCTGGCTGCCGCAGCCGCGATCAAACTCCTGTTCTAAAACAGCGTAGTCCCCAACAGAGAAAGCTCTTGCGGCGTAAGCACTGGGCTGCAATCATGGAACCTGCAACCGGGGAAAGGAAGAGATGCTCCCCCGAACGAGACTGGCATTCGTTTTCTTTTGGCGGCCCTGTAAATGAACCTGGTGTATATCGACGAATCGGGGAACACCGGCTTGAACCTGAAGGACCCACAGCAACCGGTGTTCATTCTGGCAGCCATGATCGTGCCGGAGAACAAATGGTTTGCGATTGAGAAGGAGTTCTTCGAGATCGCCAGGGATTTCTTCGGAGAGCAACTGCCTGATCCATTTGAGATCCACGCGACAGACCTGAAGAGCGGCCGCTCTTTGTTCAAAAACATGCCTCTGGAGAAACGATTGTCTTTTCGTGATCTCATATTACGACTCCTGCTGAACCATGAGATCGCGGTCATCTATCGCAGGATCATCAAGGCCAGGTTCGAGATATTTTGCACCGAACACTACGGGCCGGGAATCAGAGTGAACCCGTATGTCATGGCCTTGCCCTTTGTCTGCATGGAAGTAGACCATTTTCTGAGACAGCAAGGGACCAATGAATTGGGAATGCTCATTTTCGACGAACAGAAGGAAAACCTCAACGCAGCCGAGCGTTCGTTGCGTACTCTCCGCCTGGATCCCTCATCGGTTCTCAAGACCAGCAATATCATTGAAAAGGGCTTCTTCGTGGATTCGGCGAAAAGCTTCGCCCTTCAGCTCGTCGATGTCGCCGCCTACTACGTGCGGAAATACGAGGAGGATCGACTTCACTTCAGAGTGAGTCCCCTCGATATCCAGGCTTTTGCAGATATTCGAAAGCTGGTTTCGAGCGGAGTAGGTTCCGATCTGACGGATGTTCTGGAATGGGTAAAGGACCATTTCGCCACATAAAAATAGCGGCTGCCCCATTACGGGAGGGTCGCCCATAGGCGGCCACAAGCAGTCGCTATTAAGAGTATACGCTCTACACGAGGATTGTTCAAAGCAAATACGGCTTTCTGCGCCACGTGGCAGTCTACAGGATGCTCATGAGAGATGAACTCAACAGCGCCATACAACGCATGCTCAAGCACGACCTTCGGGGCCGGGATATCACCGACCCGGATGTCCTGAGGGCCATGATGGAGGTCCCGCGCGAGGTGTTCGTCCTGGAGGGCTACTACGCACAGGCGTATTCAGACGGCCCACTGCCGATCGGGTCGGGCCAGACGATCTCACAGCCATACATCGTCGCGCTGATGACGCAACTGCTGCGACTCAGTCGCGATTGCGAAGTCCTTGAAATCGGCACGGGCAGCGGGTATCAGACGGCCATCCTGGCCCGCCTGGTGGGAAAGGTCTACAGCATTGAGAAATATGGGGAGCTGTCGGCCGGCGCCCGGAACGTGCTGGAGAAGATTGGCATCGACAACGTTGAATTCCGAGTCGGTGACGGCAGCGCAGGCTGGCCCGAGCCCCGATCCGAATCGGGATTCGACCGCATCATCCTCACCGCGGCCACGCCCACTCTGCCCGGCCCCGTGCGTAGGGCAACTGGCCGAACGCGGGCTGATCGTGGCCCCCGTCGGCTATGGCGCGAGCCAGACGCTGGTTGTCGCGGAGAAGTTCGCGGGTAAGCTGATCGAGCGGCACGTTTGCGGCTGCCGATTCGTCCCCCTCGTCGGCGAATACGGCTTCCGCGAATAAGGCAGGTCGCGCTGGCCCACCGCACACAAAACGGATAAGATAGCCCACGGCAATGAAGACAGGAGAACATCCACAAGCAAACCAAGCGTCGGTCCCGGCCCATGGCTCAGGCAACGTCGGTCCCCTACGGGACAAGGCGTCCGAGCAGAGTCACGAGCAAGGTACGATCACCACGTCGACCCCCGTGCAATATGTCAAGGGCGTCGGCCCGGCCCGGGCCAAGACGTTTGCCCAGTTGGGCGTCAATACGGTCGGCGATCTGCTGGAGTACTATCCGCGTGACTGGGTGTTCGCGCCGACACCGGTGAAGATCGGCGAGCTACAGCCCAACGAGACCGCCAGCGTCATCGCGCTGATCGAATCCACCGACTACCAGAACTATCGCCGTCCGCCCATCTTCGAGGCGATGATCAGCGACGACACGGACACGTGCCGCGTCGTCTGGTTCCATGGCGGGTATCTGCGCAACCAGCTTCAGCCGGGCCAGGCCGTCATGCTCTCGGGCAAGGTCGCGGTCTACAAGCATCAGCTCCAGATGACCAACCCGAAGTTCATGGTGCTCAACGAAGCGCACACGCAGCCCGATCTGTTCTTCAATGGCGGCGTCTACCCCGCCTCGGCCCATTTGTCCAGTGCACAGATCAAACGTATCATCGTCCCGCTACTCGAGAAGATCGACGATCTCGTCTGTGAGTTCTTCGACGACGGCTTCCGCAAAGAGAACCACCTGATCGCTCGCAACGAGGCGTTCGCATGGATTCATATGCCCCCCGACGAGGAGAAGCTCGCCAGGGCCAGACGTCGTCTCAAATACGATGAGTTGTTCCTGATGCAGCTCGGGCTGGGCCTGCGCCGTTATCGCATCCAGCATTTCTCGTCGGCGGTTGCCTGCACGTGTTCGGACGAGATGGACAGTCGCATTCGCAAGCGGTTTCCCTTCCTGCTGACCGAGGATCAGACGGAGTGCATCGATGAGATCGTCAGGGATATGGGGCGAACCGAACCGATGAACCGCCTGCTGCAAGGCGACGTGGGCTCGGGCAAGACGGTGGTGGCGCTCTACGGCGCCCTGCTGGCGGTCGCGAACAAGACCCAGGTCGCCATCATGGCGCCGACCGAAATCCTGGCGTCTCAGCATTTCGTCAGCATGGAGCGGTACCTCAAGAACAGCCAGGTCAAGCGCGTCCTGATCACCGGTGGGCTGACGGGCAAGAAACGCGCGGAACTGCTCGAACAGATCAAACAGGGTGACATCGACGTCGTCGTCGGAACGGTGGCCCTGCTCCACAAGGACATCGAGTTTCGCAAGCTCGGTCTGGTCGTAATCGACGAACAGCACAAGTTCGGCGTACACCAGCGAGCGGAACTGCGTAAGGATGGGACGCCCCACTGCCTGGTGATGACCGCTACGCCGATTCCACGCACGCTGGCGATGACCGCCTTCGGCGACCTCGACGTCTCGATCATCCGGCACGCCCCGCCCGGACGAGGGGCCATCATCACCCGATGGGTGGACCGCAAGCATCAGAAGGATGCGTACGATTTCATTCGCGAGCGGCTCAAGGTCAAAAAGCAGGCCTATTTCGTGTATCCGCGCATCGCGGCCGTCGAGGAAACGGGCAAGGACATCCAGGCCGCCACCGATGCGTGGAAGGAGCTTTCGGAGAAGGTGTTCCCTGAATTCAATGTGGCGCTATTGCACGGACAAATGCCGTCGACCGAAAAACAGCGCATCATGACCGAGTTTCGCAAGGGCCGGATTGACGCTTTGGTCTCGACGGTGGTGATCGAAGTGGGCGTCGATGTCCCCAATGCGACGATCATGGTGATCGAAGCGGCCGACCGGTTTGGGTTGGCCCAGCTCCATCAGCTTCGAGGCCGCATCGGACGGGGCGAATCCAAATCCTACTGCCTGCTGTTTGCCGAGACCGAGAACGAAGTCGCCCGAAGCCGGCTCGACGTGATGACACGCACCAACGATGGCTTCGAGATCGCGGAACAGGATTTGCGTATCCGCGGGCCGGGCGAGTTGTTCAGCGCCCGCCAACACGGACTGCCCGATCTGAAGATCGCCAACATCATCGACGACTATGAATTGCTGGTCATGGCCCGTAAGCACGCTTTCGAACTGGCCTCGCGTGACCCCATGCTCACGCTGCCCCAGAACCGCAATATCCGCCAGGCTCTGTTGGCCAAATTCGGCGATTCCATCGGCCTGGCCGACATCGCGTAGCCATGAAAACCACCGCCTTCAGCGATTTGCCCCCGCGTGAGCCCCCCATTTGCGCCACATGATTTTGCTGGAAGTCCATCGGGAAAAAGTGTAAAAGGCCGCTGTGAAATGATCGCAAATCAAGATCCAGGATGAAGCGGTATCCATGCGCATCGCGTATAAGAACGACACAATCGAGAAGAGTCTGACCGTTGTCAAGGCCGTCAGTTCCGTGCTGGTCGTGGCGTCGTTTGTCATTCTTTTCGGGTTCGAGAAGCCGATCATCCCGCTGTCGATCCTGTTCCGTGTCCAGCTCGGCATGCTGGGCGTCTTCCTCATCGGCAAGACCGTTCGCCTTTTCAACGCCGTCTCCAAAAAGGAGTATATCGTCGCCAACTGGTTCGAGATTCCCATGCTGCTGACGCTGGGAATTGTCGTGCTGGGCTCGAGACATTGGTTTGGCGATATCGAACCGGGTCGCGTGCGGCATCTGGCCGTCGGCATCTACCTGATCATCGAAGTCACTGTCAAAGTCTGCATCGCCTCCGTGACCCTGGCTGCTTCAGGCAAGAATCCGACGACGATGCTGATCGCCAGCTTCGTGGTGCTGATCATCACCGGTGGTGGCCTGCTGATGCTGCCGAGGGCCTCGACAACCGAACCGCTCAGCTTTGTCGACGCGCTGTTCACCGCCACGAGCGCCACCTGCGTCACCGGTCTGGTCGTCAAGGATACCGGCCAGGATTTCACCTTCATGGGCCAGTTGATCATTCTCGTATTGATCCAGCTCGGCGGCCTGGGGATCGTGGTCTCCGGTGCCGTGTTCGCTTTGCTGTTGGGTCAGGCGTTCAGCATCCGTGAATCAGTGGCGATGCAGGACCTGCTCAGCGCCCGGACGCTGAGTCGGATCGGCAACATGATCGTGTTCATCTTCGTTTCGACGATGGTGATCGAAGCGGTCGGCGCCGTCTTGCTGTACCCGATGTGGGACAATGTCCCCGGGTGGCAAGGCGACGCGCACTCTCGGTGGTTCTATAGCATCTTCCACTCGATCAGTGCGTTCTGCAACGCCGGTTTCGGCCTCTTCAACGACAGCCTCATCCGCTACAATCGCCAATGGCAGGTCTATGCGGTCGTCTGCCCGCTGATCATCCTGGGCGGACTCGGTTTCGGGGTGCTCTACAACCTCGCCAATATGGTCGGCAACCGCATCCAACGTTTCTTCAAGAAGCGATTCAACAAGCAATTCACATTCCAGATGGAAGTCCCGAAACGGATGCGTCTTCAAACCAAGGTGGTTCTGAGCGTCAGTGCGGCGTTGATCGTCTTCGGTGTTCTGACCATTCTGCTGTTCGAACGCTATACGGGCAGTTCGTCGGCAGGCCGAAGCCCCGATGTGCTCGGCGCGTTGTTCCAGTCGGTCACCGCGCACGGCCGGGTTCAACACCGTGGACATCGCCGCCATGACCCCTTCGAGCAAGATCGTGCTGATGATGCTGATGTTCATCGGCGGTTCGCCCGGTTCCACCGCCGGTGGTATCAAGACCGTCACGCTGGCGGTCATCCTCATGACCGTGGTCGCCACGCTGCGAAAACGTGGCGAGGTCGAGATGTTCCGTCGCTCCGTTCGCCTCGTCGTCGTCGGCCGGGCCATCACGGTCGCGCTGCTGTTCGTGGTGGTCCTCTTCGTCACCACGCTGGCGTTGAGCGTGACGGAGGGACCGCTGCCCGAAAACTTCGCGATGCTCGATATCATGTTCGAATCCGCCTCGGCCCTGGGCACCGTGGGGCTCACCACGGGGGTCACTCCCACTTTGACAACGATGGGGAAGATCATTATCATTGTCGTCATGCTGATTGGGCGTTTGGGCCCCCTGACCTTGTTGGCGGCGTTGACGTTCAATCTGAAAACGATCCGGTACAACTATCCGGACGAGGCCATTATCGTCGGCTGATTCCGGGCGGATCAGCCGAATGGGGGTTCCCGGATACAAGGCATCGAACGGGACCCCACAAGGAGTCGATCGCATGAGACGATTTGCCGTCATAGGCCTGGGACGTTTCGGTCAGAAGCTGGCCATCGCGTTGGCGATGAGCGGCTCGGAGGTTATTGCCATTGACCGCGACCGAAATGAGGTGGAGCTGATTCGGGACCAGGTCAGCCACGCCGTGAGGCTTGACAGCACCGATGAAGAGGCCATGAAGGCCCAGGGCGTCGACAAAGCCGACGTCGCCATTATCGCGCTGGGCCAGGAGAGCTTCGAGGCCGCCATCCTGACCGTGGTGAACCTGCGCCAGATGGGCGTCAAGCAGATCTACGCCCGCGCCGAGAGTCTCATCGCGGGCGAGGTTTTCTCCAAGGTCGGCGCCACGGAGGTGATCTATCCGGAAATCGAATCGGCCCAGCGATGGGCGTACAAACTGATCGCTCCGCAGATCGGCGAGAAGATCGACTTCGCGCCGGGTTACAGCCTCGCCCGGATCAAGGCGCCGCCCAGCTTCGACGGCAAGACCGTGATGGACCTGCAACTGCGTCAGAAGTACAAGATCAATCTGGTCATCATCAAGCGCAGCGACGAGGCCAAGGCTCGCAAGAACGAGAAGGAATCGATCATCAACATCCCGATGCCCGATACGATCGTCTACGCCGAAGATATTCTCATGGTCGCCGGCTCCGACGCCGACCTCGCCAAACTCCCCCAGGAATGACGCTTCTTCGTATCTTGTGCCTAGTCCGATTCCGGCCTTCGCCTCTCTACGTCAAGGCAATTACCCCACGTTGAAAATCAATGCTTACAACATGGCCTCGGAGAAAATCCAGACAAAGAAGACCATCAATGCTTGCACTGGGTGGAAGTGTGTGAGCCAGCACAGGAAAATGAGAGCGTTGCTTTTCAAGCGAGATGATTCGGGTAACTGCGATACGAGGAGCAAATTCGACGCCACTGCCTGTGGTGACCTGTATTCGGCCGGGCACTAAAGAAGGATCATACCCTATTGCTGTCAGTGGCGCCACGTTGATCATGGTGGCGGTAGCCCCCGTATCCAATGCCAGCCGTAGGACAATACTGCCGGAAGGTCCAAATACCTCGGCTCCAATGACAACAAGCCCACGTTGAGGATTGAACGAATCACTCACAGCACAACCGCCGTTTCGTCCGGAATCTCGCCCGTGTAGATAATTGCGGATCGCTTTGGCCGCAGTGATACCGCCTTGCGATAGACCTCATCACGATCCAGGCTATGACAGATGACCTTGCCTCCCAGAACCTGAAGCTTTTCATCGGTCTGAGGATTCTCGATCAAGACCCATTCGGCGTCAAACTGCGACTGGATTTCTGCAATGGTCATCTCATGATCCATGGCCTACCTCCTGACAAAACCAATTCGGTCTTATACGATCATTATACCACCAAGCGGCGTCAGTTACAGGGGATCTCAAGAGCAATGTTCATCGGACAGGACAGGCCGTGGCTCAATGCAATCCACGGCGTTAGCACTGCCGGTATTGGCGGAGGAGGTCGAGGAGGTGCTGCATGTCGTCGGGCAGCGGGGCTTCGAACTTGACGCGTTGCTCGGTGGTCGGGTGGGTGAATTCGAGCGTCCAGGCGTGCAGAGCGCAGCGGCCAATCACCGGCTCCTCGACGGCTTGCTCGGCGTCGGCCAGTTGCCAGGGGTAGACGAGCTTGCCCCCGTACATGTCGTCGGCCACGATCGGGTGTTTCAGATGGGCGAGATGCACGCGGATCTGGTGCGTTCGCCCGGTGCGAGGCTTGCAGTGGATCAGTGAGAACCCTCGGAAGGCCTCGATCACTTCGTAGAATGTCACGGCCTCTTTGCCCGTCTCGGAGCGAATCGGCATACTTCTCGCGGACCTTCGGATGCACGCCCAGCGGCATGTCGATCCGGTCGGCCGTCAACTCGGGCGTCCCGTGGACGATCGCCAGATAGCTCTTCTCCACCTGCCGCAGCTCGAATTGCTTGGCCACCTTCCACTGCGCCACGTCGTGCTTGGTCACGACCATCACCCCGGTCGTGTTGCGATCGAGCCGATGGACGATACCGGGACGAAACTCGCCCAGTCCACTCGACAGATTCTCGGAGTAGTGCGCCAGCCCGTTGACCAGTGTCCCGTGCTTATTGCCGCGCGCCGGATGGACGATCAAATTCGGTGGCTTGTTCAGGATGATGAGGTCGTCATCCTCGTAGATGATGTCCAGAGGAATATCCTCCGGCTCGATCTCCTTCTTCTCCGGCTCGGGCAGCACGAACTCGATCACGTCACGATGGCTGAGCTTGAAGCTCGGCTTGACGGGTTCGCCGTTGACCTTGACTGTGCCGGCCTTGATGGCGTTCTGGATGAAGTGCCGGCTCAGGTTGCGGAACCGGCCATGAAGATACTTGTCGATCCTCCGCTCGCGTATCGAGACGCCCACGTGGAGCGTCAGCGGTTGACCGTAGACTTCGGGCAACTCATCACACATGGCGCTACGATCAATTGCCCGCCGGGGCGTTGGCCTCGGGAACGGCCGGTGCCGGCGTGACATTCGAGTCGGGCGTTGCAGCCGGGGCCTCGTTGCTTTCCGGCGTTGCCGGCATAACCGAGACACTATTGGGCACGGGATCACGGTCGGGGCATTGGTGTCGCCCGGCGTGATCTGGATCTGCGGGGTCGAAGCCGCCTCGGGTTTGGGCTGAGGCGCCGGCTTGAAGGTGACAGCACCGCGATAGTCATCGACCGTCTTCAAACGGTTCGCGGCTGCGGCCTGCGCCGCCGTGCCGTCAAAGTCGACGTTCTCCGCGACCTCCCGGTAGATGTCCTTGGCCTTGTCGAAGTTGCCCAGTTCTTCCTCACAGAGACCCAGCCCAAACTTCGCGCTGGCGGCCAGTGCGGGAATGGACGACGCCTGGTCAAAAGCCTCCTGGTAGGCAGCCTGGGCCTGGCCGATCTGCCTGGCAACTTCTTCGCTGCTCGGGGCGGTCAGACGGTAATGCAGTTCCGCTCGGAGAGCTTCGGCCTGTTTGATCCGCGCCAGTGCGGCCATGCGGTTGTTGCCGATCTGCTGGGCGAAGGCCTTGAGTTCCTGCGCCGTCGAGATCAGAGCGATGGACTGGTCCGTCCCCTGGCTGGCCGCCCGCGCGATGCTCATCTTCTGAGCGGGAACCCCCGTCACCAGGCTCGTCAACTGCACCTGGTCACGAACCGCCGCCACGTCCTTCCGATAAAACCGTGCGAAATAGACGCCAATCAACAGGACCAGGATCACGGCGCCGCCGATCAGCGTCGTCCGATTCTCCTGCACCCACTGAGGGAAGTGTGCGAGCCAGTCGGCCAGCTCGTTGGTTTTCAACTCATGCCGATGTTCCGATTTCATTCTGTCTCTCCATGTCGGTGCCAGGAACGCCGCCCGCGTTATCGGGCCATCCAAAAAGACAAGCCTTTATGGTAACAAAATCGGCTTGCAATGCAACTACTGTGAAGGTAGAATTTTGCGTTGCTACTCATTGAAAGGATGCACATGCTGGGGATGGACACAACGCCACACCCGAACGCCAAAAGCCCCGCCTGTTTCGGCCGACGTCATGTGATGGCCATTGGCCTTCTCGGCCTTCTCGCCATGGCGATGGCCACCGACGCGTACGCTTCAACCGACGCGTCCTGGGACCCAAACCGGTATATCGACGTCAACGAAGTCAAGCCCGGGATGGACGCCTATTGCCTGACCGATTACGGGGATAACGGCATTGAGAAGTTCGCATTGAAGGTATTGGACGTCGTCTATGAGATGGATCCGGGTCATGATGCCATTCTCGTGATGGGGACGGACGAGCGTTTCAAACATACGGGGCCGGTCGGAGGCTGTAGCGGTTCGCCCGTCTACATCGACGGCCGCCTGGCCGGGGCGCTGGCCTTTGGCTGGTCCTTCGCCAAGGACCCGCTGTACGGCGTAACACCTATCCGGGAGATGCTCGCGGTCGGAAAGACCAATGCCGCTCTGACGGCCAAAGGCGCCAGGCGTCAATCGGCCTTCGCGTTCGATTTCTCCAAACCCCTCGATCTGTCGCAGGTCAGCGAGCAGGTGCTCAGCAGGCGGCTCATCGGGCCGGCCAATCCGAACGGCGCCAGCGCGCTGCCTTGTCCTCTGCTGATCTCGGGCGTTCCCTCACGGACTTGTCAAGAATTGGCTTCGCAGTTCGACGCGATGGGATTCATGGCCGTACCGGGGCTTACCGGCACTGCGGCGAATGGTGACGACGAGACGATGGAGCTCAAGCCCGGTGGCACACTGACCATACCCCTGGTTGTCGGCGATATCAACATGAACGTGCTGGGCACGGTTACCGAAGTCCGGGGCGATCGCGTGTACGCCTTCGGGCACAGCTTCCTCGGTTACGGCGGGGTCGATCTCCCCATGGCCGGCGGCAAGGTCTACACCGTCATCTCCAACGTGATGCGTTCATTCAAGCTGGGCACCTCGGGTAAGATTCTCGGCTCGATTACGACCGATGAGATCACCGCCGTTTCCGGTCGGATCGGCGCCGAACCCAACATGGTGCCGATGTCGATTCGCGTCGAGCGGTACAACGACACCGAACCTCGCACGTACAACTGCCGGCTGGCCTATAACGATTCCCTGACCGCGACGCTGGCGCGATCGGCGGTGGCTGCGGCAGCGCTGCAACTCGGGCCGCTACCCCCCGAACACACGATCGAGTACACCGCTGCTATCGGGCTGGCCGACGGGCAATCCATTCGCTTCCAGAACATCTCGGCCAGTCAAGGACTGATCGAACCGATCTCGGAGATCGTCGGCTCTTTGGCCTTGCTCATGGACAACCCCTACGATTCGCCCAAGGTTACGTCGTTGGACTTTTCCACGCGTATCCGGTCCGACAGCATCTCGGCGCATTTCTGGTCGGTCGACGTGGTCGATCCTCAGGTCAAAGCGGGCGACGAGATCGAGGCCAACGTCGTCGTCGAATCGTACCGTTCAGAGAAGAGGAAATACCGCATTGCGGTGCGTGTGCCGGAGCACGTCGCAGCGGGCAAGTACGGCCTGATGCTCTGCGGCGCCCGGGACTACGAACGTTTCCTGGCCAAGACCGTGCCCTATCGGTTCGTCGCCACGAACTATGAGACGCTCGTGGATGCCCTGAACATGGCGTTGAACATCGAGCGAACCAAGCTCTATTGCGTCCTGGTGCTGCCCCCGGACGGCATCACCCTCGACAAGGCGGAATTGCCCGACCTGCCGGGGACCAAAAGCGTCATCCTCCAGAGCGACAAACGAGCACTGAGGGTCCAGCCTTATCCACACTGGATCGAGAAGACCGTGGAAACAGGTACGGTGATCAACGACAAAGCCATCGTGCCTATCGTTGTAGAAGAATAGTTTTTCGGATCGGCCCGCTGTCACCCGAGCGCAGCCGGACCATACAACAGAGCCCGTAATTCAACGGGACGGATTGAAGAGATAGAGCCTTGAGAGAGCTCCGCTCGACGAGAGCGTCGTCCGACCGAATCGTTCGAGCGGTATTCCTAAGACAGGGAGTAGAGATGAGAATGGAATTTCGCTGTTCGAATCGGTTGCGCATGGCCGCGATGGCGGTGCTGGTTGCTTTGCTGGTGGCCCCGAGTGGTGCGGTGACCAGCAAGATTACGCGGCAGTCCCGCAGCAAGGAACTGCTTGAGGGCAAGACGGACAATGTCGTGATCAGCTCGCGCGGGACCATTCAACTGGGCCGCGCCGCCAAGGTGCTCGCCTCCGAGTTCGACGACGTCTGGTCGGTCAACAGCATCGTGGTCAGCGGGGGTACCGTCTACATCGGCACCAGTCCGAACGGCAGCATTTATCGATACCGTCTGGGCGCCCTGACGAAGATCTATCCGACCGAGGGCGACGCCACCATCGACAAGGATCGCCCCGCCGTTCCGAGGTCGCCCCAGGCGGATGAGGACGAAGACGACGAAGCCATGGATGACGACGAACTGTTCTCCAACGAGCATATCTTCGCCATGGCGATCGATGTGGCGGGCCGCCTCGTGGTGGGCATCAGTGGCGACAAGTGCCGCCTGTGCCGGTATGAGACGGGCAAGATGGAGACGATTTTCGAGCCCGACGACGCCAAGTACATCTTCGCCATCGAGACGGACAACGTGGGCAACCTCTACCTGGGCACGGGCCCCGAGGGCAAGATCTACGTGCTCGATCCCTCGGGCAAAGTGGCGCAACTCGTCTACGACAGTCCCGACAAGAACATCCTGTCGCTCGTAGCCGGTAAGGATGGTTTCGTCTACGCCGGAAGTGACACCCGAGGTCTGGTGTACAAGATCAACCCTCGCAACAAATCGGCCACGGTCCTTTATGATAGCGAAGAGCCCGAAATCAGCGCGTTGCTCTTTGCCGGTGGCACCCCGGCTGAGACGGGCTATCTCTACGCCACCGCGACGTCGGCCAAGGTCGTCCAGAACGAGCGCAAGTTCGCCGCCGATCAGACGGTTTCGGGACGGCCCGAGACCAAGGAAGACAGCGGCAAGGACAGCGCCGACAGCGACGGCGGCCTCAAGCTCAAGATTGCCAACACCAAAAAGGAAACCGACAAGAAGTCGTCTTCACGATCCGCGCCGGTCAACCGGGGCAGCAAGCCCGGACAGGCCAGCTACGTTTACCGGATCTCCAAGCAGGGCTATGTCAACGAACTGTTCAGCGAATCGGCGGTCTTCCTGTGCATGGCCGAGCAGGACGGCAGCGTCCTCCTCGGATCGGGCAACAAGGCGCAGCTCTATTCGATCGATCCCGAAGCCGAGCGCAATACGATCGTCTACGAGGACGAGCAGGCCGCCCAGATCACGGCGGTCGCCACCAGCGAGGGCGAAGTGTACATCGGCACCGCCAACCCGGCCAAGCTCGTGCTGCTGTCGCCGGACTACGCGGCCGAGGGCAGCTACGTCTCCGACCTGATCGACGCCGACCAGCCCGCCCGCTGGGGCAAGCTGCAAATCGACGCCGACATTCCACGAGGCTGCAAGGTGCTGGTCTCCTCCCGCAGCGGGAACGTCAAGGACGTCAACGACCCGACCTTCTCCGATTGGACCGAGCAGGTCGAGATCATCGAGCCGATTCAACTGCGTTGTCCGCTGGGTCGTTTCTGCCAGTATAAACTGACTCTGCAAACTCAGGACGGCAAGAAGACGCCGCTGATTCGCGAAGTGGCCGTCGCCAGCACGATCCCGAACCTGGCGCCCAAGGTCGAATCCGTGGAGGCTACGCGACTGACCAGCTCGGGCAAGGAAGGCACCTTCAACATCACCTACGAGGCGAAAGACGATAACGATGACACGCTCATCTACAAGATCGACTTCCGCAAGGTCGGCCGGGACAAGTGGATCGAGTTGAAAGACGAAACCGACGAAGACGACTATGAGTGGGACGGCAAGACCGTCGAAGACGGCCGCTATGAGATCCGCGTCGTCGCCAGCGATGAGCGCAGCAACAGCCCCACCACGAAGCTGACCGGAAGCCGGATCAGCGACCCCGTCGTCGTCGACAACACGCCTCCGGTCATTCGCAAGTATGCCCTCGACAAGACGGGCAAGGCGGCGACGTTGAAGTTGCAGGTCACCGACGACCTAAGCGTCATCGGCAAGCTCGAGTACACGATCGACAGCAATGCCGAGTGGAAGAGCACGTTGCCCGACGACCTGGTCTACGACACGACGGATGAGAGCTTCACCATCGTTACGGAGGAACTCGATCCGGGCGAGCACGTCATCGCGCTGAAGATCAGCGACGACGTGGGCAATGCCGTCTACAAGACCTTCGAGCTCAGTGTCCTGGACCAGTAGGCCGCCACGCGGAGGGGCGTTGTCGTCGTGCGAACCGTTGAATTCGAACAGGTCAGCAAGGTCGTCGAGTCGCTTTGCATCGCGGCTTGCCACGAATTGCCCGAGGACGTTCTCGCGGCCCTGGAGCGGGCGGCCTCGACCGAATCGAATGCGTCGGCCGCCAGGATTCTCTCGCAACTGCTCGACAACGCCCGGATTGCGGCCGACGAACGAATTCCGCTGTGCCAGGACACCGGATTGACCGTTGTCTTCGTCGAGCAAGGCGCCGAGGTCGTGCTGAAGGCGAGCAATCACGACCGTCCCGTGACCATTGTTGAAGCCATCAACGAAGGCGTTCAGGCCGGGTACGAGATTGGCGTTCTGCGAAAGAGTGTGGTCGCCGACCCGTTGAACGGGCGAGCCAATACCCGGACAAACACCCCCGCGATCGTTCACCACAGCGTCGTGCCTGGTGATAAGCTGACGATCTCCGTCATGGCCAAAGGTGGCGGCTGCGAGAACAAGAGCCAGTTTCGGATGTTCCGCCCGACCGCCGAGCCGTCAGACGTCACAGACTGGATCGTCGAAGTCGTTCGAGACCGCCGGTGCGGATGCGTGCCCGCCCTTCGTCGTAGGCGTGGGAATCGGAGGCAATTTCGAGCTGAGTTGTCTGCTCAGCAAGCAGGCCCTGCTGCGGAAGCTGGGAGAACCTCATGCCGATGCATTCTACGCACAGATGGAGAAGGATTTGCTTGCGAAGATCAACGCGCTGGGCGTGGGGCCCCAGGGGCTTGGCGGAGACACCACGGCGCTGGGCGTTTCGATCGAGACCGCCCCGTGCCACATTGCGTCACTGCCCGTGGCGGTCAACATCGAATGTCACAGCCACCGCCACAAGACGGCGATTCTTTAGATCCGAGGCGGTTCAACGCGACCGCCGGACGACCGATCAGTCCCCTTTGAAACCGGACATCCACTCGGGCCAATCGACGACGACGCTGGTGTCGAAGCCGCTTGCTCCATTTGATACGCCACATCTCTTTCATCCAGATCTTGCGAACGGAATAGTCCAAAAAGACGGCGTTGATACCCTGTGCGTGCCGGTCCATGCAGAAGCGGTTCATCGAGTCCACATCCCCGCTCATACGTCCCTCTCGGCCCTCCACGGCCGGTGGCGTATCGGTGTCGTCGGGCCAACCGCACCAGAACCAGCAGTCCAGGAACAGAGGCACCTGTGATGCACCTTTGGTGTTCGGGGTCTTCCAGAAGAACTCCTTGGGTTTGCCGTACAGGACGGGGTCTCCACAGACATACG
>CAVSCO010000110.1:0-23621 GCA_963726475.1 uncultured Phycisphaerae bacterium | reverse complement strand
TCACAGGCATCGCGGGTGACGGGCAGATTCTCTTCGAGATAGCGTGTGAGCAACGAATAGAGATGTACCGTGGTGTTCTTACCCTCGTGGATGCCATGTGTGCGCCCGGGGTACGACATCATCGTGAACGGCTTGTCATGCTTGATCAGCTCGTTCACCAGCACCTCACAGTTCTGGTAGTGGACGTTGTCGTCGCCTGTGCCGTGGACTAGCAGCAGGTCGCCTTTGAGCTGATGGGCGAAGGTGATCGCCGAGCCGTCCCTGTAGCCCTCGACGTTGTCGTCGGGCAATCCCATATAGCGTTCTTCGTAAATCGTGTCGTAGAATCGCTCATCGCTGACGAAAGCCACCGCCATACCTGTGCGATAAAGCTCGGGGTAGCGGAAGATGGCGTTAAGCGTCATCGCTCCGCCCCCACTCCAGCCCCAGATGCCGATCGCGTTCGGATCCATATAAGGTCGTGTCTCGATCATCGTGCGCACGGCAGCCGCCTGATCGGCCGAGGCGAGAATACCAATCTGCCGATAGATGCATTTGCGCCATTGCCGCCCTCGCGGTGCGGGTGTGCCCCGATTATCGACGCTGGCGATGATGTAGCCCTTTTGCGCCAGCATCAGATGCCAGAGATAGCCCTTACCACCCCAACGGTCGAGCACGGTCTGCCCGGCCGGCTCCCCATAGACGTGGAACAGCGTCGGGTATTGCTCGTTCGGGTCGAACTGCGGTGGCCTGATGCACCAGCCATCCAGTTTCACTCCATCACCGATATCGACGCGGAAGAACTCTGAGGGCCCTTTGTCCAGCTTGGCCAGCGTCTCGCGCAGTTCCGAGTTGTCCGCCAGCACGCGAACCGTTTCGTGATCGGGCAAAGAGATCAGCTCAACCACCGGTGGCACGCCAAACGACGAGTATGTGTGAAAGGCCCACTTCGCACCGGGCGAGATATCGTACGAGTGCATCCCGGCCTGACCTTCCGGCGTCAAGCGTTCCGGCTGGCCCTTCCCATCGAGCGAGACGCGATAGAGGTACCGCTGGGTGGCGTTGTCGGGCGAGGCAGAGTAATAGGCCCATCCGCCATCCTTATCCACATGCTCAAGGCTGATCACATCGAATGGGCCCGGGGTCAGCAGCGTCACCTTCCGACCCGAACGGGAGATGGTATACAGATGCCGCCAACCATCCCGTTCGCTCAACCAGGTGAAACGCTCGCCCTCGTCGAGCCACTTTAGGCAATCCGTAACATCGAGCCACGCCGCATCGCGTTCCGTCATCACAGTCCGATGCGTGCCCTTCCGCGCGTTGGCCAGGATGACCTCGTTGCGGTTCTGCAACCGGTTGAGATGCTGAACTACGATCTCCTTTGAGTTGTCGGCCCACTCCATCTTGGGGATGTAGTGATTGCGTGTATCGTCGGACAGCTCGAACCACCGCGTTGATCCGCCCCCGACGTGGACGACGCCCACCTTACACGCCGAGTTCATCTGGCCCGCTTTGGGATAGGGAAACGAGGTGACCTTGGGATAGAGCCCATCGCGTGTTGTCGATCATCTGGAACATGGGAACGCCGGATGTGTCGAACTGCCAGTAAGCAATCCATCGGCCGTTGGGACTCCATCGGAATCCGTCTCGGAGGTAAAACTCCTCCTCGTAGACCCAGTCGCTGGTCCCGTTGATGATGGTGTCGGAGCCGTCGTCGGTCAGTTGCGTGATCTCCAGGTTGCCGACATTCTGGACGTACAGATTGTTCTCGCGGACGTAGGCCACCTTGCGGCCGTTGGGCGAGAACTTTGCGAACATCAACGTCGAAGGCGGCGCATCCCCACCCAGCTTCTTGAGTCGCCCGCTCGACAGTGTCAGCACCCAGTAATCGCCCCGCGTATTCCTCCGCCAGACCCGCTTTGAGTTCGTGAAGATCAGCAGCTTCTCGCCATCATCCGACCAGGCGTACCCATTGATTCCCAAGGGTTTGGATTCGCCCTTGGGAATGAGCTTCTCGGCAGAGATCAGGACCTCGCGATCCCCGCTGCGAGGATCGTACCGGACAATGTCCTTGGCCTTGTCGATATCGTTGGAGTCCTCAAGAGTCGTGTAACCCGAGCCATCCTTGAGCCATCGGGCCGGACCGAACGATTCTTCCTTGAAGTCATTCGAGTCGAAGATCCGTTTGATCGTCAGGATGGACGGATCATCCGTCTGTTCGGCCGACAGGATGCCGCCTGTCAGGGCCACAATCGCGATACAAGAGAGAAAGAAACCGACTTGCTGCTTCATCTGAGTATCCTGTCGCCATAATTCGATGGTGCGATCCGAATGCGGACCGTCACCGCCAAGCTTGCCAGTGACGCCGCATGTTTTCAAGCCTTTTTCTGGCCGCTGTTTGTAGGTCGTGCGTCCTCGCACGACTGGGCGAGCGAAGACGCTCGCCCCACGAACGCGAAACTTCTCGCGATTTGGGTTAAATCGCGTATAATCCATGGCCGATAAGGCAAGAAACGGGCCCCATTCAAAGGCGACGCATGGAAACAGCCGATAATATCGCCCTGCCGGAGCGTGTCGCGCACGTGAAGGTCGGAGACAAGAACGTATACCTCGTCGGCACCGCTCATCTGTCCACCGAGAGCGTTGAAGACGTTGGCACGACGGTCGAGGCCGTGAAGCCGGACGCCATTTGCATCGAGTTGTGCCAGGGACGCTACCAGGCGATGACCCAGGCGGACAACTGGGGCAAGATGGACATCTTCAAGATCGTCCGGCAGAAGAAAGCCACCTTTCTTCTGGCTCAACTGATCATGACGAGCTTCTACCGGCGCCTGGGCGAGAAGCTGGGCATCCAACCCGGAGCCGAGATGCTCAAGGGCATCGAACTGGCCGAGGAAACGGGAGCCGAACTGGTCCTGGCCGATCGAGATATTGAGATCACGCTCAAACGCGTCTGGGGCTACCTGAGCTTCTGGAACAAGGCCAAACTGTTCATGCAATTGGCCATGGGCATCTTCGTCCGCGAAGAGATCGACACCGACATGATCGAGGCCCTGAAGAAACAGGACCAACTAGAGGCGGTGATGGGTGAATTCGCCGGCAAGTTCCCGGAAATCAAGAGACGGCTGATCGACGAACGCGACACCTACCTGGCCGAGAAGATCCGCACGGCGCCGGGTAAAACGATCGTCGCCGTTGTTGGGGCCGGGCATGTCCCGGGCATCACGCAGCAGGTCCAGCAGGAGCACGCGCTCGACGAACTCATGGAACTGCCCAAGAAGTCCATCTGGCCGACGATCCTCAAATGGGGTGTGCCCCTGGCAATCGTCGTGATGATCGCCTATGGCTTCAAGAAGGGAACCGAACACGGGTTCGAGAATATCTACATTTGGTTCCTCGTCAACGGCGTACTCTCGGCCGTGGGCGCCGCGGCCGCACTGGCGCATCCATTGACTGTCCTCTCCGCGTTCCTGGCCGCACCGTTGACCAGTCTGAACCCGTTCTTTGCCGCCGGCTGGGTGGCAGGGATCGTTCAGGCAATGATCAAGAAACCCAAGGTCAGCGATCTGGAAGACTTGCCCGACGCCATCGGCACGATGAAAGGCTTCTGGGCCAATCCGGTCACGCGGATCCTGTTGGTCGTGGTGCTGGCCAACGTGGGAAGTGGGATCGGGACGTACATCGCAGGCGCGTGGATTGCCGCGAGGTCGGTGTAGTCCCGCCCTATGGCTTGACCGCGCGATTGTAGAACCGTACGTCGTCGACCATGCCGGACCAGAACGTCCCAGGGGCGAGGTCTTCACCGGCTCCCAGGAGGAATCCGGCGCTGGAGGATCGAAGGTTGCTCAGGTCGCGTTCATCGGCCGCCACTTCCTGGCCGTCGACGTAGAGCGATCTTCTCGATCCGGTCCAGACCAGGCGGACGCGATGCCACTGGCCATCCGTGATGACCCGGTCGGACATCAGCGGGGTCGTGATGCGGCCACCGTCGGTCACGCGCGTCATAATCACACCGGTCGCGGCATCCGTACCGATCCAAGTAACACCGGCACCGGACGCATTGGCCTGGGACAGAATCACCTGTCCGGGCCCGCCCCCTTTGACCCAGACAAATACCGTAAACGCTCCATCGGTCGGTCGCAGAATGGTCCGTGCGCTGACATAGTCGTCAACGCCATCCAGTTCGAGGGCCCCGCCGATCACGCCGGCATCGGGTCGCCACTGAGGCTCACCAACCAGCGTCCCCTCGAATCGCCCGAGCACGTCGGCAGCCAGGTCACCCCCGGCCTCATCCAGCGGCCAATGCACGAGGAGGTTCGGGTACTTCATCCAGTACATGCCCAGGCCGGTCAGGTCGAGATAGCTGATCAAAGCGTCTCCGTCCGGAGCCGGGGCGATGTCGAGCGAGGCCTCGCCACCTAGCCACTGTGCCGCCAGATAGGCAAAATCCGTCAGGTTGACTACGCCATCGTGATTGAAGTCGGGTGCCATTCGGATGCCCGTCAGATAGGGCACGATCGCCTCGGCCATCAAGCCCGCTCCCTCCGCATTCGGGTGAATGCCATCGGGAAACAGATCGCCATGATCATCGAGCATCACCGTATACAGATCGATGATGGGCGCGTCCGTCTGGGCTGAGATTTCCTCGACCATCGGGAGAATCTCGTCGCGGATCACCTCGGGGCGAATCGTGAAATTCACTTGGAAGGCGGGCACAGGTTTGCAGACCCACACGACCGGCGCGCTCGGCAGAGCACGGAACGCCTCGATCATCGCGATGTAGTCGGGAATGTACTCGTCGGCATAGACCCAGTTCTGCGGCTTCGAGTCGTTCGTCCCCAGCTTGATGATGACGATATCGGGATTGCTCGCCAGTGCGTTCTGATAGGCACTCTGACGAATGTAAGGCTTGTCGCCTTTGCTCAGGAGCGTGGCCCCGCTAACGCCGAAGTTCTCCACCTCCCAGGCGGGGTCGAACTCACGTAACATTCGCTGCAACTGAGCCGGGTAGCTGTCATGCGTTCGATCGGCGATGCCCGATCCGTAGGTGATGCTGTCTCCCACGCAAGCGACGAATTTGGCGTCGGCCGCCGTCGCAGCAATGAAAAGGATCAGAAAGATGAAGAGAATTCGGCTTTTCATGGCTCCACTCCTGTCAGCGCGAGGTGTCGATCCGCACCGGGAAAAACCCCGGGCGTCAGCGGCTATTCTATCGCACAGCGGCCCCCCATCCAAGGGGAATCCCCTGTTCCCAGCCCTCTTGCGAGCAGCCTCTTTCTATCTCTTTTCGCTGTATGGCTTTACGGGCGTACATGAATACAAAATGCCGCCGGACCGCTTCCAGCCGCACCGGAGGTTGACCCGAGGCGTATTTGCCAGTACCATGCCGGTTTTTAAGGCCAATAGGAGTATGCACGAATGACGAATGTGACACTGGTTACCGGAGACGGAATCGGTCCGGAGATTGCCGATGCAACCCGTCGCTGTATCGACGCCACCGGCGCCAAGATCAAGTGGGATCTCGCCGAGGCGGGTGTGGACGTCATGGAACGTGAAGGCACGCCTTTGCCCGACGCGACGGTCGAGTCGATCCGGACCAACGGCATCGCGCTGAAGGCCCCCATCACGACGCCGGTCGGCACCGGGTTTCGCAGCATCAACGTGCACCTGCGTCAGAACTTCGACCTGTATGCCTGCCTGCGGCCCTGCAAGAGCTACAAAGGCGTGCGGAGCCGGTATTCGGATATCGACCTGGTGGTCGTTCGCGAGAACACCGAAGACCTCTACGCCGGCATCGAATTCGAGAAGGGCAAAGACGACACGCTGGAACTGATCGACTGGCTCAACAAGCACAGCAAGCGGCAGGTCACGCCGGATTCGGGGATCAGTATCAAGCCGATCTCCGTCGCCGGCACCGACCGCATCGTGCGGTTCGCCTTCGAGTACGCTCAGAAGATGGGCCGCAAGAAGGTCACCAGCGTACACAAGGCCAACATCATGAAGTTCTCCGATGGACTCTGGCTCGACGTCAGTCGGCAGGTCGCCAAGGACTTCCCCGATATCGAGTTCGAGGACCGCATCGTCGACAACATGTGCATGCAGTTGGTCCAGAAGCCCGAACTGTACGACGTGATCGTGCTGCCCAACCTCTACGGCGATATCCTCAGCGATCTCTGTGCCGGTCTGGTCGGCGGGCTGGGTGTCGCGCCCGGCGCCAACATCGGGCTCAAGGCCGCCGTCTTCGAGGCCACACACGGCAGCGCCCCGAAGTACAAGGGGCAGAACAAAGTCAACCCGACAGCCCTGATCCTCAGCGGCGTCCTGATGCTTCGTCACCTCGACATGATGGCCGAGGCGGACAAGCTGGAGAACGCGGTCGCCGCTGTGATCGCCGAGGGCAAAGACGTCACATACGACATGAAGCCCAATCGTGACGACCCGACGGCCGTCGGTACCAAAGAGATGGCCGACGCCATCATCGCGAAAATGTAGAGTGGGTTCTCAACCCACCTGTATGCCTGGGAGACGCCTATGGCTAAGAGAGTGCTCGTCCCCATCGCCGATGGAACGGAAGAGATCGAGGCGACGTCCATCATCGACACGTTGCGGCGTGCCGGTCTCGAAGTGACCGTCGCCTCGGTCGGCACCGCGCAGGTCACGGCCAGCCGAGGGGTAAAGATCGCTGCCGATGCGTTGATCGCCGATTGTGCCAATGAAACATACGACTGTATCGCTCTGCCAGGAGGGATGCCCGGCGCCGAACACTTCGCGATTCGGCCCCGCTGATCGCGAAACTCAAGGAACAGAAGAGCGCAGGGCGGCTCTACGCTGCGATCTGTGCGTCGCCGGCCGTCGTATTCCAGCATCATGGCCTGATCGAAGGTGTCAAGACCACCTGCTATCCATCATTTCGCGACAAACTCGACCCCGCCCAGACCTCCAACGACCGCGTCGTCGTCGACGGCCAGTGCGTCACCAGCCAGGGCCCCGGCACCGCGATTGCATTTGCCCTGAAGCTGGTCGAATTGCTCGTCGGCGCCGACAAAGCCAAAGAAGTCGGCGACGCCATGCTTTTTGCTGGTTGAGATGGCCCCGATCATGCGAGGCAATTCAAGTCGATCGTCCTGGCACTGGCGATGGTCGCCACGGCGGCCCTTCCGGTATGGGGACAGTCGCCCGTCCGGATCATCTTCGACACGGACATGGACACCGACTGCGACGATGCGGGGGCTCTGGCCCTCCTCCACGCATTGGCCGATCAAGGCGAAGCGGAAATCCTCGCCACGGTCGTCAGTTCGCACTATCGTTACTCGGTACCCTGTGTGGAAGCAATCAACACGTACTACGGTCGTCCCGATCTACCCGTCGGTTGTCCGAAGGGCCCGGGGGCCAGTGCAAACCGAGGGTCGCCTTACGCCCGTCGAGATCGCCGAGGCCTTTCCAGGCAAGTATCGCTCCAATGAGGATGCCCCCAGCGCCGCAGAGGTCTATCGAAAGCTGCTGGCGGCCGAACCGGATCACAGCGTCGTCGTTGTCACCGTCGGGTACGTGACGAACCTGCGAGACCTTCTCGCCACTGACGGGGATGACTACAACCCGTTGAACGGCGTCGCGCTGGCACGCCGCAAGGTGAAACGCTGGGTCTGCATGGGCGGACGCTATCCGCGTCATCTCGATCCGGGCGTCTATGGCAACTTCAAGCCCGATCCCGCCTCGGCGGTGGAGGCGGCCCGCGACTGGCCCACCGAGATCGTTTTCAGCGGCTTGGGCCAGGATATCATTACGGGCATGAGCCTGCGACGGGCGCCTGAGACGAATCCCGTTCGACAGGTATACGACTTCTACCTGAAGGGCAAACCCGGTCGACCCAGTTGGGACCCGATCACCGTGCTCTACGCGGTCCGTCCGGATGAGGCTTTCTGGCGGCTGCACGAACGGGGCTACAACCACATCTTCCCGAACGGGACGAACGAATGGCGGGAAACTCCCGACGACCCGCGCCACAAGCTGCTGGACCTCCAGCCACAAACCGAGACCAAGGTCCAGTCGATCATCGAAGATCTGATCGCCCGTCCACCTCGTGATGCGAGCGGTTCAACTAACGCAAACTGAACTTGCACCTCCCGCTCAATCGCGTATAACCGAGGCGTTGACCGTCATAGGTCAGACTGTAACCTTGCCCGATAGAGCCAGACAATGGGAGGATAGACTATGCACCGTCTTGCGACTGAACGCGTCGATCGCCGCAGTGTGTTGAGAATGGGAGGCGCTTCTCTCGCGGGCGCAATTCTGGGAAGAGCCGGAATCGTCCGTGGCGATGAAGTCCGTTCGGCATCGGACAAGCCCGGGGGCAAACGTGTCCTGCGACTCGCGCACATGACGGATTTGCACGTGCAGCCCGAACGAGCGGGCGACAAGGGATTCGCCGCAGCGCTGCGCCACGTGCAAAGCCTGAAAGATCAGCCCGGCCTGATCCTCACCGGTGGCGACACCGTCATGGACAGCTTTGGCCAGGACAACGCGCGCACCACACTTCAGTGGAACCTGTTCAAGAGCGTGATGAAACAGGAGTGCTCTCTACCCGTCAGATCGTGCATAGGCAACCACGACACCTGGGGCTGGAACAAGCAGAGCAGCAAGACCACGGGCGACGAACTCCTGTGGGGTAAGAAGCGAGCCGAGCACGAATTGGGTCTGCCGAACCGCTACTACAGCTTCGAGAAGGCCGGGTGGCACTTCGTGATCCTCGATAGCACACACACCGACGGCAAGGGCGGTTATATCGCCAAGCTGGACGAGGAGCAATTCGACTGGCTCCGATCCGACCTGGCGAATACGAGCCCGGATAAGCCCGTGGTGCTCGTAAGCCATCAGCCGATCTTCTCAGCGGCCGCGTTCTTCAACAGCGCCGGTGAGCCCGACGGGAATTGGACGCTCAATCAGGCGTCCATGAACATCGACGCCCGGAGCCTGTGGAAGCTGTTCAAGAAGCACCCGAACGTCAAGCTCGCCCTCAGCGGACACCTGCACCTCGTGGATCGCGTCGACTACTGCGGTGTGACCTACCTGTGCAACGGTGCCGTCTGCGGGGCGTGGTGGAAAGGCGACCACAAGGAATGCGACGAGGGCTACGGCCTCATCGACCTTTACGACGACGGCTCCTTCGATCAGCAGTACGTCGCCTACAATTGGCACCCCGTCCCTGAACCGGCCGACAGGGCATAGAGAATCAGCTCGGTGACGTGATGAACGCCGTAAGGCTACCGATCACAGACCAAAGACGAATCCGACGCCGGCATTCCAGCTACTGTAGTCATCGGCGAAGTCGCGACTGACGTAGGCATTCAATGACGTGCGCTCCCCGCGCAGAGCCAGGCCCGCGCCGAGAGTCTGATAGTTGTCCACCGCTGCGTCATCGAGGAAACGGGTATCGACCACGAAACCGTTGACATAAATCCCGTTGGCCGCCGACAGCGGAGCGTCGACCATCAAACCGTTTTTGATGACCTGCTGCTTCAGGTCAGGGTCAATCTCGACGTCCTCGATCTTTAGCTTCAGACTATCGAAATACGAATATTGATTCGCGACAACGAGAAGGACGCTATCAGAGAGTTTGAATTCGAGACGGCTGGCAACACCGAACTGATTCAGCAATCCACCGACGGCGCCGTCATACGTCCCCACCGCATGGAACCCGGCGAACGGCGTAATCTGCCACCCGATGCGGTCTTCCGGACCACGCACGACCGGGCGAATCCCCAAGCCCAGGTCACCGCCGCCACCGTAGATCTCGGTTCCTTCCGCATCCATATACTGCGCACTCCCACTGCCGATCAGCGAGAGACGCTTGTTGAAGTTCAGCCACCAGGGCATCTGAAGCTCGTAGCTCGAACCGTCGGCCGTTCCGACAGCCGTATCCGCTTCGGACTGGCGCGTATGAAACCAAATGCCGGCGTGCTTTTCAGGCACATTGCCCTTCGTGGTGTGCGCGACCGGATAAAACCCGAAGGTGCCGAAGGCACGGTCCGCCATGCGTGCAGTCGCCGATGAGGGATTGCCGTCCGTAATCGCGGCAGCCGACCGCTCTGCAATGGCCTGCGTCAGCTTGGCGACTTCACTATCTCCCTCCTTGAGCAGCCAGTCGGTCAACTGGTCGTTCAGATCGTCGCGGTTCGTGCCACTGAACGTCCGGTCCAATCCCGTCAACGAGGAGGTGATTCGCAGTTGCGTATCGCCCTCGACCTCGACCACCACGGCATCGGGGATGCCGTAGTAGATCAGGCTACCGGTGAAGTCATTGCCGACCAGCGGCGCGAAGGCCCCTTCATTGTTGATCATCGCCTCGATCAGATCGGGCAGAGAACTGGCCGATTGGGTGATCGTGCCCCCGTTGTAGATCACTTCGACGCCGAACAACTCGACGCCATATCCCACACTGGGGACGATCAGAATCATGAACAACGAAATAATGACTGGCAACAAACTGTATTTCATGATGCCCTCCCTGAGTGGTCCGTTTGAGCATGCGAGGCAAATCACCGGCCCTAGGCTACGCCCCCGGAACTGCATCACTGCGGCTGTAAGTCCGACCCCATGGGCCCGAATGCTCTTATCGTTCGCTTGGAGGGGTCCTCTTGAGAAATTCGACCGGAAAATGGGAGCCTTCTCACGTAGACTCGTACTCGCCATGTTGGCCTCGGCCGATAAACACCGTTGGCACAATGCTGACTAACGGATCAATCCTCACATATGGACAAGAGAGGCGATTCCGTTGTGGTCCGCTGTGTATGTGAAATAAGCCCACACCGTGAGCCTAACTTCTGAAGCGATCCCAAATTCGGCCGGCGAGTTTCACGAACGCGGCTGAGAGCGGAAGCAGACACAGAGAGAGGTTGAAGCAGCAGAGAAGCCAAAGGAAAGCCGAACGGGGCATCTGGACGGCAACCGTCCGGCCGATGGTAGCAACCAAAGTGCCCCAGAAAGCCAACGTCGTAGCGATAGATGCGATTATCATAGCACGCAGGCTCGGGCGGAGCGCGAGCATCAGCAATCCGATGACAAGAATGCCTGGCAGGCCGGCCATCTGCAATTGTCTGGCCGTCAGGGACGATGGGGCCTCAAAGACGAACAGCCAGGCCGCGGGCGCAACGGCCAGCACGTAGACACCATCGACACCCGGTTGAAACGCAGCCAGGGCCACCACAAACCAGACGACAGGCAGTACGAGAAGAAAGACGGGCTTTTCTTTCGTCCGCATTGCCTGTGCTCCCGATTTCCCCATCAAAGAGAGTCTATCCTGGGACGGTCCGGCTCTGTTTGAAGGCGTTGATCAGGCCGTTGGTGGAGCTATCGTGCGATGTCACGTCCTCGTCGCCTTCCAGTTCAGGCAGGATGGAGCTGGCCAGTTGCTTGCCCAACTCGACGCCCCACTGATCGAAGCTGAAGATATTCCAGATCACGCCCTGGACGAAAATCTTGTGCTCGTAGATCGCAATCAGCGAGCCCAGCGTACGCGGCGTGATCTTCTTGACCAGGATAGAGTTTGTGGGGCGGTTGCCCTCGAAGACTTTGAAGGGTTTGAGCTTCTCGATCGCGGTATCGCTCATACCCGAGTCCCGCAGTTCCGCCTCCACTTCATCTTCAGACTTTCCCTTCATCAACGCCTCAGTCTGAGCGAAAAAGTTGGACAGCAGGATCGTGTGATGGTCGGCCAGAGAGTTGTGCGTCTGAGCAGGCGCGATGAAGTCACACGGAATCAGCTTGGTTCCCTGGTGGATGAGTTGGTAGAAGGCGTGCTGCCCGTTGGTGCCGGGCTCGCCCCAGACGATGGGCCCCGTCTGCCACGCAACGGGTTGTCCATTGCGGCCCACCGACTTGCCGTTGCTCTCCATGTTGCCCTGCTGGAAATACGCCGGGAAACGATGCAGATACTGATCGTAGGGCAGAATGGCCTCGGTCTCGGCCCCGAAGAAATTGCCGTACCAAATGCCGATCAGCGCCAGCACCACGGGGATATTCTGCTCCAGAGCCGTCTGCCGGAAATAGTTGTCAATGGCGTGGGCGCCTTCGAGCAACGCCTTGAAGTTGTCGAACCCGATCGTGCAGGCGATGGACAGGCCGATAGCCGACCAGAGGGAATAGCGCCCCCCCACCCAATTCCAGAAGACGAACATGTTGGCCGGGTCGATGCCAAACTTCTCAACCTCCGCCTTGTTCGTCGAAACGGCAACAAAGTGCTTGGCGACGTCACTCTCTTTAGCGGCTTCAAGAAACCAGTCACGAGCCGTGTGGGCGTTGCGCATCGTCTCCTGCGTGGTGAAGGTCTTGGAGGCAATGATGAACAGTGTGGTCTCCGGGTTGACCTTGCGAAGCGTCTCCGCAATGTGGGTGCCATCAACGTTGGAGACAAAGTGCGGCGTGATGCTCTTCCAGTAAGGACGCAAGGCTTCGGTGACCATGACGGGGCCCAGGTCGGAACCGCCAATGCCGATGTTGACGATGTCCGTGATCTGCTTGCCGGAATACCCCTTCCGCTGGCCCGACAGGAGGCTCTTGGAGAAGGCCTCCATCTGGTTCAGCACGGCGTTGACGGCCGGCATTACGTCCTTGCCATCGACCTGGATCGGATCGTTCGACCGATTGCGAAGCGCCACGTGCAGCACGGCCCGGTCCTCGGTTTCATTGATATGGTGGCCGGAGAACATGCACTGGATGGCTTCGGGCACCCCCGTCTCCCGGGCCAGGTTCATGAGCAGATCCAGGGTCTCGCCGGTGATCCGATTCTTGGAATAATCGACCAGGATGTCTTCGAACTGCATTGAGAATCGGGCGAAACGGTCCCTGTCCTGGTCGAACAGGTCCTTCATATGCAGGTCTTTGACGGCCTCGAAATGACCGCTAAGCTGTTTCCAAGCCTTGGTTTGCGTTGGATTTACGCGTCCAAGCATGACCGTTCCTTTCTCGATACGTTTGTGTTCATCTTGGCCAGGCGGCAACCACCACAGCGCGTGACATAGCCGCCCCATCTGAGTCTAACACCAGGACAACCTCCGGCATTCAGGCCGGCATTGTAAGCACATGCTGACCCCGACGCAAGGAACAGTCTCGTGCCCTTCCGAGTCTGTTCCATGGCCGCGATCTGAGAGGCCGTGACACTAACGCGAGACCTCAATGGTGCCGTCCGCCGCGATGTCCACTTGGGCCGAGAGAGTCTTCGCCGACGAGAAGGCGAATTCGCCACTGCCGCGGACGACGATCTTGTCGCAGTCCGCAACCAGTTGCAGCGTCCGGTCGGGCTCGCGACGGCGCATCACGTTGGCCAGGAGGAAGGCCTTTTCGAGACCGTCTCCTCGTCCGTAGTTGGCCACTTCATCGGGCTGCGCGAGCCGGTTGCCGTCGTAGATCGAGGCCGATTCAAGACCATCGAGCCAGGAGCGGACCTCATCGATCGATCTGGAACTTGCCTTCTCCAGCGAGACCGGGTTGCGCTCGATCGCCGCCTTGACGAACGGCCGCCAATCGCACGTGTCCATGTCGCGATAGGCATAAAACGCCAAATCGACGGTGGGATTATCTTCTCGCTTCGATTGCAGATGGGCGATGATCTCTTCCCGGCTCTGATCAGCGGACAGTTCAATGGGCTCGACGGTCTGGAAGTGCTTCTCTCTTCCCGGCAACCTGGGTTGGATGTACACAAAGTCGGCCAGCAGATCCACGAACTTCGCGGCATCGGGCAGGTTGGGTTCCAGGAAGCGACGCATCGCTTCGCGACCTGAAGCCTCTCTCATGTCGGGCTTCTCTTCAGTGAGAAAACCGTCTAACCGATCACACCGCACACGTCCGGGGATCTCATACCGCACGAAGTCCTCATCGTGCACTTCAGCCAACAGCTTATCGTGCGTTGTGTCCCCTATCTTATAGGGGCTGCCGTGCTCGTAACTGAACAATGTTTCGGCTTTGAGAAACTGGGGTTGACCGTGACAGTCGCGGCAGATCTGGAAATGCTTCTGGTATTGCGTGTGACACCGCAGAAAGCTGGCAAAACTCGTGATGGTCAGTTCGGTCGAGAGATACTCACCGAGTCGCGACGCGAAGCGATCGTAGAGCTTCGGATCGATAGTGGCATCGTCGTAGAAGCAGTGAACGTACCCGCTTGGGTGTGCAACGATGGTAACCTGTTCGTTGCGAAGGGCGCGCTGCGCCTTATATGAAATCTCCGTGCCGTTGAACCACATCGTCTTGGTGACAAGCCGGCGATTGTTGGTCAGAATGCCTCCGTGCATGTCGATGAAATTCTGCGAGTGGAGCGGTGTCAGAATCAGATAGATGTCTTCGAGCGGCACGCCGCAGACGATGAATGAAGCCGCCGCGTACAGCGTCGCCAGCGACACGCACTCGCCCGCCGCCTTGTCATAACCGGACTTGAAACGAAACGCATCCATCGCCTCGACAGTCTCGGTCTTCCAATAAGGAATCACGTCGCCATCGTACTTGTCGAGCCCGAAGTGCTTGCGAATGTCGACGTCGAAGTAATATTTGTCACCGGTGTAACCAAACAGTGCGTTGCTGCTGGCGATCTGCTCGGGACTGATCACGTGTCGGAACCGCTCGACCTCGGTCTCCTGTTTCGTCAGACCCCAAGTCTCCAGATCGAGATTGAAGTCGAACTCGTCCATGATGTACTGGCGCATCCGCATCAGCCTGCGATAGCTGGTCTTGCCTTCGAGCTTCGCGAAACAATCGACCTCGCGCCATTTCCACAGCAGCGGGCTCATGATGTTGGCCAATACAAGGCTGTACATCAATTCAGGAAAGACGAACACCTCCATATCTGAAAGCGTGATCGCCGACGAGTACTTCTCCAAATCCATCTGATCCATCCGTTTGATTCCCCAATCCACATTCGATAGCTGCGGTTTACAGTTGGTAGAAATACGTCCCTCAGGCCGCCGGAGTTTACCATAAATCTCCCCGATCGCAATCCCCAGGCTCCAGTAGACCTGACTCAATGGGGAAAACACGGCACGACTACCGACGAGTGCGCCAAGTCTGCCGCTGTAGACACGTCTCGAACAACTCGCAGAACTCACATCCGGGGCGATAGTGGCCGTCGCAGTCATCCAGGATGCCGATTCGCGAGAGTGCAAAGTCGTATTTGACCGGATCGGTTGGTTCGATCGCCGCGAACCCCTCTGTGACCTGTACCGCCGTCTTCAGAGAGATCGTGTTGCTGTCGTGCAACCCGAGGAAGCGGCAGAGGCGCGCCATGTGCACGTCGAGCGGGACCACCAGCTTCGCAGGGCTGACGCTCTTCCAGAGTCCCGTATCGACGTCGTCGGATCGAACCATCCAACGCAGGAACAAGTGAAGCCGCTTACTTGCACTGCCCCGGGTGGGGCTGGCCAGCAGGTACATCAGCCCTCTGCTGACATCCCCCCCGTGAGCGCGCGCATAGGCCTCGGTCAGACGGTCACAAAACCTTGCCAATGCGGGCAAAACACTTCTGTCGCTCGGATCAAATCCATCGACAAAGAAGGCCTCAACGCTGCCGTGCTTGCGCAAAACAGGCTTGAGCAGTCCCAGGAGATCGGCGATGTCCTCGCCTGTGGTGAAGCGATGCTTGAAGCCGTTCAGCCGCGTCCGCTTCGATTGCGAGAAACTCATCACAAAATCGTATGGCTTGACATCCATGCGTGTGAAGAGGTCGTTCAGACTTCGCTGTATCTGCTGGACACGCCCGTAGGCCAAAACGGCGGCAAGGAATGAGGCGATTTCCACATCCTGGGGCCGATGAAATCGATACGCGAACTGGAGTGGATCGGCGCCGATCAGACGCCGATGATTGTACCGCGCGTAGACCCGTTCCAATGTGTCGGCGAGAGCATCGAGGCGAGTCTGCGCCGATGGACTGGCTTTCATGTGCGAGTGATTCCGATGGGCGGTTTCTTCCGGGGGATATCCCCAGCAAAGCGACACTCGATCCGGCCCGTCTGTGTGTTGAATTTCACGCGCCGGCCCCGCGTTCCACCGACCTCGCTGCGAATCACGCGGATACCCGCCTCGTTCAAGACCTCCATCGCCGCTGCGACATTGGCCCGGCCGATCTTCCCGTCGGCGTTGGGCGTCTTCAGAACGGCCGCTCCCCCGAAGATGCTGGCTCGGTAATGGTGCGGATCATCGTCGATTCGCAGCATGGCGTTGACAATATGACGGGTGGCCGTGGTGCCATAGGTGCCGATCTCCGGGTCGGATTTGTCTTTCGGCCGGTCTCGGAGAAAGTGGTTCATCGCCCCAAATCCCGCCTTGGTGTTGAACAGGCACACGGTAACACACGAGCCGACCAGGGTCTCGGCCATCACACTCCGGGGCGACGCGTAGTATTCGCCCGGCCGGAGGAACTTGCGCACCAACAGCTTCATGAGATCTTCACAGCCCCCAGAAGAACTACACAGCATCGGTGGAACGGACATCGGCGAGAAACCGTCCCTTGCTTCGGATCACGTCGATCTGGCAATCGAACAGCCGGGTCAGATGAGCCGAGGTCAGCAGACCCTCAGGCGTTCCCTGATCGACGATACGTCCCCCTTTCATCAACACGATCTTCCCCACTGCGTAAGGCAATTCGTCCAAATGGTGCGACACAATAACCATCGTCGGCGGATCTCTCCGCTTCAGCAGCCGATCCAGCACGGCCACACACGCCGCGCGCGAACCAATATCCAGCCCGACCGTTGGTTCGTCAAGCAGCAAAATCCTCGCGTCGGAAACCATCGCGCGCGCGAGCAACGTCTTCATCTGTTCCCCAGACGAAAGGTCTCCATACGACCGTTCGGCGATCTCGCCCAGGCCGACGGAGGTCATCTCTTCATCCACTCTCTTCCATTGATCGTCGTTCGGGTTGCGGTGAAGTGGCAGCATGATCGTCCCGAACAGTCCCGTGGCGATCACTTCTCGAACGGACAGGCGGTCCTCGAACTTCGGCGCCCGAGACGGCTCGATCAGCCCGATCTCTCTGCGGACGTCTGCCAGACTGACCCGCCCGTAGGTCCGACCGCCTACGCGGACCGTCCCGGTCGAAGGCCAGAGATAACCCGCCAGGATTGCCATGAGCGCCGACTTGCCCGAGCCATTGGGCCCGAGGATCGCGCAGCACGTGCCAGCATCCACGGTCAGACTGACGTCGTTGAGAATGGCGTGCCCCCTGCGAGCCACCCCAACGTTCTTCAATTCTATCGCGCCGTCGTTCAAAGCCAAATCACCGCCACAGCGACCCTTCTATGCGGCCGAGGTTGCGGAAACCTCGTCATCCATCACGGCCTTTCGGAATTCCTCCAGACCGATCTTCTCCACCATGGCCCCCAGCCGCTTATGGGGTCCGGCGTTGGCCTTGTAGTACTCGATGATCTTGTCAAGCAACTGAACTGCCTGCTCTTCGGTCAGGTCGCGGGCCAGTTCCTGAGCCAGCCTGGGCTTGACGCCTCCATTGCCACCGACCAGGACGCGCCACCCCTTGGGCGTCCCGACCAGGCCGATATCCTTGATGCACGTTTCGGCGCACTGGTGCGGACATCCGCTAACACCGACCTTGAACTTACCCGGTAGTTCCATACCGTGATACTTGCCGTCAAGCTTCAGCCCCAGCGAGAGACTGTCCTGCTGGCCGCGCTTGCAGAACGTCGTACCTGGGCAGGCCTTGACGCTGCGCACGCACAGCCCCACCGCGAAGCCGGGCGACATCCCCAACTCCGACCAGATGGCTTCGACGTCCTTCTCCGCCACGCCTACAATCGCGATGCGGGCGGCACTCGTTATCTTCAGCGCCGGGCGCCGTATTTCTCGGCCACGTCCGCCAGACGTCGCAGTGTCTCCGGCTGCACGACGCCGCACGGAACGTGAGGGGCCACCGCATACGTCATTTTGTCACGTTGGATGATCACCCCCTTGTCACCATCGTTGAGCATTCACAGTCCTCCTCAGCCTGCCATCTTGAACGTGTCAATCAGCGAAGCGAGCTTCTTCACGTCCACATCCCTTTCACAGAGCGGACGCTTGTCATCATGATAAACTGCGGTATTCTCCTCGAAGCTGCTCTTGGGATTCACGTAGAAGACGCCCAGAGGCAGCCTGTCGGTTTCGATCGCCCTGGCGAAAGCAGCCGACCGATCCGAACGATCGTGGGAATCGTCCAGATAATAGACGTGGTCTTTGAACCACTGAAACGTATTGAGCTTGTTGAAGGTCACACACGGCTGGAAGATGTCCACCAAGGCGTAGCCCTTGTGGCGGATGGCCTGCTTGAGGATTTCCTTGGTCTGCTCGCGGTCGCCCGAACTGGCCCGGGCAACGAAGCTGGCATCGAGAGCAATCGCCACCGCCAGTGGATTGAACGGCTCCAGGATCACACCCGCCACCTGCACGGGCGTCTTGAACCCGCGTCGACTTGTCGGCGACGCCTGTCCTTTCGTCAGTCCGTAGACCATGTTGTCGTGCACGATATTGGTGATGTCGGGATTGCGGCGAATACAATGGATGAAATGGTTGCCACCTTCGCCGTACATGTCCCCATCACCGCTTTCAGCGATCACCGTCAGCTTCGGATTGACGGCCTTGATCGCCGTGGCCGGAGGCAGGGCGCGGCCGTGCAGCCCGTTGAAGAAGTGCGCCCTGATATACTGCGGGATCTTGGCCGCCTGGCCGATCCCCGAGACCATCACAAGCTGCGTCGGATCGATCTCCAGTTCAGTCAGTGCTTCCTTCACCGTCTTGAGGATCGGAAAGTTGCCACACCCCGGACACCATGCAATATCGATGTTGCCCATTTCGAAACTTGTTCGTCGCCATCAGACACACCTCTGTGAGAACCGACTATTCTTCAGATCGATCGATCGTCGAGTCATCCGAACCATCAATCATCCTTCATCAATCGCCTTGAGTCCTTCAACAATGTCTTCGACCGAAAAACCAAGCCCGTCGTACTTGACCAAGCCTTCATCCGTGTCGAGGCCGGTCTGTAGCCGGATCAGCTTTCGGAACTGCCCCGTTGCGTTGCCTTCGACCACGATCGACTTCTCGGCCTTGCCGATGAGTTCGGCCGAACTCGGATGCAGCGGATAGACCTGGCTGTAATGCAGCATGGCCGTGTCGGACCAATCCAGTTCGGCCAGTCCCTCCTTGACGACGTGGTAGGTCGAGCCCCAGCAAATCACCAGCCGCTTGTAGTCCTTGGGACCGACCAGCTCGGGTCGAACGATATCTTTCTTCAACGCCTCGCCTTTGGCCAGCCGCTTGTCGGTCATGGTCACGCGAACGTTGAGATCCTCGGTGATATGTCCTTCCTCATCGTGCTCGTCGCTGTCGACCGCCACCAGTCCCTTACCATACCCTGGGACACCGCGAGGAGAGATACCGTTCTTCGTCACCGCGTAGCGGCGGTAGTCCTTCTCGGTCTTGACAATATGTCGCATCGATCTTCGTCTTCGACAGCTCGAAGCTCTTGAGGTTGTAGTACGAATCCATCAGGTACTGATCGGTCAGGATGAAGACCGGGACCTGATACTTGTCCGCCAGGTTGAAAGCCTTCTGCGACAGGGCAAAGGCCTGCTCCAGCGTCCCCGGCGCGAACAGGATACGGGGGAACTCTCCATGTCCGGCGTAGAGCGCCAATTCGAGGTCTCCCTGCTCGGTTCGCGTGGGCAGACCTGTGGCCGGCCCGGGCCGCTGAGCCAGATGAACTACCAGGGGACATTCGAGCATGCCGGTCAGACTCACACCCTCCGTCATCAAGGCAAAGCCACCACCCGACGTGGTCACCATGGCGCGTGCCCCGGCATACGACGCGCCGACCGCCATATTGATCGCCGCGATTTCATCCTCCGCCTGCTCAGCCAAAACCCCCTGCATCTGGCCATGCTGGGCGAGAAAAGCCAGAACGCCCGTGGCGGGAGACATCGGATACGACGAGATGAAGTTGCAGCCCCCTGCAATGGCGCCGAGCCCGACGGCTTCGGCGCCGCTGAGCAGCAACTCGTCTTTGATCTTGCCGCTCGATTTGAGTTTGAGCTTCAGGTCGTCCGGAACATCCAACGCCCCAACGGCGTCGAAGCCTGCACGAACCGCCTTGACGTTGTTGTCGACGATGTCCTGGGACTTTTTCGCAAAGAACCGTTGCACGTAGGCCACAACCGCCTCGACGTCGAGTCCGAGCAGCGCCGCAATGGCGCCGACCGCCACCACATTCGAGTAGATCTTGCCGCCGATATCAGAAGCGATCTGCGTGAACGCCACGTCCAGGAGGCGTGTCGATTCGGCGTTCTCATCGTCGCCGACCACCTCGCGTTCCCCCAGGATCACCGTCTCGGGGGACAACCGTTCGGCCACATGTGTGATGGCCCCTTTGTTCAGGGGCACCAGGATGTCCATTCGTGTGAGAAGAGCCGATACCCTCCTGTCCGAGACGCGAATTGTGGTCGAGTTGGCCCCGCCTCGAACGCGGGACATGTATTCCTTCGTGGCGAAGACGTGATAGCCCGCGATCTTCAAGATGCGCGTCAGCAGGTGCTCGACCGTCTGCACGCCCTGTCCGGCCTGTCCACACAAGACGATCGATACGTCCTTCCTTCTCGATGCCACGTTTCGATCTGCCATTCGCTCATCCCCGATTCAACCCAATCTCAAGCAACAGTGCAGGAACCCTTCGCTTTCACAGGAAAAGGCCCACAAAGCGTTTGCCTGGAAGGGGCCCTCTGCATCTGCCAGATACCAACACCCGATCTCTACTCTGGTATTATCCTGCACGCACCAGACGTGTCAATGGTTCGCTAATTCCCCGAAATCAACCGGAGGATTTGCCCGAGTTCCTCAGGATCCGTCACGGGTCTTTGACAGGCGTGGTTCCGGCAGACATACGCAGCCGCATGTCCCTCGACAGGTTCGAGGCGTTCGAGGAAGGGGGCCATCTCTTCAATCCGTCCGCTTTCGGAGCCGAAGGGGCGAACCATCAGCACGGCATCGGGAAGAAAGTGTCGTCGGACCTCCTCGATCAGGCCCCGCCCTTCGGCAGGACGTTCCGACTGGGCAATGGCGATTTCCTGGCCTGATCCGAGCGAGAGCCCCAGAGCGATCAGCATCGTGGTGAAGGCGGTCGGTGATTGCGCCAGGGCCCCGGAGAAGGCATCCAGAACACTCTGAGCGTGCGACGCATAACGCTCGTCGCCCGTCATTCTTCCGAGCCGCAGGAGCGTCACAGCCGCGGCGGAATTGCCGCTGGGCACGGCGCCGTCATAGGCGGGTTTTTCGCGCACGATCAGACGCTCGACGTCCTCTCCGGACAAGAAGAACCCAGCCGAGGAATCGTCCGAAAAGAGCGATATCATCCGATCTGCAAGATCGGCGGCTTCGCACAGCCAACCCGCGTCAAATGTCGCCTGGTACAAGTCGATCAGACCGTCAATCATGAACGCGTAGTCATCGAGGAATCCCTTCTCCACCCCTCTGCCATCACGATGGTAGCGCATCAAACGCTCTTCCACGCGAAGTGAATCAAGCACGAAACGAGCCGCCTTCTCGGCCGCCATGACATACCTCGGTTCAGCCAACGCGGCCCCGCCATAGGCCATTGCCGAGATCATCAGCCCGTTCCAGCCCGTGATGATCTTATCGTCTCGGTGCGGGCGAGGCCGAGCATTCCTGTGCTCCAGGAGCTTTTGGCGAAGCCCGGCCAGTTCGCCCTCAATCTTCTGCAAGGTCTCGGCCTCAGATGCAGCAACATGCAGGATGTTCGTAGCGTTCTCGAAGTTGCCCTTCTTCGTCACCCCGTACCGGTCGCAGAAGACTCCGGCTTCATCTGAAGACAACACGGCCTCGATTTCGGCCTGCGTCCAGACGTAGAACGTCCCCTCTTTGCCTTCGCTGTCGGCGTCCTCGCCTGCGTAGAATCCCCCCGCTGGATCCGTTAGATCCCGAAGGACATAATCGCAGATGTCACGGGCTACGGTCGCGTAATGTCCCCGACCAGTAGCTTGATAAGCCTGGACATAAACCTTCGCCAACAAGGCCTGATCGTACAGCATCTTCTCAAAATGCGGAACCAGCCATCGTCGATCGGTGGAGTAGCGGTGGAAGCCCCCACCCAGATGGTCATGGATGCCCCCGGCCGCCATCTCATCCAGTGTTCTGGTGACCATCTCCAACGACTTCTGGTCACGCGTGCGATGCCCGTGGCTCAGAAGAAACGCCAGCGTGCCGGGCTGCGGAAACTTCGGGGCGTCACCGAACCCGCCATGTGAGGCATCGAACGCGCCAGCCAACTGAGCGAAGGCCTTCTCCAGGACCTCGACCGACAGCGGTGTGGGCGAACCGGCGACATTCAAAGACTGGAGCGCATCAGCGGCCTTATCTGCCGAGCTCAACAACTCCGCTCGACGATCGCGCCACGCCTGTGCCATGGCCAACAGCACCTGCTGGAAGCTGGGACGACCATACATGCTTCGAGGCGGGAAGTACGTCCCCCCGTAAAGAGGGCGTCCCTGTGGCGTCAAGAAGATCGACAAGGGCCATCCTCCCGACCCCGTCATCATCTGCACCGCCTTCATGTATGTCTCGTCGACGTCGGGACGCTCCTCGCGATCGACCTTGATGGAGACAAAATGATCGTTCAGGATCGTGGCCGTGGCCTCATCCTCGAAGCTTTCCCGCTCCATCACGTGACACCAGTGACACGTGGAATAGCCAATCGAAAGAAACACCGGCCTGTCGCTCTCTGCGGCACGGTGGAAGGCGTCAGGCCCCCATGGATGCCAGTCGACGGGATTGTGCGCGTGCTGAAGCAGATAAGGACTGGTCTCGTGGATGAGTCGATTCACATGTTCGGTGTTCGTCTGCCTTGAGGCCATTGAGATCCCTCTGCTCTGCTGCGGTCGTCGGCCGCCTGCGCCGGGTACATCCGACCGACAGTTTGCCGCGACCTCACGTGACCTGCTCCAGGGACTGGACAAGGATGCGCACGTGCTTCATTTCTTCCTGAATGATCTCTTCCACGGCTTTGCGATCGGCTTCTTTCGGAACGAAGTCTCGCAACCCGGTGTAATAGACAATCGAATCCTTCTCCTTCTCGATCGCCGCGCGTAAGACCTGGGCCTTGCCCTCCGTACCGGTCAGCTCGTGGGCCGGGTCGGGCTGAATGCCGAATACCGCCAAGCCGGCCAGCCCTCGGGCATCGGGTCCGCCCACCTTACCCGGAGCGACATCTCCGAGCTTCCAGTGCTCGGCCGTCAGCCGCTGGCGCATCTCTTTGAAGACCTCGACGTGTCGAGCTTCCCACTGGGCCAATTGAACGAAGAGCGTGCTGATCTTGTCATCCTTGCACAATCCCGCCGCCCTGCGGTAGAATTTCATCCCGTTGCGTTCGATCTTCTCAGCGATCTCCAGGACCTCGTAGCCACTCATTTCAACCGTCATCGTTCTGTCTCCCACACCGTGTCATTCTCTAGCTATCTGGCCCACAAGATACGTCCGTAACCGGATTTATACCCGCGCAAAGACGCCCCTGTCAGTCCCTGGATCGTCAGTACGACCGCCCCTCTCTATAGACCACAACCCCGGTCTTTGTTCATCCGCCGAACGGCCCAGCACGCTCGGGAGGCGCA
>CAVSCO010000109.1:0-84715 GCA_963726475.1 uncultured Phycisphaerae bacterium | reverse complement strand
AGATGCACACGGCGGTTGTCGCTCGAATCAAGATCCTGGGTCAGATGAATATCGCGGAACGCCGTCTGCCGCAGGATGGCCGACTGCGCATCAAGGCGTCGGACCGCGAGATCGATGTTCGTGTCTCCACGATTCCGACGATCTACGGCGAGAAGGTGGTCATGCGTGTTCTTGACGCGACCGCCGTCAGCCACGACATCTATCGGCTGGGGCTCGAGCCCGAAACACTGCTCGAATTTCAATCTCAACTTGCACGGCCGCATGGCATCATTGTTGTTACCGGACCGACCGGCAGCGGCAAGAGCACCACGCTGTATTCGGCGCTCAACTATCTCAAAGACCCCACGGTCAACATCACCACGGTGGAAGATCCGGTCGAGTATCGGCTGGCGGGCATCAATCAGATCCAGGTCAAGCCGGAGATTGGTCTCGATTTCGCGGTGCCTGCGGGCGATTCTCCGACAGGACCCCGACGTAATCCTCATCGGCGAGATTCGTGATAAGGAGACGGTGGACATCGCGATCAAAGCGTCTCTGACCGGTCACCTGGTCCTGAGCACATTCCATACGAACGACGCACCCAGCGCAATCAGCCGACTGACGCACATGGGTATCGAGCGGTACCTATTGGCGTCGACTCTGAACCTGATCATGGCACAGCGATTGGTGCGCAAAAATCTGCGACCGCTGCAAGGAGCCAGTGAAGGTGGAGGAGCAGACACTGAAGCAGTTGGCGATTGCCCCGGAACAAGTGGGGGACGGCGTATTCTTTCAAGGCCGGGGGTGCGAGGCCTGTGGGAACATCGGGTACGCTGGTCGGTTGCCGATCTTTGAGTTCCTTGCGGTGGATGCGGATATCGCCGAACGGATCATCTCCAACCAGAGTGAGTCAGACATTCGGGCTGCGGCGCGCCAGAAAGGCCACGGCGGTCTTCTGGAGAGCGGAACGCATGCGGTCTTGCGTGGCCTGACGACGGCTGAGGAAGTGCTACGCGTGGCGTCGACCGTGCAGTCGTGATCGATCGTGACATGGGAATGGAAACATGGGTTGGACTCTTTTTGAGAAACGGTGATGACAAGTTATACCTATATCGCTCGTGACGCCACGGGCTTACGCAAAGAAGGCTTGCTCCAAGCCGAGACCTCACACGACGCCGTGGAGGAACTGCATCAACGCGGGCTGACGCCCACGTCGATTGATAAGGCGCACAACAAGGTGTTGGGACAGAAACTTCGATCGACTCGGCGCAATCGCGTGACCTCATCGGAGCTGGCGGCGTTCTGCTGGCAGTTGAGCACGATGTTCGAAGGGGGGATTGCTATCACCACTGCCCTGGAGATTGTGGCTGAGGACACATCGAACCCGCAGCTTCAGTCTATCCTGTATCGCGCCTTTGCGAATGTCAGCGAGGGCCGACCGCTTTCGGCGGCCTTTCGGGCGTTCCCTCGGGTGTTTACGAAGCTGCCGATTGCGATTGTTGTCGCCGGAGAGACGAGCGGCAACCTCGGGCAGGCGATGCATACGCTGGCCGAGCATTACGAAAACCGGGACAAACTGGCCAAGCGCATCCGAGCGGCACTGGCGTATCCAATCTTCGTGGTCAGCCTGATCAGCGGGCTCCTTCTGGCGATCATGCTCTTCGTCGTGCCGCGTTTTCAGGCGATCTTCGATCGGCTCGGTGGCGAATTGCCGGCCTTCACGCGAGGCTTCATGGGCGTGCATGATCTGCTTTCTCAGCACGCGTGGCTTTTGGCCATCGTGATCGGTCTGGCGGTGGGGAGCATCGTGCTTCTGTCGAAAACGAAGCGCGGGCACGAAGTCCTCAGCCGTATCGTTCTTCGATTGCCCTTGTTTGGAAAGCTCCTCTCCGAAGTCTTCGTCGCGACGTTCTGCACGACCATGGCCACGCTGCTGGAGGCGGGGGTGCCCGTGCTCGACGTGTTTGACATTCTGGGCGACATGACCAACAACGACGCGATTTCAGGAGCGATTTCCAGAGCCAGGAGCCGGATCACCGATGGCGCCCATATCGCCTTGAGTCTGGCCACCGCAGGCTTCTTCCCTAACATGCTTGTGAAGATGGCCCAGGTCGGTGAGGAGAGCGGTTCGCTGGTCCCGATATTGCGGAAGACCAGTGAGCACTATGAGCGGAAGATCACCTCGACGATCGACACTGCCGTGGGATTGCTGGAGCCTGCTCTGATCGTGACGATAGGGATTATCGTGCTTGTATCGATCATAGCGCTGTATCTGCCGATTTTCTCCATGTCGGACATGGCTCATTAAGGTCTTTGGCCTGAGGCAACCGCCAGTGGTGGAGGAGCGACCGGCAAGGGGATTACCAATATTAGGAAAGTCGCTTGTCGATTCGGTCGATAAGTGAAATCAGCATACGTGGTGGAGGAGGATCCACGCCAAAAGACGGGTGCGGTGCGTTCCGCGCCACGAACATCTTCGAGAGAAGGCAGGAGGCCCCCTTGGCAAGATACTGTTTTTGGAGGTGCATCATGAAGCGAAGAACTGGCTTCACAATGGTCGAATTGATGGTGGTGGTCCTGATCGTCGGGATTCTGGCGGCGGTGGCGGTTCCGCTGATGAGCGGTCGCATCGACGCGTCCAAGTGGTCGGAAGGCAAGGCGGCGATGGGCACGATCGCCTCGGCGTTGCGGGCCTACGTGGCGGAAAAAGGCAGCTTGAGCAAAGCCCCCAGCAAACTGAGTGATATCGGTCTCTCGGACGCGGATTTGGATGGTACGTACTTCACGCACGAAGCCTACGCGATTACCTCTGCGTCGACCGACTCCGCTGGGAAGTTGTCTTATGTGATTACCTGTACGGCCAGCGCATCCAAGAGGACCGATAAGCCGACGAGCCCCGCGAGCATGACCCTGACGTCCACGTCGGGCGGCGCCGCGACATTCGCCGAAAAATAGTAGACGGACATGGGGCAACGCGACACAACACAGTGCATGGTGGATAGATGCAGGGTCCGCGGGCGTCGGACGCGATGGGGCTTGGGTACGACCTTGGTCGAGGTGGCAGTGGCCTCGGCGATTCTGGTGGTTGCGGCTTTGGGTGCACTACGCTACGAGTACTACGCCGTCGGCCAAGGTCAAATTGCCCGGGCGCAAATCGCTGCGACGCACGCGGCTTCTCTGCTTCTGGTGGATTGGAAGAGCACAGGGGGTTCGGCCGAGTATGATCCTTCAAGACTCGGCCTTGATTTCTCATCTCCCCGCGCGGTTCCCGTCGACTTCGGCGTTCCGGAAGGCCTTGGAAACGTGTTGAATGAGGCCGTGTACACGCTTCGTCAAGACGATGTACCGCTGACGGTCATGCTGAAGTATCGCGATGTGAATCAGGACGCTCAGGCCGAGGCGACGTTACGCCAGTTGGCCGTGATCGTGCGATACAGAGGCACAGGGACTGGCGACGATCCTGATGATCGGCTCGTCGGTTTGCCTCCGGTGACACTGGTCACCTATGTCCGCCTCGACGCGACGAATGGGTGAGTTCGCGCATACTTACGGTTACGCCTGCTACGGTTATTGTCGCAGAGACTCACGATGAGAATGGAATCACAGTCACACGATCGACACTTGCACCGTCACCTTCGACGGTCTCGCGGTCTGACGCTCGTTGAGTTGGTGATTTCCTCCGCGGTTACCCTCGTACTGGTCTTTGCCATCGGCATATTGATCGACGGCGGCAATCGCGCGTGGTTGCGTACGTACGATACCGTGCACAGCCAGGAAAACGAAGATGCCGTCGCGGTCATGACCGCATTCGGCAGCATCGGACGCAGATCAAATCGGACCAACTACGTTCTCTACCAGAGTGATGGTGGACTGTTCACTCCAGTGGCGCCGGATCCTGCGCGGAACGAGCAGGTCTTGTCGGGTAATGCGGTAGAGTTCCGCTATTGGGACGTTCCGCTGAATCCGTCCGATACCCATGGGATCATGGATTCCGAAATAACCGCAACGGCGTATGCGCTGTTCTATCTCGATGCGGGCCAACTCAAGGTGGACTACGGTCCTTATCCACCCGGGGCTGTGCCATCCGGCGGTGGTCGCAGGAACACGTCCGGCGTGACCACTCAAGTCCTGGCTGACAATATCAGTCCGTGCGCCGATATCGGTCCCTTCAGCCATACCGTCAGCAGCGGGACCGGTCAGGGCTGCGTTCGACTTAAGCTGGTGCTGACCGATCCGGACAGTGGAGAAAAGACCACGGTGATGTCGGCGGCATTGATGCGAAACATCTGGCCAAGGTGAGGTGAGGTGCACATGGTTCGCGCGACGATATCCCTCAACGTGAGACACCCGTCTCCACGCCCCAGAGGCCTGGCCCTTGTGATCGTGGTTGCCGGTCTGGCCATCCTGATGGTTCTGGGATTCGGCTTGCTGACGATTGCCTTTGGGGCTCGACGCGAAGCGATCTCGGTGAAGGGGGAGATGGCGGCGATGCTGGCGGCTGAAGCCGGCTATGAGAAGGCCGTCCACTGGATGAGCCAGCAACAGGACATTCTCAGTGCCCTGCAGCAAGGAGTGCCCGGGACAACAGGAACCGTGACTTTCCCCGACAGTTCCTGCACCTATGGTATCAACCTCTATACGTTTGTCGGGACACGACCGGTATTTCGTGTCGTTTGCGACGGTCGGAGTGGAACCTTCGCTCGCAACGTCGATGTGCTGGTGGTCCAGGCGATCAGTGGATGGGACATGGGCATGTGCCGCGTGCCGTCGGGACCGACGAGCACGATCCCCGTCAATTTCGCGAACGGGGAAATTATCGACATGCCGATCAGCATCAACAAGATGAACGACTATCCTGATGGTCGTGACATCCATATCAGCGGCAGTCCGACGTTTCTCAAGGCGGTCGCCATGGGGGAATCAAGGAAGACGCAGGGTGGCACCGACAAGTACAGCGATGTCATGGGGCTTTTCAAGGGCGGCATCTACTTCGATCAACCCATGACGAAAGTCACCGACGAGGCCTCGGTCCAGAGCAAGGTGAACCGGTTTCGTGACAGCACCAAAGCCGAGTACCGCTATGCCCCGGTCTGTACGGCATCGCTTGCGAATCGCGAGCCCGCCGTTCAGTTAGAGTTCTTCGTAGACAACGGCGTCGGCAAGGTCCGGATAACCAACAACTGCACCGTGCGCGGCTTCCAGCAGAGTTCAGATTCCAGGACATACGATTTCAAGATTACCCCGGGCAGCGGTGGCACGCAATACGAGCGATACAACATCTATGCCTACCATGTCGTCCCCAAGGCCAGTGGAGTCGTCACCGGCCAGGTGACGGTTCCCCTGGAAGACACCTATGTCACCCAATCCTTTGGCGGGGTCGAATCCGAACCCGGGGGCCAGATCTTTGTCGATGGCAATGTGGTCATCGGGGGCAATCTGACGCAACACAACAACGATCAGGTCATCCATGGCAGAGTCACGGTCGTCGCAACCGGTAACATCTGGGTGGCTGACTCCATCAGTGTGGATGGAAGCCATGATGCTCAGGGCCGCCCGACGCTCGACAATACGAGTGTATTGGGGCTGCTGGCACAAGGAGTCATCAAAGTGGCTGACCCCGGCCTGAGCGAGATTGATCAGCCTATCGACAGCGAGCAATACGCGTACGCCCCTATCGGTCGAGCCAACAATCCCAGTGCCTCTGAATACATCGAGGTAGTCAAAAAGAAGAAGGGCAAGAAGGGAGGCACGACCACCACATTGAAGCCGAATCCAGACTACTACAAGCGGTACCTCCCCGATCCGATGATTGTAGAGGCAGCCCTGACCGTTGGCGGAGGAGGCTGGGGTGCCGAAAACGTGGAACGCAACGGCTGGGGCAACCGGAAGGAAGCCGACGGTTGGCAAGATGATCTTGTCGTTCACGGATCGATCTCCGAAGCCATCCGAGGGGTCATCGGACTCATCGGTTGGGACGGCTTCCTGAAGCTCTATCGGATGGACGAGCGCTTATTGACGGGCATCGTGCCCGGTGACATCTGGTTGCGCGGCAAATACGTGCCCGCTCCGGCAGGATGGCGCGATTATCGGCCGGGTCGGTAGTTTCCATCCCTTCGCCATTCACCTTGACGCGGCTCCGAATCCCCCGTTGGTGCTAAAGTGTCTCTGCTGTCGTGTCGATGCAGAAAACGGCGATTGTGCTGGGTCACACGCAGTCGGACTGCGAGGCAAGCAGCCTCGGATTGCTGCAGGATCGCCGGTAAGGAGCTTTGAAAGGACGCACCCATATGGGGGCCAGACGTTTTCTCAATCTTGAAGGCAGGCAACTCATTGGCCTGGATATCGATTCTGCCTCGATACGAGCGGTCCAGTTGCGTCGCAAGAACGGGCAATACACCGTCACCGGTGCGGCCGTAACCGATATACCTCCCGGTGAGAACGATCCCGAAGAGCGACGGGCCAATACGACGCAGGCGGTTCGCCAGTGTCTCGATGAGACCGCGCCGGGAAGCAGGCTCGTGGTGTGTGGATTTCGCGGACCGGAAGTAGTGATACGAGGGTTCGAATTCCCCGTCCTGCCGTCAGATGAGATCGACGGGGCGGTTGCCTTGGAGTCCTCCCAGATCTGTCCGTTCAGTCCGGAAGAGAGTGTGTTGGACCACCAGATCACGTGCGATCGAGGAAAGAAGACACAGGGGTTCTGGGTCGCTGCCACGCGGAATCTCATTGAAGCAAAACGCGAGGTCGTGCGCGATGCCGGTCGGAAATGCACGCTTATAGACGTGGACGGGCTGGCTCTTTTGAACACCCTGTTAGTCCTGAGTTCCTCGCCATCGCAGGCCAGAGAGACCGACGAAAATGGCGGCGACGACGTTATCCGCACGGCGGTGCTCAGCGTAGGCGATTCATACACGAGTATTGCTCTGGCGGATCATGCACGGCGTCCATTCGTACGCGATCTCCTTTCTGGTGAACAGGAGATTTTGCGTCAGATGGTCGTTGAGATGAAATTACCTCCGGAGACCGTGCGAGCCGCTCTGTACGACGGTGCATCCGTCGACCCGCAGACCTTGCGGCAGGGGCTGGACAAAGCCTGCACGCCGCTATTCGACGACGTGGCGAGAACGCTCCGATACTACCTGGCCGAGGATCGACATATCGAGATCAGCAAGGTGATGGTCTGCGGGAACCTCGCTTCGGTCAAGAGCTTCGTCGAATTGCTCGACGAGAAGCTGCCCTTTGACGTTGAACCCTGGAACCCGCTGAGACAGTTGCGATGCGAAGCCGGTCCGGAATGCGAGTCAGCCTTGGAGAAGGTTGGACCGGCCGTTGCCGTTGCCGCCGGGCTGGCCATGAGGACGATCTGAGATGTATGAGATTGATTTACTTCAGGGGGAAGGAGTTCCGATGCGAAGCCGGCCCGGAGGCATTGCCTTCGTGTGCATGGTTATCGCTGTGCCGCTGATCATCGGTGCCGCCATGGTCACGATCTATTTGGAACATCGCGTCGCGATTTCAGTTCAAAGCCGGCAACTAACCCGGCTGCGGCAGGCAACGATGGCTCTCGTACCGGCCCTGGAGGCACAGCGTTTGCTTCAGACTCGCAGGGCCCTGGGCATAGACTTGCTGGCGGATGTGAAATCCACGTTGCCCGAGCGAACCCAATGGTCGCCCGTGCTTACGACGGTGATTGACTGCCTGCCGGGAGGTTTGATTCTTACGCGTCTCGGAGCGGCCCGCGAGACCGCTCGACGTGAAGTCCCGGTTCCGGACGACCCGGAAACGACCATGGAGATCAACGTGCCCATCCGCACACTCCAGATTCGCGTTGCGGGACACGATGAGGAAACGGCTCACCGCGCCGTGCGGGAGTTCCAGGACAGACTGCGTTCGTCGGCTGATCTCGGGACGCGAATTGACATGCTGACCGTATCTCAGGAATCGGAGATTCTCGATGGGGAGCCCGCAGTCAGCTACGAACTCAACTGCACGTTTAGGCCTTCATGGTGAAAGAGCGAATATGACGGTTCGGAAGAAGTGCATTCTTGGTGCCATTCTGGTTTGGATTCCTTGTGTCGCCTTGGGGGTTGCGGGCTACCTGTTCGTTCTGGAGCCACAGATTCAGCGAGTAGAGGCTTTGGAAGCGGAACTGATGAGTGCTCGGGACTTATACAGTCAGGCCACCCAGGCCGCCAAAAAAGAGAATCAGGCGAAATTGGCTGCTGATGTCAATCGCGTTGACGGTCGTGTCGGCGACTTTGTTGTGCGTCCCCAGGCCGCGCCGAATCTGGCCTTTGAAATCGCTGAACTGGCGAGCGCGACTGAGGTTAGGGCCTTCACGATGAAACCTCAGGACAAAGACGGGATCATTTCGATTCCGGACTGCGATCTCATCGGAGAGCGGGATATCAATGTGAGTTTCACCTCGCCATTCCCCCAGTTCGCCGCATTGCTCAATGCTCTGGAACGGCACCGCCCGGTCTTGTTCGTTGAAACGTTTTCGATCAGTCGGCCGGAGAGGCAGACCGAGACTCCGCGTGTGGACATGGAAGTGTCGGTCCTGGTGGAGAAGGCGAAGAGCAGTTGACGGAAAGCTCCCGGGGAGTTGTAGCAGGAAAGACGACGATGACAAAAGCAAAAGGACACCATAACAGAACCGGGCGCGCAGACGAGATGCGTCAGAAGGTGATGCTCCTGTTGGTCCCTGTTCTGGCCATTGTCCTGTGGTTGCTCGTGCGCAATTCGATTCCAACGACGTCCGCCATGACGGCAGATGCGGAAGATACTCCAGCGACGCAGTATGACGAAATGAAGGCGACGAGCATTGACTGGCAGATTCCGCCTCTCTACAGGATTGGCGACCGCGACCCGATGCAGTTGGCGCCTATGTCGAAGGCCGACGAAAAGTCTGTGGCCGCAGATGTCCCCTCACCTACCGGCCTGGTCCTGCGAGGGATCCTCTACACCGCCGAGAAACCCGTCGCCATGATCGGCTCGACGCTCGTTCTGGAAGGTCAGCAGATCGGCCCCGTGAAGGTGCTTCAGATCGCAAGGGACAGCGTGGAATTCGAGATGAACGGTCGGCGATGGCGGCAGACGGTTGTGAATCCAACGATTGCCCCACCCTCTGACAATCAGCAAGAACGTGAAACCGCCCCGCATGGGAGCCCCGAGGTACCCCAATGAGACAGTGCCGTGAGACGAGATCAGTGAGCCGATGGCTCGGATGTGCTACCGTGGCATGGTGGCTGTGCGTTGCGATTATGGCGCCGGGTGTCTCCGGCATGGAGGAGCCCGTAGACGACCCCGGGAAGGATCTCCGTGAGCGGTTGGCAAAGAAGATTAGTATTGAAGTGCGCAAGATGCCGCTCGAGGATGTGATTCGACTGATGACGGAGCAGGCGGACGTGGACATCGTCGTCAGCCCGAACGTCAAAGGCGAGGCCACCGTGAAGCTCACGGATGTGACACTGGAAGAAGCGCTGCGCGGTATACTCGAGGTTCACGGGTGCGATTATGTGATCGGCGATAACATCATCCGGATTCTGACGCACGAAGAGATTCCCGCTGTCCCCGAGCGGCAAACCACCGAGCTAATTGAAGTGACCTATGCCGATGCGGCGGAAGTCGTCAAATCGCTGGAGAGCTTCAAATCGGAGAGCGGATCCGTTACGCACATGCAGGGCACGAGCCATATCCTCATCATCGACCGTGAGCAGAGGGTCAAGGCGATGATGGAGTTCGTCAAGCAGGTGGACCGCATGACGCCTCAGATCCTTGTCGAAGCGCACATCTACGACGTCACGTGCAAGGAGCGATTCGACCTGGGCGTGCAGTGGGAAGCCGGGACAGGGACGACGTATGGGATCACCGGTGAGCCGGACATCACTTCACACACGGAGCCTTATGCAACGGGCGGATTCAACGGAACCATCTCGAAGGCCGAGAACACCTCCGGAGGTGTCCGGCTGGGTTGGCTCAGTTCCAGTGTGAATGTCGACGTCTTGTTGAAGGCCCAGCATGAAGAGGTGAATGCCAAGTTGCTTGCCAATCCGCCATCCTCGTCTTGGACAACGAAACGGCTCACATCAAGATCGTTTCCGAAATTCCCTATCAAGAGCTGCAGGAATCTGCGTTGGGCGGCGCGATCGGTACGACCGCGTTCCGTGAAGTCGGCGTGGAACTTGAGGTGACCCCTCATCTGGCGAAACGCGACGAGATGGTTCGCCTGCACCTGCGACCGGTCTTTAGCGTTGTGACGGGGGAAGTCCAGGTGGCCGGCATCGGTGTAACATACCCTCAGCCGGTCGTTGACCGACGAGAAGCCGACACGAAGCTGCTGATCGGAAACGGTCAGACGGTCGTTCTGGGCGGGCTGCGCAAGAAGGAAGCCACCAAACAAGTAAATAAGATCCCGGTGTTGGGTGATCTGCCACTGGCCGGTCCGTTGTTCCGGTTCAAGGGCGAGGATACGATCAACAGCGAGCTGCTCGTGTTCATCACGCCTCAGATTGTCGACCCGGCGTCTCTCTCTAAAGCAGAGGCCAAGGCATATCAGGAAACGGAACTGCCCGACGTTGAACCGGTTTACACCGAAGCCGAACAAAACACCGACTGAGTCCTCCGTGGTCGTGGCAGGAGCGTGCTGAGAAGCGGCGTTGACTTTGCCTGGGCGACCCACTACAATACACTTGTATTTGTAGTGAAGAATTCAGATCGGCGGAGCGGCGTATTGTTCCAATCGAGCCTTCGTGTAGAGCCCGTTTTGTGTGCGCCGGCAGTTGGCGGTCGCACCCTGAGTATTGCGGACGCCAGTGTTACTCTGGTCGAGCGAATTCACGTTTCCCCCATCGCATGGCGCTATGCGGATGGTTGCGAGCCGTCCACATGGCGAGCGAACACGGGGCCATCGATGCAGTCGCTGACTCTGAAGTGAGGTGCAGGTGATGACGAACCGGACACATATCTTCGTATTGCTGGCGGTGATGCTGGTTTCGGCCGTGGTTTGGGCCGATGTAACCAGCCCGGGAGATGTTGTCCAGGGGGTCCCGAATGATGGAGACTGGCCCGGGGCCGAATCACCACCTCTGGCGATCGACGACGATGTCAATACGAAATTCCTTCACTTCAAGGGAGAGACCCAGCCAACGGGCTTCCAGGTGACCCTCTCGGCCGGGGCGACCGTGGTAACAGGATTGACGTTGACCACGGCCAACGATGCAGTGGAACGCGATCCCATCGCTTTCGAACTGAGCGGGTCCAACACGAGTATCGATGGACCGTATTCGTTGATTGCCAGTGGCAGTGTGCCGGATTTTGATCAGGCATCGCCATGGCCTCGCTTCACGATCAATGAAACGCCGATCACCTTCGCCAACAACACCGCCTACAAGCACTATCAACTCCTGTTCACCGCCGTCCGAAACCCCGCGGCCGCAAACAGCATGCAGATTGCCGAGGTCGAGTTGCTGGGCAGCCCCGTCGGGGGATTGCCGCCAGAAGTCGACGCGGGCGAGGATCGAACGGTTGCCTGGGGAGGGGCGGGCGACACCATCGTTCAGATGCATCCGACGATTCACGATGACGACCCGCTGGGGGTTGCGCAGATCGATCCGAACTACTTGACCATTCTCTGGTCGTCTCTGGGGCAACCGGAGGCGGACTTCATGGGCACGGAGACCGAGCCCAATGCCACCGTCTCGTTCCCCGAGGTGGGCGTGTATACCCTTCAGCTTCAGGTATGGGATGAGCGGAACCAGGAGGGCCGGGACACGGTGGTCGTTTCCGTGATAGAGCCGGAATGTCCTCCTGGCGACTTGTCGGGAGACTGCAAAGTCAACTTCCCGGACTTGATGCTTCTGGCTGACCAATGGCTAGACGCCCCGGGTTGCACGGGATATCCCTTAGGCTGTGGCGACCTGACGGGTGATGACGGGGTGACACTGGCCGATTTCTCGCAACTGGCCGCCGATTGGCTTGCCGATTGGACGGGGACCTTACGTGTGACGCTGTCACCTCCGGAGGCGGTAGCAGCGGGGGCCCAATGGCGCCTTGGCGGTGGCGACTGGCGTGACAGCGGGACATCTGCGGACGAGCTCGTCCCCGGAACCTACAACGTGCAGTTCGGTCCGGCCGGCAGTTGGGGGCGGCCTTCAGACAGGACGGTGCGAGTCAACAAGAACGAGATGACGGCGCTTACGGTCGAGTACAGCCAGCTTCCGGATTCCGACGTGTTGATCACCGAGTTCATGGCCATCAACGAAAGTACGTATCCCACACGGGTGGCAGGACAGACGGTCTATCCGGATTGGATCGAGATCACCAATCGTGGGACCACGGCGGTTGACCTGGCGGGCTGGTATCTGACGGACGATCCCGAGGACCTGACAAAATGGGCGTTGCCCGCGATCTTGCTTGCAGCGGATGATGCGCTCGTCGTCTTTGCTTCCGGTGTGCAGGAAGAGGACCACCCGGACAATTGGCCGTACCAGGATGACCTGGGACGCTATCACACGAACTTCACGCTCGATGGTGACGGTGAGTACCTCGCTCTGGTTCGACCGGATTTGCAGGTCGCGCATCAATATGGTCGCCCCGATGGCACGGGTGACGAACGAGGCTTTCCCCCCCAGCGTGCCGATCAGTCTTATGGCATCTACGGCAGCGAGATGCAGTACTTCACGTCCCCGACGCCGACCCACCCCAATGGGGCTGGTTATCTGGGGATATCCGATGCTCCCGTCTTCTCCCGCCAGGGTGGAACCTTCACGGGATACATTCTTCTCGAACTGAGTTCGCCGAACCCAACGGCGGAGATCCGCTACACGACGGATGGGCAGGTGCCCACGGCTTCGTCGCGGTTGTATACGGATGCTATTCCTGTCCTGAGCACGAGGGAGATTCTGGCCCGCGCGTACGAGCCGGGCAAGGCTCCGAGTGCGGTTGTCAGCCAAACCTATATCGGTCTATCGAGTGATGTGGCTGATTTCAGCTCGGACCTGCCGATCGTTATCGTCGATACGAATCGTCAGACTCCTAACACCACGTTCCGGTCAGTCCACGCCGCCTTTATCGATAGAGACGCCGATGGCCGGGCGCGTATGGTCGACCGGGCCGACTACGTTGGTCGCGGAGGGATGAAGCGGCGTGGCCGCAGCACCCTGGGGGCGGCCAAGGGTTCGTATGGGTTCGAAGTATGGGATGAGAATAACCTGGACCGTGACGTCTCGATTCTCGGCATGCCGGCCGAGTCCGACTGGATTCTCTACGCGCCGTTCAATTACGATCGGGCGTTGATCAACAATGCCTTCATGCATGGTCTGAGCAACCAGATCGGTCGGTATTCGGTACGAACGCGTTTCGTCGAGATGTACCTCAACACGAACGACGATACGATATCGGCCAGTGACTACGTCGGGCTATACATCCTGATGGAGAAGATCAAGAGAGGACCCGACCGCGTCGACGTCGAGAAGCTCGAGCCTTGGGACGACACTGAGCCAAGAATCACCGGCGGGTACATGCTGAAGATTGACCGAGCCGATTCGGGCGACCGTGGATTCCGCACCTCCAGAGGCAACCCCACGTACGGTGATGGAACGCTCTGCTACGTGGACCCCAAGGAATCGGAGATCACTGACGCACAATCGGAGTGGATTCGAGGGTATCTCGACGAATTCGAGGATGCCCTTTACGGACCCAGTTTTGCCGATCCTCAGAGTGGGTACGCCAAGTATATCGATGTCGATGCATTCATCGATCACAACTTGCTCAACATGCTGGCGATGAACGTCGATGCCCTCCGCCTGAGTACGCATCTGCACAAGAATCGTGGTGGCAAGCTGGAAATGGGCCCGCTTTGGGATTTTGATCGGGCATTGGACTCCACCGACGGTCGGGACAACAATCCCGAGACCTGGCATGGTTCCGGCGACGGCACGGATTACCTCGGATACGTCTGGTGGGATCGTTTGTTTGAGGACGCGAACTTCTGGCAGAAGTACATCGATCGCTGGTTCGCTCTTCGCAGAGGCGCCTTCAGCACCGAGAGTCTCGATGCAACGATTGATGGGATGGCGGACGAGATATGGGAGGCCCAGGCCCGGAACTACCAGCGATGGTCCAGTCGTGGCCCGCGGTACGGTGGTTTCCAGGGCGAGATCGACCACATGAAGGAATGGCTGGGACGCCGGTGCAGGTGGGTTGACAGCCAGTTTGTCGCCCCGCCGGAAATCCTGCCCGACGGTGGACCTGTTGCGGTTGGCAGCGAGATAGAGCTCCTCGACACCACCGGCAGTGGCATGTTGTACTACACGCTGGATGGAACGGACCCACGGCCTCCGTCGGCAGCGCCAACGACCATCGAGACGGTGACAATTGTTGAAGAGGATGCGCCGAAACGTGTCCTCGTTCCGACCGGCCCGGTCGATGAGGCCTGGAAAGGTGGAGCCGCATTTGACGACTCCGGCTGGATCAGCGGGACCGGTGGTGTCGGCTACGAACGCAGTACGGGCTATGAGCAGTTCATCGACATCGACGTGCTGGACCAGATGTCGGGCCAATACACAAGCTGCTATATTCGCGTTCCGTTTACCCTTCCGGACGATCCAGGGCAGTTCAACTACATGATCCTCAGGGCGATGTACGACGACGGCTTCGTCGCGTATCTCAACGGTGTGGAGATTCAACGCACGATGTTCTCAGGCGTTCCGACGTGGAATTCGGGCGCAGAGGGCAATCACGACGATCTGGCGGCCATACGCTTTGAAGACTTTGACGTCTCCGCGATGGCGGGGCTGTTGAGACCAGGTCAGAACGTGCTGGCCATCCATGGCCTCAACGCCGGTGCGAGCAGTTCCGACTTCCTTATCTCCGTGGAACTGGCTGCCGGGCATGTCAACACGCCCGAGGGCAGCGAGATGGGCTCCGGCGTCCGCACGTACGCCGGGCCGATCGCTCTCACCGAGAGCACTCGGATCAAGTCGCGCGTTCTGGTCGGGAGCAATCCGTACAGCCCGTGGAGTGGACTGGCCGAAGCGGTCTTCGCGGTAGGGCCGGTGGCTGAGAACCTGCGGATCAGCGAGATCATGTATCACCCGGCCGATCCGAATACGGAGTACGTCGAGTTGACGAATGTTGGCTCCGAAACGGTCAATCTGAACCTTGTCACGCTCAGTCGAGGCGTGGATTTCACCTTCCCCAGTGTCGAACTGGGCCCAGGAGAGTACATCCTGGTGGTCGAGAACGTCGATGCTTTCGAGGCCCGGTATGGCCAGGGCTTCAATATCGCGGGGCAGTACGAAGGCAGCCTGGATAACGGCGGTGAGACCGTCGAATTACAGGATGCGGCCGGACAGATCATTCACAGCTTCCGGTACAAAGATGGTTGGTACGACCTGACTGACGGGGCGGGATTCTCGCTGACTGTGAACGATCCGTGGACGACTGATCCGAATGCGCTGGGTGAGAAGACGGCCTGGCGACCGAGTGTTCACGCAGGCGGTTCCCCTGGCTTCGATGATGCAGTCGATACGGTTGTGTCCGGGACCGTCGTGATCAACGAGGTGATGGCCTATCCCGAATCCGGAGAGCCGGATTGGATCGAGTTGCATAACACAACGAATCAGTCGGTCGACATCGGGGGCTGGTTCCTGAGTGACAGCGGGAACAATCTGGCCAAATATGAGATCGCCAGCGGGACGACAATCGGGCCCAATGGCTATATCGTGTTCTACGAAGACACGAATTTGGCAACGTCGATGATCCGGGCTGCGCGACGCCGTTTGGGCTGAGCCGCTCGGGGGAGACGGTCCAACTCCATTCCGGGACAAATGGCGAACTGACGGGCTACAGTGAACAACAGGCTTACGAGGTATCAGAGCAGGGCGTGTCTCAGGGACGATATGCCATCAGCACAGGCGAGTGCGATTTCGTCCCGCTGAGCGTCTCAACGCCGAATGCGGCCAACGCCGGACCCAAGGTCGGACCTGTAGTCATCAGTGAGATCATGTACAACCCCGCCGGTTCAGCGGATGCCGAGTACGTTGAGTTGCTCAACGTCAGTGACTCGGACGTTACACTGTACGATGCCACTCAGGATACGCCCTGGCGTCTCACCGATGATCCGGATGACCCCGGGGTCGAACTGCTGCTGCCGGTCGATGTCCCGGTGACGTTGCAGCCTGGAGGGTGCCTGCTCCTCGTCAAAGATGCTGCCGCGTTCAACGCGACATATGCTGCGCCTCCTGGTGTGAGGGTACTGCAATGGGGAGGGGGCAAACTCGCCAACGGCAGCGAAACCGTGCAACTCAGTAAGCCGGGCGACCGGGTAGCAGACTCCGACGACGCAGATGAGGGTGACGAGACGCCGGCCTGGGTTCCTGTCGATCGGATAGCCTACAGCGACGGTTCACACCCCGACGAATTCGCGACGGGTATCGACCCCTGGCCCGTCGAAGCCGATGGGCAGGGGGCCTCGCTGACTCGGCTTGACCCGACCGCCTATGGCAACGATCCGGCGAATTGGCAGGCTGCGCCCGCGACGCCCGGACGGGTCGACTGATTCTGGCGCCGGTCAGAGACAGCTATTCAGATCACGGAAGAGGTTTTCGAATCGGGACAGAGCCTCCTGGAGGCCGGGTAGCTTGCGTCCCTTTTTTCCTCCCATGGTCAACAGATGTTCAGCCGGGAGCATCGGATCGAAGTGGCCCTTCGTCAACCGGCGGTCGGCTAACTGATTGGAGATGATCTTGAGCATGGGCGTTTCGTCGGAGGTGGCCATCTCACGAGCCAGCCGCTGTTTGCGGGGCACCCCGAAGCTTAAATCGATCAAAGCCGGATAGGCCGGCGCCCCGATGAGGTCTTCGATCGTGCTGTTGAGCGGTTGGGCATATCGCCTTAGGGGGAATGTCCGGCAGGTCTCCAGCATGCGCGACAACTCCCGCTGGTTGATCACATCGGGGTCTTTCTCCGAGAGGCTCAGTAGCACAGCGAAGCCCTGCGTGTCATTGGCCAGGAGTCCGACCAGCGTAGCCAGACGCACCAGATCACCACAGGGGACGATGGTCCAACCCGGATCGAGTCCCTGTCGGCCGTTTTCGTTGAGCCGCGCGGAGAACCAGTTCAGGTAGATCACATCGGCCGGCTTCTCAACGAGCAGCAGGCGTTTGGTGGCCGCCATTTCCTGCATGATTCGATAGCCCAGAGAGGCCTGGAGGGGTAGAAGGGTGTCGTGGTCGGTGCTGAGGACCTTATCACCCACCTTGGTGCCCAGGGCTTTGACAAAGCCGTCCGGCCCTGTCTCACAGATGTCTTCCACCGTTCGGACCCAGGCCATTCGATCGGGGTCGATCATGAACGGCGAGTGCGTCGTGTAGATGATCTGGTAGTAGGGGGCCAGGCGTTCGGTGACGTAGCGCATCAGATCCCATTGGGCCTTGGCGTGAAGGCCCAGCCCGGGGTCGTCCAGCACGATCAGCAGATTGTCGCCATACCGTTTGCGGACGTCGGAATACCACACCAGGAACGAGAAGAACCAGACGAAGCCCGTGCTGCGTTCTTCGAAGTTCAAGGACAGGTTCGTTCGGGTGTTGACGATGCGAGTCTCGAAGACGAGGCCGCGATCGTATGGAGAGGGGTCCTGAGCCCGGCCCGGATACAGATGGAAACTGATTCTCAGATCGCGTTCCTGGCTCCAATAGCGGGCGATCTCATCGGTTACCGGTCTGGCGGCGTCCTCAAGGTCGGCGATCAGCTCTTCCGAACGCTCGATGCGACTGATGGCTTCAACACTGGTTCCGCCTAACTCCAGAAGGGCCAGAAAGACGCGGTCCGGGCCTGTCAGTTCCCCCTTCTGTTTGCGTTGGAGCAAGGTGTCGATCGAGATGCGGCCTTGCATCATGTGCCATTCCGAGAAATACAGCAGCTTGGGCAAAAGGCCGGCCACGTTCTGCTCGAAGAATGCGTCTTCGGTCAAGGAAGGGCCTTCTGAGACGGCTGTGGCAATCGAAGCCGGTTCCCGGGGCTCGGGCGCGATCTCAGCAGGCTGCATGCCTTCATCGAAGTCGGTTGTTCCCTCGGGGCTTTCGCTGACCGGTTGAGTGCTTTCGCCCGGCTCAGACGCGGATGTGGTCGTCGAGGCAATCTTGCCGGTCCAGTGTCGCTCGGGGTAATAGCCCTTGCGTATGACGACCGTCCTGGACTGGACGGCACCGCGCCGAGCGTCTCCTCCAACTGCGCGACGTCGTGGTCCTCGAGTTCCCACGTTGCGATCAGAGCGTCATCCGGCTCGCCCTCCGACCGCTTTTGATATTGCCTGCGGCGGCACGCGGGTATTCCATCAGCACATCAAACGTGCTCAGTTCGCGAACGTCGGGGTTCAGCTTGTACAGCGCTTCGAGAAGAGAGGTCTTGCCCGCGCCGTTCTTGCCCACAAGACAGGTTACGGGGCAGATCGTGAATTCCGTCGAATCCTCGATGCAACGGAAGTTCTTCACTTGAAGGCATCGCAATCTCATATCTGTCTGTCCTCCTATGACGCAAGGTCGGAATCCCATCCTTCTGGTTCTGTCGATTTCGACGCGCATGGTAGCACCAATGGTACTGACCGTCAAATCCCAGATACCGGTCGCGGCACGACAACGGCCTTGGCCATTTTGCTTGTGTGGCCATTCCCGCCGAGTCTCTTACAGGGCTCTGAAGAACTCCGAAGGCAGTTGCGGAGAAGAAAAAGCTTGCATTTTGGCACTCTGGTGCAGTATCATTAGTTCCGTTGCGATGTATCGAGTGAGGTTGATACCGCGACCATACGCGGGGGACATATCCAGCTTATGATATCGGTATATCGTTCAACCTGATTCTGTCGGTCGGTCGTGGGAGTTGCGGCCTGGATGTCCGGCGGATTCGTGCACGAGGAAACGCGCAAGGTTGATGAACCACGGAAGGGTAATGGAGTACGGAGCAAGGAGGACGAACCATGGAATGGCGGAGAATGCGCGAATGTGTGGGCGCTGGCAGCTATAGCATGTCTGACCAGCAGCGCCCTGGCGGGAAGCGGGGGACTCTTACCGGAGGGGGATTACCTGTGTGCGAGCACATCCTGCGACGACGGGACTTTGCCGTCGGACTATTTCACCGACGGCCAGGTCGGATCTCTCTGGTGGCTGGAGGCCGACGACGCGGCCAACTGCTGGCTGGCAGAGACGCATCAGCGGCTCGAACTGAGGAGCACAAGCCGGAGCCAATGGGCGTCAGCCCGATATGTGTCCAGGGACTGGACACTCGATGCGACACATGACTTCCTGTTGCGCGTCGACTTCCATCACGGATTGACTTGCAGTGAAACCGTCTGGTTGACGGTCGTCCTCGTTCCGGACATCGCCCGTCGCGACTCTCGGTGCATAAGCTTCGGTGTCAGTAGTGGCGAGGGATACTCCTACTTCTGGTACGAGACGATGGATGAGTATGGGACGCGAAGCAGATTCGGCAGCAGGGACCGGAACGACGGAACCCTGTATCTCTCCTACAATGCCAACCTGGACGAACTGTATCTCGGGCACCAGGGCTACGGCGTCTCGAATGCCTGGATGACGATCAGAGGATTTCTCCGGGACGCATGGGCGACTCGAAACCTGGACGTGATGTTGGAAGGGGGCTCGAATCTCACGCAGGTCACCTCCGGACAGGTCTACTTCGATAATTTCGTGGTTGAGGGCGGTGATCAGAGCCTCGCGAAGTTCAGCGATGTATATCGTTTCTGGTCGCCCGCCACGGATGCGCATTTCTACACGATCAGCGAGGCCGAGAAGGACAAGCTGATCCGAAACTACGACGACGTCTGGGTCTTCGAAGGGGTTGCTTTCAAGGCGGCAAAAATCCCCTTTGTCTCGGGGCTGGCACCGGTCTATCGGTTCTGGTCAGACGTGTCGCAGAGCCATTTCTACACGATCAGCGAGAAGGAAAAGGACAAGCTCCTGAAGGAATACAAGGGGGTCTGGAAGCTTGAGGGCATTGCTTTCTACGCCTATCCGGAAGGAAAGCAGCCCTATGGGACCAAGCCGGTCTATCGGTTCTGGAGCCCCGTCGAGATGGCACATTTCTATACGATCAGCGAATCGGAGAAGGACAAATTCCTCAAGGACTACTGCGACGTCTATAACTTCGAGGGAATCGCGTTCTACACTTACGAGTGACGAGTGGCCTGTCGCACGCTCGTGGGGCACTGGCTTTCGATGGCCACGGTCTTGGCGATCGGCGAATACGATGAGAAAAGGGGCTGCAAGTGATGCTTGCAGCCCCTTCGACGTATTCCGAGGACAAGGTGTGCGCTATTCCGCAGCGGGTTTGCCAAAGCCGATGTCATCGAAATAGATGAGCCCACTGCCGCCCGCCGTCGGATTGTCGCGATCTCCGATCCCAAGATAGAGCATCGCGACCTTGCTGAGGTCGACACCCATCAGCTCGCTGAACGGGATTTGCCATTGATTCCAGCCGGCGAGGAGAGTCGCCGCTTCACCGGCAGGGTGCGACACGGCCTTCACATTGCCCGTAGTGTCCTCTACCGCAACGTAGATCCTCTCCGGCGAGTTGCCCTCCGGCTGTTCCGGACCGATGGTCTCCACGGCCCACTGCCCGACAATACCGCCCGCAGTCTCGACGCCTGAAAATTCAACCGTCGTCAGAACACCTGGGCTGTGACTGGTTACGGCCAAGCCGACATGGACATTGGCGGCCATGTCAATGACTTGCGGGTTCCATGACATTGCGGTCCAGTCCTGACCGTCGACGGAATAGAACCCGTTGAAAATGCCACCGCTGCGTTCGAGCTTGATCCAGACGGGCTCGCGAATCGCGATCTGCTCTTCCGTGGCGACGGAGGTATCGCTGGTCGCCGCCTCGCCCGTCGCTAACCTCGCTTGATAGCGAATGCCATTGGTGCCGGTCATGTAGACGGCAGCAAAAGCTGCCCCAGGATCTGTAGATTCGCGGATCATAACGCCTGCCTTGACCCACGGGTCGGTATCGACGACGCTTTCGACCCGCGCGATGATCGAACCATCTCCGTCGAGTGGTTTGTAGGCGAAGCGGAATTCGTCCGCCATGTCCCAGATGTCGGTCCCGGCCGCCCCCATGATGATGTTACCGGATGCCAGTTGTGTGAAGGCACTGGGACGGCCCTGGAAGTAGACCACGAGGGTATCGGCGCCGTTGACGGTCCAGTCCTGTGGCGACTCAAAGTTGCGATAAGCCTCGGAATACCAGGGCGAGTCGGCGTTCGAGTACGCCAGGGGCATGGACTGCTTCCCACCGTGAACGATGGTTCTCTCGGCAAACGGAGCGTCGAAGTAGCCTGCGGTCGAGCCGGTGCCGTTGACCCAGCCATCGATCCAGGTATCGAAAATCGTCAGTCCCGCGTCGACGTCGTCGGTGTAGGTTTCGAAGTCGTCGATGACCGCATATTCGGCGGTGGAAAACGTCCAGAGATCACCTTCCCATGCGCTGGGCGTCGCGACTTCGTTGACCTCAACGATCCTCCAGTAGTACGTCGTCCCGAAGTCGAGCGAGCCGGGATCGTAGTTGGCGGCGTCGACCGTGGCGATCAGCGCTGTGGCGTCAGCAACCGCATCCATCTCCGTATCGAAGTAAACTTCGTGAGATGCGGCCCCGCGACCGGCTCGCCAGGCCAGCGTCGTGTTCGGATTAACGTCTGTCGAGCCATCCGTCGGCTGAGGCCCGCGCGGATGGGCGGGAATATAGAAGAAGCGAACCTCGCTGAGACCATATTGCGGGAACAGACCACCCCAGTTGGTTTGGGCTGTGAGCCTGACATATCTGGCAGCCACGCCGGCCATGTCCACGACCGTATTGTGCTCGTAGTCCGGCGCGGCCGGCGCCCTGGCGAACTCGACGTCGCCAAGGGTAGCCCAGTCTACTCCGTCCGCAGAGTATTCGATGGTTACGTCCTTGAAGCCATAGCCGATGACCGACTCGAATATCACGTTGTAGTTCCACACCCACAACTCATGGAGCTTGTAGATCCGGTCGAATTCGTATTGTATCCAGACAGGGCCAGTTCCCCCCGAATCCACGAACCACATGTCTTCCTGCTCGGCCGAATGGAGATCGTCTGCGTTTAGGCCGGAGCCGTTGATCGTGTTCTCCGGGCCATAGCCGGACTGGGAGCCGGAGGCGGAAGCCGTGATGTTCTCGAGCGGGTACGCAAGCGGTTCGGCAGTGAACTTCCAGACGCCGCCTTGGACGATGGTACCGTTGGTGCCATTGACCTCATCTACTCGCCAATAGTAGGTCTGATCGAGCTCGAGCAGGCCGGCGGGCTCGTATGTCGTAGCCGTTTGGCCTTGGCTGACCAGCACGCCAAGGGGATTTCCTCTGGTGGCGACGTTGACGTCGTCAAAGACCGTGCCGAAATACACGTCGTGAATGGTGGCATAGGGCCCGGCATTCCAGGACAGCGTTACGTCTCTCGGCACGTCGACGGCGCCGTCGGCTGGATTGGGAAGGGTGGCGTACGCCGGGGTGCCGCGCGGGCTTTCGGCTGGGCCATCGTCTGCCGGAACGTAGTCCGGATTGCTGGTCAGGATAATCTTGTCGACAATGAGCCCGTCCTCCCGCATCCAGATATTGAACGTGTGGATACCCACGCTGGTGACTTCAAACGTCGATCGCGGGCCATCCATCGTGCTATTCGACCACGCGTAGTCCAGATTCCAGCCCTGCATTCGATCGCACGTGTCGATCTCTTCGCCGTCGAGGCCAGTGTGGCAGGAGTCATCGCCTCCACCGTTGCCCCAGCCGCGAATCCAGACGTAATGCGTGCCTGTCTTGACGAAGCTGACCTGATAGTCCAGCCGAGGGCTCGTGGCGGCGTAGCCTGTGTTGATCTGGGCTAGACCCGTGACCTGCATCCCGGCCACACCGGTGAAACCACCTGTCGGCCCGACTTCCATCCATTGGCGGTTACTTTGCATGACGTTGTCATCGAAGTGCTCCGCCTCGACCGAGACGATTCCGTTGATCCCGCCATCCTGTTGGAGTGGCACGGCGTTGGCGTCCGCTGCCATGAATCCCAGGATCGCCCCCAAAGAAATGGCAATGAGTACCCTGCACATGAGCATCCTCCTTCACCAAGGACATCTGAACCGTGCGCCGGCCACGCGCCAGAGCACTGATCCATCCATGCGATTGCTGTAAAACTCCGGCTGTCAACAATGGAGTGAGAACGAAATGCCAAAAACGATCCGCCGAGTCATGTGCCTCGTCAGGCAGATATTCTCAAATCGCAGGTAATGCAGAGATATCGAAGAAGGGGCTGCAAGTTGCGATTGCAGCCCCTCCACGACATTACCGTCTATATATTCCCCGTCCCGACGGGCGAGGTCGACTTATTCGCCGACCGCCGGTCTGCCGAAACCGATATCGTCGATGAACAGAAGGCCACTGCCGCCGGCCGACGGGTTGGCGCGATTGCCGACGCCGACATAGATCGCTTGAACACGGGACAGATTCACTCCCGCCAGGTCGCTAAACGGTATCGTCCAGGCTTGCCACGATGCAACCGTCAATGCCTCCGAATCCGGGTACGTTGCGATGGCAACCTGGCCTGTACTGTCTTCGATTGCGATATAGAGTGTATCGGCCGTATTGGTCTCGGTGCCCTGGAAATACAGTTGTAGTGTGTCGGCACCGTTGACGGTCCAGTCCTGGAGCGTCGCGAAAGTGCGCACAGCTTCCGAATACCAGGGTGATGCAGGCATTGTCGTAAGCCAGAGGCATCGACTGTGTACCGCTGTTAACGATCGTCTTCTCGGCGAACGGTGCGTCGAAGTAGCCTACCGTCGAGCCGCTACCGTTGACCCAGCCATCGATCCAGGTGTCGAAGATCGTGGTCGCGGCGTCTACGTCGTCGTTGTAGGTTTCGAAACCGTCGATGATCTGGAATTCCTTTGTGGTGAAGCTCCAGAGATCGCCTTCCCATGTGACGACGGCCTCCGCTTCATTGACTTCGTCGACTCTCCAATAGTACGCAGTACCGAACTCGATACTCTCCGGCGTGAGGCTGGGCGTATCCGTCGTGTCGATAAGGGCCAGCGCAGCCGGATCGGTGCCGAGGTAGATATCATGCGCTGCCGCATCACGTCCGGACCGCCAGGTCAGCGTCGTATCCGGGGCGATGCCGGTTTCGCCGTTGGCCGGGGCCGGATAGCGTGCAAAGGCCGGTGTCTGAAGGAATCGCACTTCGCTCAGACCAGCGTATCCGAGCACACCCCAAGTGCTGTCGACCGTGAGCCGGACGAATTTGGCTGCAACCCCGTCGAAATCAATCGCTGTGTTATGGACGTAGTCCGCGCTCGAGGTGGCCTTGGCGAATTCAACGTCTCCAAAGGTGGTCCAATCCACTCCGTCGGCCGAGTACTCTACCGTAACGTCCTTGAGGCCATACCCGAGGACGACCTCGAACTGAACGTTGTAGTTCCAGATCAGGAGCTCGTGCAATTGATACACCCGATCGAACTCGAACTGAATCCATATCGGCTCATCCGCGGCCGGCGACGCCAGCCACATGTCGGTGGGCTCGATCGAGTGCTGATCGTCCTCGTTTAGTCCCGAACCATCGATGATGTTTTCTATGCCCAATCCTTCGTCGGACGAGGCATTGGTGCTGACCGTGATGTTCTCAATGGCGTAGGCCAGAGGCTCGGTCGTGATAACTCCAGACCGCGCCTTTGAAGATGGTTGCATCGGGCGTTGCGTTGACTTCATCGATTCGCCAGTAGTAGGTCTGGTCGAATTCGAGTCGGCCTGGATCGTACGTCACAGCGGTCTGCCCCTGGCTGATCAGCACGCCTCGCGAATCGATTCGACTGGCGTCGTTGACATCGTCGAAGACGGTGCCGAAGTACACGTCATGACTGCCCGCGAAACCTCCCGCCGTCCAACTCAGGTCCGCTTCGCGATAGACGTCGGTCTCTCCATCCGCAGGATCAGGATTGCGCACTCCGGTGGCCTGGCCACCGACGTCAAACTGAAGCAGCGTGCCGCCTTCCTCGCCCATCTCGACCGTCCTCAGGACCGCATTGCCACCCTCAGCCGGAGCAAAGAGGAAGGCCACAAATCCGTTCGTATCGCTGTTGAGGAATTCCGCCAGGGCATCGCTCGTTTCCGTTGCTTCCCTCGTGCCTCGCGCGGGCGCCGGGAAGCTTAGCAGCACGTCGGTCAGATCGGCAAGGTCGAGCACCACTGTCGTATCGGATGCCGGTGTCGGGTCGTTTGCGACGCCCGGTGCGGTATTCCAGGTCAGTCCTTCGGCAACCAGTGCCTCCTGGCTTTCGAGAACGCCGTAAACGTTGATCGTTCCGGTATCATGACCGTAGTTGCTGAAACTCACGTTGGAGAAGAAGGCACCCTGGCTCTTGGCTTCAGTGAGGTCATAGGTCAGGTATCCCACGCGCCGTCGGCTGGCGATGTCACGGACGTGCATACCCGATCCGGTTTCGTGGTTTGTGTCGGGACCCTCCGTCCCGTCGTTGCTGACGTACGTGTCGTAGGTGGGCAACAGTTCGAAGTAGACCGCGTGAGCACCTTGCGCCACAAGCAGCAGCGTCGCGGCGGCCATCAAATAGGTCACTCTTGTGAGCATGCTGGTAGTCCTCCTTTTTCACTGGATCACGATCAGTCTGAAGCCTTGGCCTTCGCCAAGCAAGAGTGTTCATAGCGGGCAGAGGCCCGGATTACGCATCAATGGAAATCGTGTGGACTACTGGGTACTGAAGGCATCCTTCTCCGAAAAAGCGCAAGTGTCTCATTTCCTCTTGGCCGGGGGCGATCGGATCAGTCACACGCCAAGCGACCACATGGCACCAACGATGCCATGTTCACTCGCACGCGTTAAAACACAGACAAATCCCGACCCTTCACAACCGACATCATACCACTTTGACTGTTGGCTGGTCAACCGCAAACGTCGTGCGACCGGGAGTTGCCCGAGAGTCGCAATTCGGTTACAGTAAGGCTACTTTTGTCCGAGCTACTTCGGTCCGGGCGAGGAGAACGCCATGCTGCATAAGGAGCTGAAGCGATGAACAGCAAGCACGATATGTCGAGACGAGGCTTTCTTGGAATGTCTTTGGCGGGGGTGGCCGTCGCCTCCTTTGGGGCGAACCCGATCGCTCAGGCTGGTTCAGGCGGCGCGCTTCGCCTCGGTGGCCCCGTGTTCGAGAAGACCGGCGATCCCGACACATGGGTTCGGGCGTTGAAGAAATTGGGATACAGCGCGGCGTATTGTCCGGTAGGGGCAGATGCCGATGGCGATACGGTCGCGGCCTACGAACGGGCGGCGAAGAAGGCGGACATTATCATTGCGGAGGTGGGGGCCTGGAGCAATCCAATCAGCCCCGACGAGGCCACGCGAAAGGCCGCTCTGGAGAAGTGCCGTACGCAACTGGCACTGGCGGATCGCATCGGGGCCCGCTGTTGTGTGAACATCACGGGATCTCGCGGTCCGCAGTGGGATGGCCCGTCGCCCGAGAACCTCACGGAAGAGACCTTCGATATGATCGTCGAGACGACGAGAGGCATCATCGACGACGTCAAGCCCAAACGGACTTGGTTCACTCTGGAAACCATGCCTTGGGCATACCCAGACTCGGCCGATTCCTATGTCCGGCTGATCAAAGCGATCGACCGTGACCGTTTCGCGGCCCATCTGGACCCCGTGAACCTCGTATGCAGCCCTCAGCGTTACTATGGCAACGGGAGACTGATCCGTGAGTGTTTTGAGAAGCTGGGACCGTACATCAAGAGTTGCCACGCCAAGGACATCCTTCTGCATCCGAAGCTGACGACACATCTGGATGAGGTACGCGCGGGCGAAGGTGGGCTGGATTACGCCACGTTCCTGAGAGAACTGAGCAGACTGCCCGGCGTTCCACTGATGCTCGAGCACCTTCCGAATGCGGAAGAGTATAGGCAGGCAGCCGACCACGTCCGATCGGTCGCGCAGAGTGTGGGGCTGTCCTTCGCCTGATCCAGGCGACCATCTGATGCGTCAGGTGCCTCGATGAAGGGCGCGTTTGCCATAGCGGTCGCGGATCGTGTCCATGGCGCGATCGAGCCTGGTAAGTCTTTCTCTCTCGGGATCGGGAAAGAGCGTCGCTTGTCCGACAGCTTCCGGTTCCAGGCCCGTCGCTCCGAATCCGAGCAGACGCAACGCCCCCGGTGAGCGTCTCTCCCATTGTCGAAAGACTCGCTCCGCCGTCTGCCACAGCACCTGCGTCAGATTGGTGGCCTCGCGCAACGTTTCGCTCCGCGTCACCGTACGGAAGTCTCCATAGCGCAGTTTCAGGGTCACCGTGCGGGCCTTGAGCCGGTGCCGGCGCAACCGCTGAGCCACCTCTTCAACCTGTCCGAGCAAGACGCCCAGCAGAACATCCGGATCCCCGACGTCGGTAGCGAAGGTTTGTTCACTGGAGAGGCTCTTGGACCGGCGGGTCGCTTCAACCGCGCGATCGTCTTCCCCACGTGCCAGTCTCTGTAGCTCTGAAGCTCCATTGCCCACGATGCTCTTCAGTTCGAGTTCGGACGCCGCGCGAAGGTTGCCAATGGTATGAATCCCACGAGCGTGCAACGCCTTTTCCGTTACCTTGCCGATGCCCCAGATACGCCCCACGCTGAGTGGATCGAGAACGGCCTGTTTGTTCTCGTCCGTGATCACGACAAAGCCGTCGGGCTTCTCCAGGTCGGAGGCGAGCTTGGCAAGGAACTTATTCGTTGCGACGCCTACCGAGGCGGTCAACTGGGTCTGCGAGCGAATCTGCTCTTTGATCGTTTGGCCGATCTGCTCGGCCGGGCCGAAGAGGTTCATGCTGGCTGTGACATCGAGAAACGCCTCGTCGAGTGATATCGGTTCGACCAGCGGTGTGTACTGCTCGAAGATCGACTGGATCTGCTGCGAGACCTCTGCATACCGCTTCATGCGGACGGGCAAGAGAATGGCATGGGGGCATCGCCGCAGCGCCTGCGCCGTGGGCATGGCACTGTGGACACCAAACTTGCGAACCTCGTACGAAGCGGCACTAACCACGCCCCGAGCTTCGGCGGGCCCACCGACAATGACCGCCTTGCCTTTCAGTTCGGGGCGGTCACGCTGCTCCACGGAGGCGTAGAAGGCGTCCATATCAACGTGAATAATCCGACGAATGTAGCTCATATCCATGCTTTCATTGATCCTCGGACCCATTCTAGCAGCAGGGCGTTCGACTGCAACGTCTTTGACACGACACGAGCTGTCGTGCTATGCTTGATTGCTGATATGTGCAATAGGTGATGACCTCGCAATAAGGAGGACTCCATGAGCTGTGGAGAAAGACGTTGCCGTTTGGTCCTGAGTCTGGTCGCGGCGGTTCTGTTGACCGGTGTGACGAGAGCCGCCGTAGGAAGCGATCTCAAGATCGTGCTACCTGATGCCGGGCATCCGTACCTGGCCTGTTCGGCCGACGAATTGCAGCGACTGCAGCAGGCGTATCATGGCGACGGGCGTGCCCATGACATCGTGGCCGCTCGTGTGAGTGACGCTGAGGGTTTTGTCGATGACCCGGTGAATTTCCCTCCGCGTGGCGGGCAGCACAATCAGTGGTATCAATGTGATGCCTGCGAGACGGCGCTGCGCACCATCGATGCGACGCATCATCAATGTCCCAAGTGCAAGAAGGTGTATTCGGGGCCTCCGTACGATGATGTGATCTTCAGTCGCCAGCATGGACGCAATCTCAGGCAAATGGGGACGGCTGCGTGGGCGTACGCCATTTCAGGCCGGGAGGAATTCGCGAAATACGCGGCTAGAGTTCTACTGGGCTATGCCGAAAGATACCGCACATACCCCTATCACAGCGCCTCTCGCGAGACCAAGAGTTCGTGGGGCAAGAAAGCTGGTGGGCATCTCTATGAGCAGACCCTCACCGAGGCCTCTGCCCTGGCGACGTCTATCGGGCCGGCGTGCGATTTGATTTGGGATTCCAGCGTTCTCTCTGAACAGGACCGGCAGAAGATCGCGCAAGGACTGCTGTTGCCTATGCTGGAGAACATTGACCGAAACAAGGCCGGCAAGAGCAACTGGCAGACGTGGCACAACGCGGCCATGATCTGGGGTGGGGCGTTGATCGGCGATGCGGCCTGGATTCGAAAGGCCATCACCGACGACAAGAACGGATTTCACTACCAGATGGACGTCTCCGTCTCGCGGGAGGGCATGTGGTACGAGAATAGCTGGGGCTATCATTTCTACACGCTCGAAGCGCTCGTCGATATGGCCGAGACGGCTCGTCATCTGGGCATCGACCTGTGGGGCGATGAGCGATTGAAGAGAATGTTCACGTTGCCGATCGACTACACGATGGCCAACGGGATGCTGCCACGATTTGGGGATGACGTGAATTCGTCTGTCAAGCGCGTTGGTGCATTGTTCGAACCGGCTTATCACGCCTACCGCGATTCTCGCATTCTGGCGTTGTTGCCTCGTGAGGCAAGCTTCGACAGTCTCCTGCTGGGGCGACCGACAGGAGCGAGCGCCAGCTTGCCGCTGTTGAAAAGCAAGGTCTTCGAGGATGCAGGCCATGCAATTCTGCGAATGCCCGGTGAGGCCGGTCTGACCGCGGCGATGACGTTCGGTCCGTATGGCGGATTCCACGGACATTTCGACAAACTGAGCTTTGTCTTTTATGGCTATGGCAAGGAACTGGCTGTTGATCCAGGCCGGGCCAGAAGTCAGGCCTACCGCCTGCCCATTCACACCAATTGGTACAAAGCCACGATCGGACACAATACGGTTCTGGTCGACGGCAAGAGCCAGGCTCCCGCCGCTGGCGAACTCACATTGTTCGAACAGGGCGATGGTTATGTCGCGGTCGCTGCACGGTGCAGCGCAGCCTATCCGGGCGTGGTGCACGATCGACTGCTGTTGATGGCGCGAACGTACCTGCTGGTTTTCGACAGGCTGCGGGCCAGCGATGATCATCAGTTCGACTGGCTGTACCATAACAGGGGGACTCAGGCTGTCTCCGAGGCGGTGGCACAGGACGATCCCTGGAAGGCGGGCTACCCGGGTGCGGAGTACATTCGAAATGCGGTGGAGGGCGCGACGGACGAAATGGTACGCATCGTGTTCGAGGACGCGGACGTGACCACTCACCTGACCATGGCGGCGCACCACGGAACATCCGTAGTGCTTGGCGATGGTGTCGGCAGTTCGGTAAGCGACCGCGTGCCCATGACGATGATCGCTCGAAGGGGCCGTGATGTGAACTACGCGGCCGTCATGGAGCCTGTCCAGGCAGGCGAGAAAGCGACGATCGGCGGCATCAAGGTCGTTGACGATGGCGATTCCAGGGTGGTTGTCATTGACCGGGATGCTTCGCAGGATCGCATTCGGGTCAGTCCTGATGGGAAGATGTCCGTCCGCGTATCCCCGTAGTCGCTTTCGCCAAAGGGGCAGCTACGTTGACTTCCGCACGATCAGATGGGTTTGGATCACTTCGGTTTCGTTGGCTGCCTCGTCTGATGGATTGTCAATCCGTCTCAGCAACATCGCGGCGGCAATCTTGCCGATCTCGTACGGGGACTGTGAAACGGTTGTCAGGGGCGGATCGAGGTAGGAAGAGAGCCGGTTGTCACCAAACCCCGCCACCGCAATGTCACGCGGGATCTCCAGACCGTTCTCTTTGATGGAGGCGTGAATGCCTCGGGCCACCGGGTCGTTGACGGCGAAGATCGCGTCAGGCATCCAGTTTCGCGAACGGATTTCTTGAAAGGCAGCGATGCCGTCCTCTTCTTCGAATCCGCCATGGACGATCCATTCATCGGGATGGTCCAACCCGTGCTTCTTCAATGCGTCGACGTAGCCCCTGCAACGATCTCGACCGATAGACGTGCTCTCCGGGCCGGCGGCGTGCGCAATCTTCCGATAGCCAGACTCGATCAGATGCTCGACCACTCGCATGGCTCCGCCGTAGTCGTCGGCGACGACACGGCCCGCCTCGACCCCTTCACAAACGCGGTCGAAAAAGACCAGCGGGATGCCCTGACGTTGCAGGGCTCTGAATCCGGCCCCGGAGGTGGTGGTCTGAGCCACGGAGATCAGTACACCCGCGACCCGGTTCGAGATCAGCGTACGCAGATGAATGGCTTCTCTCTCCGAGCTTTCGTTGGACTGGCAGACGACCGTATTGAATTCCCGCCCGTACGCTACGTCCTCAACGCCGCTGATCACCGCCGAGAAGAAGTCGTTCTTGATTGACGGGACGATCACAGCGAGCGTGCTGCTCGCCTGGTTCTTCAAGCTCTTGGCGATGGAGTTGGGATGGTAATCGAGCTCTTCAGCGAGCGAGAGGACCCGACGCTTCGTCACGGGGCTGATGTCCGGATGGTCGCGCAGCGCCTTTGAGACCGTCGTGTAGTGCAGACGGAGCCTCTTCGCAATATCCTTGACTGTTACGTGTCGCGTCGCCATGGGCCCAATATTCCCGTTCATATGACTCGATCGAACGTGTGATATAACGTTGGAGATAGCGAATTGAAGAGGCTGTGTCAACGGAATTCACGGTTGCGGCAGGGCTCCGCAGTACCCTGAAGTGGGGAGACTGCTGCCTGTCTAATAGCGTCGGCGCAGGCGCGCGGTGGGGATGTTCATCAGTTTGCGGTACTTGGCGACGGTCCGCCTGGCCAGATTGAGGATGCCCTCCTCGGCCAGCTTCTCCTTGATCTGATCGTCGTTGAGCGGCTTGGTCTTGTCCTCGTCGTCAATAATCTGCTGGAGCTTGACGCGGATGGCCTCCCAACTATGGGCCTGGCCGTTCTCATCTTCGGTGCCGCCACTGAAGAACTTGCGAAGCGGCAGAACACCCCAGGCACACTGCATATACTTGCCCGAGACGGCCCGCGAGACGGTGGCCAGATGGACGCCAACCTCATCGGCGACCTTGGACATGGGAAGCGGGCGGAGGTGGAGCGGCCCTCGATCGAAGAAATCTCGCTGGTTTCTGACGATGGCCTGGGAGACCTTCAGGAGGGTGTTCTTGCGCTGTTCAATGGCTTCGATAATCCAGTGCGCCGAACGGATATTGTTCTGAAGGAACTTGCGCGTATTCTCGCCCACGGATGTGTCCTTGGCCATGCGCATGTAGTAGTTGCTCAGCTTCAGCCCCCTCAAGTCGGACTCGGCCAGACGGACCGTGAAATCATCCGAACCATTTGGCGATTCCACGATGACATCCGGGGCGATGGGAATGCTCTCATTGCGACCGACCTGGAGTCCGGGCGAGGTGTCCAGCTTGCTGAGCCGCTCGATCGCCACGTTGACCTGCTCGATGCTCATCCCCATCTTCCGGGCGATATCGGGCAGGCGATTCTCCAGGAGGTCGTCCATGTGGTCAGCCACCAGACGATACTCGCAGCCCATGTCCTGGCCGCTCTGAGCGATCTGGATCAGGAGACATTCCCGCAGATCTCTCGCTCCGACCCCCGGGGGGTCGAGCTGCTGTACCAGACGCAGGGCTTCCTTGAGATGATCGACCTCGAAATCGTCGCGGTCCTTGTTGTGTAGTTGCTCCAGCGGCACGCTGAGATACCCCCGGTCGTCAACGAAGTCGATGATGGCCTGACCGGCTTTCTTCACCTTCTCGTCGGCGTCAATGAAACGCCACTGCTCATCGAGATAATCGTGCAAAGACTGAGGCGGGGCGGCCGTGTTTTTGATGGCTTCGAGCTTGCGATCTCGCTCGTCGGCGTTGCCACGGCTGCGGTAAGGCCCCGACTGGTTGATGAATTCCTTGAAGTCGTCCCCGATGCTCTCTAGCCGCTCGAAGTCATCGGATTTGTTGTTGTCCGGATCGACGACGAGATCCCTCTCGGCCAGACGGTCGTCCTGAGCGGAGTCCTCGACTGCCTCGCGATTGTCCGGTTCGGTGTCCTCCTCCAATTCGAGCACAGGGTTGCTGTTGAGTTCCTGTTCGATGCGTTCGGCCAGCGCGAGGATCGGAAGCTGAAGAATCTCCATCGACTGGATCATGTGCGGAGCGAGCTTCATGCGCTGCTCCATCCGCATCTGTCCTGTCATCTCCAACTTCATCTAAACACCTTCGCACACTCCAAACATCGGTTCTCTTGCTCACACAGCGCGTCTATGATAGCCACGCCATCCGTTTCGTCAACATTGCTCGGGGGATTAACTTGGTGGCCCTACAAGACTTGCCTTCACAGGGTCCAGGAATCGCGATACGTGTAGTGCAGGTAGTCGTTGGCTTCCGCCATATTCGTAACCGTCATTGTCCTGCTGTCCCACAGGAGTTTCCGGCCGCCCAGGCGAACGGAAACCGTTCCAAGCAGGATGGCTTCCGTCATCGGTCCGGCAAAGTCGAAATTCGACTCAGTCGGCGTTCCTTCCTTGCAGGCCTTGATCCATTCGGCGTAGTGTCCGATCGAGCGAGGCAGGCTCTTGGGCGGCAGCCTGTATGCCTTCATCTTTGTTTCCGGGATCAGGCGGGGGCTGTTACCTCCCCACCCGGTGACGAGCATTGTGCCCTTGTCGCCAACAAAGATCAGGCCATCTTCGCGAGGCAGTTCGCGGTTGTCTTCGAGTTCGGGAGGCCGGGCCGCGATCAAGCCGCCATCATACCAATGCACCGTCACAGGGGGCATATCGCCCCGCGCTGGGAACTCATAGTGGACCGTTGATGCGACAGGCAAAGTCTCTTCGTAGACCGGCGTGGAACTGGCGTGAACGCCCGTCGGCGCGCCGAGCTTCAGGGCCGTGAAGACCGGCGCGAGATTGTGGATGCCCATGTCGCCAAGGCCGCCGGAGCCGAAATCCCACCAACCCCGCCAACGGAAGGGGACATAGGCAGGATGGTAGGGACGGTACGGCGCCGGGCCCAGCCAGAGGTCCCAGTCCAGATGATCAGGGACTGGCGGTGTATCGGTCGGGCGTTCGATGCCTTGGGCCCACCACAAAGGCAGCTTGCCCTGGTGAGTGGGGCGATCCGACCAGACATGGACTTCCCGGACGTCACCGAGGGCGCCGTCCCAGATCCACTCTTTGATCAGGCGGTTGCCTTCGAAGGCCATGCCCTGGTTGCCCATCTGCGTCGCGACTTTGGCCTCTCGCGCTGCCAGAGTCAACGCGCGGCGCTTCGTGGACCGTCCGCGTCAGAGGCTTTTCGCAGTACACGTGTTTGCCCTTCTTGATCGCGGCCATCGATGCGACGGCGTGCACGTGATCGGGTGTAGCCACGACGACGGCATCAATCGCGTCGCCTTCTTTGTCGAGCATTTCACGGAAGTCGCGATACTTCTTCGCGTTCGGGTAGCGCCGGAAAGCCCCGGCGGCGCTCGTGCCAGTCTACGTCGCACAAGGCGACGATGTTCTCGCCTTCGACACCCCGCAGATCGTCGCCACCACGGCCGCCGACTCCGATGCCGGCAATGTTGAGCTTCTCGCTCGGAGCCACGTGACGCGGTCCGCCCAGGACATGGCGAGGCACGACGGTAACGGCCGCGAGAGTAGCGGCCCGGCCTATGAAACCTCTGCGCGAAATGGCCTTGTGCGATTCTCTGCTCAGATCTCTCATCTGCGTGCTCCTCAGCTTGTCTTTGCTCCCTGGTACAGGTGATATCCGTATATCACTCGACGTCCTTCCGGACGCGTTTGACGATGCAGTCGATCTCGGCTGACAGCTTCTGCTCTAGTGGCTCGATCTCATGCATCCGTCGGGATTGCCCGCACCTGTTCGTGTGCCCGTGCAGCCGTTGATTGTGATCAACTTGCTTCCCAGGCATCCCGGCTCTGCCGCATCCAGAGTTCGTCACACGAATGACGAAGGCAAGTCTCTCCCCTGTTACTCGGAAGCATGTTTAACCACAGGTCGCGCCTACTCGATATCCTGCCTCCCGAGAATCGCATCGGTGAGGATCCTGCCGCTGGCGTACTCGATGGTGGAACCGGTAGGCAAGCCTCGGGCCAGCCTGGTGATGCGCACGCCCAGCGGTCTCAGAAGAGAGCTGATGTACAGTGACGTCCCATCCCCCTCCAGATTGGGGTTGGTGGCCATGATCACTTCACGAATCTGGCCTTCTCGGACTCGGTCGACGAGCTGTTTGATGGTCAGATCGTCCGCTTCGACCCCGTCGAGAGGGGCGATGTGCCCGCCCAGGACGTGATAGAGCCACTTGCACGACCCGGTCTTCTCCAGGCTGATGACGTCCTTGGGTTGCTCGACCACGCAGATCAGCCCCTGATCGCGTTGTGCGTCGGAGCAGATCTGGCAGGTGTCCTCTTCGGAGAGGTTCCAGCAGACTTGACATCGCTTGATACGGGTCTTGACATCGCGGATGGCATCGGCCAGCTTCATGGCCTCCGGCCCATCGGTCTTGAGGACGTAGAATGCCAGTCGTTCGGCGGTCTTGGGCCCGATGCCGGGAAGCCGCCCGAATTCTTCAATGAGCTTATTGAGGCTCTCGGTGTATGCACTGCTCATAAGTCTCTCTTCTCTCAAACAGTCTCTGGAACGACGAAGGGCTCGCGGTACTCACGCGTGAGCATCTTGTTCGCTTCGTCGTCGTTGACGTACCGTTGGGTTTTCGGATCGAACTCCAACGAGCGGCCGAGTCGATAGGATGTGCTGGCCATGTGGATCAGCGCACAGCTATGGTAGCCATCCTCGACCTTACCTGGCAGGTTGGATGCGTCGTTGGCGCGAATGGCGTTGATCAAGTCCTGGTAATGCGCTCGGTCCATCATCGTGGCTCTTTCGTCAGTCCGTTCGTTTTGTATCAGCTTGCACTCGGGCGCGACCCAAGACAGCATACCACGCCCAGAGATAAACTTCGAGTGGCAGATTCTTGCGTAGGGTGAGGTCGTCTTGCCGACCGCAGTCGACGGGGCTATCCCTCTTCGATGCCCGTGATGGTGGCCCCGAGCTCCACGATGATGGTCTTGACGCCGGGATCACTGAGGATCTGTCGCTGTCGCTCGGCGAATGGCTTTCGCTCGGCTCCGTCCTCGGGAGCGGGGGACTGGGCGACCGTGAAGGCAAGGCGAACGGGCCCGCCGAGGCATTCCCCGAGAGCGCTGGCGATTTGTTCGCTTCGCCCGTTGCTTTCGCACATCTCTTTCTGCATCTTGCCGGTAGGGGGGAATTCGACAGTCAGTACGCCGTTCAAGGGGCCTTTAGGCGTTGATCCGGTCAGGAGGCTGGTGGTGGCCGGGCCGAGCCGCTTGGCGATCGTATCGAGGATCTCAGGCCATGATTCGGCCAGATTGTCCGGCGCGGGGCCGGCATGTGAGACAGGTGCGACAGCCGGCTGCGGTTCGGCCGATCGGGTCGGGACGGAGTGGACGGGCGTGGCGGGCTTAGCCTCTACCGAAAGTTTTTTTTTGACCGGCATGGCGGGGACCGCGGAGATGCGAGCCAGCAGGTCGTCCACGTTCATGAAGTGCTCGCTCAGTGCGAATCGCAGCAGTGACGCGTCGAGCAGGGCGCGGGGGGTATCACTGTTCTTGACGGCCCATCGCAGCTTCTCCAACGCCGTAATGTTGTAGATCAACGCCGCTGGATCGAACTTGCCGGCCAATTCAGCCGCTCTTTCCTTCTGGCTCGCAGTCATGATCAGCAGGTCGGTAGCGACTCCCGCCGAAGCGATGACCAGCAGGTCCCGCATCTGCTCGATCAGGGCATCGACGATCTGCGCCTCGCCCAGGCCGGTGTTGACCAGGTCCTCCGTCGCCATCAGCGTTCCGGCCGCGTCGGCGTCCCCGATCTTCGCAACAAGCAACTGGACCTTTTCCGCATTGGGCCGGCCGAGGAAGTCCTCCAGGAGATTGACCGACAAAGGCTGAATCCCGGTGCTGATCAGGCGATCCAACAGGCTCAGTCCGTCACGCATCGAGCCGTTGGCCATCTTGGCCAAGGCCAGGATGAGATCGTCTTCGTACTCGATCTTCTCTTTCTTCAGGATGCTCTTGAGCTGCCCGGCGATCTGTTTGGCGTTGATGTTGCTGAAATCGAACCGCTGGCAGCGCGACTGAATGGTCGCGAGCACCTTGTTGGGTTCGGTCGTGGCAAAGATGAACTTGACGTGCTCGGGCGGCTCTTCCAGTGTCTTGAGCAGGGCGTTGAAGGCCGCCGTGGTGAGCATGTGCACTTCGTCGATGATGTAGATCTTGTAGCGGGCCCGCGCGGGCCGGTAGATCGCGTTCTCCCGCAGTTCGCGAATCTCGTCGACGCGGTTGTTGGAGGCGCCGTCGATCTCGATGACGTCGATGTCCTCGCCGAGATTGATCGAGACACAGCTATCGCATTTGCAGCAGGGGGTCGTCGTCGGGCCGTCGGATTCGAGGCAGTTGAGCGCCTTGGCCAGGATGCGGGCCATGGTGGTCTTGCCGACGCCCCGCGTGCCGGAGAAGAGATACGCATGGGCGACGCGTCCGGTCTCGATCGCATTCTTCAACGTCTTGGAGATCGGGTCCTGCCCGACCACGTCATCGAACGTCAGCGATCTGTATTTCCTTGCGAGAACGGTATAAGCCATAGCGATTTGACAATGGATATTTCGTATTTGCTATTTGTTGTCTCTCGTCGTACGCCTTGCTGCCGACGAAGATCGATCGTCAATTCCGTGCCTTCAGCCGAGCAATCGGCGCGATGCGTCGCTTCGGGAGCAATCTTCTCTCTCGGTAGAATTCCATCCAGAAGCATGACTCGTCGACCTCTTCGACTACGATGCTCAGCTTCGAGACAGAATGCTGCTCGTGACTGAGCAACACATGTGGCCCGGTAGTTTGCCGCGACTCCGGTCGAGCAGCGAATCGATCTGCGACCGAATATGTCTGCCCAGTGGTGCTTTCCGGCAGCGCCAAGGCCAGCTTGACACAACGATGTGCGAACTGCTTGGTTCTTGCTCTCAATTCATCTCGATCCATCGATTCTCTCTCCGCAAAATCTGCAAGAGACAAATCGCAAATAACAAATGAAAAAAGGTCGGCCGGGTTGACCCACACACAACCAAGCGACCGCTTATGGCTGCTCGGTTCCCCGTCTGACCAGGTTCACGGGCTCGGCTTGCATGGGACCCGGCCGGTAAAAGACACCTTCGTTTCCGAGTCTGAGAGCCGTTTCGGCTCTGCCAAAGCGGGTACTATAGCACAGCGCCGCCAACCTTGCCAGCAAAAGATTCGAGATTTGTCTCGCCAGCTATTCTCGCCGCAAGATGAACCGTGGCTCCGGTGTGGGAGCCGGAGCCACGGTGATGCTCTGTCGGGATGGATGGGTGTATGCCCGTTACGGGGCAATGACGCCGATCAGCTCGACCTCAGCAATTTGCATGCTGTTGACCGAGCCCCCGACGGGGCCACGAATGGCCGTAAACAGGAGCTGATAGTTTGTATACGCCGTCGCGTTCTCGAACGAAATCGGCGTCGCGTTCATGGTGAAGCGAGGCCATTCGGCCTCCTGGGCGAAATCGACGATGTCTCCGCTGGCGATCAGCGTGTACGGACCGTCGATGCCTTCGTTCGAACCATACAACTCGAACGCGATCGGATCGCGTCCTGGCACGTCGTTGGCGGTTGTGAACGTCACGCCCGTGACGATCGTCGCGCCGACGGCCGGAGTCACCTGAATGCCGCTGGGGCCGGCGTCCGGCTCGAAATCCCCCTTGAAATGCAGGAACTTCGTAGCCGTGTTGTCGTCGATCGCCAGATCGGGCGTCTCGGCTCCGGGCCAATCCCCATCGTTCGGAACGCCCTGGACGACGTCGCCCGGACCGGTCACGTCCGAGGCCACGTGATAGGCCAGCGGTGTCCCGTAGCCGATGCTGTCGATAAACAGCATTCCGCTGCCGCCGGCGGTCGGATTGCTGCGGCTGCCAACGCCGATGTACAGCGTCTCGACGCGGGCCATGTTCACACCCGCAAGTTGGCTGTAGGAAACGGTCCAGGCCTGCCAAGCCGCCACCGTCAGTGCATCGGGATTCGAATGCGTGGCGACCGCGACGTTGCCCGAACTGTCCTCGACTGCGACATAGAGCGTATCGGCCGTGTTGGTCTCGGCACCCTGGAAGTACAGCCGCAGCGTGTTGGCGCCGTTGCCCGTCCAGTCCTGCGGCGTGTCCCAGGTCCGCGAGATCTCCGAATAGAACGGCGAGGCCGTATTGTCATACGTTACGGGCATCGACTGCTCGCCGCTCTGAACGACCGCCTTCTCGGCGAACGGCGCATCGACATAACCGACAACCGACCGGGTCTCGTTGGTCCAGCCGTCGATCCAGGTCTGGAAGACGGCTTCGCCCGCATCGATGTCGTCCGTATAGCTCTCGATGTTGTCGATCATCGCGTATTCGGCCGTGGTGAAGGTCCAGAGATCGCTTTCCCACAGCGAGGGGCTGGCGGCCTCGTTAACCTCGTCGACTTTCCAGTAATACATGTTGCCAAAGACCAGACCACCCGGGGCGAAGCTGGCCTCGTCAGCTACGGCGGCCAGCGTCAGATCGTCAGCACTGGTTCCGAGATAGACCTCGTGCGAAGCCGCCTCGCGTCCGGCCCGCCAGCTCAGCGCCGCATCGACAGCCACATCCGCCGCTCCATCAGCCGGCTTAGGCTCGCGGGCAAACGCCGGAATATAGTAGAAACGGACTTCGCTGAGACCATATTGAGATAGCGTCCCCCATCCACTGTTAACCGTGAGTCTGACGTACCTGGCCGCGACGCCACCGAAGTCCACGGTGGTGTTGTGGGCATAATCAGGTTTGGCAGTGGCCTGGGCCAGTTCCACGGCGTCCAGAGTCGTCCAGTCCACTCCATCCGCAGAGTACTCGATCGTCACGTCTTTGACGCCAAAGCCCAGAACCAGTTCGAACTCGCTATTATAATTCCAGACCCAAAGCTCGTGGAGCTTGTAGACGCGATCGAATTCGAACTGTATCCAGATGGGATCGGCGCCAGCGGGACTACCAAGCCACATATCGATACCCTTGGTCGAGTGCTGGCCCGCATCGTCGAGCCCCGAGCCATTGACGATGTTCTCGATGCTCTGCGTTGCCTCGGAGATAGCGTTGGTCGTGACGATGATATTCTCGCAGGGATAGGCGAAGGGTTCCGTCGTAAAGTTCCAGACATCTCCCTTGAATACGGTGAAGTCCGGTGCGCTATTCACCTCATCCACGCGCCAGTAATAGGTTTGGCCGAAATCAAGGCGACCGGGATCGAAGGAATTGACGTCCAGAGCCCGGGCCGTGGGCACGGTGGCGTCGTTGACGTCGTCCCAATCCGTTCCGAGGTACACGTTGTGCGTGGCAGCCGACGCGCCGGGTGTCCAACCCAGGATCACATCACGCGAGATATCGGTGCTATCTGTGGGCGGGATGGGATTGGTGGCCTTGGTGACCGTCAAGGGCATCACGAATGACTCCATCCAATCGACCTGCCATCCGTTAGAGGCGCCTTCCTGAAACGCGGACACCGCGATGATGTCGTTCGGCGTCAATCCTAGATCGGCCAAGGGGATGACCGCGTGAATCGTATCCCCGTCGATCGTGTATTCATAGTCCTGAAACAACTCCACCTCGTCTCCGGTTGACGGATCAAGGGTGTACGCGTACACGCCGTTGGTGGCGCCGTTGCGCCAGCCGAATTGAACCATCAGATCAACGCCAATGGGAGTCTTCACGTTCGTTGGCGTGCCCTCGTAATCGTCGTTGAGGTACCCGGTATCCGGATTGTTGTCCGTGTCGAGCAGCCAATGGTAGTAATAGCGATTGGTCATGCCGGCCGGAGTATCCGCGACCGAAAGGCGCGAAAACACCGTACACCGTCATCGTCAGATTCAGATTACCTTCATCCACCCACGCCTCAACGCGCTTGAGGTCGCCGCTCGAATCGGCCATGTCGGAAGGATCGTCCACGCCGAAGACCTGTCCGCTGGCCATGCCACCGTACCCCATTATGGTCCATACGACGGCAAAAGCCACCAGCCACAGAACGCGGGATGTCGGGATGACCGAAGGGAGCCTCTCCGGGCGTCGCGTGACTGATCGGGGATTTGACGCACGAGATGCTCGCAGAAATGATCTCTTGCACATGATAATCCTCCTTCAATGAAGCGCTCTGATGAGGTTCTCCGTGCCCCGGCAGGGGGTACGGTACATGTCATGTCGCGATCGATGAGGCGGATACTTCTGTCAAAGAGTGCGGATGGCGGCAAAATGGGCAGGGCATATCCGAAACGCCACACGGACATTGACTGACGCTCTGCTTTGTGCGTCGAATCCAGGGCATTACTTGATACTGTCGGGCGGTCTGGCGATGCGAATCGAATCCACTCCTCTCGATGCCGGAGGGCACCATAGTGAAACAAAGGCGACCCGCACGCGAAAAAATACCTCCGAACCTATCTAGTTTATACCCATCTTGACCCCGCGTGGCAAGGAAAAACACGGCTACCGAGGGAGGCCGAGATCCTGCACCGCACGGGGATTGTCGAAGGTTCGAAGGAACTGGCCGAAAACTTAGGGCACGACGTCAATCCATCTGACCGTCGGCGAGCACGTCATTCCTGGGGCGTTCTTCCCGACAACAGCCGAGATTCCCGGGCTTGGTCGCCTCGGTTGGGCAATATCGCCATTTTCAGTGAGAAGGGCGGGGTTGCCAACGGTCTGAGCAACCATGAGTGCGACGGTGGAATCGATGCGCTCGCCACGGGGCGGCGGGGACAGCATGCACCCGACCGCGGGCTGTAAGTCACGAGCGTGCTGCCCCTGGTGTATGCGCAGCTCAAACTGTGATACGTGACCTCCAGATGGGCTACAAGAGAAAGAGCTTCATGCATCGGGCATTGCGGGTTATGATGCAATCATGGACTCTGATCTGCCCTGGTCCGCACGACAGGACACTACTGCAGCATTGCAGCACCGCATGACAAAGAGGATATGGCTCAATGAATCGACGCGAATTCTTGAGGGGGCTGGGAGTGGCCTCTGCGGCTGCCCTGAGTGGAAGCTGCTTCGCAACGGGACGAGAGGCGTTTGCCTTGCCGAAGCCCAGCCGGCAGCAGGCCCGCTGGCAGGACATGGAACTGGGGATGTTCTTCCACTTCGATCTGCCGATCTACAAGCCGGGCTGGGATTGGCGCAGTTGGCGCGACAAGCCGACGCCCGAAATGTACAACCCGTCCAGGCTGAATACGGATCAGTGGATGGAGGCGGCCAAGGCGATGGGAGCCAAATACGCGGTTTTTGTCGCCAAGCATTGCAGCGGGTTCCTTCAGTGGCAGAGCGACCTCTATCCCTATGGCGTCAAACAGTCTCCCTGGCAAGACGGCAAAGGCGATGTGGTGCGCGACTTTGTGGACTCGTGTCACAAATATGGGATCAAGCCTGGTCTCTATGCTTCTGTAACTGCCAATGGCTATCTGGAGGTGGATAATCCAGGCCTGGTCAATCGAGGCAAGGGCGGAGATCCTGCCGCTCAGGCCCGATATGTGAAGATCTGCGAGCAAATGTTGACCGAGCTGTGGAGCCGGTACGGGGACCTGTTCGAGATATGGTTTGACGGCGGAGCACTGCCCGTGGAGAAAGGCGGCCCGGACCTGGTGCCGATCTACGAGAAGTATCAGCCGGATGCGATTGTGTTCCAGGGGCCGGCTGCGTCGATTCGCTGGATCGGCAACGAGCGTGGTGTCGCGGCGTATCCATGCTGGGCGACCGTCCCTAGTCGCCAGGATTACCATGGCCCGGGTGATCCGAAGGGGCAATATTGGCTGCCAGGCGAATGCGATGTCCCGGTCCGCAACCACGATTGGTTCTGGAAGCCCGACAGCGCGCACAAGCTCTACTCGATGGACGAACTGATGGACATGTACTACCGGTCAGTGGGACGCAACTGCAACTTGCTGCTCAACGCCAATCCGAATCAGGATGGCCTGATCCCTGAGCCTGATTTCCAGCGCTACGTCGAGTTTGGCAAGGAAATCCGAAGACGATTCGAAACCTCGATGGCCGAGACCCAGGGGACAGGCTCAACAGTGGAACTGACCCTGCCGACGCCGTCGACGATTGACCATGTCATCATAATGGAGGACATCCGGCAGGGCGAGCGCATCCGCAAGTACCGTGTCGAGGGACTCACCGGGGCAGGTACGTGGCAGACTCTGTGCGACGGGCAGTCGGTCGGGCACAAACGGATTCAGCAATTCGACGCTGCAAAGGTGGCGAAGGTGCGCCTACTCGCGATCGAATCAGTAGCTGAGCCGTTGGTCCGGAAATTGGCTGTCTATCGTGTTGGGTGAGACGCCGCACGAAATGCGTCACAGCAGCGAGCGGTACGCATAGCCCTTGAGCATGAACTCGAAATCGGCCCATTCCTCGTCGTCGGCAGGTGTGCGATAGAAGGAGAAGCTGGCCGGCTCGTGGAGCGCCTGAAGGTTCCATTCCATCAGGCCCCGGCTATGCCATCGCTGCATCTCGACGTGACCGTCGGCGTAGCCCAGCGTGCTGCTGTCGTCGCGATGCCAGACGCCGAACGGATCGACCCACTCTCTCGATTTCGGGTTCATAACCCACGACCCATTGTTGTATCCGCGCGGATCACATTCGGCCAGAAAGACATACTTGGTCGCGGGCTGTTTGATGTCCGTATCCTTGATGCACGGGCGAATCTCCCAGGCGCCACTAGCCGCGACGGCGTTCATTCCTCCGGCAATCGAGTACGTGCGAAAGCCGTATTGATGCCCCGGACTGTTCTTGCGCCGGTCGGAAGGGCAGCGATAGACGTCGACCTCCTTGACGTAGGGCCAGAGAAGACCGGCTCGGATGTATTCCTTCTTCTCTTCGATCGAAGAGCTTGCGCCCGACGGGGGGACGATGACCCAGGCCGGAGGGTTCGAGGTCGAAACCGGGGCGGTCGGCGTGCCGCCTGGGACGAGCTTGCTGTCGTTCTCGTCCTTGTACATCAGCCAGGCCAGCGAGAGCGTCCGCACATTGCTGCGACAGGTCAGGCTTCTGGCCTGCTCGCGAGCTCGCTTGAGCGATGGCATCAGAATGGACATCAGCACGGCGATGATGGCAATGACGACCAGCAGTTCGATCAACGTGAACGCCCTGTTTCTCATGTCGCTTCTCCTAACCCGCGGTGACAGGGGCACTCGGCCTTTGGCGAGAACGGCCTCAGTAGATCCTCGTTCAATACTATCACGACGAACCTGCCGGCACAAGCGCGTGAGAGAGTGATTTTCGCTCGGGCATCGCGCGGGTAGACACGCCATCGCACACGTCCGAAAAACTCCTGGTGGAGGCTTGACAGACAAAGGGCTATACGGTAGTTGGTCAAACGAAAGGTGGTGGGCCCGACGGGGCCGTAGAGAATGGACGCCGGAGAAAAGGAGTTTGCTATGAAGGTACGAATCGAGGATACGTGCACGGCGTGTGGGCTCTGCTGTGACACCTGCCCAGAAGTCTTCGAAATGGGGGATGATATCGCCACGGTCATCGTCGACGAGGTCCCTGCCGAGCACCAGGATGCCGCGCAGCAGGCCGCCGACGAATGTCCCGTAGAGGCCATTATCGTCGAGTAGATTGTTTGGATCGATCAGCCTGTGGAAAGCTCCCGGCATCGTTCAGATGCCCGGTGTAGTGCCTTTAGGACGGTTTCGCCGAATCCGTTGGCGTGGAAGACAGCGATGGCTGCCTCGGTGGTTCCGCCTGGTGTGGCGACCTGGGCGCACAACTGACTGGGCGTCTCTCCCGTGGCAACCGCCTGTTCCGCTATCATCGCTGCGCCTTTTGCGGTCTGCAGAGTCAGCGTCTGCGCGTCTGCTTCGGACAGCCCCAACGCAACTCCCGCTTTGATCATCTCCTGCATCAAGAGAAAGAAATAGGCCGGTCCGGACCCGCTGACGGCTGTCACCGAATCGATCAGACCTTCGTCATCCACGGTGATCGTCGCGCCTACGCTCGCGAAGACGGCGCGTGCGACGGGCAGTTTAGCCTGGGCTTTCTCGTTGGGGTACAGCGCTGGCGCCCTGGCCCACCCAGGCCGGCATATTCGGCATGACGCGGACTATCGCGAGATCACCCAGGACCGAAGAGATCACGGACATCGTGATGCCGGCAGCGATGGAGATCACCAGTGTCTCGTCACCAACGCTGCCTTTGATGCTGGCCAGCATGTCCTTCATGCCCTGCGGTTTGACGCTCAGCACGAGGACATCGACCTTGGAGGCCAACTCGGAATTGTCGGAGGCCGTTCTGACGCCGTAGTGCTCTCTTAGATATTCAAGCCTCTCTGAGCGAATATCACTCACATATACTCTTCCCGGTCTGAAGTCGCCTGTCTTCAGGATACCGCTGATGAGAGCTTCAGCCATGTGGCCCCCGCCGATGAAACCGATTGTCGTCACGACCGTCTCCTCGTTCGTTCTTGTCTTGGCATCGTTTGCCGTCATCAATGTACATGCGTCAGAATAGATGGAAGGATCGCGAGAATCAATGCAAAAGCGGGCCGTGCGGTTTGCTACTTGGGCCAGATCAGCAGGCGGATGCCCACGAGCAGCAGAAACACCGCCAGGACCTTAGGGAAATGCTGCTGAGGGATGCGATTGACAAACCGCTTGGCGATCCGGGCGCCGAGGAAGGAGGCCGGGACGAACAGCAGCATGCCCCAGGCCAGCCGCGGCGCGAGCCGCGTGCCTTCGTAGAGATAGGTGATCAGGCGGGAGGTGTCGATAGCCAGGGCGATGGCGCCGATGGTGGCCAGGTAGACGGACTTGGGCAGGTTGAACGCCGTCAGGAACATGGCGCGGATCGTGCCGCCGATCCCGAAGATTCCGGCAAAGAATCCCGACAGCCGCACCGCCCACGGTACTCGTGGAAGTGCGGGCGGCAACCTGAAAGGAACTACGCACCAGCAGGAACGCCACATAGAGCACCAGAAACGCCCCGAGAACGCGGGACAGGATGGTGCCGGAGATGCTGAAGACCAGCGAGGCACCGACGATCGTGGCGATAATCCCCGGGCAAGCCGAAGCTGAGGATCAGCTTCCAGCGAATGCCCTCGCGGAAGAGGACCAGCTTCCAAACGTCACCGAACCAATGCACGATGCCAACGAACAACAGCGCTTCGGCCAGCGGATAGAACAGCACCATGACGGGAATCATCACGGTCGAGAGGCCAATGCCGGTGAGCGTGCCGACGGCGTTGGCCACGATGACGACCAGGAGGATGAGAACGATTTCCATTGCGATCACGTGCCCTCAGATCTTGCCTTGCAGCAGCCTTCGGATGTTTCAGCCCGTCAGTAGCTCGAACTGCTCCTTGCTGAGACACTGCCGCAGCTTCTGTAAAGCCGTCAGTTCGATCTGCCGGATGCGCTCTTTAGTCAGGCCCAGTTCGTCCCCGATCTGCTTGAGCGTCTTGGTATTCTTTCGCACGGACGTGCTAAGCAGTCCGAAGTGGTGAAGGATGACGTGCTGTTCGCGTTCGTCGAGTTCCTCACGAATCACCTGGGCCAGGCTCTGCCGAGTCCGTTCGATGGCGAGCACGTCGGCGGCTGTCTCGCGGAGGCCTCGCTGGATCGTAGCCAACGATTCTGCCCGTCGGCGGGTCAGTTCCGTGCTTCTGCCGGAGACCTTGGCGTATTCCTTGGCGATATTGAGCGACGCACGGCGACTGAAGCGGAATCCCTTGCTGTAGTCGAATTCCTCGACCGCCTGAATCAGGGCGAAGTTGCCCTTGCTGACCAACTCCGAGAAGTTGGCGCCGTCTCCGGTGTGCTTGCTGGCGATACTGACGACCAGACGCAAGTTGGCTTCGATCAGGATGCGTCGGATGTTCTCGGCTTGCTCAAGAAAGTCTTCGAGTTGCGACAGCAAGGTAGCTGAGACATTGGCGAGTCGGATCTGATGGCGTTCCGTCGCTACGAGGTACTTGAGGAAGTTGTACCGACGGAACAGCTCGATCTCTTCATCGCGGCTCAGCACGGAGGTGGTCTTGAGGACTTGCAGGTACTCAGGAAGCAGACTCTCACCAACCATCTCGAACGGCTCGACACGTCTGTCGGGCTCGGGCCGATCGATTTGGAGAGGGCGACTGAGGATTCGTTTGCGGGCGTCTTCCCGCAGGAATTCTTCACTGGCGACAAATTCGATCTTCTTCGCCAGAAGCGTCATGGCTCTTCGCTGATTGATGATGCGGTAGACGGTTGCGCGGCTCCGGTCGAATCGCGCCATCAACTGCTGGATGCCGATTCCCTGTTTGTGCAGGCGATACAGCTCCGCCGCTTCGGTTGGTTTCATCCGCCCCGACGGTCTTTGGAACACGACGTTGGCGGGATGCTCCTTCTCGTACTCCTGAAGCGTGTAGCGAACGGTCTCGTGCGCGATGCCCATCTTGGTGCAGATCTGTTCGATGATCTGGTGGCGTGACGCTGGCGTCCTTGCCGCCAGGCGCGGGCCTGGCGAACGATCTGCTGTCGTTGTTTGGTGGTCAACCGTCGAAAGCGGCCGGCCTGATCCACAAGATTGGGATTCTCCTGGACGAATCTTTCGACCGTCGATTCCAGAAAGCCATATCGTCGGCCTCCGTCGTGGTATCGAAACTTCCTGGCCAGCAGCCCCCGTCGGCGCCACCGTGTGATCGTCTTCGTTGAGACGTTGAACCGCTCGGCCAGCTCTTCTGCCGTGTAGACTCGCTCGCCTTGCTCCTGCACGGAGGTGACAAGCTTGCCGCTGAGCTTGGCGATGAACAGTTCGAGGTCTTCTCGCAGGTCCTTGCCGTCGATCAGGTGATGATCGATGCCGGTCTGGGGGTGGAAGCCTGTGATGTGGAAGCAGACAAAATCGAACGGATATTGCCTGGTGTCGTCGATCAGAGCATATAACTTCTCCGCCGCTTCAAGCTCGTTCCGCCGTTTGTCTTCCGGCGTAAACCGAAGCTGCATCAGCAACTGGGCCAGATTGGGATTCTTGATCGTTCGCATGCTCAGTTGTCTTGGTTTCTCATTTGGCCAAATGTCTATTCTATCGTATCTCGGGCCAAAAGAAAAGGACAGTGCGTAGCACACTGTCCTTGAGATCACGGTCTTGTCAACATGTCAGCCCTGCACGGGCGAGCACGGATCAGGCGACGAGGCTCTTGGCCGTATCCACGGCAGACGCCGCATCCGGAGCGTAGCCCTGAGCGCCGATCTTCTCGGCGAAGCTCTGTGTCACGGGGGCACCGCCCACCATGACCTTGGCGCCAACGCCGGCGTCCTGCAACGCCTTGATGGTCTTCTCCATACCGGGCATGGTGGTTGTAAGCAGGGCACTCATCCCCACGAGCTGCACGTTCTTCGCCTTGGCCTCTTCAACGAACTTCGCAGGAGAAACGTCGACACCGAGGTCGATCACCTCGAAACCGGCGCCCTTGAGCATCATGGCAACGAGGTTCTTGCCGATGTCGTGCAGGTCGCCCTGAACAGTGCCAATGACCAGTGTGCCGATGGGTTCCACGCCGGCCTTGGCCAGTTCCGGCTCGAGTACTTCCATGGCCATCTTCATCGCTCTGGCGGCAATCAGCACCTCGGGAATGTAGACCTCGTTCTTTTTGAAGCGGTCTCCGACCACGTCCATCCCCGCGATCAATCCCTCGTCGAGGACGCTCTTGGGGGCCATCCCCTCGCCCAGGGCCGCCTTGGTGATGCTAACTGCGGTCGCCTGGTCGCCCTTGATGACTGCTTCGGCCAACGCTTTCAGATCTGCCATTTTTGGTCACCTCAAATCTGTATCCGTCGTTGTTTTCTCCCAAACCTCCCGGGCCATTTAACCGCATCGATGGCAGCGCAACAAGCAGAAAATGCTCTCTCGACCCGAAAACGTGGGTTATGGAAGTCTGCCGAATGCCCGTTGCCTGAACGGGACAAATCTTGTGGCGTATACTCTCGATGTACCGGATTCCAGAGGGCCCCCTCGATGCACAATGAAACGAAGCACTGCGAAGGACATAGTCACGGTGGCCACGATCATGCAGCCCATCTGCGGGACGTCTCTCGAAGACGACTCTGGTGGGCTCTGGGAATCAATCTGGCCTTCCTGGTGATTGAGGTGATAGGAGGTCTCCTGACGGGCAGCCTGGCGCTGCTGGCCGATGCGGGGCACATGCTGACCGATGTGCTGGCATTGGGGCTGGCGATCTTCGTGGCACGCCTGGCGGAGCGGCCGGCGACCCCCCAACGGACATTTGGCTTCCTCGGCGCTGAAGTCGTCGGCGCCTTTCTCAATGGCGCGACCCTGATCCTGATCGTGGGTTTCGTGCTCTGGGAGGCTGTCGGACGGCTGGTCCATCCGGTGGCGGTACAAGGTGGTGGCATGTTGGTGATTGCGGTCGCGGGCCTGATCGCCAACCTGGCCAGCGCATGGGTGTTGGCCGGCAGTCGGACGGGCAACGTCAATGTGGAAGGGGCTTTTCTCCACATGGTCGCCGACGCCCTGGGCTCTGTGGGGGCGATCGTCGCGGGTGTGGTCATCCTCACAACGGGCTGGATGCCCATCGACTCGCTGACCAGCATGGTCATCGGGGCTCTGATCCTGTGGAGCAGTCTGGGCCTTCTGCGGCGCACGCTGAATATCCTCATTAACTCGACGCCAAGCCACGTTGACTTCCAGGAGGTCAAGCAGGCCATCGAGGCGAACGATCACGTGGCCGAAGTTCACGACCTGCATATCTGGTCGGTCACCTCGGGGTTTCCCGTTCTGACGGCACACATACAACTCAAGAGAGACTGCTGCGACACACAGCACTGGCAGCAGTGCCTCAGGCAGATGCAGGATATGCTCCACGAGCGTTTCGACATCGAGCATGTCACGCTGCAGTTCGAGCCCGAGGGGTATGAGAAGGACCGACGGCGGTTCTGACGCCGGGCTTCTTGCCTTACCCGGGCGGTTCCGCAGATCAGTCGATCCAAGGTCTGGCCTGCTTGATGTTCAGCCTCCCATCGGCGGTGATCTTGAACTCGATATCCATGGCGAAGTGCTTGTTTGCCGGGTGGATTCCGTAGAGCGTGCTGAAGTGCAGGTTGATCAGACGCATCATGTCGGCCAGCTCAAAAATCTGCTCTTTGGTCAGAATCGAGCCCCCGTCCGGCAGGAGATTCGAATGGCGCACGTACTGGATCTCGTATCGCTCAACGCCCGCCAGGTCGGCCACCAGGAATTCGTCCGGGATCGAATTGGCCTCTGGATTGGTGACCAGGTCTTCGCCCACCTGCACGTTGACATAGTACCCTCGCCAGTTGACATCGTAGATGTTCTTCGTCACGGCCACGCCGTTGGCTTGTTCGTTCTCGTAGTTGGGATGGACGAGCACCCCCATGGCGGCCTGAAGATGGTCGATGCGATAGAAATCGCGTTCTTCAAATGCCCGATAGGTCCAGAGGCTGGCCCAGACCTGCTTGATGCTCTTGGCGATGTGGCCTTCGTCCGGATGGTGCGTGTAGGATTCGTATAAGCCGGCACCATTGAAGTCGGGCAGGTCCTCGTTGTTCGTGCTGGAACGGCATCGCAGCGAGGTGCCTGCCTCGAAGGACTCGTGCATCGCTTCGAGGGCGTCCAGCATCCAGGCTGGCATCGCGCCGTTGCGAATCGTCCTGCGGAAGGTTGAAAGCCTGGCCTCACGGATTTGCGGATCGTTCTGGAAATCTGGATCGGCCATCATCGTGGTCGCCATGTCGTAGAATCCATTGAGCTTCATGAACTCATCGTAGAAGTAGAACGGCACCGCGAAGCCGTCCGGAACCATGCCGGAAGGAAGGAATTTGCCCAGTTCTGCGACATTCGCGGCCTTGGCCCCGTAGCTGTTGGAATCGGCGAACCCAATCTCCGCCAGAGGGGTGATTTCCCTGATGTCAAGCTTTCTGGGCGGTATCTGTGGTTCGGCCGGCCGAATGGAATCCAGGAACGCATCGACTTCTGCCTGAGATGCCTCTCGGAGCGTATAGCGGTCGGGTTCGACAACGAAATGGACATACTTGTCGGCCAGGGCCAGGACCTCAGGCCGCGTGGCCGCCTCGCGGATATAGGCGTTGGGGGTGTCGTTCTGCTTGGCCTTCACGTTGATGTGAGACAGGGGAGTCTGGGGGATTTCCGTGATGATCCCCGCGACGTGCGAAAGCGTGTTGGGGATCGTTCGATAGATCACGATATCGCGAGCCGATACGGTTTCCGGGCCCGAGACAATCCTCAGTCGTCCGTACGACTGCCCGGTCGTAAGCGCCGTGTAGCTGACGTCGGCGAACAGGTCCTCCGTCCTGACGACCGCCACGGAGGAGGCCTCATATTGCTCTCGCTCGGCGTCATAGAGGACTCGCTGGGTCTCTCCGGCCGCATGGTAGAACAGCTTGTCCCGGGCAAAAGGCAGGTTTTGGGTGATCAGGTCGAAAGCCAACTCTACGAACTCGAAAGATACCGGATCGGTGGGCCAGAATTCCATCGTGTAGATGCCGTGCGTGGTGTCATCGGGTTCATAGTGGTCGTGCGCGATGATGCTGCCGGCGAGATTCCGGCGTTGCCCTGAGAAGTATGTCTGGAGGTTGAAAGTCTCCAGATCGATGGTCCAGCCCAGGCAGTCTACCGCGAAGTCGTAGTGGTAGGGATAGAGCCTGCTGTTCTGGAAATACAACTGTGGCGCGGGCGTATCGACATCGGTGATCAGGAACTTCACCTCAAGGGCCTGCATCGCTCCGGGGAAGTTCTCGCGGCTGGCATAGAATTCGAACGTGGCACGGTCAGCGATCGTGCGCGTCCCGCATGAGGGTGAAAGCGGACCAGATTGGGCACCGACGGCGCAGACGCCCGCCAGCATCACACCAATGATTCCTGCAAGTCTTGTCATTACCATTCCGTGTTTCATCACCGAATTCCGTCTCTTGCCGAGTTTTCAGCGGTTGCCCTGCACGCGATCATGCCGAGACCCGATTATACCATAATGGAAGGGCGGACGGGGCGCGAAGGTTGGTTGGACAGAGGTTTCGTACCCCGTGAATGCGGTTTGGGATTCCTCAACGCGCTGATCCGGAAGCCGGGCGAATAGACTTGACGGCGGGGCTGCTTGACCATAGTATCGGCCCCGTGCAATTTGCGCCTATTTCGCATCTTACAATGGGAAGCTCAGCCGATATGAATATGAAGATGTCTGCGGGAAATCGTGCGTTTTGGGTGGGGCTTCTGCTCATACCGGCGATGCTGGTCGGTTGCGGCCCCAAGGACCAGTCCGCCACTCAGACGGAGTCCGTGATCGGTGAGGAGTTGGGCTTGACAGTTGGCTCAGTCGGCGACGTGATCAGGCCCGAACCCCTGGGACTCGAGGGATATGGGCTGGTCGGCGGGCTCCCGGGCACGGGGTCGCCCTCCTGCCCAGCTCGAATTCGAGCCTACCTGAAACAGTATATCCTGGCACAGACGCCGAGCGGCTCAGTCAACACCGACGATCTGATCGACAGCCGTGATACGGCGGTTGTCCGATTGGAGGCGATGGCGCCCGCGGTCTGCTCCAGGGGCGAGCGCTTCGACGTGAGGGTTACTCCGGTCTCCGGCTCTGATACAACATCGCTGCAGGGCGGCTGGCTCTACAAGGCGGACCTGAAGATGGCCGGCACGTTTGGCGTCTCGGCCAGGACGTTGGCGGCGGTCGAAGGTCCTGTGTTTGTCAACCTGATAGCCGTGAGCAAGCCCGATCCGATGACAGGCTATGTTCTCGGGGGCGCGGCAGCCCAGTACGACTTCGTGGGCACCATTCGCCTGCGACGGTCCGATTTCGCGATGGCCAGTGCCATTCGCAACCGTCTGAACGAGCGATATCAGGAGGACATGGCCCAAGCCGTGTCGCCCACGAATGTGGACTTCATCATTCCGTCGCAGTATCAGGGCCGTAAAATCCGCTTTGTTTCGATGGTGGCCGCTACCTTCCTGGCTGAATCCCCTGAATTGACGGCGACGCGAATCGACACCTTGACCAGGGAATTGGTCACGTCCGAGGACAAGGAGCCCTTTGAGATCGCGTTGGAAGCTGTGGGGCGCGAAAGTCTGTCGCGGTTGCGGCCCTTGTTCGAGGCCCCGGATGAAGAGGTTCGACTTCGAGCCGCCAGGTGCGCGTTATACCTTCAGGATGACGCCGCGATCGGACCGCTGCGGACGATCGCTCTGGACGAGGACTCCGTGTATCGCCTGGACGCCCTGGATGCCATGATGTCGGGCGCACGACGAAACGATGCCGTGTCACTCGCCAGGCGGCTGCTTCGAGACCCGGATGTCCGCGTCGTCCTGGCCGCCTACGAGGCCTTGCGACGTGTGAATGACATCGCCGTAAGGCGGGAGCTCATTGGGCGGAGCTTCTATCTCGAATCTATCGTGCAGACCGACCGCAAAGCGGTTTTTGTCGCTCGCAGCGGGGAGCCTCGAATCGTGCTTTTTGGCGTCCCGCTGGCCTGTCACGATGACATCTTCGTCGAGGCGGCGAATGGGACCGTGATGGTCAACTCGCTGGCCGAGCAAGGCTACGTGTCTGTGACGCGGAAGGATCCGTCACGTCCGCGGGCGATCGGAACCGTTCGGACAGACTTCTCCATCAGCGAGATTGTCCGGGTCCTCGGGGCTGAACGACAGCGAACGGCTGACGGTCAGCTTACCGGCCTCGGTGCCCCGTACACAGAAGTGACAGCCGTCCTGGAACAGTTATGCACCAAGGCGGCCGTCACGGCGGAGTTTTGGGCCGGTCCCCTCCCAAAAATCGGCCGAATAGTCAAGGAATAGCCCGTGTCGGGCCGATAACATCAAAACATGCTGTCCGATAAATCGTCGGGCTCGCGATGGTTGTCTTTGCAGAAAACAGTCGAATACCGGATGGAATATGCGACTTGAGAAGATCATACTGGACGGATTCAAAAGCTTCGCCGATCGCACGGATTTCAATTTCGAGGCTTCTATTACGGCTATTGTCGGGCCGAACGGTTGCGGTAAGAGCAACGTCGTGGATGCGGTCAAGTGGGTTCTGGGCGAGCAGAAGCTCAAGAGCTTGCGCAGCGATCAAATGGCCGACGTGATCTTCAGCGGTAGTGGCAGCCGCAAGGCCTCGGGATCGGCCGAAGTGGTCCTGGTGATTTCGAACCCGGGAGGAGAGGCCAGCGGGCGCCTGCCGATCGACACGGAACAGGTCCAGGTGTCCAGGCGGATCTACCGCAGTGGAGAGAGTGAGTATCGGATCAATAACAAGATCTGCCGGCTGAAAGACATCCGCGAGCTGTTCATGGATACCGGTGTTGGAAACCGGGGCTATTCGATCATCGAACAGGGGCAGATCGAGCAGTTGGTGGGAGCCTCGAAGTCGGATCGACGCATCGTGTTCGAGGAAGCCGCCGGCATCAGCAAGTACAAAGCGCATAAGAAAGAAGCCCTGCGCAAGCTTGAACGGACTGAGCAGAATCTGCTTCGACTGGCGGACATCCTTGAGGAAGTGGCGAAACGGCTGCGGAGCGTCAAGCTTCAGGCGGGCAAGGCGCGCAACTACCTCGAATACACTTCGCGGCTCAAAGAGCTGCAGGTCAACTACTCGCTTGTGGAATATGGCCGGAATAAGGAGCAGCTCGACGAAAAGAAGCAGTCGCTTCAGGAGGCGAGCGAGCGGTTTTCCTCGGTCGCGGCCCAAGAGGCCGGTGCCGAAGCCGAAGTCAATCGCCTGGGCAACGCCGTCATCGAAACCGAACACAAGCTCAGCGAAACGGGCAACACGCTGGTCGCCATCCAGAGCAAGATCGATCAGAAGCTTCAGCGGATCGACTTCCTGCGGACGCGCATCGAGGAACTGAGCGGGCGAAAGACGACGGCCGCGGGGGAGATCGAGCGTCTTCGCGGGCAGGCCGAGGTGGTCACGCGTGACCTGGTCCGCCACCGTGAAGAGCTCAATGGCTGTGACGGCACGGTGCAGCAGCGCAGTGAGGGAATCCGCGAGATCCAGGCAATTACGGAAGAGGCCGACGCGCAACTGGCGTCACTGGAGGCGGAACTGGACGACGAGAAGTCCGGGATTATCGACATCGTGCGCCGGACGGCTCAGCTTCATAACGAGATTCAGAGCCTTTCCAACTATCGTGACAACCTGTCGAATCAGCGCAACCGCCTGGCAGGCCGAGCGGAGACGGCGAAAGCGGAACTCGAACGCCTGCTGACCGACCGGGCTCAGCACAATGCTCGCCTGGCGGATATCACCCGAGTGCTGGCCGAACTCGAGGAGAACCTGGAATCGAAACGCCAGAAGATCGAGGAAGCGGAAGCCCAGATCATCGAAGAGAGCAAGCAGTTGGCGAGCAACAAGGAGTCACGCAGTGCCCTGAGCAGTGAATTGGCCGTGCTGACCGATATGGAGAGGCGCCACGAAGGATTGGGCAAGGCGGTCAAGGGCATTCTCGACCTCCAGGCCGACGAGAATCGCAAGATCGATTACATCGATGGCATTCTGGCCGAGAAGATCAAGACCGATGTAGAGCACGCGACGGCGGTCGAAGCGGCACTGGAAGGGCTGACCGATGTGTTGTTGATCAGGGACGCCCAGAAGCTGTTTGAGGACACCGAAACGCTTGAGAAGTTGGCGGGCCGAGTGCATTTCTGTTGTCTCGATCGGTTGGACTCGTTCGTTGACGATACGGATTTCTCGGGATACGCCGGCGTCAGAGGAAGGCTCGTCGAATTCGTTTCGTATGAAGGACGCTATGCACCTCTGGCCTGGAAGTTGTTGGGCAAGACGATCCTCGTGGAGTCTTTGGATGTCGCGAGGCAATTGTCTCGCTACCTGCGGAGAGGCTATTCTTTTGTCACCATGGCTGGTGAATGTCTTAGCGCCGAGGGGCTGTTCCGTCTGGGCCCCTTGGGTAAGGCGGCCGGGTTGATTTCAAGGCGAAGCCGAATCGACCAACTCGAAAAGACGATCGACGGGATCAATACGGAGATTGCCCAGTTGGAGGGCCGAATCCAGAGGAACACGCAGACCAAGGCCCATCTCCAGAAGCTTTGCAAGGACCTGCGTACCGCCATCTACGAGGCCAATACCGAGAAGACGCAGGTCAATTCGAAGCTGGCTCACTTCGAGCAGGACATCAAGCGTCTCAAAGAGGAGGAGCCGCTGATCGCCAGCGAACTGGGATCGCTGGAAGAGGAAATTGCCCAGTCGGTACAGAAGGAGTACGATTCGAAGCAGCGTCTGACGGAACTGGAGGCCGTCAACAACCAGCGGGCGGCACACATTCGCGAGCTGGAGGCCATGTACGACGAGCTTCGTGAACAGCAGCAAAGCCGGCTTCAGGAGCTGACGGAACTGAAGGTTCAGTTGGGCCAGGTGATCGAGCAGCAGCGAGGGCTCAAGCAGATCATCGAGAGTCTTGAGAGCCAGATCGAGACGAACCATAAGACATTTGCCACGGCCGAGCGGGACGTGCAGGCGTGCGCCGAGCAAATGGCCGAATCGCAGCGGGATATTCTTGAGTGTGAGTCGCACGTCTCTGAGCTCTTCGTGGAGAAGGAGTCGCATCAGCGCGACAATCGCCAGTTGCAGGAGGAGTTGGAAGGACTGGCTTCCGAGCAGAAGCGTAAAGAAGAGGCCGTGCGAACCACCCGGCGCAGAAGGAAGAAGTTGAACATGCCATTGGCGAGATTCGCATCCAGATCGGTCAGTTGGAAGTCCGGCAGCAGGACCTCGTCGAGCGTGTTCGTGACGAGCTACAGATTGAGCTGGCTGAGGTCTTTGACGAGCGGACGACCGGCGATGTGAACTGGGAGCAGGTCAAGACCGAGATCAACGAACTGCGGGGCAAGATCGAACGGCTCGGCAACGTGAACCTCGATGCCATCGAGGAGCAAAGCACGCTTGAGGAGCGGCATACGTTCCTGGCCGGCCAGGTGGAGGACCTCAACGAGAGCAAGGGGCAGTTGCAGCAGCTCATCAACCGGCTCAACAAGCAGAGCCGGGAGAAGTTCGTCGAGACCTTCGATCAGATCCGCATCAACTTCCAGCAGATCTTCCGCAAGCTCTTTGGTGGGGGCAAGGCCGACATCGTGCTGGAGGACGCCGACGATGTGCTGGAGGCCGGCATCGAGGTTATCGCCAAACCGCCGGGCAAGGAGACGCGCAGCATCTCGCTGCTCAGCGGTGGTGAGAAGTCCATGACGGCCCTGGCGCTGTTGTTCTCGGTGTTCCGCAGCAAGCCGTCACCGTTCTGCTTCCTGGACGAAGTCGACGCCGCTCTGGATGAGGCCAACACGGAGCGTTTCACGATGCTGTTACGTGAATTCCAGAAGGAGAGCCAGTTCATCGTCATCACGCACACCAAACGGACGATGAGCATTGCCGACGTGCTGTTCGGCGTCACCATGCAAATGCAGGGCGTCAGCAAGAAAATCAGTGTTCGCTTCGACGAGTTCGAGGAGGAGCCTGCTGCGGCATAGTGCAGCCGGAGGAAGCATCGGCCGAGCGGGTTCTGTTGGCCGTATATGGGCGATTGTTTCCCGCAACGGGGGAATAGACCAGGCTCAACTCTCCGGCTTTGGCAGAGATTTCGGACCGTGATTTCGAGGCGGGTACGGTCACACCGATGTAGTGTTAGACCGAAGATTCGGATGCGGAGTTGAAAGGGCAGGTGCTTGGCTGTAGAATCCGCGTTCTTTTGTGAACGCTTGAGGATAGTGCATGGAGCAGAAGACGGATAAACACATATTGAGCAACGGCATGGTGCTGCTGGGCGAGCCCATGGGCGGGGTCGAGTCGGTGGCGTTTGATTTCTTTCTGCCGGCCGGCGCCGCTTTGATGCCCGAAGGGGCCTGCGGTGCGGCCAATGTCATTTCCGACTGGATCTTCCGCGGGGCAGGCACTCGGAGCAATCGAGAGTTTGGCGACGCGCTGGATGGGTTGGGCCTGCATCGATCGGATTCGATTGGCAGTTCCCACCTTTCGGTCGGTGCGGCACTGGAATCGAGCAATCTGGCCGAGGCGTTGACGTTGCACGCTGATGCCCTTCTGCGAGCCCAGCTTAGAGACGAGGAGTTCGCGCCGGCCAGACAACTGGCACTGGAGGGCGTTCTTGCGCTCGACGATGAGCCTCGACAGAAGGTCATGCTTGAACTGCGCAAGCGTTTTTATCCGACGCCATTGGGACGCAGCACCACGGGTGAGATCGCGGACCTGGAGCGTCTCACGGCCGAGGGGACGCGGGAGATCGTCAAGACGCGATTCGACATGGGGCAGACGATCTTCACGGTGGCGGGCAAGTATGATTTCGACGCGGTTGTGGAGCAGATGGATGCTCTCTTCGGTAGCTGCCAGAAGCTCACCGTCCGAGGCTGTTTCGGTCGGGACCCGCGATGGGAAGTATACCCACATTCCGAACGAAGGCTCGCAGGTTCATATCGGTGTGATGACCGATGCCGTTCCCTTCACCGACGAGGACTACTACAACGTTCGCGTCGCGGCGTCAATCTTGTCCGGTGGCATGAGCGCCCGCTTGTTCACGGAGGTCCGAGAGAAACGCGGGCTCTGCTATGCGATCGGAGCGCGGTATCACAGTCTGAAAGACGCGGCCGGGGTGATGTGCTATGCAGGCACCACGCCGGACAAGGCGCAGGAGACTCTCGACGTGACCATCGCCGAGTTCAGACGCCTGGCTGAGGGGATCAGCGAGGAGGAGTTGGAGCGGGCGAAGGTGGGGCTCAAGAGTTCGCTGATTATGCAGAGTGAGTCGTCTGGAAGTCGAGCCGGAGCGATTGGCAGTGACTACTATATGCTGGGCCGGGTGCGGAGTCTGGACGAGATCAAGGAGAGAATCGAGGCCACCACGGTCGATTCGATCGTCGGATCCTTGAAGCGAAAACCGTTCGAGGACTTCACGATCGTTACCATCGGCCCCAGGGAGGTTCGTGTCGAGTAAGCCTATGCGATTTGAGCAGAAGAAGCTATCGAATGGCTTGGTCCTGATCGGAGAAGTCAACCCGTCGGCCAAGTCGGCCGCCGTCGGATTCTTCGTCCGGACGGGGTCGCGTGATGAGACGCCCGAGGTCAACGGAGTTTCGCACTTCCTGGAACACATGTTGTTCAAAGGGACGGATTCACTCGGGCCCCAGGAGGTCAACGAGGCGTTCGACCGGCGAGGCGCGCAATTCAACGCCTTCACGAGTGAAGAGAACACGGTCTACTACGCTTCGGTGCTGCCGGAATATCTCCTGGAGATCACGGAGTTGTGGGCCGAGTTGATACGCCCGGCATTGCGTGACGACGACTTCGACATGGAAAAGAACGTGATCAAAGAAGAGATCGCGATGTACGAGGACACGCCCACGTTCGATGTCATCGACCGGTGCCGGACGCTGCACTATGGTTCGCACCCTTGTGGCAACAGCGTGCTCGGAACGACGGCCAGCATCGATGCCATGACGGCTCAGCAGATGCGCCAATATTTCTCGCAACGCTACGCGCCGAACAACATCGTCGTTGCCTGTGCCGGGAATTTCGACTGGGACCGGTTCTGTGCGACGGTGGAGTCGCGGTGTGGCGACTGGCAGCCACAGACCGTAGATCGTCAGTTGAGCGATTTCGAGGGCACGAGAACGACGGAGCGTCTGGGCAAGTCGAGCCTGAACCGTGAACACATCTGCCTGGTTCACACCGGGGTCTCGGCCCAGGACCCGAGGCGGTTTGCCGCTTCTCTGCTGTCGCTGATCGTGGGAGATGATTTCGGTTCCCGCTTCTACTGGGAGCTCGTGGACAAGGCCATTGCCGAGGCGGCGTCGATGCACTTCGGGCCGATGGACGGAACGGGCATCTTCTATAACTATTTGCGATGCAGCAGCGCCGGTGCTCCGAAAGTCATGGAGATCGTCGGTAGCATCTTCCAGGACTTGCTTCGTGACGGGGTTTCCGAGGAGGAACTGACCAAGGCCAAGAACAAGGTTCTCAGCGCCTTGGTGATCAAGAATGAGCTGCCCATGGGACGCTTGGTCGATTTGGGTTTCAACTGGATGTATCTCGGGCAGTATCGCCCCGTCGAAGAGGATGTGGAGGCCACGAAAGCTGTCAGCGTCGAGGAGGTCAACACGCTGATTCGCGATCTGGACCTGAGCCGGTTCACGCAGTACTCACTGGGGCCGGCCTCCGCCTGAGTTTCAGTTCGTCGCGGATACATCGAAGGAACGACCGTGCCGCATCAAAGCCGTAGACAATTCCTGAAATCGGCAACTCTGGCTGCCACTTCGGTGGCCGGACTAAGGTGCTTGAGTGCGCGTGCGGCGCCGCATCCACACGGCATCCCAATGTTGTGCTGATCATGACCGACGACCAGGGCTGGGGCGACGTGCGTTCTCATGGCAACGAGAAGATCGATACCCCCGTGCTGGACAGACTGGCGTCCGAATCGGCGCGGTTCGACCGGTTCTTCGTCTGCCCGGTGTGGCGCCAACCCGCGCGAGTCTGCTCACGGGACGCTATCACCTGCAGACCGGGACGCATGGCGTTACGCGTGGATACGAAACGACGCGAAGTGAAGAAGTGACCGTTGCCGAAGCTCTTAAGCAGGCGGGCTACGCCACAGGGTGTTTTGGCAAGTGGCACAACGGCGCGCATTACCCGCACCATCCGAATGGCCAGGGATTCGATGAATTCCTGGGCTTCTGTGCGGGGCACTGGAACAACTACTTCGATACGGCCCTGGAACGCAACGGCCGTCCGATCCGGACGAAGGGTTTCATTACGGATGTGCTGACCGATGCGGCGATCGAGTTCATTGAAGAGCATCGAAACGAACCCTTCTTCTGCTACGTGCCGTACAACGCTCCGCATGGACCCTTTCAGGTGCCGGATCGGTATTTCGACAAGTACAAGGCACAGGGCCTGGGCGACCAGTTGGCCTGCATCTACGGCATGTGTGAAAATCTCGACGACAACATCGATCGCATTCTCCGTCGGTTGGATGAATTGAACCTGCGGGACAACACGATCATCCTGTTCCTCACCGACAATGGTCCGAATTCCGACCGGTTCAATGGAGGGATGAGAGGCCGCAAGGGCAGCGTCGACGAAGGCGGTGTCCGCGTCCCGCTCTTCGTTCGATGGCCTGGACACATCGAGCCGGGAACGGAAATCGGGCGGATCGCGGCCCATATCGACCTGTTCCCTACGATCATGGAGCTTTGCGGACTGTCGATGCCCGAAACGCTGCCTCTGGATGGTATGAGCCTGGCGCCGCTTCTAACCGGGCAGGATGTCAACTGGCCGGATCGGACACTGTTCACGTTCCGGACTCCGGGCGGGAGTATAGACAACATTCGCGGTGCGGCCAGGACCCAGCGATGGCGGGCGGTCAACAGATCTCGTCAGTGGCAACTGTATGACATGATGGCCGATCCGGGCCAGCAGCGAGACGTCGCGAGAGAGAACTCTGAAGTCTTGGTGCGGTTGCGCGATGCATTCGAATCCAAGCTGGCTGAGGTCACGAAAGCAGGATTCGAACCGATCCCGACCCATGTCGGTTATGCCGATTGGCCCACCGTCACGCTGCCTGCGCATGAGGCGTTCCTCGAACCGGCGCCTCGGGAGGGCATCAGTTACGTCGGCGCCTCGGGCTGGGCCAACGACTGGATCACGAACTGGACGGATACGAAAGCGTACGCATGGTGGCCCGTGAAGGTGGTCGAACCCGGCCAGTTCGAAGTGACGGTGATGTATACCTGCGACCAGGAGAATCTCGGGGCGAAAGTGCGGGTTGAGATCGGGGGAAGCGCTGTCGAGGCCACGGTCCGCAAAGCGCACGACCCTGAGCCTATTCCCAGTCCCGATCGTGTGCCGCGAGGCGAGGTGTATGAGAAGCGTTGGGCCCCTCTGACTTTGGGCGGGTTGCGATTGAGGCCTGGGCAGATGCGATTGGTGCTCAGGGCAACAGACATCCCAGGCAAGAGAGCGTGTGATATCAAGGCGGTCAGACTGCGCCGCATCGGTTAAGACGACAGGTTTGAGCGGTGGCGGCGGGTCCGCTACGGTGGCTTGTGCGAGGAGGTAGTTCGCATCGTGAGTGAAACCGGCAACAAGAAGATGAGAGGCAATGTGGAAAGAGTGCTGCGGGCGATGGATGTGATTCCACCGTTCGATGACGAAGGGATCGCGGACGAACCCGGCGTAGCACGGAGTGATTCCGCCAGACCTCGTATCCAGCCCTGGAAACGGCCCGAAGGCCGAGCCACGGTCACGAGCGAAGCGCACGACGCGAGTCCAACCGATGAGCTGGCCAGGCACATTCCAACACTCGATTTGGGGGAGAAGATCCTGGCCGAGCAGCGCCGGATGACGGCGCCGCAACGCAAGGGGCCCGGGAGCACTGCCCAAGTTGAACGTCGCGAGGTCCAGCAGTCGCCTGTGGTGGCGATGCGAGCCGAACGGGCCGTCGAACCACCGGCCCAGGATGTGGCCCAGTTACAGCAGCTCGTTGCCGAGATCGTGGCCCGTGATATCGACCGTCTTTGCGCCGGCCCGGCACGCATGTCGGTCTGATCTACATTTCGGGCCTCCTCGATCCAGCTTCATACCACGCGGGTTGCCAGCCGCGACCGCATAGTCTGCGTAATGGCGAATGACAGCTTTGCCGATTTGTGGTAGGGTGGGATCTGGGCACAAAGCCATGTGGACATGCGACGCAGATAAGGCAATCGGAGTAGGATGGCCAGGAAGTTTACGCTCAAATCTCGAACGGCAGCCGGGGATATCGATTTCTCCGGCGACCTGAATCCAGAACAGTTGGCAGTCGCGACGGCACCAGGCGGACCGATGCTGGTGGTGGCCGGGGCGGGCAGTGGAAAGACCCGGGCGTTGACCTATCGGCTGGCCTGGCTGATCCATCACGGCATCGATCCCTCGCGTGTCCTGCTGGTGACGTTCACCAACCGAGCCGCCCGGGAGATGCTTAGCAGGGTCGAAGTGTTGGTCAAGCAGAAGACCCGCGAGATATGGGGTGGCACCTTCCACCACATCGCCAACCGAATCCTCCGCATTCACGGCAAGCTGCTGGGCATTTCACCCGACTTCACAATCCTCGATCGAGAAGATGCGCGCGATCTGCTCGCCTCCTGCGTCGACGAAGCGGGCATCGACATTCGCCAGAAGCGTTTTCCTCAGAAGGCGGTACTGGCCGCGGTCTCCAGCTTCATCCAGAACACACTAGAGCCGCTGGACGAGGTCTTGAGTCGACGCTATCCGATGTTTGTCGAGGAGATCGCGGGTGTTGAGAAGGTGCTGACGCTCTACACCGAGAAGAAACGTCTGAGACAATTGCTGGACTTCGACGATCTGCTTAGCGCCTGGCTGCGGCTAATGGCTGAGCATGAGGATGTGCGTAACGCGCTGGCGAACCAGTTCCTGCACATCCTTGTCGACGAGTACCAGGACACCAACAAGATCCAGGGCGCGATCATCGACCTGCTGGCCTCGAAGCATCGCAACCTGACCGTGGTGGGTGATGATTCGCAGTCGATCTACAGCTTTCGCGGCGCGAATTTCGAGAATATCATCACTTTCAAGGATCGCTATCCCAATGCCCGGGAGTACAAGCTCGAGACGAACTATCGATCTGTACCCGAGATCCTGACGCTGGCCAACGCGAGTATCGCGCAGAATGCCCGTCGGCTGCCCAAGAACCTCCAGGCGATCCGCATCATCGGGGCTCAAGCCGGCCATCGTGCCGTGTCACGACCACTACACTCAGTCACGATTCATCGCCGAATACGTGCTGCACCTGCTCGACGAAGGACGCAATCTCAACGATATCGCGGTGCTGTATCGTAGCCACTGGCACTCTCTGGAAATCCAACTCGAGTTCCAACGGCGCAACATCCCGTTCCATATCCGGGGCGGCCTGCGATTCTTCGAGCAGGCCCACATGAAAGACATCCTCTGTTACCTGCGGGTCATGCAGAACCCGACGGATGAGCTGGCCTGGCTGCGACTGCTCAAGATGCTGCCCCGTGTCGGCAGCGCCTTGTCACGGCGTGTCTGGAGGCACATCAGTGACTCGGCCGATCCGGTCAAGGAAGTCTTCACGGTCGAGACGGCCAGTCTGCTGCCAACCAGTGCCAGACCTTTTTACGAGGATTTCGCGACCCTGATCAAGGACGCCAGCGAGATCGATTCTCCCGCCGAGATCATCGACCTCGTGCTGAAGCGATCGTATGAGGATTATCTCGTCTCGCACTATGATGGTGCGTCGCTGCGCAAGGAAGACGTCAACGGGCTGGCGAACTTCGCGTCGCAATACAAGAACGTCGAGGCTTTTCTCGCCGACGTGGCGCTGGCGGGGGAGTTCTCAGGCGAGAACGTCGTGGCGGGGCCGGACGAGCAGGAGTTCGTCATCCTCAGCACTGTGCACCAGGCCAAGGGACTCGAATGGCCCATCGTGTTCATCCCTTGGCTCTCCGACGGGCGATTTCCATCGGACATGGCGATGAATCGCAAGGAGGAACTCGAAGAAGAGAGACGCGTCTTCCATGTCGCAGTGACGCGAGCGAGGGACGAACTCTATCTGATCGTGCCCGAGATCTACCGCAACCGAGGCGGCAATCTCGTTATGATGAAACCCAGCCGCTTCCTGACCGAACTCTCGCGCGAGCTGACCGAGCAGATGGAACTCGAAGAGGGGCTACCCCACCTGATCGGAGGCGACGACAAGAACCTCCTGCCTCCGGGCCAGTGAGGGATCTGAATCCATCTCGCCCGCTGCTGTCGCGGTCTCCTTTGAGATTGTGGCTGAGCTGAGGCAAGGACCGATTCTCGATGTACGATCATTGTCAGGAGTGACACAGCTATGGAGCAGTTGACAGGCTGGTTGATGCGATTAGGGCTCGGGGAAGGAGCAGCTCTGGTGATCGCACGCATTCTGGCGGCGGCGCTGGCAATCGTCGCGGCCTACGTGGCCAATCTGATCGCCAAACGTCTGCTGTTGCGGGCTATCAAGAAACTTGTCCAGCGTACGAAGACCGTCTGGGACGATATGCTGGCCCATCGTGGCGTCTTCAACCGCCTTTCCCATCTGGCGCCGGCCCTGATTGTCTATGCTTTGGCCCCCTTCGTGGCCCAAGGGCATCCGGGGGCCATATCCACGACCCGGCGTGCGGCCGTCGTGTATATGACGATCATCGGCCTGCTCGTTCTGGACGCTCTGCTCAATGCGCTGGTGGACATCTATCGCACCTTCGACATGGCCCGCCAGCGACCCATTCGAGGTTTCGTTCAGGCCGCGAAGATTGTTCTCTATGCCGTGGTTGGCATCATCGTCGTCTCGACGATCATGGGCAGATCTCCGAATCTCCTGCTTGGCGGGCTCGGGGCCATGACGGCGGTCCTCATGTTGATCTTCAAGGATTCGATTCTGGGCCTGGTCGCGGGCATTCAGCTCTCGACCAACCAGATGCTTCACATCGGCGACTGGATCGAGATGCCCAAATACGGCGCCGACGGAGACGTGATCGATCTGACGCTGACCACGGTCAAGGTGCAGAACTGGGACAAGACGATCACCACGATCCCGACGTATGCGCTGATCTCCGACTATTTCAAGAACTGGCGAGGCATGTCGGAATCGGGCGGACGGCGGATCAAACGCTCGATCCGAATTGACATGACCAGCGTCAAGTTCTGCACGGCTCCGATGCTGGAGAAGTTCAAGAAGATCAAGTATATCAGCGAATACGTTGAGAAGAAGCTCGACGAGGTGTCTGAACACAACCGCACGGCAGGCGTGGATGAATCCGATCTGATCAACGGACGTCACCTGACCAATCTGGGAACGTTCCGCGCTTATGTGGCGGCCTATCTCCGCCACCATCCGCACGTCCATCGAGGCATGACATTTCTGGTTCGCCATCTCCAGCCCACCGAGACAGGGCTGCCCATCGAGATCTACGTCTTTAGCAGCGATCAGGTCTGGGCCAACTACGAAGCCATTCAAGCCGACATCTTCGACCACATTCTGGCGATCATTCCGGAATTCGAGCTGCGCGTCTTCCAGAATCCAACGGGTGCCGATTTCCGAACGTTAGTCCGGATGCCCCCGAATCGGTAACCCGGATTTCCAGGCTGTGTCCCGCCAGTGGGGACTACGGAGACAGGGCATGGCCGTTCCACGTCGACTGAAAAGTGCCGCCGGTGAGGAAAACGCTATTGCTTTGGGGACGCCTGAGTGGTACAAATAGGATAGTGTGGAGTGTTATTGTCACAGGCTTACTGTGACGCCAAGGTATGCGACGGTTCGGTGCCGTTCATCTACGTGTGCCTGTCACGTCAGTGTCGGAAAGCTGGCATTGTGCGTATCGGAAGGGGCATCAGCGAGGGGCGAAAACAGGGGGCAGGGCGCAATCCCTTTGCACGCGAGGTGCCTCCAATCCACCCGGAACACGCAGAGCCTACCGCCAAGCGGGAAGGAGGTGTCCGACTCCCATAATGATTCCTGAGCAGGAAGAGACGGGATGGGTCTGAGCGGGTGAAACCATGCACCTGACCGTGATGTCCCGTCCGCCCTCTAAGGCGCCGTGTCGCGGCATGTGTCCAAGGCACGCCATGTTTGGTCTTTTTCGAAGGAGGACAATCATGTGTAAGAAGCTGGTTTGCTGCGGTATTCTCTTGCTCCTGGGGTCGGCGGCGCTTCAAGCCGCCAGCAGCCCATACAATCGGGTCGCTTATTGGGACGAGAACTACCCGACGCACTGGATTGCTCTGGCCGATACCACCACGATACGGGATGCGCTCGAGGCGGCCGGCTACACCATCGTCAATGCCGACGAACTCAAGACCTGGATGGATGCGCGTATTGCCGACCGGAGACTGAGCGTCGTGGTCTTCTGTATGGATGTCGGCCCTGAGACAGTTCTGGAGACAAACACGGCCGACTGCACGTTACGCAAGTATCTCGATGCCGGCGGCAAGGTCGTGTTTTACGGTGACATCCCATTCTACAACCAGGGCAATCCCGGCGGTGGCGAGACGAACTGGGGGACCGGGGGCTCCCAGGGCATCCTGGGATTCAACGCGGCCGGCGGGACTTGGGACGTCGGCGGCATGGTGACCATCACTGACGAGGGAGCGAAATGGGGGCTGACGGAAGCCTGGGCTTCGGTCCGTCCGGCGGCTGCCAGCCCGATCGACAACTTCACGATTCTGGCCTCCGATGCCAATGGGAACGCTCCGGCCTGGGTCGCCCACTATGTGGATGGCGATACCTTCCGTGGCTTCGTTCGGTTGTGGGATCGCGGAAACGTCTACAGTGTCGATGACCTGATGCGCGTGGCGGAATACGCCGAAGCGCTGGGAACGGCGATTGGTCCGGAGCCGGAAGGTGGGGCCACGGACGTCCCACGTGACGTTGTATTGAGCTGGACGGCGGGCGACTCTGCCGTCACGCACGATGTGTACTTCGGGACGTCGTTTGATGACGTCAATGCCGCCAGCCGAGCCAATCCACTGGGCGTGCTGCTCAGTCAGGGCCAGACCGGGACCACGTTTGACCCGCCCGGCATTCTCGATTTCAACACGACTTACTATTGGCGCATCGACGAGGTCAACGGAGCGCCTGATTACACGATCTTCAAAGGAGACGTCTGGACTTTTACGGCCGAACCCTTCGCCTATCCGGTTTCGAACATCGTCGCCACGAGCAACGCCGCATCGGATGATCGATCCGGGCCGCAGAATACCGTCAACGGTTCGGGCCTCAATGCCAACGATGAGCATTCCATCGCCAGTGGGGACATGTGGGTCGGATTGCCGGCTGGTGAAGACCCTATTTGGATCCAGTGGGAATTCGACGGCGTCTACAAGCTCCATGAGATGCTCGTCTGGAACTACAACGAGCAGTTCGAGCTGATTCTGGGCTTTGGACTCAAAGATGTGACCGTCGAGTACTCTGAGAACGGAACGGATTGGACCGTCCTGGGAGACGTGCAGTTGAACCAGGCTACGGCCAAGCCGACGTACACGGCCAACACTACGATTCCCCTCGAGGGCGTGGCCGCCAAATACGTCCGAATGACCATCAACAGTGGGTGGGGGATGCTACAACAGTACGGGCTGGCTGAAGTCCGCTTTATGTACATCCCGGCGCAGGCCCGGGAGCCGCAACCGGCCGATGGCGCCACGGATGTCAGCGTGGACAGCGGGTTGGATTGGAGGTCCGGCCGCGATGCCGTCTCGCATGAAGTATATTTTGGCACCGATTCCGAAACGCTGCCTTTGGTCGACACAGTCGACTCAAGTAGCTACAGCCCAAGCGAGTTGATTCTCGACACCACATACTACTGGCAGATCAACGAGGTCCAGGATACTGAATCCTGGGCAGGTCCCGTTTGGACCTTTGCCACGCAGGAATACGTGATCGTGGACGACTTCGAGAGCTACAACGACGACATCGATGCCCACACCACGATTTTCGACACGTGGATCGATGGCTGGGTCAACGACAACGGTTCAACCGTTGGCTACTTCGACGCTCCCTTCGCGGAGCAGACGATTGTCCATGGCGGTCGCCAGTCCATGCCGTTCGAGTACGACAACAGCGGTTTTGCCTTCGCCGAGGCAGAGCTCTCGCTGTCTGGGAACTGGGCGACGAACGGCATCAAGAGTCTGTCGATATACTTCTACGGCGCCGAAGGCAACACCGGGCAACTGTACGTCAAGATCAACAACACGAAGATCCTTTACGATGGTCCCTCGATCAACCTCGTTCGCCCATCCTGGCAACTGTGGAGTATCGATTTGTCCAAGGCCGGCAACGTGAGCAGCGTTCGCACCCTGATCATCGGCATCGAAGGGGCGGGGGCCAAGGGCATCCTGTATATCGACGACATCGGCTTGTACCCCGAGGTGTTAGACACCAGTTCGCCCGACGTCACAGGGGCCGGTGATGCCGTGCAGGGCGTTCCGAACGACGACGATTGGCCGGCGGCTGAGTATCCGGCCCTGGCGATCGACGACGACGTCAATACCAAGTTTCTGCACTTCAAGGGCGTGACAGAGCCGAGCGGCATTCAGGTCACTCCATTGGTGGGTGCGACGATCGTGACCGGACTCACACTGACGACGGCCAATGATGCACCGGAGCGTGACCCGGTGGCGTTCGAGTTGTATGGCTCCAACACGACCATTGACGGGCCATACACGCTGATTGCCAGTGGGGACGTGCCGGACTTCGCTCAAGCGACGGCCTGGCCTCGCTACACCAAGAACGAGACACCGATCGAGTTCGAGAACGCGGTGGCATACACGCACTATCAGGTGCTGTTCACGGCTGTTCGCGACCCCGCTTCGGCCAACAGTATGCAGATCGCCGAGATCGAGTTGATCGGCGCCGGGCAGTAAGGCTCGGTTCCGGTCGACTCCTCTGCCTTGTCGCGGAGCCAACAACACCAAGGGGTCTGTGCCAACACGGTGCAGACCCCTTTCCTCTCATGCCTCTAAGGCGATGCAAGTTGTGTCTTGAGCAAGTGCTCGGATCGTCTTGTATCGTATCATCCCTGCCTCAGACTGCCGATACGGCCGCATGAAGTTATCGGAGTGATTCGGCGACCGTGTCTTGGACGGCGCACTAACGACATACTGAATCGCAGATATTCTCGGGCCATGCAGAATGCTCCGCATGTCGTATCAGCAATGGCCCGATACCTCCCGTGGCTGGTGGATAGCCGCAGGTTCTTTTTGGGGGTAGTCTGTGATTCCACGCTCTGACAGGACAATCAACATACTGATCGTTGAAGACGACCCGGTGGATCGAAAGGCCCTCCAGCGGGCGCTGGCAGAGGGCTCGCTGGGCGATGTGGGTACGCGTGAGGCGGCATCACTGGCCGAAGCGGTCACGCTGCTTGAAGAGGAGACACCTGACATCGTGCTTCTCGATCTCGGTCTGCCCGATAGCAGCGGTCTGGATTCAATATCGACACTCGAGCCTTGGACGGATAATGTTCCGATCATCGTCTTGACCGGATATGAAGACGAGGCTACGGCGGTTCGGGCCGTTCAGAAGGGGGTGCAGGATTATCTGAACAAAGACTGCATCAACAGCAACGTCCTGACCCGAGTGATTCGCTATGCCATCGAGCGCAAAGAGCACGAACGGCAACTTCGGGTAACCGAGGAATGCTATCGCATGGTTTTCGAAAACTCCGCGGTGGCGATCATGGTGACAGATGAAGCCCAGCAGCTCGTCTCATGGAACCAAGTGACGGAAGATCTGCTCGGGATGGACCGCTCCGACCTGGAGGGCCGGGAGGTGAAGTCGCTGCATCCGAGGGAGGAATGGTCGAGAATCAGCGCGTGCGATATGCAGCACGTCAGCGGCTGCCATCATGTGGACACGAAGATGGTCCGCAAGAACGGCGAGATCATCGACGTTGAAATGTCATTGAGTGTCCTGACGGACTCTTGCGGCAAAGTCACCGGGTCCATGGCAATCGCCCGCGATGTCACGACGCGAAAGAAGGCGGAAACCGTACTGCGGGAGCGAGAAGAACGACTGAACCTGGCGATTTCGGGCGCCGACCTTGGAACCTGGGATTGGAACATCACCACCGGGCATGTCCGCTACAACTCGCGTTGGGCCGAAATGTTGGGATACAGGGTGGATGAACTTCGTCCCCACGTCGAGATCTGGCATGAGCTTCTGCACCCGGACGATGCGCCAAGAGCGATCGCCGCAATCACCGCCCACATGGTGGGCCAGACGCCTTCTTACGAAGCTGAGTATCGACTGCGCCACCGATCGGGCCGTTGGGTATGGGTATTGGACCGCGGCCGCGTCATCGAGCGGGGTGAAGACGACAGCCCGCTGCGCCTGTGGCACTCATCTGGATATCACCGAGCGGAAAGAGGCCGAGGTCCATCTCAAACGGGCCAAAGAGGAGGCCGAACAGATGAGTCGGGAACTCATGGAGGCCACTGAGCGAGCCAACGAGATGGCCAAGCGGGCGGAAGCAGCCAACGCCGCCAAGAGCCAGTTCCTCGCGAACATGACGCACGAGATTCGTACTCCGATGAATGCCATCATTGGTTTCAGCGATATTCTGGCCGAACAGGAACTGGGTGCCGAACAGCGAGAATACGTTGAGTTGATTCGTGACAGTGGCCATCACCTTCTCAAGCTGATCGACGACATCCTCGACCTCTCGAAGATCGAGGCCGGGCGCTTTCAGATTGAATTGCGTGATTGCCAACTGGCTTCCGTCCTCGATTCCGTTGAAGCGATGATGCGTAGTCTGGCTGAGAAGAAGGGCCTCGAATTCGAGGTCACCCGCAGTCCCGATGTGCCCGACCTGGTGCACACCGATTCTGCCCGTCTGAGGCAGTGCCTGGTGAATCTGGTGGGCAACGCCATCAAGTTCACGGAGGCCGGACACGTCCATCTACAGGTCTTTCTCGACGGAGAACGGACCGATCCCTACCTTCGATTCGATGTCGAAGACACGGGAATCGGCATTCCTCCGGAGAAACAGGCGACCATCTTTGAGGCGTTCGAGCAGGCCGATGGAACGACCACGCGCACCTACGGTGGAACGGGGTTGGGCCTGGCCATCACGTCGAAGCTGGTCGGATTGCTCGGTGGGACGGTTCTTGTCAAGAGCCTTCCAGGGCGAGGGCTCCGTCTTCTCACTGACCATGCCGGCCGGTTTCTGCACGTTGACTCCCTCGCCGTCGACGATTACATCGTCGTTGAAACGGTCCTACGCCCAAAAGGACGGCCAAAGTCTGCGATTTGTGGGACGGGTCCTTGTGGCTGAAGATGCGCGGACGAACCAGATCCTGATCAAGTTGATTCTCGAGGGATTTGGACTGGAGGTGATCTTGGTTGGCAACGGGGAGGAGGCGGTCGCAGAGGCCACGCGCGATGCCTACGACGTGATTCTGATGGATGTGCAGATGCCGCGTATGAACGGGCACGAGGCCACACGTGAGCTGCGTCGCCTCGGACTGACCGTCCCCATCGTCGCGTTGACAGGCGCATGCGATGAAAGAGGACCGACAGGAATGCCTCTCCGCTGGATGTGACGATTACCTTACCAAGCCCATTGATCGCGACCGACTCGTAGAGACTCTGACACGCTATCTGCAACCGGCGGGATCCGATGCAAGCCAGAGACATGTGCGACCGTCACATTCTGCGCCGGATACGACAGATGAGAATCTTGACGCTCTCACACTGGACCAGGCGTCGCCGACGCCCATCATCGCGTGGGACGAACTTATCGTTCGAATCCCTGACGAAGATTTGATTCGGGAACTGATGCCTGTTTGCATCGAGGACAATAAGGCTCGGCTTGAATCACTAGCCGAAGCGATCGCCGCAGAAGATGCACCTGCCGTGAAATCGGCGGCGCACGCCATCAAGGGCTCGATGGCCAATCTCGAGTGCTCAGCGGGTCTCTCAGGTGGCCAAGCAAATCGAGCATCTGGCGGCCGAAGGCAATCTGTCCCTGGTTGAGGATCCCATGGAGGAGATTCGAGCGGAGTTCACACGGTTGGAGGAGTTCACTTGCGATCCCGATTGGATGACCATAGCACAGCGACAGTACAATGCAACTCTGCCCGCAGAACCGACCCCCAGTGGGACGACATGAGAAATCGAGGAGAATCCGCATGAAGTGTTTGATCGTAGAAGATGATTTTACGTCACGCAAATTGTTGCAGACTTACTTGGCCGAATACGCGGATTGTTTCGTGGCCTGTGATGGGCGCGAAGCGGTGGAGGCCTTTAGCGACGCTTTGGATGCCGACGAACCATTCGACCTCATCTGCCTGGACGTAGTTATGCCTGGTATGGGTGGCCGTGAAGCGCTGACGGAGATGCGCCGCATTGAGAGCGAACGAGGCATTGGAGGACTCGATGGCGCGAAGGTCATCATGACAACGGCGCTCGACGATTCGGGGAGCATATTGGGCTCGTTCCGCGAAGGATGCGAAGCGTATGTCGTCAAGCCCGTCTGCAAAGACAAGCTCCTTGCCGAGATCGGCAAGCTTGGTCTGATGAGTCCAAGCTGCTGATATCGCATGCGCCGGCGCGACCACGGGTGAGATCGTTCCCAGAGATCTCACCTTCGCGATGTTGTGTCGCGATCCCTATCGCGCTGGACGGTCCTCTATCCAGGCGATGGCGATCGATTCCGTCACTTCAGTCTTCGGCGGGGGGCGGACGAAAGCTGGCCTTGGCGCCGTCCCAGCCACCGCCGATTTGCTGTGCGCCCTTACCGAAATCGGTGGTCATCTGCCAGTAGGTATTCCGGGGGTACCACCAGTGATCCCCTTCGAAGGGCAGCGTAATCTCTGCAAGGGGCATTTCCTCGCCGTAGCCCCGGAGTTTGAGAGAGCTACCACCGCCGTTAATATGAGCCAGAGACATTGTTCTGCTGTTGGGATGATTCGCGTCGAAGTGGATGGCATCGGATGTGACGACACGGCCGTCGCCCATTCGTAAACGCACGGCATACCACCCGGTGTCCGCTATCCGATAGTCGCCCTGAAAATGCGCATGCCGCCTGAGGCTCCGGATACCATACCCAACCGTCCTCATACGCACCTCGCGCTCCGGTCACCGGGACGCAGCCATCCGCGATATGGTTGGGCTCGTTCACGGAAAATGCCTTCTCGACCTGGCCGTCTCGCAGCAGTTCTACGGCGCTGATCGTTTCATCACGGGACACGGTCGCAATGATGTGGGCGTAGAACTCCCGGCGCAACTCGATGAACCGCGTGCAGTTATTGATTTCCAGAAGAATCGCCTCAGCCTGTGGCTTCGATGACTCGTCGGTCGCTTTGAAGTAGATCGGACTCGTAATCGCCCAATTGCCCCGCTCGTCCTCTACGCGGAGAACATACCAGCAAGTGTGAGACTCTTCGATCTCTTTCTCCAGTTCGATCGGACTGCCGCGACCGGTCAAATTGAACGCCCACACGCGAACGCCATTGCGATAGAGTTGTGCCGTTCGGACGCCGTCGCGGGTGCAGATCGTTGCGGTCGCCTCGAATTGCGTCTTGTCATCCAGGTCTATGACATCACCGGGCTCATGCCCGTCGATCCGGAAGAACGGGAAGATGGGACACCCATTCGTGGCGAAGGTTCTGCCCTGACGCAGGCTTTCCACAATCGAAGCATAGGTGAACTCTTTGGGATGGCAATAGACCCGCCGATCGCCCGGGGAAGAGGTGCGTACACGCCCGAGGGCGCTGTCCGTCGAGCCACTGGCCGCGACCCTGTTGCCCAGATTCAGCGCCATGAACCAGAGTTGCTCCGTGGCTCGGGAGTCGATATCGAACAAGTCCGCGCAGTTGCCCATCACTGCGTCGGAGAAGAACTCGGTGGCGCCCATCCAATGCAACTGATAGGGCGGTGTCAGTGGATGCGTGTGTACCACCACGCCGCCACGGTTCGCGCCTGCTTCTTCAGAGTCTGAACGGGCAACGGGCGATTGTATGCCTCTTGCAGGACACCCTCGTCAAGCGGACGGCCAATTCCGGGCGTATTGATGTGGCCGACAAACGCTCCGGGCCGCTGTTCCGGCGCATACCGCAGCAGGAACGCATCCGTGTCCAGCCGATCGATATCGTCATAAGGGACGTTTGAGCCTGCTTCAGTGATCCAGTTCAGGCCGTTAGCACGCCCCTGAAGAGCGGTGTAGCCAAGGCTCGCCTTGACCGCGGCGCGGGCATCGTGCAGCGCATGGACGTGGTTGTCACCGCAATACCACCCATGCGCCTCGGGCGAAAACCATCGCTCGAGGCTGGCGGTGATATGGTAGGCCCGTCCCCCTGTGAGATCCTCTTCGATGGTCAACGGCAGATAGCTTGGACCAGCGTGCAGCACGATTTGGGTCTTGCCCGCAGGCAACAGAACTTGAAACCGGCCATCCGCGTAGAAGCGGCCGTCCGCGTACAACCCGTGTCCGGAGCCGTCGACATGAGAACCATCGGAAGCCGTGACGATGGCCCGAATGGGCAAGAGCGTCTCGGCGGAGGCGGTCTCGCGGATCTCCACAGTCACGGAGGCCGAAGTGTTGACGGCCGAAGATCCTCGATCTTCAATCCTGTAATCGCTGACTGCTCGCGCGGCGTTGGATTGCACGGCAACCAGAAGTGAAGCGAGAGATAGCGTCAGTATTCGTATAGCGGTTGTCAGCATGCGAACTTTTCCTTCCTCCGCATTCGAGTGAGAATGGTGCCCGACGCATTAACGGCCGGCCAGGTGCTGGATGGTGTCGCCACCAAAGCAGTCTCTGGTCTTGATTTCTGTGTCTAACGGGAAAGCTCTCACCTGGCGATAGCCCTTTCGAGCCATGCAGTTCTCGAATCGGTTTTCCTCGTCGAGTTGCCGGTTGGCATCTTCGACCAACTCGTTGTCCATTTGCCAAGGTCTATCCTGCTCCATGCTGTCGCGGTAACGCATAAGGTGTTGCTCCTGGGCGTGGGCCTGTGCCTGGCGGTTGCACTCCCTGCAATCGGCCGTGACCTGTTCGAGCGTCCGATCAGGATTGAACCAGTACTTCCTCGTCTTGGATTGGCATCCAAAACACAGCAAACACGTTAGCAGAGCAAGGACAAATCTGTTCATCCACAGATCCCTATTCTTTTGTCTCGAATAAGGACATCATACGGGAGGACTGTCGTCGTGGTCAAACGCAGAGAGAGAACAATCTTGCGACACGCGCACTGATGGCAGCTACCCGGCGAGTTGTTCGGCAAGGTGGGCCAGGACCGCATCGATCAATACGGGCCCTTCGGAGGTCTGGATGGAGATGCATTCGAAGATGGGGAGGGTCTTGGCGCGATCCGTGCCAAGAATGACAGAGAGGTGGCGGATCAATACTTCTCGCACGCTGGTGGTGAATTCTTCGCACTCGGCAGCAGTGATCTTGTCACGTTTGTTGAGTACGACGACGATCTCGCTGAGCTTCTTGCGGATGTGGTGCCCTCTGCGCAACACGGTATCGAGTCGGTTGCAGAATAACCGAAGCCAATTGACTGTGGTTGATAGGGGTTTGCTGCAATCGAGCATGATGATGATGGCGTGCGGTTTGCGTTCTCCGACCAAACTGGCATGTTGGATGGGCCCCGTTTGTCCGGGCGTATCCACCGTGCGGCGCCACGTTGAGAACAAATCTGCCGTCGGCACCGAGCGAGAGCGTGAAGGTGGGGGATTTGGTGAGCCGATAGGTCATCTCCCGCTCGCCCTCCAAGTGGAGACGGCCAAACTGGAGGTACTCGGCGAACTTGCTCTTGCCCGCCGTGCTGGGACCCAGGACGAGAATCTCCTTGCCCTTGGCAAAGGTCCTCAGGCGGGCCAGGCCTCTGGGCGTTCCGCGCCTGACGGCCCTGTCTTCCGCGAAATCAGGAGCACCTTTGCCCTTGGCGTTCATTCCGCATTCCCCCGGAACACCAGATTGCACCGCCCGGTCGCCGTCCGCCCCCAACGGACTAACGTGCCGGCAGCACGTGCGTTTATTGTACGCACGCGCGAGCAGGCAACTCAATAGAATACTGGCGAGTGAAGCATCAGGCGGGAGGTTTCACGTTTTTGAGCCGGCGAGACCGCATTATGGGGGCAAAAAAGCAAAGGTGCCCGGCGAGATGGCAATTCGCACCGGGCACCTTGGTTTAGCGCTGCATGGCAGAGTTGTACCTCAATGACGCTACCGGACCTTGTTCAGAGCGTCCTGAGCGCGTCGTTTAGTTCCGTCATTCCTGGATTTCTCGGTCACGGTCTGGAGGGCCTGCTGGCGCTGCTCCTTGGACAGTCCACGGGCGTTGCCACCAGCAATCGTGACCATCGCCGAATAAGCTTCCTCTGCGACGGCCGGGTCCTCCGCCAGTGTCGTCAGAAGGTCCAGTGATGCCGCCGTCGGCACGCCGCCCAGAACGGCAATTGTCAGCCGTTCTTCTTCGGGACGCTTGATCTGAGGTCTCAGGTCTTTGATCTTGGCCACCTTCTGATCGTTGCCGATCTTGGCGTTGCCACGGATGTATTGAAGATACCCACGCAGAGCCAGCACGCGATGCGACATCTTCTCGCCCGATTCGGTCAGCTTCAAGAGGGCCTCACCCGCATCGGTATCCTCAGGCCAGTTGTTGGGCCAGGTCGAGAGAATACGCATCGCCTCGTCCTGTACGGTGGCGTCGTCGCCCGCGATGGCGGACTTGACGGCGGAGAGCGGCATCCGATCCACCCACAACCGCCAGGGCGTGCAGGCCAATGATATGAAGGGAACTGTCTTTGTTCTGGGTCAGCGGCAGCAGGTGCGGAACGCTCTTGCGCCGGAACGGCCGGTAACGGCCAGCAGGGCCTTCTCGATGCCTGCGCGTTCATCCGCGTCTCGTGTGGTCTGAAGGAGCTTCGTGAGCTCCGCCACCTGTTGGTCCTGGCCCAGAATACCCACGGCCTGGATGGCCGCACCGCGTACTCCCGCATCGCTGTCTTTGGTGCCGGCAACGATTCCGGGAAGCGCCTCACTGATCTGTCTCTGTCCCGCCAACTCGATGAGGACTTGTCGCGTCTTGCCCTTTGCCTGCGTTAGCCGTGAGGCGAGGTCGGCATCCACGTCTTTGCCAGGCAATCTGATCAGCGTTTCCATAGCGGCCGCTTGGATCTCCTCGTCGCTTCCGGTTGCGGCCTCCAGCAGGGCGGGAACGCACCCGATGTCTCCCAGGTGAATCAGAATGCCGATGGCGGTAACGCGCAGAGGCTTGGGGCTGTCCTGGGCCGCTTTCAGCACGGTAGGCAGCACGGCGTCATCATGGCGATCAGCGATTGCCAACAGCAAGAGGGGGCGTTCTGCGGCACCAAGGCGGTTCATTTCGCTGGCCAGCGCCTCGGTGACATCGCGACCGGGAAGCTCTCTCGCGGCCCGGAGTCCGACGCCGACATTTTCCTTGTCCCCTGATTCCAGTTGCTCGACCAGCAGATCGACGCCATCGGAGCCGCGAGCCAGAATCGCGCCACGAATGGCTTCGAGATGTCGCTGGTTGGGAACATCTGCCTGTCGGACGGCCTCGTAGAGCTTGATCGCTTCAGCGGGCTTGTCCTGCGCCAGATACCACTCCGCGCACAGGATGGAACCCTCCGCGACGGCCGAACGAACGCCGGCGGGGGCCTTGGTCAAGGCCTGCCCCAGAGCTTGGGCGGCCTGGTCGCCACCGATATGCCCCAGAGCGACCGCGGCGGCTGAAGCCACGTCGGCATTCGTGTCATCGAGTTTCTGAATGAGTCCGTCGACGGCCTTCGCATCGCGACGCACCGCTATCGAGTTGATGGTACCGACCAGCAGTCGGCCCTGCAGTGCACCCATCGCCTCGCGCAGCGCTTCGTCTGCGGCCGGACCGGGGATGACTTCCAACGCGATCCGCGCCCAGGAGGCGAGGTCCTTGTCGGCCAGAAGAGGCATTAAGCTGGGCACGGCTTCAGCCGAACCATAGATGGCCAGCTTCTTGCAGGTGATTGCTTTCTCGGCAGGGGAGGCGTTGGACTGGAGCACGCCGATCAACTCTTGCTCCTTGGCTTTGGCTGCGGCCTGATTCTGAGCCAGCACACCGGCCGAAGCGGCGAGGGTAACGAGAAGAACGAACCAGGTGAAATATCTATTCGCAACGTTCATGATGATCCTCGTAATTCGAGTGGATTGTTTCAAAAGCTCAGACGTCAGATCCGCCACGGGGCACGCAGGGCCTCGGAGCGGAGGCGGTTCGCCTGCTCGTCACCGATGAATTCGCACGTCTTCGGGTCGAACCGGACCTTGCGGTCCAGGAGCAACGCGACATTCGCAGCGTGGCAGGCGATGTGCGCCCAGCAGGCCGCCTCGGCGTTCGCTCGGGTCAGGGCTCTTGTCTTGACGCAATCCAGGAAGTTGCGTATGTGGAAGTCGGCCGGATAGCCCGGGATCTTCTTGCCCCGGCGCAGCAGCAGCGATTGCGAGCTGGCCTCGATGTCTGCATTATCGCCCGTCTCGACCCACCCGGTCGTGCCTTCGAAACGGACCGGGCAAGAGCCCAGAGGCAGCCAGCCATCGTCGCGCAGCACCAGCTTGACGCCGTTGGCGTAACGCGCGTGCAATTGCCCGTTGACTGGCTCGTATTCCACCGGCGCCGTGTCGTCGGTCTGATTGGCCCACTGGCAAAGGTCCACGCAGTGTGAGCCCCATTCGAGACAGCCGCCGCCGCCCATGTCGCCGACGAAGCCGCCGCCTTTCTCGAAGTGGAACGCACTCATGAGCTTGCGGTTGTAGGGACGCCAGGCGGCCGGCCCAAGGTACATGTCCCAGTCCACTTGCTCGCGCGGCGGTTCGGACTCAGCCGGGTACCAACCGCTCATCTTGGTGCGCAGGCCGGCTGGCTGGGCGTAGAGCGTCTGGAGCTGACCGAGCTTGCCGCTCTGGGCCAGTTCGATGGCGTAGGCGAAGTTGGGCAGGCTGCGACGCTGCGTACCCGCCTGGAATACGCGAGCCGTGCGGCGAAAGATGTCTCTCAATTGACAGACTCTGGGCGATGTTCTTCGTGCAGGGCTTCTCGCAGTACACGTCCTTGCCCGCCTTGGCGGCCATCGTCGCCGCGGTGCAATGCCAGTTGGGTCCGGTGGCGATCAGCACGGCGTCGATATCGTCGCGGGCCAGCAACTCGCGCATATCGATGTACGTCGCGCAATCCTTGTTTCCATTACGGTCATCCACCATGTCTTTGGCACGCTGCCGGTTGTCGCCGCGCACGTCACAGACGGCGATACAATGCAAATCGGACTCATGCAGAAAACATCCGAGATCGTAGCGGCCTCGATTGCCGATCCCGATGGCGCCCAGCGTGATGCGTTCGCTGGGTGCGACGCTACCCGCCTTGCCCAGGGCGCTGCTGGGGACCACCGTCGGCAGAGCCAGCAGGGCACCGGCCTTCATCACGGTTTTGAGGAATTGCCGCCTGCCGGGACGGATGTCTTCGTGGGGCAGGCCGTTACGAGCCTTCGTCGTCACGCTCTTCATGTTGCTCCCTTCTTATTTCAGGCGCTGATGGTTTACTGCTTCGGGTCATGGCGATCGGGGGATTAGAACGGCGTCCCATGGAGAATTCGGGCGCCATCTACATCTCCAAAATGGCCTCTCGAAGCTAACGAACCATGATAGCCTGTGGTGAGGCGGGCGACAAGGGAGAATCTGCCCGGCGAATGAAGGCGATGGGACGAGACCTACTCCCGCGTTTATTGGGCCTCTTGAGCCCGTTCTTGTGCGTGGGTGCGGACCACGAAGACGGGAATGTCGATGGCGTGTCTGACTTTGTCGACGGTCTCGCCATATACGAGATCGCTCAGGCCATGGTGTCCGTGGGAGCCGAGTACCAGAAGATCGAACTTGCCGCCGTGAACCGTCCGGGCGATTTGATCGGACGGGCGGCCGAAGCGCAATACCGTCTCTACAGAGAAGCCTCGTTCTTCGACCTCTTCGGCCAGGTGCTCGAGATAGGCTTCGTCGGTATCGCTATGAAGACTGCCACTGTCAGGCCCGTAAACCGTTACGCCCGGTGTGTCGACGACGTGAATGAGCGTCAGGTCCGCTTTGTGACTGCCGGCCAGCGTCAAAGCACCGGAGATGATCTTCGCGTCGCCTGGGCTGTGTTCGATTGCCACCGCGATATGTTTGATTGTCACCGGCTTGATGTGCGTGGCAATCTCATCGTGGGCCTGCATCTCCGTTGTCGTCCACGTCCCTCCCTTGCGGAAGAGTGGCGCGAACGTGATTTGGCCCAGCGCCAGAGTGTCACGAGAATCAAGGGGACCAGCACGGCCCAAATCCAGGGCCATGTCGCGCTCCAGCCAACGACCTCATCGAAGACAAGCTTGAGATTCAGCGCCACGATCACGGCGGCGATGATCCAGGCTGCCATCTTGAGCAGGCGGCCGCTGGCGAAGGGCCCCATCTTCTGCTTGTCCGATGTGAAGTGAATCAGCGGGATGATGGCGAATGGCAATTGGAGGCTCAGAACGACCTGCGAGAGAATCAGAAGGCGATAGGTTCCGGCCTCGCCGGCAATGGCGATCACGACCACCGCCGGAGCCAACGCGATACTCCGCGTGAGGATTCTTCGCAGCCAGGGCCTCATGCGAATATTCAGGAAGCCTTCCATAACGACCTGTCCGGAGATCGTTCCCGTCAGTGTGGAGCTCTGTCCCGCCGCGAGCAATGCGACAGCGAAGGCGATCGGGGCGATGTGAGCGCCGAGGATGGGCTCGAGAAGTTTGTGGGCCTGCTGGATCTCCGTGACAACGATGCCTCGGGTATGGAAACTGGCGGCTGCCATGATGAGAATGGCTGCGTTGACGAAGAAGGCAAGATTCAACGCCAGCGCTGAATCCAGGAAGTTGTATTTGCAGGCTTGAGCCCGTCCGACGAAGGTCTTCGATATCCTGCGCGATTGAACCAGGCAGGAATGCAGGTACAGGTTATGCGGCATGACGGTCGCGCCGATCATGCCAATTGCGATATAGAGACTTTGGGAATTCAGGGTGGGCTTGAATCCGGCTGCGATGCTCGACCACTGAGGCTGAGCCAGAAAGACCTCTAGCACGAAACAGCCTCCTATGGTTGCCACGAGCATGACGATGAAGGCCTCCATCTTCCGCACGCCCAGCTTCAGGAGTCCCAGGAGAAGCGCCGTATCGAAAGCCGTCACGGCGCAGCCCCAGAGCAGGGGCAACCCGAACAACAGGTTCAATCCGATGATTGTCCCCAGCGCCTCGGCCAGATCGGTGGCGGCGATGGCAATCTCCGCCAGTATCCACAAAAAGAGATTCAGGTAACGTGGATATTCTCGGCGACACCCCTGGGCCAGGTCGAGACCAGTGACCACGCCTAACCTCGCGGCCAGCGTTTGCAGCAGCACGGCCATCAGGTTGGCCATCAGGAGGACCCAGATCAGCGTGTACCCGAATCGGGCTCCGCCCTCGATATCCGTCGCCCAGTTCCCCGGGTCCATGTACCCGACGCTGACCAGGTACGCCGGGCCCATGAAGGCCATAAACCGGCGCAGACCAGCCTCGTTTGCGGACGTTCACGCGATCGCTGAAATGATGTTCGCTTTGCTCGTTTGAGTCGAGATATTCCATCCGATTCAACGCCGTTCTTCTGGGAGGCCCACCGGCCGTCACGCCCGTCTGCGCGTCTTCTCCCCGCCTTCAAACTCTGTTTACGGGAGGGATACCAAGCCACGGTGGCGCCCATCGGGGAGGCACCGTCGAATCCGATACGGATGTGCACGTGCTCGCGTTCACAAAAAAAGTGAGTTGATAGGCCGATGCTGTGGGGAGAGTCTGACCTGCCCTACGGATGGCGGGCGCGGGGCGAGCTTGATAGACTGGGCTGCCATAGATACGAAAGGGATTTGCTATGGCAGACAAGAGTACACGATCGAAACGCTACAGTGAGGAGTTCCGGCTCCAGGCCGCCAAGCTCATCGTCGAGGGTGGCCATATCCTGACTGACCTGTCGAGTCCGTCACCCCTATTATCGGAGGCTGCTGGACGACGCCGATCAGACGAGGGTGGTTGACGGAGTGCGGCCTTCAGGGTAGAAGGATTGAGGAGGCTGATCTTGCTGAATCTGATAAGTTGCTGTTTAGAAATAGGCGGTGTACCGCCCATTTTCCTAACCCCTTGCGAGTCAAACTTTTGCGGCAGATCTCTCCCTCGCACTTCTCCTCTCGTCGTGCCGGCTACTTGCCCGCAGTTGCAGATTCCTCCGTGGAGTACGACTCGGTACGTGGACTGCGTTCCGGGCGGGCGAGAAGGGCCTCGGCGGTGCGGGATTCTGTGACCAGCACGTCGATCAGCCCACCGAGAAGGGCCCCCCGAATCGCCTTGACCTTTTCGAGTCCGCAGGCGACACCGATGACGCGATCGATGGCCTTGATCTTCCCCAGGTCCGTTCCGACAATCCGGCGATTGATCGGGTGGTCCACTTTGGCCCCGCGTCCATCGAAGAATTGCAGGGCGATGTCCCCGACGGCACCGCACTCTTTCAGCGTCTGCACTTCGGGTGCGGTGAGGGTATTCCCGCCCGACAGGAGGGTTGCGCTCGGTTCGAGAACACCGATACCCACGACGGCGATATCGGCTCGCTCAGCCAGATCGAGTGTGTCGGCCACTTGAGGGTCTTTCACGAGGGCTTCGCGTACGACTTCGTCCTTCACGATTCCCGGGGCATGGATTAGACGGGGCTTGGCTCCGAGGGCTTGCGCCATCCTCCGGGCCAGATCAGCACCGTGCGTCTGTGCCTCCAGCTCACCCAGGCCTCCGAGCAGTTGGACGACACGGGCATCAGGCAGATCCATCGGCCCGAGAGCATTGACGACCGACAGAACCGACGTTCCCCAACTCAAAGCGATGACCTCGCTGCCCTGAAGGCCGCGGGTCAAACACCCGGCGGCGACTCCGCCAACCTCCGCGATGATCGTGGCGCCATCGTCGGCCGAGCAGGTCACGACCACGGCTTCCCGTAGTCCGTACACGTCCTCGAGCTGACGCTCGATGTCGGCATTCGATTCCTGTGGGGGCGCAATGGATATCTGCACAATTCTCTCGTCGCGAGCGGTTCGGAGTAGACGGGAGACCTTGATCCGGGACAGCCCCAGCTTGACAGCGATCTGTTGCTGCGTCAGCCCATCGTCGTAGTACGCCTTTGCGACTTTGTATAAGAGTCTTTTGGAATCGGAGTCAGCGGTCATGGTCTCTCGTGAACATATGCTCAATAATGTTCATTTTATCGAATTATCTGTTGCTGAGTGAGAATTGTCAAGGGACAAAGCCAGAAATTCATGGCTATTGTACAGAATGAATATGTCGTATCTCATGTTATACACAGTTTTTATATGGATTGTGGCGAGCGTGGTGTGGCCCGGAGATCACGCTTGAATCCTCCTGGTTGCGGTCGCCAAAAGCCTGCCCTGTGAAAGCTTATCAGCTAGAAAGCGTTTGACAACTGTGTTATTCAGCAGTAGAAGGTGTTCATACGTTCACAAGTGAACATGTGTTAGTTGTGAATAGCGAAAGGGCGACCATGAAGGCATCTGTGCGGGTTGTGTTTTTCCTGGGGGTCGTCGGTTCAATCTTTAGCGGTCTTTGCTGCTCTCGGCGAGGCGAGACGGAAGACCAGATCACGATCTGCTTCGGATTCCAGGACCTGGAGACCGAATTCTGGGTCGCGGGTCACAAGGCCATCGCCGAGACGTTGCGGGCCAAGGGCATACGCGTGCTCGAACGCAACGCCAATCAGGACGCCAACCGCCAACTCGAGCAGATCCGCGACGCGATCGCCCAGGAGGTCGACGGCATCATCATCATCCCGCAAGACGGCGAGAGCGCGGTGACGATCGTGGGCGAGGCCAACCGGGCCGGCATTCCCATCGCCGTGTTCAATCGCCCGCCGAGTGACCGCAGTAACCCGGCGCTGGTCGTCGTTGCCGACAATGAGAAGATCGCCGAGGAGGCCGTGACGCACATGGCCAAGGTGGCCCGTGAGAACGGGCAGGGTCGCAAGTGGAAGCCCTTGATTGTGGTTGGTGACCTGGGCGACCGCAACGCGTTGGCACGTCGCCAGGGTTTCTTTAACGTCATTGAGAAGAATGCCGATCTGTTAGCAATACATC
>CAVSCO010000108.1:0-22876 GCA_963726475.1 uncultured Phycisphaerae bacterium | reverse complement strand
CTCCTCATCATCACGGGGATCGTTCTACAAAAACGCTGGGACCGGCAGGCAGAAGCGACGTGAGGCTCAGTCGGTCTCAATTCCGGCGGCGCGCTTCGCGGACAAGACGGTGTTGTACATCAGCATCGTGATCGTCATGGGGCCGACGCCACCGGGCACGGGCGTGATCAGCGAGGCCTTCTCCTTGACCGCCTCGAAATCGACGTCGCCCACCAACCGATAGCCCCGCTTCTTGGTCACGTCCTCGACGCGATTGACGCCAACGTCGATGACGGCAGCCCCTTCCTTGACCATGTTAGCGGTGATCGTGTTGGGCCGACCCGCCGCCGCAACGAGGATATCGGCCTGGCGTGTGTGGTATGCGAGATCCTTCGTCCGCGTGTGGCAAACCGTGACGGTCGCATTGCCCATGGGGGCCTTCTGGATCAGCATGTTAGCCAGAGGCCTGCCGACCAGGTTGCTCCGGCCCACGATCACCACATGCGATCCCTCGATCTTCACACCGCTACGAGTCAACAGATGCAGTATACCGTGCGGCGTGCACGACAGGAAGGCCTTCTCTCCGGTGACCATCTTGCCGACACTGACGGGGTGGATTCCGTCCACATCCTTGGTCGGATCGATGGCAAAGATCGCTTCGGATTCACTGAGCTGCTGGGGCAGAGGCAACTGCACCAGGATGCCGTTGATCCGGTCGTCGGCATTCAGGCGGTGGATCACCTGGGTCAATTCGGCCTGCGATGTCTCCCCGGGCAGATGATTGTTATCGGAATAGATCCCAAGCTCGTCGCAGGTCCGCTCCTTGCCCGTCACATACGAAACAGACGCGGGGTCCTCGCCGACCAGAATCACGCCCAGTCCTGGCACAACGCCCTGCTCCCTGAGCTTCGCGATCTCTGCCTTGAGTTCGGCCCGAATGTCGGCCGCCACCTGCTTGCCATCGATGATCCTTGCAGTCATGGGCACTCCTTCATGGAATCTTCGCCCCGAGGGCCGATCCAGGCCACCCGGTCCTGAAGCGGTGATTCTCGGGGGAACAAGCCGGATTGTCAAGGATTCACCCCTGGTAGCGGTCCTGACGATTATGCGTTCAGCCAGCACCCGATAACAAGCGGTCGGCCACGCAACCGCAAATCACACACTACGCCGGAGTCCCTTGACAAGAAGGTCGATTTCCGATAAAATACAGTCTCTATTCGGACTCTCAGACAAAGGATACAGGCCTATGCAGATCAAGCTACGCTTCCTGGGGGCGGCGCAGAACGTCACCGGTTCACGTCACATGCTCGAAGTCAACGGAACGCGATTGCTGGTCGATTGCGGCCTGTATCAGGAACGGCAGTTCAAGGAGCGAAACTGGGAACCGTTCGACTTCCCGGCTTCCAGCATCAACGCGGTACTGCTGACACACGCCCACCTGGACCATTGCGGGCTGTTGCCTAAGCTCGTCAAAGACGGATTCACAGGGCCAGTGTACTGCACGGCCGCCACGGCGGAGATCGCCCGAATCATCATGCTCGATTCGGCCCGGCTCCAGGAAGAAGACGCCGAATACAAGCGCAAACGTCATGAGCGTGAAGGCCGCAAGGGCCCGTTTCCCGTTGTCCCGCTCTACACAACGGCCGATGTCGAGGCAACGTTGCCTTTGTTCAGGAAGGTCCACTATAAGAAACCGGTGGAGATCGCCGACGGTATCAAGGCCACGTTTTGTGAGGCGGGACACGTGCTAGGCTCGGCCGTTATCCACGTTTGTGTCCAAAAGAACGGCGAGACGCGCAGCATCCTGTTCTCCGGCGATATCGGCCGACCCGATCGGCCCATTGTCCGCGATCCAGCCGAACTCGATGAAGCCGATTACATCCTCGTCGAGTCCACCTATGGCGATCGCGTTCATCGAGGTCGGGGGGATATCAAGGCCGAGATCGCCGAGGTCATCAATTCAACGCAGGCGGCCGGCGGGAACATCGTCGTCCCGAGTTTCGCGCTGGAGCGTTCGCAGGAGATGCTCTTCTATGTCAATGAACTACTCGTCGAGAACGCGATCCCTCATCTGATGGTCTTCCTCGACAGTCCGATGGCCGGTGCGATCACGAAAGTGTTCAAGCACCACCGTGAGCTGTTCGATGAAGAGATGACCGAGTTCATGGAGAATGGCGGATCGCCCTTTGCCTTCGCCGGATTGAAGTACACCCAGACCGCGACGGAATCCAAGGCGATCAACCACATTCGCGGCACAGCCATTATCATCGCGGGGTCGGGCATGTGCACCGGCGGCCGGATCAAACACCATCTCGTCAACAACATCGAGCGGCCCGAGAGCACGATCATGTTCGTCGGCTACCAGGCGGTCGGCACTCTGGGGCGGCGCATCGTCGAAGGCGAGAAAGAAGTCCGCATTCTCGGAGAGAAGCGACAAGTCAAGGCCAAGGTGGTCCAGATCCATGGGTTCAGCGCCCACGCCGACAGGAAAGAACTGCTCGGTTGGCTCAGCTCGCTGAAGAATCACCCGCGAAAAATCTTTGTGGTGCACGGTGAAGCCGAGAGCGCCAAGGCCTTCGGCCAGTACATCCATGAGAAGACCGGTTGGGCCGTCTCCGTCCCCGAGTTCAAGGACGAAGTCGTCCTTGACTGACCCCGCTTCCAACCCGGCCGGACTCTGAGTCTCGGTTTTTTTCCGGATAGCAGCCCTTCCCGGCGCGTAACCCGGAAAAAGTTTCCTGAATCGAGATAGGATTTCTCTGGTCCCCGGTGTTCATCTGGATCGGGATGGGCGAGCCGATAGTGTGCCTGCAACCAAGAAACGCCCCATGCGAAGCCGACACACATAAGTCTATTCTTCTCCAGGCAAGTTAGCGGCCCGGAAATCTTCGCTATCAACAGTGCCTCGGCAATTGCGGTACACCTCTGCGCGTCGGCTGCCGTTGCGCCACGTTCTGGTCGCACGGATACGAACGATTTGGCCGGCTCAGATCGCTAAAGCTTCCAGGCAACTGACTGCCATGGACGCTGAAGGTGGAAACGACAAGTCTTTGGGATTCGCACCGAGAATAGCATCGGTTCGGCGACATCCGCCCCCAAGTGAATGCGACGTTGTCCTTGACTGACCGTGTCGGACCATCGACAATGGGCGGACGCCATCGATTTCACAGAAAGGATGATGCGAAATGAGCCGACCCTTGCTTCCGATCCTCGTTGCGTCACTGTGCCTGGTTGCATGCCGTCCTGCGAAGACCGCCACGGTGGATTTTCCCGATGTGTCCCCCTGCCATGCGTTGACCACCGGCCCGAAGGAACATCTGCTCGCCAGCTACTTCGGGATCAACTCGTGGGACCGACTCGCAGAGATATGTGACGGTGTTGGAGACGGATGTCACCGACCATATCCCCACGGAGGATGAGCCGGCGACACTCGCGCTTGCTCGACATGCAGACGAAGGAATTACCCCGCTTGACCCAGACGCGGGCCTGGAATTTCCAGCAGGGCTGTATGGCCCACTGGCTGGGCACCGCACCCGATTCGCAGATCATCTACAACGACTTCCGAGACGGACGGTTCGTTTCGGTCATCATGGACGTCCATACGAAGCGTGAACTGAAGGTAATCGACTATCCCGTCAGCGCCGTCTCGCCCGATGGCAAAGAGGCCATCAGCATCAACTTCGCAAGGCTGCGCATCACGCGAACCGACTATGGCTATGGCGGCGAAGGGCAGGATGCCCGGAAGAACGTCCAGTTCCCCGAAGACGATGGTCTGTTCCTCGTCAACCTGGAGACGGGCAAGGCGAAATTGCTCGTCTCGATCGCTCAGGTCAAGGACCTCGTCCCCGAAGTTCCCGGCCGAGGTATCGAGTATTTCAATCATACGCTGTTCAGCCGAGACGGGAGCAAGGTGTTCTGGCTGGCGAGGGCAGTACCGAATCGCAACACCACCTCGCTGACAGTCAACCGTGATGGCTCGAACGTGCAGCGTTGCTTTCCCGACGGCTGGGGCGGATCGCATTTCGACTGGCTCGATGGCGATCGACTCATGATCACTGCCGCTTACGATGCGAAGGTGTTCGGTCACATCCTGTTTACCGTGGGGCAGAAGAATTACCAACGGCTGGGCAAAGGCTTGCTCGATTACGACGGTCATGGCACGTTCTCGCCCGACGGCAAGTGGATGGTCACCGACACCTATCCAGGCGGTAAGCTCCACGAGCAAAAGCTCTACCTGATGGACATGAAGACGCAGGCGATTCTGCCCCTCGGACGGTTCGTCGAGCCGCCTGAATTCAAGAGCGGTTGGCGATGCGATCTGCACCCGCGATGGAGTCCCAAGGGCGACATGATCGCCTTCAATTCCACGTGCACCGGGAGCCGGCAGGTCTACATGTTCAACCTGACCTGGTGACGCCTTTCATACGGAGGCGAAATGCGTTTGCTCAGATTTGGCTCGTTCCTGCCCTCGTGCGCATTGGTCTGTGCGTGTGCCATCCTGTACTTCTGCGGCGTCGGATCAGCCTCGCAGGAGCAGGAAGATTTCCTCCGTCCCCCTGTCCGATACTGGCCGCGGCCGCTATGGTTCTGGAACAACACGGAGGTGACTGCTGAGGGTATTTGCGGGGAGATGCAGAAGTCGAAGGTCCTCAGCAGGTATGGCGGGTTTGGTATCCTCCCCTTTGGCAAGAACTTCCGGCCAGACTATCTGAGCGAAGATTATTTCGTCGTATACGGGGCGGCGTTAGACGAGGCCAGGAGACTCGGACTGACCATGTCGCTTTACGACGAATATGGTTTTCCCAGCGGTTCGGCGGGTGCACCGAACTCGCGCGACACCAGTCTGTTCCAGCAGGCTCATCCGGATCTGACGCTCAAGCGTCTGGACAAACACGAGCAGACCGTCACCGGCCCGAGTACATACGAAACCAACATCCCGGCCGGCAAGCTCATGAGCATCGTGGCTATGAACGTCGCGAGTCTGGAACGCATCCACCTGACGGACGCGACCAAGAACGGTTTGCTAAAGTGGGAGGTCCCCGAGGGCACGTGGAAAGTCATGGTCTTCGTCTGCGTCACCGATGGCTATCCCTGCTGCGACTATCTCGACCCGGATGCGGTGGACACGTTCATCGCGATGACACACCAGGCCTATTATGATCGCTTCAAGGACCATTTCGGCACGACGATCGACTCGACATTCTTCGACGAGCCTACGCTCTATCGAGGCGAGGGCCGGACGTGGACGGACAAGTTCAACGAAAAGTTTCAACAGAAGTATGGTTTCGACCCGAGGCCCTACTACCCCGCCCTATGGTACGACATCGGCCCGGAAACCGAGGCGGCGCAACTATCTCTTTGGCTTTCGCGCGGAGCTCTACGCCTTGGGCTTTCCCAAGCGCATCCAGGACTGGTGCGACGGGCACGGCATCGAGGCGACGGGCCATCAGGACCAGGAAGAAGTCGTCAATCCCGTCAGTGTCTCGGGCGATCTGATGAAGTGCTTCCAGTACCAGGCCATCCCAGGCATCGACAAGATCGGTGGCAACCGCCCTGCCGAGAGGGTCTACAAGGTCATCAGTTCCGCCGCCTACAATTGGGACAAGACACTGGTGATGTCCGAAACCTATGGGGCGATGGGCAACCTGAGCTGGGACGAAATGTACCGGGTCGCGATGGAACAATACACCAAGGGCATCAACCTGCTCATCCCGCACGCGGTCTGGTACGACAATGGACACGTGACGTTCAAGCCGGAGTTGTCGTATCGCAGTCCGATCTATGCCGATGGACTGCCCGAGTTCAATTCTTATCTCGCTCGGCTCAACCTGCTGCTGCGGAATGACGCCCGTCACGTGGCCGATATCGCCGTCCTGTATCCGATCGCGACGCTCCAGGGCAGCCACCATCTCGACGGTCCGCTCGGTTTCTACAAAGGGGGCGTCGAAGTTCCCGAAGCCGATTACCTTGACGTGGGCGAAGCGCTCATCGCCACCGGTCATGACTACACATTTATCCATCCCAACGTTCTCGACGAACGCTGCACGATTGAGGGCAACGAACTCGTCCTGAACAACAAGATCCACACCGAACGCTTCAAGGTCTTCGTAATCCCGGGCCACAAGACCGTTCGCTGGAGCAACCTTCAGCAAATCAAGGCCTTCTACGACGCGGGAGGCACGGTCATCGCCACGGGCGAACTGCCCTCGAAATCCGCCGAGTTCGGGCATGATGCGGACGTCGTTCACGTCACGAAACTGATGTTCGGCCCCGATGGCGCCGGCGTTCATCTTAAGTCTTTGGACGCCGCGACGCTACGCGCGGCCTTCGGTCAGGCTCTTGGCGCCTACGATGTCGAATGCGAAGGTGATCGAGTGCCTCGCTACATCCACAAGGTCGAGGATGGCCAACACACCTATCTGTTCGCGAATCTTGACGAGGCCGCCCTCGACACCCACGTGCGACTTCGCGGGCGCCTGGAATTGGAAGTCTGGGACCCGCACACAGGCCAGATCCGCCCCGCCGAATATACTCACGAACGCAAAGGCGATTGCGATGTGACCCGGGTCAGGTTGAGCCTGCCTCCTGTTCGGTCGGTCTTTCTGCTGGGCAAAGATAGCGTCCAATAGCCCTGACCGGGCAGGCACGGCGGCTTGCCCCTCCGCGCCATCCACGTCAGAGTTGCGCTGATTCTTTGACGTGGGCCCCGCAACAGGCTATAATGGAGGGGTGCGAATCAAGGCCTCCGTTGTCCGGGAGGAGGAGATATCATGAGACCATCAGAGTATCTGCCTCGCGAGTTGTGCGGAACCTTGCCCCTTCCGTCGGCGCCGGAGGTGTTCCCTTTCATCGGCCCTGTAATAGGAGCATGACCATGGAACGTCTACGACACGCCTGTTACACCCTTGTCTGTCTCGCCATGCTGTTGGGCTCTGCGGCCCGAGCCAACTGGTCCGATACCTTCGACGACAACGGCTTCGACCTGCCCACGTGGCAATTCCTCTCGTACCCACAGTTGACCGGGACATTCAGCGGGACGATCAAAGATGGTCCCGAGACGAACGATTATCTCGGGCTGGCGGAGACGACGGCTCCCGGTCAGGGCGGTTCGGCTTTCGGCATCGGGATCGCGACGAACGAACAGTTTGCCGATGTCCGCTTCGGAGCAACGGTCAACGTGGCCGGTGACGCGTCGCACAGCTATCATGGCCTCGCGGCGAGAACCACGTATGTCGTCGATGACGGCTCGGCCACCGGCGCCCCCGGCTTGCTGGCCAGTGCGTATATCATGCTGATCCACTGGCAAGACGGCCCCGCCAATCTGCGCATCGAGGTCTTCAAGATCGTCAATCTCGACGATGGCGTCATGAAGACCTATATCGAAGTCCCGGTCCCGGGCCTGGACCACGCACGGCAGCACTACGCCGAGATCGAAGTCATCGGCTCCGATCCCGTGTACATCACGGGCAGTCTCTACGAATACAAGGGTGGCCCCCTGCTGTCTCGCACGCCCACGCTTATCGACACGGGTGGCGTCGATCCCTGGGAGAGTGCCGGCGTCCACGACGCCGTGTTCCGTCAGGGTGTCAGCGCTGTATTCTCGATGAACCGAGACAACAGCCGGCCCGGGTATTACGCCACGTTTGACGACGTTTCGTCCGTCTCCGATGGGCCATCGGCGACCCATCCCTCCCCTGCCGACGGCGCGGCGGCCGTCTCGGCCGAGACGCCTTTGAGCTGGGTCGAAGCGTCATTTGCCACATCCCGCGAGCTGTGGTTTGGTGAAGAAGGCAACATGCAAAAGATCGAGCCCGGGCCGACGGGAACGAGCTTTGATCCAGGCGTACTCCAGTTCAAGGGGAAATACCAGTGGCGTGTCGACGAGGTCAGCGCGGGCGGAACGACCACGGGCTACACATGGTCCTTCACCACAGGCGACTTCGTCACGGTGGATGATTTCGAATCCTATGGCAGCGACGCCGCGATACGGTCGGCCTGGGTCCACAACATCCCGGGCGGATTCGACTACGTGTTCCGCGACACCGACACCGTTCACCAGGGTGCGGTCGCGATGCGACTGGAATACCAGAATCAATACGAGCCGTACTTCACCGAGGCAACGCGAGCCTTCGATGCGTCCCAGGACTGGACCCGCCACGGCGTCGACACTTTGTCGCTGGACTTCCGAGGGGATGAGGACAACGTCAGGCAACCCATGTACGTAACGGTCACGGATGCGACCGGAGCAAGTGCCAAAGTCACTCATTTCGCCGACTACGCGGTACAGAGCGAATTCTGGCGGCAGTGGGATATCAGCCTGGCCGAGTTTGCCGATGCAGGCGTGGACCTGACCACCGTCACAAGCCTAACGATCGGCTTGGGTGACGAGGCACCGTCGGCCCAGGTGCCGGACACCGCCGATGCAATCCGCATCGATCATATTCGGCTGAGGGCAACGGCGGCGGACTGAGGCAGGACTACTTCGGCTCGACTACACGGACTGTCACGGATGCGTTGGACGCGAGGCGGACCTTGGACCAGAGGTAGGGTTTGCCCGCCAAGTCCGTGCCACGCTGGGCGGAGATTGGTTTGCCGTCGGCCTGGAGTTCCCGCGTCGGCCCGTAGAACCTGGCGATCCACGTGATTGGCTCGGCGGATCGGTTTATCAGGGTCGTCTCGGTATGACCGTGGTGACGCACGTCAATCGTCCGGCCATGGACCGGCAGATTCCGGAGCTCTGCCCAGGAGACGTCATCAGTCAGGCGGGACAGGGTGGCGACCTCGCCTTTGGTTGCCGATGGCTCGACACCCATCAGACCACTGACGATCGTGCCGATCACGGCGAATGAGACTTCCGGGTACTCGCGTCGGCTCGTATTCGGGTCGCTCAGTTCCAGCAGCCAACGATAAGCCTCTTCGTGAGCACCATAGCGATAGAACACTTCGGGATAGTGGCTGCCCATCTCGATGTTGATACGGGCACTCTCAATGATGTTCTGCGCGGTCTTCAGGGCCTTGTCTCGCGAGGGCAGTGCATCATTGTACAGCAGGTAGACCTGCATCGCGCCACCGGTGACGTACCGGCCATCGGTCCGCAGTAACTCGTTGAAGCGATTGTTTGCGCTGTCCCAGAAGTGCTCTTCGATCAGTCGGCCGACGGCATCCGACTTCGCCTGGAAGGTTTCGGCACCGGCTTCGTCACCCTTCAGTCTCAATATCTGCGCATACGACCGGTACGCCGCTACCTGGAATGCAGGCAAGTCCACTCCGACTCGCGTCTGGCCTGGACGGCCTTCGTGATAGCTGGGAATGCCCCGACGCCCGACCGTTCCGTTCATGAGTCGCTCGCGAACCAGCAGCTTGTCGAGATCGAGGTCCCATCGCTCAACGTAATCCGTGACGGTGTGTCGGTAGAAATCGGTGAACGCCGGATCGTCCAGATAGGCCCGGTCGTGACTCCAAAGGTACATGCGGTAGCACGCATCGAGCACGTCGAAGTTGGCCGGTAGGTTGTACCAGAAATCGTCGTCGTCGCGATAGTCCACCGGCGCCGGCTTGTCGTGGCGGTTGATCTCCCAAAAGCTGCACCAGTCCTTCGACTCGGAGATGTTGACCGCGAACTTCCGCAGCATGTTCCGCGTCGTCCGGGCGAGCCCCAGGGCGTGAGCCCCCATCGCCTGGTGGGAAACGTCCCGCATGCAGAACGCCTCGCGCCCGGGCAGCGCCGCCTCATACCACGGGCCGACCGGATCGCTTCCGTGGGCGTACGCCATCGCCTGGGCTTTGGCCCACTCGAAGCACGCGTTGAGCCTGTCCTGGGATGAGGCGAAAGCAAGGGATGACTCCGCACCGAAGCAAGCGGCCGGGACAGAGAGCAAAGCCAGCGTCCATATCACCATTCTACGCGGTACGACCATGATCAGAACCCTAAAAGCCGAGACAATAACGGGGCGAGTATTCCGCCGCCATGCTACCCCAAATCCTCGCCGGATTTCCAGGCTTTTCTATTGCCTGGCGACCCGTGACGGGCTATAGTCTCGGGCATGAAAAAGCTCATAGTGTCACTCCTGGCCCTCGTCGTGATTTCGGTTTCTCCGCTGCTGGCGCAGGAATACGAGTCGTTACCCTCCGATGCATATTTTGCCGCTTACAAGCCGCTCAAGGCGCCGCCCGTAAACGGGTTGCAGCTTAAGAAAGGCGACCGCCTGGCCATTTGCGGCGACTCGATCACCGAGCAGAAGATGTACTCGCGGATCATGGAGACCTATCTAACGGTCTGCGTGCCGCATCTCGACGTGACCGTGCGGCAGTTTGGCTGGAGTGGTGAGAAGGCCCCGGGCTTCCTGGCGCCATGGAGAACGACACGCTGCGTTTCGATCCGACCATCGCAACGACGTGTTACGCGATGAATGACCATAACTACCAGCCTTACAAAGAGGAATTTGGCCAGATCTATCGCGATGCCTCGCTAAAGATCATCCAGTTGTTCAAGGAGCACGGAACGCGCGTGATCCAGGGCTCGGCCGGCACGGTCGGCAAGATGCCTTCGTGGGTCAAACGAGCTCTGGGCACGGTGGACGACCTGAACCGCAGCCTGCTGGTATTCCGCAACATCGACGTCCAACTGGCCGAGCAGGAGCATGTGGGGTTTGCCGATGTGTTCGTCCCCATGCTGGTTGAAGGATACGAAGCCAAGCACCGATACGGCGACGACTACATGATCTCGGGCAAGGACGGTGTCCACCCGGGCTGGGCGGGTCACCTCGTGATGGCCTACGCTTTCCTCAAGGCCATGGGACTCGACGGCCAGATCGGGACCATTACGGTAGACATGGCGAACGGCCAGGCCAGTGCATCCGATGGCCATCGCATCATTTCGTCCAATTCAGGCCAGGTGCAAGTCGAGAGCAGTCGCTATCCGTTCTGTGCGAGCGGCCCGGTCGACAGCGATTCCAGCATTCGGTCAGGTATGTCCCTGGTGCCTTTTAACCAGGAACTGAACCGGTTCAAGCTCGTCGTCAAGAATGCTCCGGCCGGTGGCTGCCGCGTCACGTGGGGTGATACGTCGAAGAGCTACACCGCCGCACAGTTGAAGGCCGGTGTCAATCTGGCCGCCGACTTCGAGGTCAATCCATTCAGCGAAGCGTTCAAACGTGTCGATGAAGCGGTGGCGCGGAAGCAGGCCTACGAAACCAGGCAGGTCAAGACGCTGTTCCATGGTCCGGAAGGCCATACGGATATGGATATGACGGTCGCGCTGACCGAGGAGACAAGGGCGCCATTGGCCAAGGCCATCGAGGCGGCCTTCGTTCCGGTCCGGCACACGATCCGTATCGAAGCCCAATAGAGGCTTATGAGATGCCCAGAGCACGGATCTGGTCGAACAGATGGCGGAACATCGCCATCATCAGCCAGACGCTCAGAACGGTCGCTGCGAGCACAATCAAGGTGACGATGATCTTGGTGGTCGGCTTGTACCGCGGATGGAACCAGACTAGCGGAAGGGCCAGCGGGCCGAAGAGCAACAGCGAGACGACGACGCTGGGCGTGGTGTGGTACCACTTTCCCTTCCCCGACTTGGGCAAGCGACGGCCCGATCCGTCGAGAAACTCCCCACAATATCGGCACTTGATCGCCTCACTGTGAATCAGCTCGGCGCAGAAGGGGCACTTCTTCATCTCCGCCGCGTTCTGGGGTGATTGATCGTCCGGTTCCCGCATGACGGCTCTGTATCGTTGTATGTCATCATATTGGTTGCCATGGTAGCCGTTATCGGCACATAAGCAAGGCCTCTTTAGCGTCGGTTCCTGGTGTGCCCGCGAGGGCATATGGCGATAACGCAGCGGCGTCACTACGGACGGTGATTGCAGGCAGGATTGGTTTCTGGTACGGTGCTCCGAAGAATCATACCGCTTCGGCAGACAGGAGAATCATATGGCGCGGGTCGCGGAAGGCGATATCGTTCGGGTGTATTGTGCAGGCCGGCTGACGGACGGCCGGGAGTTCGAGCTGGCCCCGGACGGAGGGACCCTTGAGATTATTGTCGGTCATGGCGACCTGCTGCCTTCGGTGGAGAAGGCCCTGATCGGTATGACCCCGGGCGAGACCAAGACCGTGGTTGTGCCCAGAGACAAGGCCTACGGCCCCCGCCGGGAGGAACTGGTCGAGGTCATCCCACGCAAGGAGTTCCCCGAAGGCATCACGCCCAGGGTCGGCCAGCGACTCCGCCTGCCCGCCGACGACTACGAGGTGGTCAATGCCACCGTCGTCCAGGTAACGGACAAGGAAATCATCGTCGACAGCAATCATCCGCTGGCCGGACAGGATGTGCTCTTTCAGATCACGCTCGAGGAAATCGTGACGCTGTAGGTGGGTCCACGCCCGACGCATGCAGATGCGAAGGAGGCAAATATGGAGTAGGCCCCACCGACTTCGATCGCAATGTTGTGTCTGCTCGCAGCCTGAACTGCACCGCCGCCGAAGGCGAGCTGTGACGGCGGAGATCTTCCCCTACGTTTCCGAGCACGTGCACGGTTCGACCGTCGTGGAGCTTCCCAACGGCGATCTGCTGGCCGCGTGGTTTCAAGGCTCGGGCGAACGATGGGCCGACGACGTCGCTATCATGGGCGCCCGGCTCAAAACCGGCGAGACGCAATGGAGCGAGCCGTTCCAGATGGCCGACACGCCGGGCTTTCCCGATATCAACCCCATCCTGTTCATGGACGACAAGAACCGCCTCTGGTTGATGTGGTATGCGGTGATCGCCAACCAGTGGGAGACGTCGCTGCTGAAATACCGTATCAGCGACGATCTTGCTCGGGATGACGGCCCACCGCTGTGGAAATGGCAGGACGTTGTACTGGTCAAACCGGGCGATAAGACCGAACGAGGGATTCAGCCCAACGACCGCTTCGCCCGATCCGTTGAGCGGCAGGTCAAGGACTACGCGGAATACGTCAAGAGCCAGGCTGCCGGCTCCAACGCTGCTTCCGCTCTGGTCGTGGCCGGTCAGATCAAGCTCTGGAGCAACGATCTGCTCGCCAAGGCACGAGGCCAGGACATGGTGCGAAAAGGTATTCTCGTCGACGAGGCCGGGCAACGCGTCAACCAGCCCCTGGGCTATCCCTATTTCCGCCGGATGGGCTGGCAGACGAAGAATAAGGCCATCGTCCTCGATAGCGGCCGATTGATCGTCCCCCTCTATTCCGATGGGTTCAGTTTCTCGCTGATGGCGATGACAGACAACGGCGGCCGGACCTGGACGTTCAGCGAACCTCTGGTTGGCGGCGGGAACATCCAGCCCAGCATTGCACAGAGAGCCGATGGAACGCTCGTGGCCTACATGCGCGACAATGGCCCGCCCCCTGCTCGCCTGCATGTGAGCCACTCGACCGACGCCGGGCTGACATGGAGCCCCGTCCGCGACTCGGAATTGCCCAACCCGGGTTCCGGTGCCGATCTGGTTACCCTGGCCAATGGGCATTGGGTTCTGGCGTACAACGACACCGAAGACGGGCGGTACAGCCTGGCCATCTCACTCTCCACCGATGAAGGCCAAACCTGGCCCTATACGAGACACCTGGAACGGGACCTGCGTGACTCTAACGCGACGCGGAGCCACTATCCGTCGATCATTCAGGGCCAAGACGGGGTCCTCCACGTGGTCTACAGCTACCATCGCAACGACCTCGGGGACCGCCCGTCGAAGACGATCAAGTACGCACGATTCACGGAAGACTGGATACAGCACGACGACGCGCCTTAACCCCCGGCGCAGCCTCCAACAGCGATCCAACCAGCCCCCTGACAGTGATATGGATTCTCTCCCCGGTTCGAGACATGGCGGCGCACCATGTGGAACCTGTATGACGTTCTTTTTTTCAGGTTTTTTTCAGAAATTGCGTCCACATTGGCTGGTCTTAGACGCCGTCAGGGCGAGTGAAAGGAACGTGTCGAGGCATGCGGCCACAGGAGGGGAGGAAGCACCGGTTGGCGGTACGCGCTATCGCTGTAGTGCGTACCGCCTCCCGTCTATTTGTGCGGCTGCAGTAGCGAAGATCGATCCGACCTCAACGCGCGCTTCTCCCTCATCGCATAGCCTCCAGAGGCTTTTCTGCTTTTTTTTTGAGAAACTCCTGAGAAACGCATCCACATTCCTGTCACAAGAAACGCTATTAACCTGCTGGAGGAAGGATATTCAACCAAGCGACTGCGCGGGTAAGCCAGCGCAGAGCGGCCGGTAGGGTCTGTCGACCACGTCAGATCCTACCGGCCGCTCGCCTATCTACAGGCCATGCCTTCCCCATGCACAGTCCGGGACTTTCGAGCTTTGGCCTTGAATTCGTCGCATCTTCCGGCCAGAATACGGTCGCCAAAGCGAGCCGTTGAGCCTTGGCCGAACGACCCGATGCAAGGAGTGGTTATGGCGATCCAGTTCAAGGAGTTCACCAGACCGGCGTTTTCAGGAGACGCCGATGAGTTGAAGAAGAAGGTCGTCAAATACTGCAACAAGGAGCTCAGGTGCTTCCGGATCATCTCCATTTCGGAGGCCAAGGGCATCTCAGACGACTTCTACCGCATCACGGTATGGTATGACGACGAGGCCGAGAAATACGAGCACCTGATGTCCGCCTCCAGAACGGAGGACACGGACGCCTCATAACATTGTCTTGCCGTGAACTCGGCTCGTAAGCCGACGGCCAGATCCGGCGCAGCCCGTCAGGGAAGCGCCCCGACCGGCGCACCATTGTCGGTCAGTTCTCGCGCCGGGCTTTCGGGGCTCAAACGATAATCCCTGCCGGCCGCATCGACGAACTGAGGATCTAGCAGAATCGCGTGAGTCGAGAGCCCCCGCTCCTTCTGATGGTCGAAGAATCCGTCCGCATCCACAGACGTCTGTCCCCACAACAGCAGCGTTCCTCCGTCCCTCTGAAACCAGCAGTTGTCGTCCATGGTCAGGGCGGCCGTCCAGTCACGACCATGCAGGCGCAGGCAACTGTCGGTCGCATTGCAGAAGACATTGTACCGCACGACGAAATTGGAGGTCGCGGCGCTGTTGTTGTAGAACATCAGGTGTCGTCCGTTGCGGTCGGGCCTCTGGCCATGCCCCCAGCCAAAGCCCGCATCGACACAGGTATTGTGCTCGAAAAGGATGTTGTTCGTGCGGCTGGACTCCGTGCGATTCCAGTACTCGAACGAGTATTCGCAATTCCAAATCACATTGTTCCGATAGACAATGTTCTCCTGAACGTTGGTCCCGTTGCCCTGGTTGGTCAACGCCGCGTCGTAGATCTCCCACAAGCGACAGCCCTCCACGAGACAATCGCTCGCGCTGGACCAGAACTCGATCCCGTTGCCATAGCGCACGGGATGGCCATCGGGACGGGTCATCTGGTGCCCCCCGCCGATGTACGACAGATTGCAGCGGCGCACGGTGATGTGCCGGACACCTGAGCCACCGATGCCGTGGGCCGCCCCATACCGCAGGGCAAGGTCCTCGTACGCAACGTACCGCTTGCCACTCTGGTCGATGATGTGCTTCTTCAGAGCCAGCTCGATGCTGCGATGCAGGCTCCCGGGGTTACCGCCCGATCGGAGCAGCACGCGTTTGGCCTCGGGGTCGTAGAAGTAATCGCCCTGCTCTCGAAGCTCGTCGCGGCCCCACTTCTTGACCCCGACAGCGTCCCCTTGGTCGAAGATGATATTGCCCACATCGACGGGCAGAGGCTCGGCAGAATCGCTCGTGGCCCAGAGGCCGTCTTCCAGAGGCTGCCAATCCGATGCCAGGTCCATCGGAACAGAGCCGACCAGCAAGGGCTTGTCTCCGGCCCCGAACGCCCCGTACGTGATGGGAAGACCGGGTGCACCACTCTGAGGAACGAGCTGGCACCGCCATTGACCACCGCGTTTGAAGAGGACGGTGTCTCCAGGCTCCAGAGAGGCGTGATTGACCTTTTCCAGAGACCGCCAGGCAGTTGCGGGGCTTCGTCCATCCTGGGCATCATCGCCCTGATGGTCGTCAATATGGTAGACCTGAGGCGGTCGTCCCGTCGTGATGAACGCCAGAATCGCACGGGCGACCACATCGTCGGGCTCGGGGATTCGGCTGACGATGGTGCCATGATCGCGGCCCTCAACTTCGAGATAGTCCACGTGTTCGTGCCCGGCCGCTTTCATCGCCGCTACGAAGAGCCCGTTCTCTTCGGCTCGAGCGGGAAGGTCCTGGCTCCCACAGATGCACAGGGTGGGCGGCGCATCGGCTCGGACGCAATATAGCGGTGCCGCCTCGTCGACGATCGGACGCGTGCGGGGAATACCGCGTTCCTCGCGCACCGTCGAATGCGTCACCATCTGCCCGCTGACGGGGGCCAGCCCCGCGATGATGTCCGTGCCCAGGCCGTAGCGATTGAGGTAGCGCGAGTCCAGACCGATCATGGCCGTCAGATAGCCACCGGCGGAATGGCCTGAGACGAAGATCTTCTTCACGTCGCCTCCATGGGTCGCGATGTTCCGGTGCAGCCAGGCCAGATTGGCGGCCGCGTCGTCCAGGTACGCTGGATACTTGGCTCTGGGTGAAAGGCGGTAGTTCGCCAGCGCCACCGCCACACCCCGGCGGGCAAACCACTTCGCAATCCCTACCGTCATCGGATCGGCCTTACTGCCTGCCTGGATGCCGCCACCGTGAAACCACAACAGCGTTGGGAAATCCTTCTCGTCCTCGGGCAGGTACAGATCCAGCTTGCACCGCTCAACTTCGTAGGCGGTCAGCCCCTCACCGCTCTTGTAGGCGATATCCGGGACAACCGCTCCCGCAGCGTACCCCACCGTCAATACCATGCAAACAAACGCGACCGGCCATTTTAGACGTATCTTCATCGGCACCATTCCTAACTCGTAGGGTGGGTCCTCGCCCCACGCGTTTCATCGCCACTATTGCGCCTGGGCCTCATAGATCCGCGCCACCCAGCCACCTCCCGGTGCCAGATCAATGTGTATCGTCTGACCCGGCGTGACCTTCTGCGTCTCCTTTTTGTAGTCGATGGTGCGCGTCGCAGCGTTGGCACCGTCGCGAATCAACTCCATTTCGTACGAACCTGATCCGAGGAAGTCGAGCTTCAGATCGAATGGCCTTGGTTCCCAGTTCGTGATCGCTCCGACGAACCACTCCTGTCCTCGCCTTCGGGCCAGCACCACGTATTCACCGACGTGCGCATCGAGAACGCGCGTCTCGTCCCACTCGACCGGAATCTTTGCTATGAACTCAGTGCATTCGCGCTCGCGATAGTAATCCGACGGTGAGTCCGGCAGCATCTGCAACGGGCTCTCGAAAACGACGAACAGCGCGATATCGTGAGCCCTCGTGCCGAGCCCCATCGGCCGATCCCCTACCGGGCGGAAGTTCTGCTTCTGGGCGTTGTTCATCGTACCCGGGATGTAATCCAGCGGCCCGGCGACCATGCGGATAAACGGCAACAGTGTGTGGTGCTCGGGGTTGGCGCGGTCGCTCCAACCGTTCTGCTCGACCTCGATCAGGCCCTCGCGCGTCAGCACGTTAGGGTAGGCCCGGCGCAGCCCGGTCGGCTTGTACGCACCATGGAAGTCGATCACCATGTGGCGCTTGGCAGCCTCCTTGGCGATGCGATGATAGAAGTCGACCATCTTCTGGTCGTCGCGATTCATGAAGTCGATCTTGATGCCTTCGATCCCCCACTTGGAGAATTGATCCAGGGCTTGCTCGCACTGGCGATCGAGCGTTGCCCAAATCACCCAGAGCAGAACGCCAACGTTCTTCTCTTTCGCATAGGCACAGACCGCCTCCATGTCGAGGTCGGGATGGATCTTGAACAGGTCGGCCCCGTCGGACCAGCCGTCGTCGAAGAGGAAGTATTTGAAGCCGAATTCGGATGCGAAGTCGATGAAGTACTTGGCGGTAGCGGTGTTGATCCCCGCCTTGAAATCCACCCCGTAGATGTTCCGCCGGCCCCACCAATCGAATGTTGCCACGCCGGGCTTGATCCAGGATACATCGTCCAACGCCAGAGGCGATGCGAGCAGATAGACGAGTTGATTCGTGATCAGGTCGCCATCTTGGCGGGCAACGGCCAGGACGCGCCAGGGATAGGTTCGGGTGCCCTCGGTCCTGGCGATGTAGTCGGCGTGCTTCGTGACGCGGCCTTGAACGTAAGCGTTGCCTTCGTAGGATTCCTCCAGCGGATAGCCCGCAAATGCCGCTTCCAGAGAGCTCTTCCCTGTCCCTCTCAGCCACAGCCCTGGATAGTCTCGCAGGTCCGACTCCGTGATGAGGACCCTCGGTCCCCTTTCCGGCGTCACGAGCACAGGCAAACAGCAGAGGTCTTCGGCCGTCAAAGCCTCGACCGTGCCGGTCGAATAGGGCTGTTCATAGCTGGAGCGAAAGTCCTCTTCCTTCTGGCAGATGATGGCCGCTCCATCACCAAACGCAAAATTCGCGTGCTCGGCATGAACAGTCACATCACCCGGCAGGGATGTCGAGAATCGATACGCAACACCGTCGTCGTAGGCCCTGAACGCCAGCGCAAAGTCCTCTTTGAACGTCAGCGTCAGCTCGTTGTACCTCTCCTGAATCACCGCGCATTTCTCACGAATCGCCGGATGCACCTTGCGCGAGACAATGTCGCGATTGATGCCCGTGACGTGGGCGTTCGCCCCCAAAACGGCGTCGTCGGCAATCGTCAGCGCCAGGCTCGTGACCTCAACGACCGGCTTGTCCTCGACGAGCACCGTGAACGCCACCTCCTCGGCCACCTCCACACGAACCATCACCGTCCCATCGGGACTGCGCAATTCGTACTGCTCAGAAGAGGCTATCTCCGGCTGCGCAAGCAGCACGCAGAGAGCAAACAGCTTCAGACAGACGTATCTTCCGCTCATCGACGGCACCTCCTATTCATCTATGATTCCGCGTTCCCGACCATCCGATCCAGCGGACGATTTGCCTCGTTTGCGGATCGCAATGGCGATGCACCAACCTAATCCACCATAGAGAATCACACAACCGAACACGAACATGATCCACGCCGAGATTGGCATCGCACACCTCCTTATTCCGGCTCCGCTTTCGCAGGACGCCTCCACAGCCAGTAGCCCAGAACCGCCCAAAACAGCACGGTGCCCCAGCCACCCAGCAGCGTGGCCCATCGCGGATAGTCTTCGTAACCGACTGTGACCTCCTGGATCAGGTTGCACACCAGGATGACCAGCAACACACCGGGCGTGACATACCGCAGCGCCCAGATCCACCATCGGCCGAGCCGCACCTCGGACGCACCGTTCAGATACTCACGGAACTCCTGAACCGGGTACAGGAAACCGACCGCCAGGCATTGAATCAGTCCCGAAATGACCAGCCCGAAATCACAGATCCATTTGTCGACGATGTCAAACCAGTAGAACCCGCCCCGCGTGACGAATACCAGCGACAGGGGAAACGCTGCCAGCACGAAGTAGCGGGCCAGTTTCTCGGGCGGAACATGCCACTTGTCATGGAATCCCGTCGTGAACGCCTCCTGTAAGGCAAAGGCGGAATCGACACCCAGCGTCAGCAGTGTCACGAAGAAGATTACGCCGAAAACGGCGTTTAGAGCGGGGAGTTGGCTGATGGCCGTGGGAAAGGTCACGAACGCCAAGCCGGTCCCACTTTCCGTTACCTCCGGGACAGGTAAACCTTGAACCTTCGCCAGGTAGCCCAGCATCGAGAAGACCACAAAGCCGGCGAAGAAGCTCGTCCCGCAGTTGGCCAGGCCCGTGATCAGTGCACTGTTGGTGATCTCGGCTTTCTTGCCCAGATACGATCCGTAGCCGATCATCACGCCCGAAGCGAGGCTCAGCGAGAAGAAGATCTGCCCATAGGCTTTTAGCCAGATGTTCACATCCGTCAGCTTGCTGAAGTCGGGCGTCAGGTAGTAGCGAATCCCATCCATCGCGCCGGGCAGTGTCAGCCCCCGCACCAGGAGAATCGTCAGCAAGACAATGGGCAGCGGGACCGTGATCATCACGACCTTGCTGACGCTACGGACGCCTTTGCGGAGGATCAGGTAGATGACCAGCCAGGTCAGGCCCATCCCCAACACCAGCGATGGGACGGGCCAACCGATCTGCCCCGGTCCGGCCGAACGCCTCAATACCTCGTTGAAGAAGAACGCCTCGGGCCGCTGTCCCCAACTCAGTCCGAGCGAATGCCAGAGGTAGACCCAAGACCAGGCGAGAATCGTGGTATAATAGATGACGATGCCCGCACTGAGGCCGGCCGCCCACCACCCGAACCATTGCAGAGGCTTGCGGATCGTCCCGAACGCCAGCGGCGCCCCCTTCTGCATGCGTTGGCCCAGACCCATTTCAAGAATCAGCATCGGGATACCGGCGGTAAACAGCGCAACGAAGTAGGGTATCAAGAACGCCCCGCCTCCGCTGCTATAGGCGACGTAGGGGAATCGCCAGACATTGCCCAGCCCCACCGCCGAGCCGACGGCGGCCATGATGAACGACGTTCTGCTGTGCCACTGCTGGCGAACCTCCGGCATGTCCAGCCCCTTCAACGTCACCATAATCCAGTCCAACGCACGATCACCCCTCAAGGATAGTGGACAGTGACGCGAGAGAGAAGCACAAAAACCGGTCTCTTGCAGAAGCCCCACCCCGCCGTCGCAGGGACGATGCACGCATCACCCGACGTCCTCGCGGCTTCCCGGTTGCCACAAACCCCCTCCTCCTCGCTTGACAAAACCATGCGCGATGCGATAATCGAATCGTGATGAGTGCTGTGCCGATTCGCGTGCGGGGGCGGACGTACGGCAGGCTCGGCCGAGGGCTCCTTCTGAGAGAACAGGAGTGGAAGCCATGAGCGGCAGGGAGAACCAGACAGTGCATCTTAAGGCGCCTGCGCCCAACGCATGCGTGCGATCTCCCCTACCTCGGTGTTCAATAGTCAATCATCCATAATCAATTCGAAAGCCTTCACCTTGATCGAACTGCTGGTGGTCATCGCTGTGATCGGCCTGCTGATGGCGCTGCTGGTCCCGGCGTTGCGTGCGGCTCGCGAACACGCTCGCCGGGCCGTGTGCTTGAGCAATCTCCGCCAATTGACGATGGCCTGGCTCGCCTATGCCGACCAGAACGATGGGAAGCTCGTCTCCGGAATCGCCTTTCAGCGGGAGATCATGGAGACAAGCAACGGCAGGATACAGATGCACGGTTGGATGGGCAGTGCCTTCCATCTTCCGGAGAGTCGCTCGGCCTTACTCGATAACCCGGACAAGGGCGACTTATGGCCCTACATTCGCGACGTCGACGTTTATCGCTGTCCGAACGGGCGAAATGGACATTTCGCCACGTATGCCACCGTCGCGGCAGCCAATGGCAGCCCTATGGCAGGAACGTGGGACCCACCGCGCCCGGATATGACTTTCGTTGGCAAGCGCGTGAGACGAACGGTGGTTTATCTCACCCGCTTGACGGACATCGTCAGCCCCGGCGAGCCCGCCGGACGGTCTTCGTCGATACCGGCGAGACATACACGTCTCACAAGACCGAATACCTGTATCCCTGGTGGCTCAACCACGGCCCTCCTCTCGTCCCTCACGGCAACGGCCTCACGCTCTCGTTCGCAGACGGGCATTGTGAGTACTGGACCTGGAAAGCCCCAGAGACAGTGGACCACGCGCGAGGTCTGTTGGAGGCTCGTGAAGATCCGGAGGTCGATGCCCTGATGGGGCCCAACGGTCCTCTGATGCACCGCGAGCCAAGAACCGATGAAGGCGTGTTGGATCTGCAGCGTCTGCAAAGGGCTGTCTGGGGTCGTCTGGGATACTGAGACAAGCCCGTCGGACGGCAGGGGCACGTGCAGGAATCTCTAAACCGATCGTTGACAAACGCCGATAGATCGGGTAAGAGATAGGCTTCAGAGAGATTACAATGACGACGAATAGCAAACAACTCGGGGCAACGATGGTTCGCAAGGCGGCGCTGATAGCAGCGTGCGGCCTGATTGTGATTATTGGAGAGAATCTGAAGCTGCCCTGAGGAGCCTTGATCCCACGATTTCAAAAGCCTTCCAGAGCAGCGGACTCTGGAAGGCTTTTTTTGTTTGAGGAGCCTTACGATGACAAAGAATACCACGAAACCATGGCACGAGCAGGATGAATTCTGGGACACCTTCGCCCCGACGCTCTTCGACGTACAACGCCGGTCGGTCGCTGGAGAGGAGATCGAACAGATCGCCGAGCTGATTGATCTGCAACGGGCTCAGCGCATCTGCGATCTCTGCTGCGGTGTCGGCCGGCACAGTCTGGAGCTGGCCCGGCGTGGGCATGCTGTGACCTCGGTCGACCGGACGCAGCGCTATCTCGACGAGGCCAGGAACACAGCCAGCGACCGAAGACCTCCAGGTCGAGTTCGTTCAGGCCGACATGAGGCAGTTCTGCCGGCCTGAGAGCTTCGACGTGGTCCTGAACCTGTTCACGTCGTTTGGCTATTTCGACGCCCCACAGGACGACCGCCAAGTGATTGAGAACGTCTATCGCTCACTCAAACCGGGCGGACGACTCATGCTCGACCTCATCGGCAAAGAGATCCTCGCCCGCATCTTCGTTCCACGCGACTGGCAAGAGGTCGACGGAACTCTCCTGCTGTCCGAACGCAAGGTTCTCGATGCCTGGACCCGGATCGAGAACCGCTGGGTCCTCATTCGAGACGATGTGCGACGGGAGTGGACGTTCTCACATCGAGTCTACTCGGCGGGTGAATTACGCCGATTGCTGGAAGACGTGGGATTCGTTGACATAGGGGTCTTTGGCAATCTTGACGGGACGCCATATGCCGAGAAGGCCGAGCGCCTGGTGATCGTCGCGAGGAAATCCGCCCC
>CAVSCO010000107.1:0-43321 GCA_963726475.1 uncultured Phycisphaerae bacterium | reverse complement strand
CCCTGTTCCTGCTGGTAGCCGCTTCGTTCAGTTGGTGTTGCTGTCAGGACGCGGACGGAGGCGATGTCGTGCACACCCTCGCTGGATCGCAGGGAGGGATTCTCCAGGGCACCGGGGCGTTGCATACGCACCTTGGTTTCGAGACCATCGTCTACGACGCGACCCCTGACACGCAGACCGTCACGCTCGACAAGGGTTCCAATCTCCAGCTTCTCGGCAATACCGACGGTTCGCTCTCGGCCCTTGTCAGCTATGCGTTCGATGCAGTGGAGAGCGCGTCGGGTTTTGACGGCACCGAAGGCACGCTCATAGCGGGCATCGATGACGGCGGCTTTGGCACGTCCGTATCCGCGGGCGACTTGAACGGTGACGGCTTCGACGATTTGATCGTCGGTTCGCCGGGCGAGGCGATGGCCTATGTCATATTCGGCAGCGCCGCAGGCATCCCGAATGGGCTTGACCTCGGCACGCTCGATGGGACTAACGGGTTCGTCCTGCAGGGCGCAGCCGGCTCCATGGCGGGCGCCAGTGTCAGCGCGGCCGGCGACGTGAACGGCGATCTGTTGACCGACCTGATCGTGGGTGCGCCGGGTTCCGATACGGCTTACGTGGTCTTCGGCCGTGACACCGGCTTTGGGCCGAGTATCGATCTCACCGCTCTCAACGGGAGCGACGGCTTCAGTATTGTAGGAACCGCGGGCGACGCAACGGGGACGGCGGTGGCCGCTGCGGGGGACGTGAACGGTGATTTGATTGACGATGTGATCGTGGGCGCACCCGAGGCCGTGACGAGTGCGGGACAGAGCGGGCGGGCCTACGTCGTGTACGGCTCGAAGACCGGGTTTGCCGCTACCGTCGACCTGACCAATCTCGACCCGGGCACCGGCATAGGGATCGACGGGCTCGCCGCCGGCGACCGGCTCGGCGCTGCGGTGGCGGGCGGGCACGATCTGAACGCTGACGGTGTCGCCGACATGGTGCTCGGCGCCGCCGGGAGCGAGTCCGGCCGGTGCCGCTTCGGGCGCAGCGTATGTAGTGTTCGGTGACGCGGCCGGCTTCACGGCACCCATCGACCTCTCCGCTCTCGACGGCGCGAGCGGCTTTGTCGTAAGCGGTGGTGCGGCCGGTGATGCAGTGGGCACCTCGGTGACGTTCACCGCGGACGTGCAGGGTGATGGGATCGACGAACTTGTGATCGCGGCGCCGGGCATGGGTAGCGGGGAAGCTTTCGTTCTCTTCGGCTCCGCCGACGGCTTTGCGTCCGCCTGGACCTTCGCTGGTCTGGATGGGACGAACGGCTTCGTGGTCGATACCGCAAGCCAGGGCGGCGACGGTCTGACGGTCTCTAATCTCAGGCGACATAAACGACGATGGCATCGGGGATCTCGCGTTCGGGGTTCCGGGCGCGCCGGGGGCGAACGGCAGCGGCAGCGTGTTTGTCGTGCTCAGCAATCCCGGCCTCGGATCGAGCGGCATCATTGAGCTGGATGCGCTCAGCGGCAACGACGGCTTCCGCCTCGATGGCGTCGCCACGGGTGATGGCTTTGGCTTGGGCCTCGGCGCCGGCGACTTCAACGGCGATGGGCTCGCAGACTTGATCGCAGGGGCGCCCGCGGCCGAGCCGGAGCCGGTCAAAGCGCCGTGCTCTACGGTCGCGGCGACGGCGGCAGCGCCGTTACCCACGTGTACCAGGTTCCGACGGGGGCCTTCTCGATCCAGGGCATGGATACCGGCGCGACCGTCACCATCGGTGCGACCGACGGCACGTCACCATCGGGCATCGATCTCCAGGGCGCGGATCTCAATGCGGACGTCAGCAAGAGCAAGACCGGCCTTTCCAACAATCCCTTGGCCTATGCCTTCCGGCCCGGCACGATCAAAATCAGTGCCGACATCGTCACCGAGGCCGGCAACGGGGCAGACGCGGGCAATGTCACCATCCAGGCGGGGAAGATCGTGGTGGAGGAGGGGGTTCAGATTCTGGCGGACGTGCCTTCCGGTGAGACGGGCAGCCCCGGTAAGATCAAGCTCGAGGCGAGCAATCTCGTCGGTCAGCTCAACAATTCGACGAGTACGCTGATTTTCGACGACTTCGCCAAGCTGACCGCCAAGGTCACTATCGCCGGTGGTGTCACCATCCGCGGCGGCGACGTCTCCATCACAAGCGACGCCGGAGACCAGAGCGTCGAATCGCTCGCCGCGAATATGGCAGGCGGCTTCAATTTCCTCGGCATCGCCGATCTGCCGGCGGATATCATCTCCCTTCCGGTGGCGGTGTTTTATAAACGCTCGAGCGCCGAGATCGAGATCGGCGACGGCGTCAACGCCGTGGATATCTCCGCCACCGGCAACGTCTCTCTGGCGACCGACGCCACTTCGCTCGCCCGCGGCGATGCGTTGTTCTGGTACAATAACTCCCTCGAAGCAGGCGCACGCGGTCAACGTCATGATCGTACAGGCGACCGCCGACACGCACATCCATGATCTGGTGTCCATCGAGTCCGGCGGGGACGTCGCGGTGTCCGCGGACGTAACGACCGAAGCGGATGGGGCCGCGCGGGCTTCTCTCAATATCGGGCGGACTCCTTTTGGCGCCGAGTACCCCACCGATTCGGACAACGTGGTGGTTGCCGTAAGCGTGACCGACGTGCGACCGACCGCCCACGTGACTGTCGACGCCGGGTCCACCATCGAGGCCGGTGGCAACGTATCGGTGACTGCTTTTGCTGAGGATGCGATAAAGAGCGAGACCGCGGGCACCACCTACAAAGACGGGCTCGGAGCGGTCACGTTCGCGTGGGTGGAGACTCACCCCGACGTGCGCACGCTGGTGAAGGGGCATATTATATCCGGCGGTGCCGCTGGCGACATTGCCGATACCCTGAGCTTCAATCCACTGACCGATGTGGACTGGGCGGCGGACACGATCATTCTGGGCACGGGTCACGGGCTCGCGACCGGCGACCTCGTTCGCTACGACGCCGGTTACGGTGGTCCCGTCGACGGTCTGAGCCAGGACGAGCGCTTCTACGTGATCTTCGACGCCAGTGAGCCGGACCGGATACAGGTCGCCGAGAGCGCACAGGACGCGGCAAACGGCGTCGCTGTCGACCTCGTCGCGGAACCCACGCTCACGAATACCAACGGACGCGTGCTCGGCTTCACCACCATCGATGCCGATGGGCAGACAATCCTCTGGGATTTCCCCCATGGCATCGCAGACGGCGCCGCCGTCGTTTACACCTCTGCGCCGGGCAAAGCCGTGGGCGGGCTCGTGGATGGAACGACCTACTACGCCATCGTGGGCGACGACGATACGCAGCTCCAGCTCGCGGCGACCCCGGGCGGCGCGGCGCTGACGCTCGATACGATGCCCACGTTCACGGTCGCGGGAACCGGAGCGAGCCTTGCCGTGGAGAGTTTCGATGACTTCACTGGCGTCATCACCTTCACCACGGACCATGGCCTCGAGGCGGGGGATGCAGTGGTCTTCAATTCGCCACTTGGCACCACGCTGACTGATCTTGCTACAGGGCAGCGCCTGGACGGCGTGACCTTGTATGCCATCCCGGCACCCAATCCGGACGATCCGAGCATGCTCGACCCACGCTCGATCCGTCTTGCGGCCAGCCAGGATGAGGCCGAGTCCAGCAACGGCTTCTCCAATGCGATCGACTTCGATACCAGCCTGGTGGTCACAAGCGGCGCGGAAAACGACCTCAATTCGCTCTCGGCCGCCAACGTCACCGTGGCTGCCGATTACGCCGGCGAAATGTCGATCAAGAACAAGGCGGGTGTCGGCAAGAGTCCGAGTTTCTTCGAGAATTTCAGCCGTGCTGAACTCTACGGAAACGCTTTCGAAACGATCACATCGGGCCTTGCGAAGGCCAAGAGCTGGTTCTCGGGCGACCAGGCAGCCGGCAGCAATCCGCCTCCGGGAAACGTCGAAGCGAACAGCGACTCGGATTTGTTGGAGTTGGCCGCGTCGATCAACCTCTGGCGCGCCGAAGGGTCGGTCCAGGCGATCGTCGCGAGCACCGCGGACATTGAAGCGGTGGGCGACGTGGAAGTGCGAGCGACATCGGTGCAGAAGACGCACGCCATCGCCGAGGGCAAGGTCACGAACGGCAAGCAGGCCGGCGCGACGGTTGCCCTGGGTGGTGCGTTGACCGACGGGGGCACCGCGATCTCGGTCGACGCCATCGTGAACGGCGGCGCCACCATCGATGCCGGCGGCCGGATCAAGGTGCACGCAGAGCAGAAGCATCCTTTCCTGGCGCCGTTCGGATCGCCTGCCGCGTTTGGCGACTTCCTCGTGACAGAGCTCGAGGCCAATCCTTTCGAGATGCTCGGACTCTTCCACGCCGTGATGCTGTTCCAGGACCTCGTCGTCAATGACTGGACCCGGGCGGTCAGCGATCTCCGGACGGGTACCACCGACGTCGCCGTCACCGTGCACTTGGCCACCTATCACGACGAGGCGCGGGCGATCATCGCCACGGGCGCGCTCATCAACCAGGACAGTGCGTATTTCAGCGACAGCCAGAAGGTCTTGGTCGAAGCGCGAAACGTGCTCGACCTCGTCGACGTCTCGGGCGTTTTCAACGTGGCCCTGAGTCCGCTGGGTGCGGTCAAGGCCGTCAGGAAGAGTGATCCGAGCGCGATCTTCTCGCCGGTGGCGACCTCGGGACAGAAAGGAGGTCTCGGTGCGACGCTCTACTGGGTTGTGCCGACCTTGCACTCGGAAGCAGCGGTGGGGATCGCATCACCCGTCGACGACGACGGCAAGGAGATCGACCCGAGCGTTGTCCTTGCGTCACCGCCCGCTCCGGCGCAGGTGCGCACCGGCGTCGACGGCGGCCTGACTGTCAACGCGGACACCGAGGTTTTCGTCCTGACGCTCAGCCAGACCGGCGCCGCGACCACGGCGAAGTCGAGCTACACCTTTGCAGGCGGTATCAACCTCTACCAGCAGACCTCGACAACGCGCGCCATCATCGGCCCAGGCACGGTTGTCGAAGGCGGCTCGGTCTCGCTCGACGCGACCGACGACTCTATTGTCCTCAGCGTCGCGGGTGACATCAGCAAAGGATCGAGCTTCGGGATTGGCGCCTCGGTTAACGTTGTGACCGTCGACCGTACGACAGAGGCCTATGTCGGCGACGAGAAGGGCAGTTCGACGGAGGCGTCGGACTGGACTGGACTCGACAGCACGGCCGACATCGACATCTCGGCCAAGAACACGGGCGCGGTTTACGCTTTCGCACTCGGAGGGGTGTCCGCGGTTGACAGCGGCCAGCCCTCAAATCCCTCGGGCAACTGGAATGAGCAATCCGATTCGAGCGTTGACGATCGCGACATCAATGCCCAGCAGGCACCTGGGCCGGATTCCAGCGTTCCGGGCTCCATGGCGTTTGGCACAGCCATCTCGGGCGACGCGAGCTTCATCGAGCTCACGGACACCACGCTCGCCTTCATCGACGACACGGGCACCTTCGACGCCGACGCGGTTTCGTTGAGCGCCATCAACGACACGAGTGGGGCCGCTATCTCAGGGGCAATCTCGATCCTGGACGAGCCGAGTGTCAAAACCACGGCGGCGCTCGCAGGCTCCTACGCCGAGATCAACCTGCACCAGAATGAGACCAAGGCGTACATCCGACGCGCGACGCTCGGTGCCGCAGGGGGCTTGACACTGGACGCCAAGCGTCTCGGCAATCTCGAATCCATCACGGCAGCCGGCTCCGGCGGCACGCGTCAGACCTCTCTCGGCATGGCGGGTTCCGCGTCGCTTATCTCGGCCAACCAATCTATCGCGAGCGACATCGAGAACGCCACGATCACGCTCGGTGCCGATACGAGCCTCAGCGCAAAGGATAATCTCACCATCATCAACGTGGCCGGCGGGCTCGAATACGGGGGCAAGGTAGGCATAGGCGGCGGCTATGGGGTCACGAAGATCGAGTCCGCCACCGCCACCGAGGTTGCCGGTTCGACGATCACCCAGAGCGCAGGCGGTCTTGCGATGAATGCCGAGGTAGGCGAGAAGGGCGGCGTACGCGTCGCCACCGTAGCCGCTTCGGGTGCGCTCAGTGGATCGACGCTGGTGGACACCACCACCGTCGCCGTCACCACGATCAACGCCAATACCTCGGGGCCCTCGGCCGAGACCTCGATGACTGACACGACTTACAGCAACAGCGCCACAAGTGGTGACCTCAGTCTCACCGCAAAGGACTTCACGTCGCTGCAGGGCGGCGGAGGGGCCGTCTCGGTGGACGGCAACGTGACCATCGGCCTGGCGGCCACCTACAATCAGGCAGATACCGAGGCGCTCGTCTCGCTCGACGGGGCCACCGTTGACGTCCCGGGCAACCTCACGCTCGCCGCTACGAACGGGGTGGAAGCGGGAGCATATGCGCTCGGTACCACGGGTTCCGGGCAGTCCGTGAACGTGGCCGGTTCCGCTGCGATCAACAAGCTCACGCGCAAGGCGACGGCGGAGATTCTGGATGGTTCTTCGGTGTCGGTTGCAGGCAATGCGAATGTCAACGCGACGCTCGCGGCGTCCGCCAATCCTCAGGGTCAGGTGGTGGCCGGCGCCGGCGCCTTCGGCGTCGCAGGGGCGAACGGCAAGGATGCCTTCGGTGCGGCGGTCGGCGTCAACGACGTGACCGACACCGTGACCGCGCAGATCACGGGCTCGACGCTCTCTGCGGGTGATATCCTCGTCGCTGCCGGCGCCGACAGCGGTGCGATCCTCGCCGTGGCCGCGGGGCTCGATGGTGCCCAAGTGTTCTCGGACGGGGGCTCGGTGGTCACCAACGTGGTGACCACGACCGTCACCGCGAGCATCGATTCGGGTGCGACGGTGACAGCGACCGGGGATGCGACACTGCGCGCCAAGGAAGGCGGCGCCAAGGTGATCGGCTCGGCCGGCCAGGTGAGCGTCGCGGCCAGCGGAATCGGCGTCGAGGCCTTCGGCGCGGGTGTCGTCAGCAACACCGTCGAGAGCACGGTTGAGGCCGTGGTTACTGGGGCGAACACGAGCCTCTCAGGCGACACCGTCGAAGTGCAGGCGACCCGCAACAACGCCTTCCTGATGGGGATTGCGCTGGGCGGCTCCGGCGCAGACGGATTCGCAGGCGGTGGGGCTGTGGTGAACCAATCTGTTACCCACAACACCAAGGCACACGTCGACGGCGGTGCGACGGCGTCGGGGGACACGTCCCTTGCCATCACCGGTGAAGAGACGGGCTCGCAACTCATCGCGGCGGCGGGAAGCTTCGAGGTGGGCAAGGTCTCCGTGGGCGCCGCGAGCGCCAACAACCAGCTCACCAACCACGTGCGTGCCTTCGTCGGCAGCCAGGATGCGAGCCAGGGGGCCGGCGGTCAGGGCAGCGCCGAGTCGAGCGCAGGAACGGTAAGCATCACGGCCAAGAGCGGCAACGCCTTCCAGATCGCCGTGGCCGTGGGCGGTGAGGGCGGCAGCAGCCTCGCAGTCGGGGGCTCCGTCGCCACCAACGACAACACCCGCACCGTGGATGCCCACGTCGCCAACGGGACGGTCAGTGGTGACCAGGGCGTCACCATCGACGCGCGCTATGTGAACTCGACGGTGACTGCGGCCGCGGGCAATGTCGACCTGCTCTTCGGTGCGCAGATGAGCCAAGGGGACGGAACGGGCAGCGAAGTCGACAGCCGCCAGGCGATGAGCGACCTGACCGATCTCGCCGTGAACGACGGTGCCGGTGTCGACGGCATGGAGGTGGACCAGGCCCTCGACGAGTTTGCAGGCGATGACGAGGTCATCCAGGGTATCGACACCTTCCAGCTCGACGAGAACGGGCAGATCGTCGAGCCGGTCCAGGGAGACAGTGTTGCATCGACCCCGCCAGCGGCCGGCTCCGTGGGCCTCTCCGTGGGTGCGGCCGCGGCCGTCAACGCGTTGGATGACACCGTGGAGGCGTTGCTGGTGAATGCGAGCGCATCCTCGGACGCCGGCGACATCGTGATCGGCGCGGCGTCGAACGATCTTGTCGTCGCCGTGGCCGGCGCGGGCAGCGGAGCGACGAACTCGACCCTCACCGGTGCGGCCGCGGGCGCCGCCAATGACATCACCAGGACAACCAAGGCCTCTATCGACGGAGACGGTGGCCAATCGACGGCGCACGCCCATGGCAATGTGGTCGTCGACGCAAACAGCCTCTCCCACGCCATCACGGTCGCGGGCAACGCGGCCTTCACCGGCGACACGAGCAGCATCGGCATTTCGACTGCGGTCCTGGACCGGGACGACACGACGGTCGCGACCGTCGATGATGCGACGGTGCAGGCGGATGCCGAGGGCGGTACGACCGCCGTCGATACGGGTGTCGACCTCAAGAAGGCCACGGTTACCGACTTCCAGGGCTTTTCCGTTGCGGCCACTTCCCGCGAGGTGCTGACCACGGTCGCGGCCGGAGTGAGCGGCGGCACGGGCGCCGTAGACCTGGCCGCTTCGGTGTCGGTGAACACTCTCACCGATCACACGCGGGCCGAGGTGCTCTCGGGCGCGACTGTGAACAACGAGGGACTCGGCCGGGACGTCAACGTCTTCGCCGACAACGATCTTACCCTCCAGGGCGGCGGGGGTGCCCTTGGCATCGGCTCGGCCGGCACGTTCGGGCTGGGCGCCAGTGCAGACGGTGGCTCCGTCACGACGGTGACGGAAGCGACGCTCTCAGCCACCGTCGTGCTCGCTTTGGGCAACATAACCGTCCAGGCCCTTTCCTCGGAGACGATTGCCTCTTGGGAGGGCACCATCGAGGTGGAGGTCGGCAGCAGTCCCGACATCGCAGGAACGGTGGGCGTGCATGTCATCGACGTGACCACGCGGGCCTTCACCGGGGTCGAGGATGGTTCGGTGGTGACCTCGCTGTCCGCCGGGGGCAGCGTGCTCATCGCGGCAGACGACCAGTTGACCGCCGACTATCTTGCCGGCGACGTGGCCGGGGATGCGGGTGGTGTCAATGCAGGGGTCGCGGTCGGTTACGTGCACGTGACCAAGGACTGTCGAGGCCTTTGTCGCCCCCAACGCGACCATCACGCTATTCGGCTCGGCCGATAGCCCTGCCGCTCTCAACGCCGCGGCCGGCGGCTTCGACGTGAACTACGGGGCACCCGAACGACGACCCGTCCGACGTGCAGCCCCCGGGCAATGCGGTCCCCGATCCGGCGCGAAGATACGCCGGCAGCCCTGTGGACGATCCCGCGCTCACCATGATCCGCACGGCAACGCCTGCATTGAGTGCGCTCCAGGGCGTGGCCGTGACCGCGACCAGCCGCGACACGGTCAAGGCCGTCACCTTCGCGCTCGGCGTCAGCGGCAGTGGGGCAGTGGATACCAGCGTGGTCGCCCGCACGGGCAGTGTAACGACGATCGCCTATGTCGCCGGGAACGTTGGCCTCGACGTGTCTGCGACCGGGGCGCGAACCTGCGCGTGGTTGCGGCGCACGACGACCATCACCTTGCCGTCTCCGGCGGCGCTGCGGTGGGCGGAAGCTTCGACGCGACACCCGTGCTCTCGTGGACGTCCATCAACCACACCACCGAGGCCTATATCGCGCCGGATGCCAGTGTGGTACTGCCGGGTGACGTGCTGGTCTCTGCCACGGGCAAGGAGCATCTCACCGTCGTGGTGGCGGGTGTGGCGGTCGGCAGCGGAAGCGCGTTTGACGCGAGCGTCGCTTACTCGCATCTCGACAACACCGTGCACGCCTATATCGGCGAGGGCGCCGTCGTGACGGCCGACGGCAATGTGGCGGTGATTGCCAGCGACGACACCACCGGGACCTTCGTGGGAGGCGATGTAGCTATCGGCGCCGCGGAGGGAGCGCTCGGTGCGACCTACCTTCAGGTGGACATCGTCAAGAGCACCATAGCGGAGATCCAGGATAATGCCCAGGTCACCGGTCTCGGCAATTCGAGCACCACTATAGACGTTATCGATGGCAGCGTCTCGGGCACCACGGTCGGCACCGGATCGATCGTTGGCGTCGTCGTGCAGGCCCGGTCGAGTGAGACCCTGACCAGCGTAAGCTTCGCAGGTGGGGGCGGTGAGTTCGCCGGTCTGATGGGCGCGGGGACCTACACGCACGTCAACTCAGATACCACCGCCCGCGTCGGCTCTTCCGCCTCGCTGAACGCCGATCTCACCGGTGCGGCCGCGGGCCAGGCGGTGAATATAGGGGCCTCCAACGTCGCTGACGTGACGAACTGGGCCGGCGGGCTCAGTGCCGGGGCCGTGTTCATCGGCGGTGCCGTGGACGTTGGTATCATTCGCAACGACACGACCGCCCTGGTCGCGGAAGACGCCCTGGTGAAGGCTAACGGCGACGTCGACGTGCTGGCCGTGTCGGCGCGTAAGGCAAGGAGCCATGCACTCAGCGCCGGGCTCGGCCTTGGCGGCATCGCCGGGGCAGTGAGCGTCTGGACCCTCGGCAGAGAAGTGACGAGCACTTACAAGACGGGCGGCTCCGACGACCAGCCGAACGGAGTTACGGGCGACGCGCTGGCGGTCAGTGGCGGGTCCAAAGCTACGGCGACCACGGAGATGCGCAGGCGGATCGCGGCGACGTGTATGCGGGGCTGGCGGGATACGCGGACGGCACAAGCGGCAGCGTCTCGAGTGGAAACGCGACCCTTGCCGGCATCTCGAATACCGCGTCCGGGGCCATGGCAGCCGCGACCCCCACCACTGCGGTGAGCACCGCCATGACCGATACCACAAAATCCTCGACTGTTGCCGGCATCGGAGCCACCACCGGCGCAGGAGGCATTCAGGCCGGAAACGATCTCACTGTCTCGGCCCAGGAATCCGCCTCGCTCGACGTCGAACTTGGCGGGATCACCGTGGGCGTGGTCGGTGTCGGCGCCTCGGTGGGGGTCGCCAACGTGCATGGAGGGGCCACGGCGTACTTCGACGCCGCGGGATCAGCGGGCGGTGACGTGGTTATCGATGCCGGATACGAAGGTGATCTCCAGAGCCACAGCTACGTGGGATCGGTGGACGCCGTGGCGGCGATCGGCGCCTCGGTGGCCGTGATTGACGACGACGCCCTGCAGCAGGCATCGGTGGGCGACGGCGCGGCAATCGACTCGGCGCAGAGCCTCAGCGTGACCGCCGAACGGAGCTACGGCGCCTTCACCGCAACTGCCGATGATGGTGAGCTGGGAGGCGCGGCAGCGGCCGGCGCCGCGGTCGCCAAGACCCATGCGCGGGGCGGCACGCATGCCTGGGTGGGCGACGCCACCCTCGGTGGCAGCGCTGCGCAGGCGGGGGTGGGCAACGTGAACCTCACAGCCACTTCGGGAGTGTCGCCGAGCGCCAGAACGAATGCCCTTGCGGCCGGTATCGCCTCGGGCGAGGGCAATCGCGCCGACGCCTTGGTGACGCCGGCCGTGAACGCTCACTTCGGGGCCGGCACCAGTGACGCTGCGGCCTACCTGAGCGGCTCGTTTACCATCGCGGCCAATTCGACCGCCGAGCCCACGGCCCACGGCGCGGGCGTCAATGCGGGCGCTCTCTCAGTGGGCGTTTCCCAAACCACAGCGGAGGCCTCTCCTGCCGTGAGCGCCTACGTGACCGACAATGCGACCGTCTCGCTCACCGGCACGTTCGATATCAGAGCGACCGTCACAGACGATCCGACGAGTGCCGGTCAGGCCTCAGGCGGCGGTCTCGTTACCGGCGCCGGGGTCAACGCGACGGCCAGGATCCTCTCCGACGTGAACGCCTTCGTCGGTGCCGGCGCCACAGTGACCGCGGGGCAGGACGTGAACGTGCAGGTGCTGCACACGCTTGGGGGCACGGCGGACGCCTCGGGCGGTGACTACGGCGGCCTCGCCGTCAATCAGAACAACTCTACACTCACGATCAAGCCCACCGTGAGCGCCTATATCGCCGCCGATCAGGTAACGGCCGGCGGCGGCATCCTGGTCAAGGCGAACGCCGGGGAGGCGGGGAGCCTGCCGGAGCTCGATTTCCAGGTCAGCAAGGTCGAATTCGACGGCAACAAGATCGTCTTCGACAACCCGCACGGGCTGGCCACCGGCGACACCATCACCTACGATGCGCACGGCGGCACGCCCATCGGCGGGCTGGTGGACGGAATGAGCTATCCCGTCATCTACATCGACGACAAGACCGTGCAGCTCGGCCAGGAATTCGATCCGAGCGAAATCGACAGCACCGTAAACACGCTCTTCTTCGAGCAGAGCCACGGCTTCGAGAATGGCGACGCGGTGATCTACGACGCTCGAGGAGGCGAAGCCGTCGGGGGACTCACCGATGGAGACCTCTACTACACGAATCTGCTCGACCCCTACCGCGTGAAACTCGCCGACAGCCAGGACGTGGCCGAGAACATCGACACCATCCTGGTCCTGCTCGACGCCCCGGAGGCGCAGGATCCGGATGAGGCGGTCGTGAGTAGCATCACGGCCCCACAGTTCGCCTACGCAAAGGCGGACAACAACCACAGCCACCTGGTCTTCCAGGGCGCGGTACCGAGCTGGAAGGCTGGCACACCGGTCATGTACATCGCCGAGAGTGACGGCAAGCCGATCAACCACCTCACCCCCGAGACTGTCTACTACGCGTGGATCGACAGCAATGATCATCTGCACCTGGCCAAGACCCAGGACAACGCCGAAAAGGAGAAGGACGGCATTGACTACACCGACAACCGCACGGGTTATTTCGTCGAGTTCCAGTTTGACCATCCGACCCAACCTGTGGGGACATGGAGTGCGAGGAGCCAGGACCAGGATTGTCCGGATTGCCTGTTCACCGGGGCGGACGTCGATCTTGACGCCGATACCATCCAGCTCGATGCCAACACACCCATCAAAACCGGCGACCTGGTGAGCTACGAGCTTGTGTATACGGGCGGGGGAGGATCGTCGCTGGGTATTTCGCCGTTTCTTTCCTACGTTGCGGACGTGGACGCGGACTACAAACTGCACCTGGCCATGTCTGAGTCCGAGCGGCAGGCCGGCCGCTACGTAAACCTGGTCACCAGCGCAGATCTGACTTTCCGCGACACCTACGCCGTCACCAAGCCGCTGGCCATCGCCACCGGTGACGCCTATACTTACCAGGCGCCGCTCGACGTACGCTTCGGCTCCTCCAACATCCAGGACGGTCAGATCGTGATCGAGTCCGGGCGGGCGGCGACGCTCTACACGGACTTGAAGCTTGGCGTCGAGGAAGGCCTCGAGCTCATCTACGATGTGATCTCGACCGACTCTGGCGCAACGCCGCTGCCGGGGCTCACGATCGGGCAGAGCTATCCCTACACGGTCTCCTTAGATGGGGATTCGGTGACCATTACCCTCACCGGGATCACGCTCGAACCGTCCGGTGACCAGAACGACGCGACCCAAACGCAACATCAGCTTCGGCTGCCCAACTTCGATCCGGCTATCGGTCTGAATCCCGAGCAGACGTACTACGTGATTGTCAACCAGAACGATGAGGGCTTCATGAGGCTCGCGGCCACGAAAGAAGATGCAAACCAGGGCAAGTTCCTGGACCTGACGCCGACCCCCACCGTGACCGATCCAGACCATACAGAAGACCTTTGAGGTGCTTGGCATCGACGCGAGCAAGAACACCCTCACGCTCAGCAGCGGGAATCCCTTCTTCACAGGCGACACGGCAGTCTACGAGGCGGCGCCCGGACGGCAGATCGGCGGGCTGGAGGGCGGCCAGACCTACTACGTGATTCTTGTCAGCGACAATGAGATCAAGCTCGCCGCGACGGAGACGGACGCCAACGCGGGCAAGGCCGTGGACATCTTCCAAAATGTAACGCTCGAAAACGCCGACGGTAGCAGAGAGCTACACCATCGTCAGCGGAGACATGCGCGACGACAGCCTCACCCTTAGCGGGCCGAGCGATCTGGCCACCGGCGATGCCCTCATCTATCAGGGCGGTTTCGGGGCCTACTGGGTGGGACTGGAGCTTGGCGCCACGTATTATGTCATCCTGCCCGAGGGCTCGGACGGCAGCGTGATCCGCCTGGCTGCCGATCCCGACGCTGCCGCTTCGAGTGACGGGCTCAGCCACCGTGTGCAATTCCACAGCGCCAATTTGTCCAAGCTATCCGGGACCAACTACCTCGCCATCGAGGGGCTGGCCTTGCAGCCGACGTCGGCGAGCCAGACCCAGGCGCTGGTCTATGACCTGTCTAAGGGCAGCGCATCCGGGACTCAGGGTTTCGTGCAGACCGGAACCGTACCGGTCGGCACGCCGACACCGAGCGCTTCCACTGCCAAGGCGACCGGATCGAACGGCAACCTTCTCGGCGCCACGGCCACCGAAGTCACGCTGACCTTCGAGCCGGTGGTCAAGGCCTTCGTCGGCGATCCTGCCGGGGCCGGCACCGCTGTCACCACCACGCTGTCGGCCAGCGGTGACGTCGAGGTGACTGCCTTTACCGGCATGGACATCGATGCCAAGGCGACCGGTTTCGATGTATCGCTGCTGGTCGGCGGGGCCGACGCCAAGGCGACCGTCACCACCAATCCGACCACCGAGACCTGGGTCGGTGCGGGTGCAGCGATTACGGCCGGCGGCAGCTCGAAGGTTCTTGCGACCTCGGACGAGACCGCCCTGGTGCGGACGGAGGGAAAGGGCGGAGGGACCATCGATATTGTCGAGGCGACTTCCAACATCACCATGGGCCGGGCTACGAGCGTCGATATCGGCGCCGGCGCAAGTATCGATGCGCAGGCCCAGAACCTGATCCAGGCGGCGAGCACCACGGGCGTGAACGCCACCGCGAAGGCCCACCCCGGTGGCGTCGTCGTCTCGCCCACTGCGAAGGCGAACATCAAGCTCGGCACCGACTCGGATCTTCCCGCCGAGACGAGCACGGCGATCGGGAACCGAGTCAGCTTGGGCGGCAACAGCCTTTCGGTGCTTGCCGGCGTGGACCTGACCCAGCTTTACGCCCAGGCGACGACCCGCGGCGGCGGGCTCTACGATGGAGCCGCCTCGAGCGCCGTCGTGAACGCCGACGACAATGCGAAGATCACGCTCGGGTCCACGATCAACGCGAACGCCTCGTCGTCGAAGGTGGAGGCCACCATGACCTGGACCCGGGCCAAGGCCTACGGCGATACGAAGCTCAAGACCATCTTCTCCGGCACGCAGGCGACCGGCAAAGCCACGGTTAACGGCGGCACCGCCATCTCGGGCACGCTCGCCGGCGCCGTTTACACAAATGAGGTCAATCCGGGCGAGGTCGACGGCAAAGCCAGGGCCGTGGGGCGTGAGCTCTGGTACATCAAGGCCAAGGGAAAGACGACGAAAAGCTCGAAGGACAATACGACGTCGACCGGTACCGGCGCTGCGACCTCGACGACGTTATTGCTCGGCGGCGTCTCACAGGAGACTGGGCAATGTCTTCTTGGAATTGAGTGCAGCAGACCTGTCTGCCGCTCTCGTCGACGCCCGACAGCGACTTGAGGACATTTGGATCGTGACCGGCGTAGGTGACATTGACACCACCAAGCCGGTTCTCTCGATCAAGACCGGGGACGGCGACGATACGATCATCCTCGACGGCATCGATTTCAGTGGTACCCAGTTTTCGCTCGATACCGGTGGGAGGCAACGACCGGATCCTCTTCAACAACTGCACTTTCGATGCATCGATCTTTCGCTTCAATCTGGGAAGCGGCGACGATGTGCTGGTCATCAACAACAGCCGATTGAGCGGCCGTCTCGTTTAGACCTCGACGGAGCCAGAGGCGACGATCTGGTGGCCGTTGTGGGCAGTCGCGTGGATGTTAGCTTTCATGAGTTCGGCGGCGGATCCGGTGTGGATCTCGTCGCCTTGACCGACAGCAGTTTCGTAGGGCAGACGGTCGATATCGCTAAGGGCCCGGCGCCGATGCGGTCGCCCTTGTCGACAGCATTTTCGCCCTGGACAGCCTTGGTGTCGGTACCGGAGCAGGCGAGGACGCGGTTATTCTGCGGGGCGACGATTTGGTCGCCGGGACATTCCTCATCGATACTGATGGAAACGACGACACGGTGCGGCTGAATGACCTGCACGTCGCGGCGAACACGCTATTCATCCGCAGCCGGAACGGGGATGACACCATCGAGGTGAGCAACAGCGACTTCGAGGTGACGACGTTCGATCTGCTTGCCGGGTGGGGTGCCGATGCGATCACGTTCGACGGCATACAGGCTGAGGGGGGCCTTTGGATGTTGGATGGCGAGAGTGGCAACGACGTCATCGCGGTTCGGGGCGGCGGATTTGCCGAACTGATACTGCGGGGCGGCGCTGGGGACGACTCGCTGACGGGTGGTGACGGCGCCGAAACGCTCGACGGTGGCTGGGGCAATGACATTCTCGACGGCGGTGCCGGCGACGATACGCTGTTTGGCGGTTTCGGGAACGATACACTGGTCGGCGGTGCCGGCAATGACAGGCTTTTCGGCGGCTGCGGCAACGACGTGCTGCGGGGCGGCGCCGGGGATGACGTACTTGACGGCGGACCTGGCATAGACGTGGCACTCTATGCCGGACCTCTGGGCCGTTACAGAGTCGAGAGGCGGTGCGGACAACTGACGCGGGTCACAGACGTGAATCCCACCGATGGGCTCGACGAAGGCACCGATTACCTCCGGGCCGTTGAACGCATCGTTTACGATTCTTCCGCTGCGACTGGATGCTATCCGAGGCCATTCGTCTATCCCTGGGCGACGTGGCCCAGCCTGCGTGCGGGAATAGCGTGTGGTGCACAAACGTGGGGCACGAAAACGCGCGAGGTGTGCGATGTAGAAACCAAGCGTGTCGCACCGCCTCCACAGACCCCCGTCAACTACTTGCTACACCGGGCACGGGGTTTGGCTACGTCGGTCAAGTCGATGATCACGAGTGTATCCGGCTGGTTCTGACGGGCGCCATGCCGATGACGGTGCCGGGCGTCATGCGGGTAAGGAGAGCTTTGAAGAGCGTGCGGGGTCGGAACACGATATAGCTGAAGACTTGCAGGCAGACACTACGCCTGACCGACACGATGAAATGACAGAACACACTGAGAAAAGGCAAGTGCAATGAACCTCAGATGGTGTGCCGGGTCGAGATAGATCGATCTGCCTCTGAGGGACCAGTCCAATCAACAGAAAAAAAAGGAGCGACCGAAATGGCAAGCAGAGGAGAAGATGGAGGAATGGATCGCCGCGATTTTTTGCAGCTCACGGGGATCGAGCTTGGAGGAGTGGCCCTCGGGGCCCTTGGTGCCAATCGTGCCGTAGCCAAAGGGAGAGGCGCAGGGATAGCCGCCAAAGCCCGTGGAACTCACCCCGAAGGCCCAATTTCCTTATCCTCATGTGTGACGAGGAACGGTTTGCTCCTGCATACGAAGACGAACAGATCAGGCAATGGCGCAAGGAAAACCTGGTAACGCAGGAACTCCTGCGCGCAACGGCGTGGAGTTCAAGAATCACTATACTGGGGCCACGGCCTGCGCTCCGGCGAGGGCCACGATCTTTACCGGTCAGTACCCATCTCTTCATGGGGTGACACAGACCACCGGCGTGGCCAAAGGTCCCTATGATCCTGACACGTTCTGGCTCGATGTGAACAATGTGCCCACGATGGGAGACTACTTCCGGGCAGCCGGCTATCAGACCCACTACATCGGCAAGTGGCATGTTTCCGACGCCGACCTCTCGCTCTCCGGAACCCACCAGCCGGTTCCCAGTGTCGACAAGAGCACGGGTGACAGGCTTCCTGGAAACGAGCAGCTTTACCTGGAGGCCGACCGGCTCGACGGGTTCGGCTTCACCGGTTGGATCGGTCCGGAGCCTCACGGAAAATCCCCCCGGGACTCGGGATCGTCGGCCGCCACAGGGGTGAGTGGTCGGGATGTCGGATTCGCGGACCAGGCTGTCGATCTGATCGACAGGCTGGATTGCGAAGGGCAAGAAGAGCCCTGGCTCATGGTGACCTCGTTCGTCAATCCGCACGATATCGCCCTCTATGGTTTTGTCACCGCTCACGATGTTCAGGATTTCAAATTTGAGGTGGATGATACAGTTCCCGACGTCCCGGCCTCCCCGACTGATGGCGAAGATCTGCTGAGAAACAACAAGCCGAGATGCCAGGAAAGCTATCGAATCACCTACGTGGAAGCCCTGCAGCCGGTGTTCAGACGTGCATTCTATCGCCGGCTTTACTATCAACTCCAGAAGAATGTGGACCAGCAGATGCTGCGTGTGTTTGAAAGGCTGCGGAGCTCCCGTTTCTATGACGATACCATCGTGCTCTTCTTCTCGGACCACGGGGAACTGCTTGGGTCCCATGGGGGTCTGCACCAGAAGTGGCACTGCGCTTACGAGGAGGCGATTCATGTGCCGCTGATCATCCACAATAGACGCCTCTTCAGCGAGAGCCAGTCTGTCGAGATGCTGACCAGTCATGTCGATCTCCTGCCGACCATGCTCGGTCTTGCGGGCGCCGACATGGACGAGGTCCAGAACATCGTAAGCCGCGACCATACGGAAGTGCAGCCTCTGGTGGGCCGTGACTTGTCTCCGATGATTCTGGGCGAAGGTGATCAGGAAAGGGCCGGGGAACCGCTTTACTTCATGACCGATGACGATGTGACGAGGGGGCTTGGCCAGGTGAACTGGATCGGCTGGAAATATAATTCAGTCATCCAGCCCAATCACCTCGAAACGGTTATCGCAACGTTTGAGAAGGCTGGCGGTGGAGAAGAGATCTGGAAGTATTCCCGTTACTTCGACAACGAACAGTTCTGGACGGATCCCGGGGTAGAGGATGATGTGATGATTGAATTCGGTCCACAAGAGTCTGTATGGGGCAATATCCGTGGGTCGGTATGCAACTCCATCAAAAAGACAAATCCCTTCGCCGATGAATTCGAGATGTATAATCTTACCGACGACCCCTATGAGGAGAATAATCTGGCGGGTAATCCCGATTACTCGACCAGGCAGCAACAACTCGCAGACATCCTTGACCAGCAGCGTTGCCAGAAGCGCCTGGCCCCGAGCGTAGGATGCGTGCCGGGTATGCAACCGCCTTGTGGAATCCCATGCGAAGGATAATCGAATTCTAACCCAATGACTCGGAAACGCGCCGTTCCGTTTGCCAAGGCGCTTACCCATAAAGCCGTTCGATCTGGAAAGCCCTGAGCCCTGGATTCTGCTGTCTGCGGACGCTGTGCCGCAGACAGTAGCCGGGGGGTGCGGATAATTCGGAATCTGCTCTTGGCAGATACCGTCGCACGATGGCAGTGCGGCCTGCCGCAAATCGTGTAGGGCACTCGGAGTCATCTGGACCTACGGTGAACCCCTTTGGCAGGTTGGCGTCCGACCTCCATTGTGTCCGTAGCAGTCCCCACCGCCTGTGAACGGCCGCTGCAGTTCTGTTCGCGAACTGACAAACCGCTATCGCAGAAGCGCCGCGATGCGCAGGATGACGGAACAGGCATCCTCCTCAGGAAGTTGAGGCCAGGCCTCGACAAGCTTTGTCAGGCCGGGCTGGTCCCGAAGCGTCGGCGCCAAGTGCGATGCCAAGTCAGACGCCAAGTCCCAGGACGCCGCGACACTCTCCCTGCGCGTTCCGTCAGCGCGTTGGGCCCAGTGTTTCGCGACGGTCAGATCGAGAAGCTTCGCGACTGCCCTGGCCTCTTAGCCTCGCAATGTGCGGCCGTAGGGACTCCACGCCAATGCTGGATTCGGGCATTTCTCGATCCTATACAGTGTACACTATCCAAATTCCACAGAAAGTCTCGACGGAAAGGGCCCAGATTGCTACAATATGGGTGAACCTGTGATTTGAGTGTGATGGTCAGTGCGATGAGGTCGTGCCAATAACCATATACGGAGGCACATTCTGGGTCACGGCTGAGACGCCGGAGGAGGCGCCTATCGGAAGCACAGCCGTTTGGTAGTATATCTGCCGAGCTTCCCGTCGAACTTGAAGAAAACCATGTTGGCGCCAACGACGGTTTCCGCGCCCGAATCAGGTGGCAACTGCACTGCAGGTAGGTGGCGGTCTCCGGAGGTCATCCTCAGTTCGTTCGGTCTCCCAGATCGCCTTGAGCATACGAAGTATCTCGTGGACCGGCTTTGTCCGCCTCGCGCCGTGGCGCGTGCCAACGTTGCTCTTTTCTACCTTCGTTGTGACTCTCGGATCATGCGCGTAAGTCTTTGCGGCATAAGCAGAAGTGGCTTTGGTGGAAGAGCTTGCGGAGACGTTCAAACGCGTTAGGAAACCGGTGCTCTATCCTACTGAGCTACGGACGCAACTGAAGGCGATACTATACCGTCGTGCCCGGCCTCGTGTCAATGGTTCAAGCCGGAAGAGACGCGGGACAGAGTCCTTTGTGGCATGGGTTTGGAGGAGGGCCGATTCCTGATTTCCTTGTGCTATTATCGGGCTTGGGCTTTCTCAGATGCGGTGCAATCCTCGGTTGGGTTGCCGGCTTGGAGGTCGAAGCAGAGCTTGACGTAGCCCTTAACAGCCTGAAAAAGGCGGTTCGAGTGCAACCGCGACCGATATCGTGAGGTCTGGAATTTGCGTTCGATGCAAACCGGCGAGCTTTTGACCGCCGAATCCGAGAGTCGGCGGGGGAAATGGCCGATAGAAGGGGACCGAGAAGATGACTGGATCGGATGGCTTAGGACCTTGTAGTATGATGACGGAAGAGAACTTGTCCGTGCTCGAAGGCTGGGCAATTGCATTGAGCGCCATTGCTCTGTTCGTGGCCACGATGGCGGCGCCTCGTCTGAGCCGCAGCGTCACGCGAGACGAACTGGCTGTAGCCAACGCCGACAAGAGCAAACGCATATCGCGACTTGTGACCGCCCTGACGGCTGTCGAGAAGGACGCGACGGTGCTCCGTGAAGAGGTGACTCAGACGAATCAGTCGCTGGAGGAGATGCGTTCGGAGTTGGAGACGCTGACGAAGGAACGTGATACGCTGGTCGCGCAGGTGACCGCCGCCAATGCGAAGGTACAAGAGCTGGACGGCAAGCTTCAGACTACGGGTATGGAAGCGGCCAAGCTCAAGGAATTCCTGTCGTTGCAGGAGGTCCAGAAAGAACGGGACGAGGCCGCCGAACGGGCCAAAGAGGCGGAGGATCGCATTCGCGAGTTGACGCTCGAACTTCACCGGGCAGGCGTTTGGCCATAGCAGACCTCTGGGACTTCGGCGATTGCGGTAGCCAGGGAGGAGGGGGCTGCCGCGGACATTGCCGAAGGTTCAGCGAATGACGTCTGCGTTCGTCCGGTCAGGACGAACCGCGGATTCTCTCGGCGGTGAGGCTACGACGCATATACCCGGTGACGCGAACGTCGAAGCGTTCACCCAGCGCGAGCCGTTCGGGGACGGCCACCAGGATCGGGTAGCTGCCGATCTGCCGCATGAACGTGGTGTTGCCGTTGTGGACTTCGCTGCACAGATTCCTTGAGTACGGTTCCGATCGGGAACAGCCTTTCCAGCATGGGGATGTCGATCTCCTGGCGTACCTTGTCGATCCAGGCGCGATAGTGCCGGCGATTCTTTCGCAGGTACATTTGTCCAATCTCTTCGTAGAGCGCCGTTCCTGGGAAGGGCACGACCTGACGGATATTGATCCGCCTGACGAGCAAGCCCTCATCCATGATCTGTTTAAGCGCGGCGAAGTTGCGGTCTAGTGTTTCGGGGGTTTCGCCCGCCAGGCCCAGCAGGATATTGATCCCGGGCAGCAGGGCGTGACATCCGTTGTCTCCTCGAAAGCCACCGATTCGATTGACGGTTCGAATCGTTTCGAATGCCGCGTCGAACGTGCAGTTGAGGTTGTTGGCCTGCATCACCTCGGGATCGAACGATTCGATGCCCATCGCGGCGGTGCTGCCCGGCGTCAGGTACTTGACAAACAGTTCAGTGCGACGTTCATCGACCATGGCCGGGTTGGCGTTGTCGAGATGCAGCACAGCAGGCTTCAGCGCCACCAGACCCGAGAGCATTGCTTCGATCTTCTGGTGATCTCCCGATTCGTAGCTGTAGATACAGGACTGTTTGCCGAGCCGGAAAGCTCGCACGCCCAGGTTTGTCAGTGTCCGGACTTCTTCTACGATGTGCTCTGCGCGTCGCCACTGCACCTCATGCTTGAGCGGCTCGGTGCAGAATGAGCAGCCTTTCTCTCGCGGACAACCCCGCCCCGTTTCGATCTCGGCGATCCGGTTCGGCATGTTGGGCATCTGGCCGACCAGGCTGGCCCCGCGCAGTGCGCAGGGCTGAAGCTCGTCGTACGAATCGAAGACGAAAGGTCTCAGTTCCTCGTAGTCCTCGGCTTGTGGCAGTTGCGGCCGCACACCGCCCCGGACTTGCGTGCCCGCTGTGAGCACAGGGCCGGTGAGGACCTTGCGAACCTTGAAAGACGTCAGCAGCTTGTTGACTTCCCGCAGTGTGCCCGGGCGGGCACTGAGGTATTTGCCAGGGGTCTGGACGCCCACGATGATGACGAGTTGATCCGTGTTCTTCAGGACCCGGCGGATCTCTTCAGGGCTGCGCGTGTGGTTGAGTGCCTCGATGTGCGTTCTGCCGACCGGGGGATCGATGACGGCGCTGGGCACGTGTTCGAGATAGCGAATCCACCTCAGATCGTCGATAGTCAGATAGGTGGGCTCTCGTTCGTACAGACCGGCGACGTAGCGGGGCCATACCCCGACGAACGGAGGGACGCCCAGCCCGGCCGGCTCGTCCGTGTAGCAGTCCAAGATCGTCGTGTTCTGCGTCATATCGCGCGTTTCGCCTGCATTTCTGTCCGTGGGGCGAACAATCATCTGCCCCAACCCGCGCGATTATACGACCGCGACGCCCGAAACGCAAAAACGACCCGCAGACGAACCCTGACGAGGATTCTGAAGATATCCCTTTAACCGGCCTGTGGTCGCTTTGTATGCTGTAGGGACGCGATCGGGCCGGCTCGGTCGTGCCGAACGATCTTCTCTGAGGAGACCGCATGACAGGGCAAAGCACAACGCGACGCGACTTTCTCCGAAGTACCGCTTTAGGCGCAGGGGCGGCTCTGCTGGGCATTCATTCAAATCCAGCTTTCGCTGCACGTCAATCCGAGCGATCCAGGCCGAATGTCGTTTTCATCCTGGTCGACGATCTGGGGTGGACCGACGCGGCTTGTTACGGGAGCCGGTTCTACGAGACGCCCAATATCGACCGGCTGGCCTCTCAGGGGATGCGGTTTACCGATGCCTACGCGGCTTGCGCCGTGTGCTCGCCCACGCGGGCGGCGGTGATGACAGGCCGCTACCCGGCTCGGCTGGGTGTCACCGACTGGATTCGTTCCCGCTTCCAGGGCGGTGCCATCCCTGAGGACAAGAGGAACCCCACGAAGTATGTTGGGGGCAAGAACCGCAAACTGCTGTGCCCTTCCAATGCGCTGTGGATGGAACTGGATGAGATCACTATCGCCGAGGCACTCAAACCGGCCGGCTACGTCAGTTGCCACATCGGCAAATGGCACCTGGGGCCCGACGACTGGTATCCGGATCGGCAGGGCTTCGACTACAACATCGGGGGCTGTGATTATGGGCAACCCCCGAGCTACTTCGACCCGTATTGCCGGAAAGGGCAGGGCTGCATTCCCACGCTGGAGTCGAGGAAAGAAGGGGAATATCTGACCGACCGCGAAGCTGAGGAGGCCGTCCGGTTCATCCGGGACCACAAGGACAAACCGTTCTTCCTGTATATGGCGCACTATGCCGTCCATACGCCGATCCAGGCCAAGGCCGACGTCACCGCCAAGTACGAGGCTAAGGAGCCCACGAACCAGAAGAATGCCAAGTATGCCGCGATGGTCGAGAGTGTGGACGATGCAGTGGGCAGGATTTGCGGCGTCCTCGACGAACTCGAACTGACGGACAACACGGTTGTCTTCTTCACAGGTGATAACGGTGGGTTGCTCCCGGTCACCGACAATGCGCCGCTTCGATCGGGCAAGGGCTACCCTTATGAGGGAGGGATTCGCGAACCGCTGATCATTCGCTGGCCGGGCGTGGTCGGAGCGGGCAGTCTCAGCCATGAGCCCGTGACCAGCGTGGACTATTTGCCGACGATCTGCGAAGTGGCGGATGTTCCCATCCCCAGCGACCGTGACATCGATGGTTTGTCGCTGGTCGACCATCTCAAATCAGGCGGGAAGAAGTCGCTCGGCCGCGAGTCGCTCTTCTGGCATTTTCCGCACTATCGAGGCCGGGACGTCGTTCCCTACAGCATCGTTCGCGCAGGTGACTGGAAGCTCATCAAACGATACGAGGGCCAGACGTTCGAACTGTTCAACCTGAGGGATGATCTATCCGAGCGAAACGATCTGGCTGAGAAGATGCCCGAGAAGGTCAGGGAATTGGATGCCATCCTCCAACGCTGGCTGGTGAGGACGCGTGCGAAGCTGCCCAAGCCTAATCCCGATTACGCGCCCGACAGCAAATCAACCTGATGCGATGGATGAGGACATGAGACGACGTGACTTTCTGAAGGCGGCCAGTGCGGTCGGTGTCTCCGCCATCGCGCCAAATCTACCCTTGGCTGCGGGCCAGGTTTCGATTGCCACGCCGCTGGCGAAGCAGGCCCGTTGGCAGGACTATGAGTTGGGGTTGGTCTACCACTTCGACCTGGACGTCTACATGCCGGGTGGACATCAGCATGAGCGATCGCGTCGCGAGCGGCTGGACCCGAGTCTGTACCGACCGGCGAAACTGGATACCGACCAATGGCTCGAAGCCGCCAAAGCGGCGGGTGCCCGCTACGCCATCTTCACCGCGACGCACCACCAGGGCTTCCTCCAGTGGCAGAGCGATGTTTATCCATTCGGTCTCAAGCAGATCGACTGGCGAGACGGCAAAGGCGATATCGTGGGTGATTTCGTCGAATCCTGCCATAAAGTGGGCATTGCGCCGGGGCTGTACATCGGTATCCGCTTCAACGCTTATTGGCAGGTCTACAACTACCAGGTCAACGGAGGCAAAGGAGGCGATCCACAGAAGCATGCGCAATACATGCGCGTCTGCGAGCGGATGGTCGAAGAACTCTGCTCGCGGTACGGACCGCTGTGCGAGATCTGGTTCGATGGCGGGGTGATCACGCCCGAGCAGGGCGGCCCCGACGTGTTGCCGATCGTAGACAAGTATCAGCCGGACGCGATCTTCTACCATAGTGCCGACCGAGCCCAGCACCGCTGGGCGGGCAGCGAGACGGGGACGACGGGGTATCCATGTTGGTCGACGATGCCCAGCGTGGGCAGTCAGATTCGAGCACACCAGGACCCCGCAAAGCGCACGACCCTCCTGGTCCATGGCGACCCGGACGGCGAGGTCTGGTGTCCGCCCATGGCCGATGCGCCGATTCGCGAGCACGACTGGCTGTGGATTCCCAACACCGACGACAGGCTCCAGCCGCTGGACAAGCTGGTGAGCATGTACTACGACTCGGTGGGGCGCAACGCGAATCTGATCCTGGGTGCGGTCCCGAACGCGGATGGGTTGATCCCGGAGGCCGATTTCGAGCGGTACGCTGAGCTGGGCCGCGAGATCCGAAAGCGATTCAGCGAACCGTTGGCTCAGACAAGTGGGCGAGGGAGCCTGCTTGAACTGGCGTTGCCTGAGCCGGCCCGGGTCGATCACATTGTGGTCATGGAGGATATCCGCCTGGGTGAGCGGGTTCGCGAGTATGTTATCGAGGGGCTGGTGGGACGCAACGAATGGCGGCGGCTCTGCGATGGGATTTCGATAGGGCATAAGCGCATCCAGCGGTTTGACCCCGTAGAAGTGGCGAAACTCCGGCTGCGTGTCACCAAATCGGTTGCGGAGCCGGTGATTCGGAGTTTCGCCGGCTATTGTGCGAGTTAGACTGGAACGGACCAAGGGAGGCATCGAAACGATGGCTGGATACAGCAGACGGAATTTTCTTCGCGGAGCTGGTGCAGGAGTGGCAGGTTTGATGCTGCCCGGTTTGCTGCGAAGCGTGGCAGGGGGTTCGAATAATCAGGAGAGCGCAAGGCCAAACTTCGTCATCATGATCGCGGACGATCAAGGCTGGAACGATGCAGGCTGCTATGGCCATCCGCACATCCGTACGCCCAACATCGACCGGTTGGCGGCAGAAGGACTGAAGTTCACCAGTGCCTTTCTGACCTGCTCGTCGTGCAGTCCGACGCGGTGCAGCATCATGACCGGACGCTATCCACACAGCACCGGCGCGATGGAACTGCATCAGCCGTTACCCGCCGATCAGGTTGTCTTCCCAGGTCTGCTCAAGAAAGCAGGGTATTACACGGCCAGTGCGGGCAAGTGGCATTTGGGCGAACCGGCCAAGACCAACTTCGATACCGTCGTCGGAGGCGGCCCCAGCGGGTGCGAGCGATGGGTCGAGTACGCTCCGCAACCGCCCGAAGGACAAGCCCTTCTTCCTGTGGCTGGCGTCGATCGATCCGCATCGAGGCTATCAGCCCAACACGATTCCGCAGCCGCATAAGCAGGCGGATGCGGTGGTCCCACCGTACCTGCCCGATGTGCGCGAGACGCGCGAAGACCTCGACATGTACTACGACGAGATCACACGCATGGATGGCTACATCGGCCAGGTGCTCGACGAACTCGACCGGCAAGGTGTGGTCGACGACACGTTCGTCCTGTTCCTCTCCGACAACGGCAGGCCGTTTCCTCGCTGCAAGACGACGCTATACGACAGTGGTGTCAAGACGCCGTTCATCGTCCGCTGGCCTGGAAAGACCACGCCAGGGACGACATGCGACAGCTTAGTCAGTGTGATTGACATCGCGCCGACCGTCATCGAATTGGCTGGCGTTGGCAGCTCCCCCACATTCCAGGGCAAGTCTTTCGGGCCTCTATTGGACGATCCGGAGGCGTCGATCCGAGAATACATCTACGCCGAGCACAATTGGCACGACTACCAGGCCCACGAGCGAAGCGTTCGATCGAAACGATACCTCTACATTCGCAATGCATTCCCCGAATTGGCCTGCACCCCTCCGGCTGATGCAGTCGGGAGCATTACCTTCCAGGCCATGCGAGCGCTGCGAGATGAGGACAAGCTACCGCCTGAGCAGTTTGGGTGCTTCGTGACTCCCCGGACGACGGAGGAACTGTACGACGTGAAGCTCGATCCGTATCAGCTTCTGAACGTAGCCGCCGATCCGAAGTATGCGAAGGTGCTTTCACAGATGCGAGGGGCGCACGAGGCATGGGCCAGGCGAACCGACGACAGGGTGCCCGAGCACCCCACGCCCGACAAGTTCGACCGGGAGACCGGCAAACGGCTGTAGTCGTCTATGCGAAGGACGGATTCGTCAGTAGATGGAGCGAAGGCCCTTCTCGCTGACCTTGTCGACCAGTTCCTTGAAGTCCTTCAACAGCACGTTCAACTGCTCGGTGCTCTCGAGGAGCTTCTCGTAGAGCCTCCCGTCGTTGATGAGACGGCCCGCCGTGCCTTCGCCCGCGTTGACCTTCTCCATGGCCAGCCGCAGTTGCGATATCGCTTTGCTGACATCGGCACTGGTGTTGACCAGGGATGCGACCAGTCGCTCGGCTTTGGCATCGGCACTCTTGAGTGTCTCCGTGCCGGTCTGGGCGAGACTCTTGTATTCGGCCAGCGTCTGCTGGCGCTGTCCATCACCTCGGTAGCTCGCTGCATGGCGATGGAGATGTTCTCCGTCGCATCCGACATGTGGGCGAGAGTGGCCTTGACATTCTCCTTGTTATTCGGATCGCCAATGATGTCGTTGGCGTTGCCGATGAACGTGCCGATATCATCCACGAGGTTGTTCAGCTTCTTCTGGCTCTCCTCGGGGAAGAACTCGCTGGTCATACCCTTCGAGCCCTGAAGCGTCAATCCTTCAGTCAGGTATGCGGTCTCCGGATGGTTCGGGTCCAGGGGTGGCGCGGGCAGTGTCTCCGGATTGACTTTCAACTCGATATAGCTGCTGCCCAGCCCACGCGTCATGAGCTTGGCTTCGACGTTCGACGGGATGTCCGTGTAACTCTTGTCGATGCTCAGGACGACGAGAGTCTGGTGGTATTCCCTTCCGGTGTTGGAATCCTCCATGATTCGGGGCGCCATCACCGTGGTAACGCGTCCGATCTGATAGCCGCAGAATCGCACGGGCGTGTCCTTTTGCACACCGGGGGCGGTGGGGAACTTTACGTAGACCTGAAAGGATTTGATTCGGCTGACCGCCGTGGGCAGATCCCCGAACTTGAAGATCATCCACCCCAATGCGGCCAGGCCCAGGATGACAAAGATGCCGACAATGACGTCGCGCCGCCTCTGGGCGGATTCATAGTCACTCACCGCTGCTTCCTTTCAAATCCGTTCGGCCTTCCATGAACAACTCCCGAATCGCTCGGAGGGGATAGCCGCTATCGTTGAGATTCTTGATCAGGCGAATGCGTTCAACCGCCTTGTGGTCGAACAGCCGCCTGCCGGTTGCTGTGGTTTCGGTCGGTTCCAGCAACCCGATCATCAGGTAATATTGCAGAGACTGACGCGAAATGCCAGCTTTTTCTGCCGCTTGCCCGATCGCCATCAGTTCCGTCTTGTCTGTCACCTCGTCGTTCCGACTAAAGTCAATATCTGCCTGCTGTCACCAGGGCTCTATCCGCCCGTTCCGCCGACATTCTCTTCGGTGGCCCTTGTCTCGAAACACTTCTGGACGAGCGAGACAAACGACCCCTGGACACGCTGCAACGTGATCGATTGCATCACCTCGGAACCTCGCTGCGGGTGCTTGAGCCGTCGCGCCGTGTTCGCCGAGATCATCAGCACATAGTCATACTCGGTCGGTATCTGCTCCTGGTTCAGCCGGAAGGTCTCCCGCAGCAGGCGTTTCAGACGATTTCGGACGACCGCGTTGCCGCACGATTTGCCCACGGAAACCCCCAGGCGGGGATGACCGCATTGGTTCTCCGCCACCCACAACGTCAGCAGGGCATCGCCAACCCGCCGGCGGCGGTCCAGGACGGCCTTGAACTGGTGGTTGCTCACCAGCCTCTTGTGCTTTGGAAGTGTCAAACGTTTCAAGGGCTCAGCAGGCTCAAGAACAGCAGTGCGATATCCATCCGTCTTCATCGACATTCGGCGCAGACTCCTTGGAGGCAATATCGTCATTTTGGAGTCGTTGTCGCCACCTTATCACAAGAAGCGAGGGACGCCGAGCAGGTCGGCGGATGGTGTCACGGCCTTGCCTGACAGAGTTATCGGGCCAAGGCGGCAGGGATGGACACGTGCCGTGTTCGTCCAGGCTTGACCCGGATCAGGCCCCGTGAGTGGCGTGTGTGCTGTCGGCCTCTTCCTGGCGTGCCAGGACCTCGGCAGTGAGCGAGCGCCGAACCGCGGGGTAGTCGAACAGCCCCACAAGCTGGTTGTCATCGTCGGAGGTCACGACCGGGAGGTAGTCGAAATCGTACCGCCTGGTCCGCTCGATAGCCTCGGTCAGTGGCATCTGCGGGGTCAGCTTGGCGACGATCGGTTCCATGACATCGAGGGCCACGAGCCAGGAGTTGAGCTCCTGCGTCGCGAAGGTGTTGCGAATGCCATGAAGGGTAATGGCTCCGATAATGTCCTTCTCCGTGTCGACTACGGGGTAATAAAACCCATCGGTTTGGCTGACGAAATGGACGACCTCCTCGAGCGGCATGCCGGCCGGGATGGCCGTCACCTTGGCATCCATGACATCGGCCACCCGGTGGGCTTCGATCAGATCCTCTTCCCGCACGTTCATGCCGATCTCCCCGGCCTTCTTTACCCCCAATTTGACGAACAAGGGGCCAAGAAGCTGGACAATAAACGTCGTCGCTGCCACAACGAGGATTACGACCGAACTGACTTCGGGTGAAAACCGATGGCTGGCCAGGATGCTCAGGCCGATCGCCACGCCGCCCTGGGCGAAGAGACAGATGCCAAGGTACTTCGTGACGGTAGGGCGGGCACCGGACCATCTGCCGCCCGCGTAGGCGCCGCCAATCTTGCCCAGGCTGCGACCCACCACGTAAGCGACCACCAGCAGCCAGGCCATGGTCGACATGTTGGCGACCTTGAGTCTCGCGCCGACCAGGACGAAGAACATGACGTAGATCGGTGGGGCGAATCGCTTGACCATCTCCATTGTCTTCTGACTGCGGTGGGGTGCCAGGTTGACCAGGGTCAGCCCGAGGGCCATTGAAGACAGGATGACGTCCAGCTTCAGCGTGATCGAAAGTCCGATGGCCAGAAGCACGGCTCCGACCGCGAAGGTCAGCTCGGAATCCTCGTCCTTGATCCGGATCAGCAGGGTCTTGAGGATCACGCCACCGATGCAGCCCACCACCATGGCGATACCCAGTTCGTAGATCGCCGTGCCCAGGCTGGCGATGATTCCGTTGCCAGTATGGCCCGTCAAAATGCCCGCGATGCTGGTCCCGAAGGCATACAAGCTGAGGGCCAGGGCGTCGTCAAGCGCGACGATGGCAATGGCGGCGGTGGTCAATGCGCCTCTCGTCTTGTACTCCCAGAGAACCTGAATCGTCGAGGCCGGATCGGTCGCCGATGAGATGGCGCCGAGGACGACGCCGAGTCGCGATGGACATCTTGATGTTGCTCGTGAAAGCGTAGCAGATCAGACAGACCGCCAGGGTGACCAGAAGAAAGGCCGAGACACCCTCGGCTATGAGAATGGCGACGAACTGCTTACCGTACTTCTTCAAGATGTCCAGCTTCAGTTCGCCTCCGATCATGAAGCCGATGATCCCGAGGGCGAAGTAGTTCAGAGGTTCGACCACCCGGACGACGTCTTCCGAGATCAGACGCAGGCCGCTCTCACCGATGACGACGCCGATGATGATGCAACCGATGATCTGTGGGATGCGCAGGAGCCGAAATATCCTCGCTCCGACCGTGCCGCCGAAGATCGCGATGCCCAATAACAGAATGACATTCAAATGGTGGATTGAACTGTTGGTTGCTTCTGCCAGAGTGTCCAATGGTCGTCTTCCAAGAATGCTGCGAAGTCACTTATCTCTGTTTTACGTGGTCGAGTCACCGAAGGACCTGACCAATGTACTCTGTATGCTGCGGGCGGGGTCGCTAAATCATACCCGGGATAGGCGGTTATTTGCCACTTGTGCCGTGGTCGCCCGACATGAATCGGGCAGAAGCCCCACACTTGTGTCAATGCCTCGATGGAGTCTATCCAGTCCAAACCGCTGCTGTGATGGATCGAGCAGACAGCCACCGAGAGAACGGCGCGAACCAGGATTCGAAATCCCCGAAAGTTTATGTCGAATTGCCCGCAAATCCAAGGAATATCAGCAAGGAACGCTGACGGTTTGCGAACACAGGGCTGGAATGGCCAGACCGAGAACTGTGCTCTAGCCTGAAACGGCGCAGAATAGCAGATTTGGCTTTCAAATGGAAGGATCAATAGAAATGAATCCGCCGTCGCCCTGTATCAGAACGACGGCGGATTTGCTTGAAATGCCCGGAAACCGGGTCTCCGTCGGCTTTATCGGCCCTTGTACCTATTCGCGTTGTCGGCGAACAGGGCCGGATTCTTCTTCATTATTTCGGGCGGATTATTTCTTCCCGGCGGTTACTCCGGGCCAATCGTCGGTCCGGAACGGCGAGGCGGGCAGGCCGGCGCCATTGTAGAGATTGCACACCGGGTTGTCGGCCCAGGCGTAGCGAACGGCCACCGGCTTGGCGACCTTCTCGCTGCTGACGACGACTGTGTCGCCCTCGATTCTGGCATCGGCCCAGACGAACTTGCGGTCCTTGCCCGCGATAGCAAACCCCTTGACGGGCTCGCCACCTTCGGCCACCAGCCCTCCGTTGATGCAATCGAAATGCAGGACGACCTCGTTGCCTCGAACCTTCATCGACTTATACAGCGGCCCCGACCAGGCGATCGGCTTGTCGTAGGTCTTGGCCAGCGCCCAGAGCGCCAGACGTTTGCCGACGTCCTGCTTGTCTCTGGGGTGGATATTGTCGGCCTCTCCGATGTCAATGATGACCGCCATGCCCGTGTTGGGAAGCGACAGCGTCATCAACTGGGCCTCCCGAAGCTCCGCCCACGCGGAATCGCCAGGTTCGGGCTGGGTGGCCATGTAGTTGGCCAGTTGCACGAACAGGAACGGGAAGTTGCCTTCTCCCCAATCGTGACGCCAATTCGAGATCATCAGGGGGAACAACTCGCGATACTGATAGGCCCGGCCGGCATTCGATTCCCCCTGGTACCAGATGGCGCCGCGGATGCCCAGGGGGATCAGAGGGGCGATCATCCCGTTGTACAGCACGGTCGGTGCGTTCGGATTGTTGACCCACACCGGAGGTTGCGGGCGGGGCGGCATCGATGCCAGATCGTACCCCACTTTGTACCGCCAGGGACCCGCCAGCGAGATGGCCTCGTTGCTACCGGGCCGGCGGAGGTTCATCTGCTTGGCCTCGCCATAGATTCCACCGCCGCCACCGGTATCGAGCACCTGGACCACGATGACGTTGCGACCGGCTTTGACGACGTTGCCCGGCACCTTGTATTGCCGCGCAATCTGCCACTGCCCTGACTCGCTGTGGGCGCCGACCTTGACCCCGTTGACCCAGGTCACGTCCATGTCGTCGATCGGGCCCAGATCGAGCTGCAATTCCTTGCCCGCCCACGACTCCGGGACGGTGATGGTCTTGCGGAACCAGACCAGCCCGTCAAAACTCGACAGGTCCGCCTGCTCCCAGAGCACGGGCAGTTCCATCTCCTTCCAGCTCGAATCGTCGAAGCCCGGTTCGATGCAACTGGCGCCCTGAGCGCTTGCTGATTCGATTTTTTTCTCCCATTGGGCCAGCGCGTCACGGTATTCCTTCATCGAGGCGTCGGGATTGGCCTTGGCTTTGGCGATTTCCCGCATCAGGGCTTTGAATTCGGGCATCTTCTCCAGCGCCTTGCCGCTGGTCCAGGCCTCGGCGACCGTACCGCCCCAACTGGTGTTGATCAATCCGACCGGAACGCCAAGCTTCTTGTGGAGGTATCTTCCGAAGAAATACCCGACGGCCGTGAATCCCGGGGCTGATTGCGGCGTGCACGGACTCCACTGCCCGGTGCAGTCCTCTTGGGGCGTGTCTGCGATCTTCTTCTGGACCGTGAAAAGCCGGATATTGGGATAGTCGGCTTCCGCGACTTCCTGCGCTCCGTTGTTGGCCGATTGGAGGGGCCATTCCATATTGGACTGACCCGAGCAGACCCACACCTCGCCCGACAGAACGTTTTGAATGCGAATCGTATTCTTGCCCGACAGCGTCAGCTCATAGGGGCCACCGGCTGGGGGAGACGTGATAGTGAAAGACCATTTGCCGTCCTTGTCGGTGTCGGTCCGTCTTTCCATGGTGTGCCAGCTCACACGCAGGCGGACTTCTTCGCCTGGGTCGGCCCAACCCCAGATAGCGACCTTCCTGCCTTGCTGGAGCACCATGTTGTCGCCCACGATGGAAGGCAGGCGGATGTCGGCACAGGCGAGCTGGACGCCGATAAGCAGCAATGCCATCGCGAAGACGGCGAGTCTCTTCCCGTGGCAGGGGATTCTCTGGCAATTCATGCTTCTACTCCTCGAATCTTGATGCGGTTGATTCAGTACCCGGCGCGACGGGCTCCGGACTCGTCGCTACTTCGCATTGACGGTCACGCCTGCCCAGCCGTCCGTGCGGAAGGGCGAGGCCGGCAGCCCGGCCTGGTTGTAGAGGTTGCAGACAGGATTGTTCGCCCATGCGTATCGTACGGCCACCGGTTTGGCGACTTTGTCGCTGCTGACCACGATGGTCTCACCTTCGATCTTCGCATCGGCCCAGACGAACTTGTGGTCCTCTCCGGCGATGGCAAAGCCCTTCAGCGGTTCGCCACCTTCAGCGACAAGGCCTCCGTCGACGTACTTGAAGTGTAGCACGATCTCGTTGCCCCGGATGTTCATGAACGAGTAGAGGGGCCCCGAGTAGACGATGTCTTTGAAATACGTCTTGGCCAGAGCCCACAGCGCCAAACGCTTGCCCACGTCCTGCTTGTTCTTCGGGTGAATGTCATCGGCCTCTCCGATATCGATGATGACCGCCATGCCCGTGTTGGGCAAATCCAGAGTCATTGTCTGGGCTTCGCGCAGCTCGGCCCAGGCACTGTCGCCCGGTTCGTCCTCAACCTTCAGGAAATTGGCCAGTTGGACGAACAGGAACGGGAAATCGTTCTGCCCCCAGGTGCTCCACCAACTCTTGATCATCGTCGGGAACAGCGATCGATACTGATAGGCCCGGCCCGCGTTGGATTCGCCCTGATACCAGATCGCGCCTCTGATGGCGTAGGGAATCAGTGGGGCGATCATGGCGTTGTAGAGACCCGATGGCGAATGGGGATGGCCCGGGCCGTATGGCGAATTCGGCCTTCGCGGTGCCGCCTTGCCTTCGGCCTTGGCCTTCTTGGTGTCCTCTTCCCACTTCTGGAGGTTCTCCTTGTATCGCACCATGGCCTGCGGGTAATGGGCCACCGCGTCTTCGTAGCGTTCGAGGATCGGAGCGAACTCCGGGTTGTCTTTCAGCGCTGCGCCACTGGTCCAGGCTTCGGCCGGTGTTCCTCCCCACGAGGTATGGATCAGTCCGATGGGCAGGTCCAAGTCCTTGTAGAGGCGACGCCCGAAATAGTACCCGACGGCTGAAAACCCGGGCACTGTTTCCGGGCTGCATTCGACCCAACTGCCCTTGCAATCAGGCTGTGGTGTGTCCGCCACCGTTCGGTTGACAGTGAAGAGCCGGATCTTCGGATAGTCGGCTGCCGCGATCTCCTGCTCGGCGTTCGCAGCACTTCGGACCTGCATGGCCATATTCGACTGGCCCGAACAGACCCAGACTTCGCCGACGAGGATGTTCTTGACCGTGATGGCGTTCTTACCCCGGAAAGTCATTTGATACGGCCCGCCGAAGTCGGGGGCCGCCATGCGGAACATCCACTTGCCATCTTCGTCTGCCTGGATCTGTGGCCGTACGGCGCTCCAACTCAATCGGATCTCGATCTCCTCATTGGGGTCTGCCCATCCCCAGAAGGGCACGGTATCGCCTCCCTGCAGGACCATGTTGTCCCCGATGACCGCGGGCAGGCGGATATCGGCGCAGGCCGGCGTGGACAGAACCAGGCCGACGATGAACATCAAAATCAGGACAACGGTGCGGACAGGGGTGGTCATGGTGCGAATCATCTCGACTCCTTTACTTGCAGCTTCGCCTTGCTTCGAGTGTCAATCGTGACGGAACAGACGACCCGATTCCGCCTCGGACCGGACTGTCCCTATTACTATAAGTCTCCGCGTCGCGATAGTAAACAGCAAACGAAGACGGGTATTCACCGACCGGAAGTGCGATAGGCACCCGGTCCGGCCGGTCCATCGAACTCCGCGACCGGCACGAAAAATTGTCGGTTGGACCTTTACGCGTATGGGGTTGTGGACTATAGTGTTTTAACACTTGGTTATTACCCAGGGAGGATATTCCTATGGCTATCAGGAGCAGTGTTCGATGGTTGTCGTTGGCGGTGTGCGCCAGCGTGTTGTTGTTAGCGTTGGCCGGGCTGACCGGTTGTGGCAAGAAAGCCGAGCCCCCGGCAGATCCAAATGCGGCTGCTGAGACGCCGGGTACCGACGCCGATCAGGAGCAGGCCGCGATGGATCCGCTCGATGCGGCTGCGAGTCTCTTCCGCGAGCCGTCGGTAAGCCTTCAGAATATCATCAAATCCGCCGACCCCTGGATGCCGGCCGCCGAGCAGTGGTGGGGTAAGATCGCTCCCGACTTTACGCTGACCGATATCAACGGCAACGTCCACACGCTCAGCGACTACCGGGGCAAGAACGTGGTCGTGGTCATCTGGACCACCTGGATCGCCACGTGCAAGCTGGAAATCCCACACCTGAAAGAGTTGCGGGCCAGCTATCCCGAGAAGGATTTGGCCATCCTGACCATCTCGAACGAGCCGCCGGCGCTGCTGAAAGAGTTCGCCGAAAAGCAGAATCTCCCCTTCACCGTTCTCTCCGGGGGAGGCAACCTGCCTGCGCCGTTTGGCGAGGCCGAGTTCTTGCCCAGCAGCTTCTTCATCGATCCGCAGGGTCGGTTCAAGGTGGCGGCCACCGGGTTGGTGCTGGCCAAGGACGCCAAGGCGATTGTCCAGGCCCAGTAGGGCCGGTGAATTTCTGAGAAAATAAGCTGGACACTGGATGAGCGTGGGACTATACTCACTGGTTTAGGTCGTTTTGCGTTAATCCGGGCAAGAAAATACGAGGTTGTGAGCCATGGCACATAAGAAGGGACAAGGTTCTTCGAGGAACGGAAGAGACAGCAATCCGCAATACCGCGGTGTGAAGCTCTATGGCGGGCAAGCTGCCAAAGCCGGCGCGATCATCATCCGCCAGTGCGGCACGAAGTTCTTCCCCGGTTCCAACGTTGGCATGGGCAAGGACTATACCCTGTTCGCCAAAGCGGACGGGACTGTCGAGTTTCAGGGCCGGAAGGTCCACGTGGTCTGAGCGATTCGCACAATCTCGTGGTGTGATTCCCAAAGGATGGTGAAATGCCATCCTTTTTTTTGTGGGCGGTTTTCTCTCTGCGTCTTCCCAAGGGTTCTGCGAGCCAATGTTTGTCGATGAAGCACAAATCTGGGTCAAGGCCGGCGACGGTGGCAACGGCTGCGTGAGCTTCCGGCGGGAGAAGTTCGTGCCCAAAGGCGGGCCGGACGGTGGCGATGGAGGCCGGGGCGGGCACGTTTACTTCGAGGCGGCAGGCGATCTCGATACATTGCTCGACTTCGCGGGAAAGCACCACTGGCGTGCCGGAAATGGCCGGTCGGGCGAGGGCAGCAATAAACACGGCGCCGATGGCGATGACCTGGTCATCCGTGTTCCGCCCGGGACGCTCATCTACGATGCCGACTGGAACCTGCTGCTCAAGGACCTCAGCGAGGCCGGCATGCGCGTCCAGATCTGCAAGGGAGGCAAAGGGGGCAAGGGCAACAAGAAATTCGCCACCGCGACACACCAGACACCCCGTGAGTTCGAACCGGGAAAGGCGGGGCAGGAACGCAATCTCAGACTCGAACTGAAGCTGATCGCCGACGTCGGGCTGGTCGGGTTGCCCAATGCGGGCAAGAGCACGCTGATCTCCCGCTGCTCGGCGGCAAGGCCCAAGATCGCCTCCTATCCGTTCACGACGTTGGAGCCGGTCTTGGGGATCGTCGGGCTCAGCGGCTTTCGACGCTTCGTCATGGCCGACATCCCCGGTTTGATCGAGGGCGCCAGCGAAGGGGCGGGCCTGGGCCACGATTTCCTCAAGCACATCGAGCGGACGACGACGATTGTGCACATTGTGGACGTCATGCCGATGGACGGCTCCGATCCGGTCGACAACTATCACGCGATTCGCGCTGAGCTGGAGCGTCACAGCCAGGTTCTGGCCGAGAAGCCCGAGGTGATTGTCGCCAACAAGATCGACCTCGACCCTGACGGTGAGAACCTTGCCCACGTTCGGGACATGCTTGGCGAAGACATTCCCGCCATCTCCGCCGCGACCGGCCAGGGCATCAAGGAACTCACCGAACGGCTCTGGCAGATGATCAAAGACCTCAAGGCCTGACGCGGGGCCTCAGCGCAAGAGAAGGCCAAGCCAGACGGGCTGACTCGACCTTTCGAGAGGAAATTGTCCTGTAGTTAGGTGATGATGCCGGACTAATTGGATCCAGCCGCCTATCCGTTCCGATCGACGTAGTCTGAGGGGATATCCGGCGTGAAGTCGGTGGCCGTCAGGCCGGGGTTCCACTGGAACTGATTGGCACCGAAACCGGTGCGGACCCCATCAATTGTGTACTCCTCTTCGATACTCACCGGCAGTTGCGTCTGGACGTTCACCCACAGCCGAGCCACGTAGTCCTGGCATGGCGACGAGGCGGACCGGATCACGCCCAGAGCGTTGGTCTGGACGCCCTCGACCTCAACGCCGTCAATCATGCGGCTACCCAGCGAGGTGAAGTCTGCCTCGGTGAACCGCCGAACCCAGTCGCGCGGGTCCATCTGCTGAGCCGGGCCCAGGGCCAGTTCCTCGTCCGTCAACGGCATGCGGATATAGGTCTTCGTCTGCGGCCAGATCCGCACCCCCTCGCTCGTTTGCCGGAGGAAGTACTCGATCATCACGCACTCTCCGCCTGCGTACTGCTCCATCTTGTACCCGTGCTGGTTCGAGTACTGGAAGCTCATCGTCATCTCTTCCCGAGCCGAAGCGTCGTCGGCTGCCTGGGCCTGCCATGAGGTCATCCGGCAGGTGAAGTTCTCTATCGCATCCATTTGCCTGGCCACCTGCGCCCAGACTACGCCGGTCCCGTCGGTTGAGCCACCGAGGAAGTGGATTCCGGCCAGCACGGCCAGCAGGATCGCGGCCGCCACGGCAATTCTCATTCTTCTGTTCATTGCGATTCTCCGTTTCTCCGGCTCACGCAGAGCCGACTGTCTCGTTCTTTCCGATTGGTCCAGGGCCTTCAGCGCATCGCCGATCGTCCTGTCGTCAACGCTCGGATCGACGGTCACGCCGGACCTGGCGAACAATTGTCTTATGCTTCTCTGGGACCGCATTTTCATACCTCGCCATTCAGCATCGATCGCAGATGGTTGAGTCCGTACCGGTATCGCCCTTTGACGGTGTTGACCGAAACGCCTGTGGATTGTGCGATGGCCTTGAAACGCAGTTGGCCATACATCCGCAGCACGATCACCTCTTTCTGTTCCGGCGGGAGATGGGCCAGGGCCGAGCTGATTATCTGCAACTCCTCATTGCAGATGATCCGACCACTCGGCTCGTCTCGATCCGACCCCACAGCATCGTTGGGCATCGGCTCGGTGGACGTTCTTCGCCCTCGCCTCATCAGGTCTCGAACCCGGTTGGCCACGCAGGTGGCCAGGTAGGCCTTAAGACTCCCGGTCAGTTCGAAACCAGCCAGGTTCTCTGCGAAAGCGACGAAGACGTCGTGCACGGCATCCTCGGCCATATCGGTGTTATGTGAAAGAGCGATCGCGACGATCAACAGGGTGTCACGGTACTTTTCGTAAATCCGGCGCAGAGCATCTCTGTTGCCCCGTTTGCTCCGTGTGACCAGCCATCGATCGTGCATCCCGAAAACCTTATCGACAAGGTGTGAACGTTCACCGTCCTTATAACGCCCGGGAGGGGCGTTTGGGTATGGCCGGGGTCTGGAATTTCCCTTGTTCGGCGTGGATAGGTGGCGATGCACTTGTCTGGTAAGATCTGGGGGCGTTGTTTAGGCGTCCTGGTTGGCCAGAGGCACCAGGATTGACAAGCGGGTCGAAATAGGCTACAAGCGCTGCGTGTGGCGCTATGAAGAGACGCAACGGCGCGAACCCTAAGGTGGATCTGAAATCCCGAGTGTGATTTATGAATATCGTGGCGGTAGACATCGGCAACACGAACATTGCGATTGGCCTGTTTCTCGATGGCAAGGAGGACTCCATTCAGTCTTTGCCCGGCGCGGGCGAGGCGGACCTCAGGGATTGTCTCGTGGCGGCCTGGGAGAAGATTCCGGTTCTGGAGAGTTCGGCCGAGGGCAGGCGGGACGGCGTCATCGTCGTCAGCAGCGTCAAACCGGCTTGGACGGAATTCATTCGCAAGGTCGCCGAAGAGGAGCTTGACGAGAAGATCCACGTGGTCGGCGAGGATATTCCACTTCCCATGTCGAGCTGGCTGGACGATCCCAAGAAGGTGGGGGCCGACCGCATCGTGTCGGCGGCAGCCGCCTACGCGGTGGTGGAAGACGCCGTCGTGGTGGCCGACTTCGGTACGGCGGTCACGATCGACCTGGTCGACGCCAACGGCATCTTCCAGGGCGGGGTCATCTGCCCGGGCTTCGAGATTAGCGCGCAGGCTCTGAAAGACAACACGGCCCAACTGCCCAAGGTCACGGTGCACCGCCCCGAGACGCCATACGGCAAGAATACGGCTGACGCGATCAATTGCGGGCTCTACTACTCGGTCATCGGAGCGCTGGAAGAGATCGTGCGACGCTACGCCGAAGAGATCGGCCGCTGGCCTCAGACCGTCATAACCGGTTCGGCCGCCGAGATGATCAAGGACGACCTTCCCTTCGTCGACAACTTCGTGCCCCATCTCGTCGTCAAGGGCATTGTCCTGGCATACATGAAACACATCGAGAAGAAGAGCGAAGTGGTGTAAGGGCATCGCCATGGCCGCCTGGAGGATTCCACCACTATTGTATGAAGAGTGGGTGTGGCCCATCATCTGCCTGCCTTTGGTCCTCGCCGTGCTTGCCGTCAAGTACTTCCAGAAGGAAGCGTCTCCTCGCCCGAAACCGCATCCGTTCTTCGCGCGGCACAGGAGGGCTGTGTGCCTTGTTTCGGATCTTGTCATCGTCTGTTTCGTGTTGGCGATGGTTGCATTTGTGGTATGGGTCTCCTTTCGAGACTTCTTCGCTCTTCCGACAGAGGACGCGTTCCGCAGGCACATGGAGCTTCGGATCGCCTGGTCGTTTTCTCCTCTGGCATGGTATGGGGCTCCGCATGGGGAACGTTTCTGCTCGGAATGTTGTCGGTGTTCCAGTCGAGCATCACCACGCCCAAGAGGATTGTGCTTCTCGTCCTATGCTTCGTGCCGGCCGCGTTTGCGGTGGCCAACCTCTCGCTTGTTTCCTCCGAATTTGGCCGGCAGGCGATTCTCTCGGCAATACTTGCCTGTGTCCCGAGTTGGCTCGTCAATGGCCCGCCTGTGGTGGCAGGTCAGCCCTTCCTTCGCATCCTGTGGCGGGTCATGCGCAGCCTGCGTATAGTCTCAGGCGATTACTCAGAATCTTGGTGACCTTGTCATGGATACCGTTGCCGCTCTCATGACAGGCCCCGGTGTGGGGGCGATTGCCACGATTCAGCTCTTCGGCGAGTCGGCAGAAGCCTTCGTCTCAGATGTCTTCCGCTCGTCAGCGGAGAAGCCGCACGCCTTTGAGGTCGGTCATATTCTGCTCGGTCATATCGTCGACGGAGCTGACACGGTCGATCAGGTCACCATCGGTTGCGAGGGACCTCGTACCTTTGCCATCCACTGTCACGGCAATCCGCTCATTGTCGAACGGATCATGAAGGTGCTCCAAGGCCGAGGGGTGGAATTGGTCGATCCCAGGTTCTACTGACGAAGATGCTTTCGGGCGAAGGGGCTGGTGATTCGATTGCCCTCGAAGCGAAATTGGCTCTGACGAAGGTCAAGACCGTCGAAGGGGCCTGCATCATCGCCGGCCAGATAGAAGGGGGGCTGGGGCGGAGAGTCCGGCAGTGGGCTCTTGACGCTCGACTCGACGTCAATCGACGATATCTCACAACAGGCCAGGCAGATGCTCCGTGACAGCGAGATTGCCCGCCTGATTGCCTTTGGCTGTACGATCGCATTGATCGGCCCGCCCAACTCGGGCAAGAGCACGCTGCTGAACGCGCTGGCCGGCTGTGAGAAGGCGATCGTCACCGACATTGAAGGCACCACGCGAGATTGGGTGTCCACGGAGATCCTCATTCCACCCCTTGCGGCTCACGTAATCGACACGGCGGGCCTCGACGCGGCGCTGGCCGCAACAGGCGACGAAATCGACGAGGCCGCACAGACCAGAAGCGTCGAGGTACTTCGCCATGCCGACTTGGTCCTGCTCGTGTTGGACCTAAGCCAGCAGATGGCCCAGATCGACGAAAGACTGCTGGATGTGCTGAGAGACAGACATATCCTGGCTGTCTTGAACAAAGCCGATCTGCCGCCGCGTCTCGATCTGACCTTACTGCCAGCCGGTCCGGGCGAACCGATCCGCATCAGCGCCAAACACGGCACGGGTCTCGACGACCTGATCCTCTCCATCCACCGCATCCTCGGCGTCACCGATTTCGCCCCCCAAACTCCCATCGCCTTCACCTCTCGTCAGCGAGCTGTTCTCGAACGACTGGTCGCTGCACACGACCCTGCGGCCGCTTTCGCCATCCTCAGCAACCTCCTCGGAAGCCCCATCCAAGACCGACCGCTCGCGTGAATTCGCTGACGCTCCGACCGCCTCCGAGGTAGCACGGCACGGGTGCCTCAAATTCGATTCTCCGTGACGTGATTGACCCGGCCCCACATTATATGTTAATCTGTACAAGGATTGATTGCGATGGAGATAGATGACGTGTCCACCCGACGAGGTGCAGCACCATGAGTACCAAAGAACTGCTTATCAGCGAGATCGAAACGGTTCCTGAGCCTTTTCTGGCCGAAGTGCTCGATTTTGTCTGCTTCCTCAAGACCAAGATTGCTCGAGAGAAGCTTGCTGCCGCCGTCGCGAGCGAATCAGCCCTGTCCAAGGACTGGCTCCGGCCCGAGGAGGACGATGCGTGGCGAGATTTGTGAAAGGCGACGTCGTTGTCATCCCGTTTCCGTTCTCAGACCTGACTCAGTCGAAACGGCGTCCGGCTCTCGTCATTGCTCCCCTCCAGGGAGACGACGTCATTCTCTGCCAGTTGACAAGCAAGGCCATCAAAGACAACTACGCCATCCCTGTCGACGATGCGGATCTTGCCGGCGGAAGTCTCAAGCAGCCAGGCAATATCCGGCCCAATCGCGTGTTCACAGCAGACACTCACATCATCCTGTATAGGATTGGCACCGTTAAGAGTGAGAAACTGACCGAAGTTGTCGATGTTTTGGTCGAGATCCTCAGGAACTGAGATGTACTTGCTCCCGGCGAATCCTCCTCATACGCTCACTCCTGGATATTGCCCCATTCGATGAAGGCCTCTATCCGACCTCCGCTGTCTTCTTTTATGTGGCCAGTTGATTCCCCGCATTTTGTGCAAGGGCGACCGTTGTGGTTGAGGTACTGGCTTACAATGAACACCTTGCCACAGAGGGGGCAAGTGAATGCGGCATTGTTGCCATAGAGGTCCTCGTCTCTGGCCAATGCTTCAGGGGCAATTTCTCTTCTCGCCATGGTCGTCTCCTTTGCGTGAAATAGAAGTCCATATGATACACAGCTCACATTGGCAAAGATGACTCGAATCCCTTGGCTGATTATCATGAGAGGCAGGTGTGGCCTCTCATGATAATAGATATTCCACTGTCGGGAGTCTATCCTATGGCTCTGATTGGAGCAAATGCGTTTTTCGTCTGACAGGTAGCGCGTTGGGCGGTTGAGGAATGGGGTGGTT
>CAVSCO010000106.1:0-25545 GCA_963726475.1 uncultured Phycisphaerae bacterium | reverse complement strand
TGTCCTTGACGACCAGCGTATAAGCCCCGGGAGCGAGCGTCGCATCGGGGAAGGTGAAGTCGACCCCGTTGGTGAAGCGGACGAGATTGAGGTTGATCGTCCGGCTTCCGACATTGACCAACTCGATGTATTCGGTATTGGGATCGTCGGGGTGCCCGTGCTCGACGGGTGATACATGATCTCGCTGATCCGCAGGCTCTCAGCCACCGGGCCGACGGCGTAGATCGCCTCGTTCAGAGCGCTCCAACTGCCGCCGCTTTGGGCTCGGGCGCGGACGACCGTACTGGCGTCCAGCCTGATCGGCCCGGAGTAGCGAACCGCCTTCGGTGAGACACCGCTGGGAACGTCACCGCCTCCCTTGGTGGAGACCAATTCCACCGAGATAAGGAAGTCGGAACTGGTGGAGCCCGCATTGAGTCCTTGGATGGCCAGGATGTTGCGACCGAGACGCAGTTCGCTGATGTGCTCTGATAAGTTGAACGTCTCGAAGTTGACCGCGTCGATATCGGAGTGGTTGTCGCTCGCCCCCGAGTTCCACGCGGGCGTCCCATCGAACAGGACGCGATAGACTTCGACGCCATTGAGATAGGCGACAAAGCCGTCATCGTAGCGGGCCTTGAGAGTTAATCCGCCCGCATACTCCAGACCTTCCGGTGTGATGTCAAATGGAATGCGGATGTAGCAACTCGTGTTGCGGCCGTACATCTGGTCCTGAACGTCGATATTGAAGAACTGCTCGTAGCCCGTGCTGCGCTCGTAGCCGACGCCACCCGTGCCGGCGATCCAGCCCGAGTCGTCATAATCCGTTTCCGTGCGCCACGCCGTGCCGACGTTCGCGGTGGGAACCAGCACTCGCTTCGGCGCCGCTTCGGGCACGAGCACCATCTCCTCGCCCGAACTGCCACTCGACCCGGGCGTACGCGGATCGCTGCCGTCCAGCGTGTACCAGACCGTCGTGGCGCTGGACTGCATCGTGAGCTGCGCCCCCGTCGCTACGTACCCGCCATGCTGATAGACGCCGCCAATGTTGAAGACCGGAGCATCGATGTTTGGATAGAGCCCCATCGACCTGAACTGCGACAGTGCCGTGGCAGTGCGACGAGGGAAATAGTTCTCCAGCAGGTTCTGCCGTTCGGCAATCCAGAAATCGTTACGCGTGTAGAGATAGTAAGGCCCAGAGCTATAGGAATGCATATCACGGCGATAGTCACCCCACCGGGCCGACTCGGCGATGACCGCCGTATCGATCTCGTCGGCGCGCTTCGTCCATCGCTCGATATTGCGTTCGGTCGTCAGGGCCCCGCCGTTGAACAGATGCTTGTGGACCCGGTCCCCAAACCGAACACGAAACTCTTCGATCTGAGACAGGGAACTGAACATGCCCGTCGGATCGGACGAAGGACGGGTACCGGTCTGGCTGCGGTTCTCGAGAACGTGCTCGCCGTCCCAGCTATAGAAGCGCCAGAGCCGTCCGTCGGGCCCGCCGCCGGCGGCGCGCCAGTTCCCGTCGTTCTTGAGATCGACGTTGCCTGCGAAGAGATTCAGCAGGGTAAAATCGATGAAGTTGTCGACGTCGATGGTTTCGCAGATCCGCGTCCAATCCCGACTTGCCACGATGCTCTTGGCCTGTTGCCACGCCTGGGCGGTGCCATCGGTGGCCCGGCCTCCGTTGATCGCATCGATTCGGTCGGCATCGCCTCCGTTGTAGGCGGCGTAGTGCGAACTGACCGGCCGCTCCTGGAGCAGATAGAGGCCCCAGTAGATCCCGTTGATGTACAGGTGGACGTAGAACCCGTGGCCCGCATCGGCCTGGCCCATCTCGAGCAGCGAATCGCGCATCCACTGATCGCGAATGTACTGCGTGCGCTGACGCTGGTCGGCAGCCCAATGTGTCCAGGAGTTGTTGAAGAAGCCGCGTAGCTGGAGTGAGTCGAACGCCTCTACCGGGCCGCCGTCAAACAGGGCCTCTTGCAGCTTCGACTTGCCGTAGATGCTTCGAAAGCGCAGGCTGAGGCTGTGCTTGGGGCACTTCGGAGGGTTGCGGCTTTCGCCGCCCTGAAGTCGCAGGCCGCAATCGATCTGAAATTCCTCGTCACCATCGATGCTGAACAGCTCCGCCGAGACGGGCCTTTCCCAGTCCTGTCCCCCCGTGCTGCCATGACCGGTGTAGATGTAGATCCCGCCGGTCTCGGCATCGTTCGCCTTGCTGAAAAGATTGTCCTTGTCCGTCACCAACGATAACGTGGGCAGCGCCAACAGCGCGTCGTCCATGAGGTAAGCATACTCGGAACTGTTGCAGATCTCGGGGTCCATCTCGTAGTCGCCGGGATACGACCCAAACCACGTGGTCGGATAGCCTCGCGCCACGACTTCGGATTGCGATCGTGTCTCGACGTCGGCCAGGAAGATGTACGTGTGCGTGTCGGCGTTGCTCGGCACCCACTGGGGCTTGACCGCCTGAGCCCGCAGGCAGGTGGTCTTCTCGATCCGGATCGGACCGGTGTAGACGCTGCCCGAGGGGACCTGCCGGCTGATCGAATACGGCGCGGTGCCGTCGAGAGTGTAGTAGATGGTCGTCCCGGGTGTCTCGCACGTGATCGTCACCTCAAAAGGTGCATCGTAGAATCCGCGATCCATGCTGAACTTCGTATCGCCCACGAGCCCTTCGTAAAGATCGCTGTTGCGTGAACCGGGTGACGCCGCGAGCGAATACCCCCACGTGCCGGTTCCGTTGGGCGATCGACCGTAGGAGATGTCGACCTTCTGCTCATCGAAAGTCACGCTGTCGATCAGCGTGGTTCCGTCAGGGCCGAACAGCGCGAGCGTGTCGCCATCTGAGTCCAGGGCAAAGGATGCGTGCAATCCGCTGTCGGTTGTATCGCCATCCAGCCAGACGAGCAGGAAGCCACCGGCCGGGATCATCGTCTGCTGAGCAGCGCCGCTGGGGAATCGCCACTTCACCGGATCGCTCTCGTCATCGGTCAAATACATACCGGCCAGATCGATCGGCGCATCGCTGAAGTTGTGGATTTCCGCCCAGTCGTCAAACTCACCCTGGGGGTCCGCCTGCACGCTGCCGTTGGCCGCCATCAATTCGTTAATGGCAATCGGGAGCCCCGCTCCCCGAACGACAGGAGCCATACAGGCGACAGAGGCAAAAATCAGCACAGAAAGGACCATCCAGCGAGCTTCCCGGATCATAATCATTCCTCACTCCCAACTATCCAAGTGGTGCTCGGCGCAGCAGGCGCCGCCGTTGCGATCTCAGTGAAACACGTCTTATCCTCCCGATGTCCATCGGGACTCCGCCAGCCGTGAAGGTACAGCAAACAACGCATATTTTACCTTATTTTAACATTCGGAGCCCAAAAATCAATGATTTTCGCCCTTTGACGGGGCCTGTGGCCGGTCCGGGGAGGCCCGTCTGGTGTCCCGGCCATACCTTGCCATCGACCGCTCGGGGTGCTACCATCAGCCCCGATATTGTGGCCATGAGCCCGGCAGAATCAGCGGAATTGAGGAGAAGACGACTATGGCGGTGTTTCGTGCTCCGGAGAATCCAATCATCGCGCCCGAGGACGTGTCCCCGTCGGCCGACGGATACGAGGTCATCGGGGTTTTCAACGCGGGTGTCGCCCGTTATGCGGACGAGGTGGTCCTGCTGGTTCGAGTCGCCGAACGCCCGATCAGCAATGATCCGAACGTGGTCTTAGCCGCATTTCTGGATGTCGCCCAGGGCAAGATCGTGACCGCGCCGTTCGCCCGATCCGATCCCGAGAACGACTTATCCGATCCCAGGCTGATCGTTCGCCAAGGCCGGACGTATCTGACCTCCATCTCGCACCTGAGGCTGGCACGCAGCACTGACGGTATTCATTTCACCGTGGACGAGCATCCCGCCGTCGGCCCGACTGATGCCTACGAAAGCCTCGGCGTCGAAGATCCGCGAATCACGCGGATCGCCAATACGTACTACATCACATACGTCGCTGTTTCGCCCTTGGGGGTGACCACCGTTCTGGCCTCGACACGGGATTTCGCCTCGTTCGAGCGCCACGGCGTCATCTTCCATCCCGAGAATAAGGATGTCGTGCTTCTGCCCGAGGCGATCGATGGGCGGTATTACGCCATCCATCGGCCCCATTCACCCCTGTTCGGCAAGAACGACATGTGGATCGCCGAGTCGCCCGATCTGATCTGCTGGGGTCGTCATCGCCACCTGATGGGCCTGCGGGAAGGATTCTGGGACGAGACCCGGATCGGGGCCGGCGCAGCGCCGTTTCGCATCGAGGAAGGCTGGCTCGAAGTCTACCACGGCGCCAATCGCGACAATCGGTACTGCCTTGGGGCCGCACTGCTCGATGCCCGCGAGCCCTGGAACGTGCTGGCCCGCTCGGCCAGACCGATCTTCGAGCCTGAGGCCGACTACGAACGAGCCGGATTCTTCGGCCAGGTGGTCTTCAGTTGCGGCCTGCTATTCGAAGAGAACACCCTGAAGATCTACTACGGCGCCGCCGACACCAGCATCTGCTACGCCGAGCTGCCACTAGTCGACGTGCTTGCGTCCTTCCAATCTTGAACATCGCGGTTGGAACGCAAAATGCACAGGCGTTCCCTGGGACGACGCTTTGTGGTATAATACTCGTCGAGGTTGTGACATAGCTGTGTGATGGAGGTGGATGGCGAGTGATAATACTGCCGTGGTGCGTTGACGTCCCCGAGGATCGCCGGCCGGTGGCCAATTGGCTGATCGTTGCCGTAACGGTCGGCGTCTTTGTCCTCCAGATCGTGGCCATGGCCCAACACAGTGCCGGTCCACACGCCCAAGGACAAGAGCCCGTCACATTGGGCTTCCCCTACACCTGGGTCCTCAACGGCTGGGGGCTCAAGGGCCTCTTCGGATACATGTGGCTTCATGGGGGCGTGCTGCATCTGCTGGGCAATATGTGGTTTCTCTGGATCTTTGGCAATGCCGTCTGCGCCAAGGTCGGCAACCTCCGCTATCTCGTTCTCTATGTGCTTCTCGGCGTGGTCGCAGGCGTAACTCACCTTCTCTTCACCGGCGGCACGGCCGTCGGGGCCAGCGGCGCCATCAACGGCATCGTCGGCATGTATCTCGTGCTCTTCTACGAGAACAGCATCACCTGCTACTGGTGGTTCCTTCTCGTCTTCTTCCGCCAGTTCACCGTCAGCAGCGTCTGGATGATTCTCTTCTGGTTATCCTGGGACATCTTCGGCGCTGTGGTCGGAGGTGAGGGCGTGGCATACTTCGCGCACCTGGGGGGCTTCGGCGCGGGTTTCGTCATAGCGCTGTACATGTGCAAAAAGGACTGGATCACGATGGAGCGGTACGAGAAGTCTCTGTGGCAATGGTGGCAGCAGCGCAAGGGCGGCGCGTCACAGACGTCACTCGATCATTACGCGCAACTCGGCCTCGCTGCCTCGCCACCGGACGAGCCACCGATGTCGCCCGTCCCGATGCCAATGTCGCCTCTCAAGAAACCGAATACGATACTCCGCCCCTCCTTGAGTGACACTCCTACCATCACCCCGCCGGACGACCGATGGCGCGTGACGTGTTCGTGTGGAAAGACAGTTAAGCTCTCGCCGCAATACGCGGGCAAAGTGGTCCGCTGTCCCCATTGCCGGGCGTCACTGCCTCTCGGCCATGGTCCACGGCCCAGGCCCGAGGTCCGCCCTCCTTCCGAGTCTGTTACCACCTCTGCACCGGGTGACAGCAGGTACATTCGTTTCACCTGCACGTGTGGAAAGCGAATCAAGGTCCCCTCTCATTACGCGGGGCGCTCGGGCAAGTGTCCTCAATGCGGAATTCGATTGAAGATCCCCCATGGTGACACCTGAGAAACGCCGTTCGGGCGGCGCATGGAAGCGAAAGCGATGTTGGATTTCGGAAAGCTAGCAGGCCACGCAGAACCCTTCCCATCTCCCCCATCCCCCCCGCATCAGAATAAGTATTTTCCTCAATAGAATCATTTTGTCGAGTCCTATATCATCGGTATAATTCAGACTGGATGGGGTGGTGGTGAATACATGCTTGGTATTTTCCGCGTCGAGTTTTTTTGCGCATCAGGCTCGAGGCGGACACGGAGGTGTGGCGATGAGGAGGTCCCGTCCGGGACGTGAGAAGTCCGGGCGGATTGCAGGGGAGACCTCGTCACGGGGTGGGAGAACCCCACGAAAGGAGGTGGCCAAGGGTCCCACGGGCACGAGGTAGGCTAACGGTTTCCAAATTTGTCGCACACGGAGTATAAGGAGATACAAGATGAGACGGTTACATGTAGTTCTGTCGGCGATGGTGGTGTTTGCCATCGTGGGCATGCGTCAGCGGTGCGCCGACGCTTTCCAGCGCCACTGGCTCCTGGAGCAATGCAGCAGTTCAAGGTGCAAGCAGCAATCCCAACCCGCCGGTTTACGGCTCCGAACAGAGGATCAACTGGGGAGTGCCTGCCGGTTACGGCCAGACCTTCCTGGGGTTCACGGGAGTCAGCACGCCGGTCAGCTGACCCCCGGCTCCGCGTTTGTGGTGGGGACCGTTCGGCACTACAACACCCCGATCGTGACGGGCACCGGCATCACCTCAGTGGATCTGCTCGTGTCATCTCGACCTGGGCTCCGGACCGCTGGAGACGCCGATGACACTGAACGTCGAGGAGACCGCCACCAATGGCAATGACGGTGGTCCTGCCGACACGATCTGGCTGCCGACGACGTTCGAGCCACAGTCGTTTCAGGTTGGGTGGGATGCGACCTATGAGCTATGCGTACTGGGTTTTCGCGACGCCTTAGGCAATCCCGTTTCGTCGCTGGTGACCCCTGAACCGGGTAACTGCGGATGCGGATGTCGCGTGCGCGTCGCTGTGGGCACAGGTCTGCGAGACCACGACGCCGGTTCCCGCCCCTGGTGCTCTGCTTCTGGCGGCCATCGGTGCGGGCGCGGTGAGCTGGCTGCGCCGCGCAACACGATCTAAGCGTTTGCCGTCATAATACCAGTACAAACGGCCCGCCCGGATGCCTGGTCGGGAGGGCTTTGAGCGGCCCGCAGCAGTACGATTGGACTTCAACGCCACAAGTCCCTACTACTGCTGCGGGAGAAGCTCAACGCTGATGTCGCTTCCAGACGCCTCGGCACGCACTTCGGGTTCGTAATAGGAGTATGCCTGGCTGTCTGGTATTGTTGCGCGCACCGGGAAGCGCGCCTTGACCTGGAAGCGAAGCGTTCGCTGTTCGCCCCGCTCCAGCCCGTCGAGGTAGAAGATCACCTTTCTTCCAGCGACTTCGTACCGCGTGATCAGGCCCTCTTCAACCAACGAGTCGAGCGACTCGCCGACCGTGGCGAAGCCCGTGGGAACACCGACATCCACGATCGTCATGCCCGTCGAATCCTTGAGGCCGAAGTAGCGAACGGTCGCAGTGACATTGACGATGTCATCGACCTCCACGTGATCAGCGTCGTACGTAACTTCCAAAGCCATGTCCTTCTCGGCTGAGTCGTCGCTCAGCAGGACGTTGAATCGACGCACAAGCTGGAATCGCACCTGGCCCGTTCCGACAGCGCTGATTTCCACGGCCGGCTCCAGCGGAAGTTCCGCCAACTGGAGCACATCGAAGTTGGCGCTGTTGACTTCGAACTCCGCCAGCATCTCCCCTGTGCTGCTCCTGGTGATCACCGTCAGGTCTACCCCTCGGCTCTGGCTGCGTGCGGCCATCATCAGGGCCTTGAGCCCCATGACCGTGTCCTGAGTGCTGCCATAGCCCCCGAGACTGTTGCGTTGAAGCGAAAGCCACTTGACCGCCTCGTTCGCCTGGGGCCATTCCGTTTCGATCATCGCCAGTGCGGCGTACGCGGTCGTCTCGACCGGATGAGGTTCCCAATGCAGTCCATCGGCGTCGGTGATCGCAAGCGACAGCAACCGGTTCAGTGCCATATCGACGGCAGGGTCGCCCACGCGAGCGAAGGCCAACGCCGCGATCGCCAGAGCGTAGGCATCATCCTGGACCGACGACAGATTGTCGCGTAGATACTCGACCGCTCCTGCGAGCACCTGCGGATCGGCCATGCCATAGTCGGCCATGGCGATCGTCACGAACGCCGTCAACGCGTAGGTCCCCTGCACGCCTCCAAGCATATCGCTATGGCAAACGAACCCCACGGGCTCCCACGATCCATCCGCCAACTGATGCGCCGCGATCCATCCTGCCGCGTCGGCCAGGATCGTTTCGTCGATGGTAGTCACTTCGCGAGCGCCGCTGAACGTGCCAAGGACGAAGGACGTTAACCAGAGGCTTCCCTCCGCATCGCTTTCGCCAAAGGCGGAGAAGGCCCCATCCTGATGGCGGAACGTCAACTCCCGTTGATACCCCACCGTGATGAAATGCTCGGCCTTGGCCCGCACCTCGGGCGTCAACTGCCCAGTCGCGTTCAGATAACGCAGGATCTCGACATCGGGTGCGAAGAAGATCATGTTCTGTTCGCCACAGCCGTAGGGCATACCGAGCAAGTCGTCGACACCGTTGATGCTCTGCGCCACCAGGCTGGGCGTGATGCTCAACAGCAGCTTCTGCGAATCAGGCACGGCGTACGGCGGTGTATTCGCATCGAGCGAGACGCTCTCGCCCGCGCGGAGGACTCCGTTGGCGACCATCTCGCGTTGCGTGCCCTTCGGGCTCGACCAGGACTTCCTTTCGTACGGCATCGGCCCGTTGCACCGAACGCAGACGTACCTCCAGCGGATGGCGCCCGAGCCTGGTCGGCTGGATGAGGAACGAGACCGACGAGACTGAATTCGCGTTGACCTGGACCTGCTGCTCGCTGATGTCGAGCAGGTCGAACCAGTCGGCGTCGACCATTTCCACGTAGACCACCTGGGGCTCGTCGAGGTAGTTGAAGACCTGAATGCGAACCGGGAACTGCTCGCCCCGCGTCACCGAGTAAGGCAGGTCGGGCTCGCCAAAGAATTCCTGGAAAACGCGGAGCGACGATTCCGCAATGCCCAATCCACCGTCGGAGGTCGAGACGGCGTGAAGCCGCCATGAGGTAATGCTGTCCGGCGCGGTCAAATCCAGTGTAGCGACGCCGTTGGGCTCGGTGAGCAGATCGGGCATCCACACCCACGTCTCGGGGAAGAACTGCCTTACACGCTCGACCTCGGCCAATCCACCGTCTTTATCGTTGGACTCGGCCGTATCGTCGCTGCCTCCGGCTCGCCTGATCGGGCCGGGCCACCAGAGACCGTTGACGTGCCGGCCTTCCGGAACATCGAGCCCGCGCGAGGTCACCACCTGGAGCCCGGCGTCTTCGAACACGTTCCGGGCCCCGTAGCTATAGGGCTGATCGTGCGTCTCCGCCTGGGGCTCCATGAAACGCTGCTCCAACTCGTTGAACACTTCCTGCATGTTGAGCCGGCCTTCATTCAAGGCGTAGACGGACTCGTCGACGATGGCCAGACCGACCATCGATTGCGTGTTCGACTGGACGGAGAGTCGAACCGGATCTCCGGGCGAAACCTCCTCGTGGCTAAGTCCCAAGGCCAGGTCCGTCGAATGGTTCATCACTACACCGAACTCGATCGTGTCGGCGGATATTTCGTTATTGGGATTGATGATGTAGGCGACGACGCGGGCGGCCGGGACCATCTGCTGAGTGACCGGAAACCGAATCGTCGACCCCGTCGCCGCGTCCGAGAAGACGGTGTGCCCGTTGGCGAATACATCGTAGTAGATCGTCGCGTCGTGCGTGCGGAAGACGTCGATATCAACTGTTTGCCCCACACTGACCGCGTCTCTGGACGCTCGGCTCAGGTGCACGAAACTGTCGCTTGGCGAATAGGTCGAATAGACGTACAACTCCGCCTCGCCCCCTTCGCTGTCACCCCGCACGGAACTCTTGAGCCAGGCCCAGGAAGCCTTGCCCGGCGCGGCTAAGGTGATCGTGGTGGAACCCTCGAATGCCAGCGGGTACCCCTCTTTCGAAAGCGGATCGCCCGCGTCGGAGTAATACTCGCAAACCAGTTCCCCATTCGCTGATACAGGCACGCCGTCGGGCGTCTCCGCCACCAGCAAAACGTCGAAGGGCTGTCCCGGCGTGAACGACCGCGACGACGCGATGATCTGGTGCTCGATCCCCGATGAGACGATCTTCAGCACCTTGGTCGCCTTCTCCTCATGGCCCGAGGTGTCGGTGACGGTCAGATCGAGCTGGACGCTGCCGGAGCCCCCTGCGCCGGGGGTTCCGCTGACGTACTTGACTTCGGGCAGGGAGAACTCCGCCTGGCCCTCCGCCAGCGGTGCGGTGTAGCGGGCGTATTCTTCCCACACACCCACATATCGGCTCGCGCTGATTTCCAAGGTGCCCTCGACCGGCTTGCCGAAGAAGTACGTCGCCGTGACCGTACCGTCAATTCGTTCATCCGTGCGGAAGTAATCGCGAGGCGTTTCGAGCTTCACCTCGAAGCGCGGCAATACATATTCTTCGACGCGCAGGTCGATCGTCCCCCGCCCGGTCCCCGCCTCGGCCGTGATCTTCCAAGTGCCGTAGTTCAACTCACTGGCCAGATCGAGATCGAACGGCGCCACACCAAACGCGTTCGTCGTGAGGTCCTTGCGGCAGATCTTGACGCCTTTGCCATCCGTGATCTGAACGGTCACGTCAGATGCGGTCGGCCTCAGCTCGTTCGTCAGAATCAGAACGCGGCCCTGGATCGTCTGCCCAGGCTTGTAGATCGGCTTGTCCGTTTCGATCAATACGACGGGCATTCGCCTGATCATGATCTGCGTCGTCAATGGCTCGTCGGCCCCCTCAACGGCCGCTTCCAGCGTGTACGAGCCCAGCGGCAAATCGGGGGTATCGAACTGAGCCACGAACCGCCCCGTCCCATCGGTGGTCCCCGCGGTCAGATCGATCGTCTGCTCGGTTGTCTTGAGGCTCACACTCACAGCGATGCTGGCAACCGACTCATGCTCATTGACGACCGTGATCGTCGCCGACGAGGAGGCCCCCGAATACACCGTCTTGGGCACGACCATCATCACCTCGACCGTGCCCGCTCGGGCGATACCAACCAGCAGACCGAGCAGCAACAACCTCGCCATTGTCGTTTTCCGTGCCATCGTACCGCTCCTTGATCCGAATGAACGAATGGATGATAACCGTAAGTTCAGCACCAGCCTTCTCTTCGACCGAACAGAAGGCCCTGCTTTGGCTGAAACCCTCCCACTTTTTGCTGGTACTGCCGGTGCTCCGAATTCCCTCAAGCCAATACGAGCGATCCCCACGAGGCTTCGGAAGGCGGGCGAAGTATGATATGCGACAATGGTATGATAGCGACAAGTACGAGTATGATGGTCATCTCAAGCCCACCTTCGAACCTTAATTCACTACTCAGATTTTATCGGAACGTGCGACCGATTTCAAGCGATTTCGCCCAAACCCGTGAAGAGCCGGCGGACGTATTCGGTGCTCTTCTTGAACGCCTCCACCGGTTTCATCGTGTTGGGCGAGCCCTTCTCGATGGCCTGCTCCAGGACCACGTGCGGACGGGCCCCCGTCTGCGCAGGGCACTGGCAAAGGCGCGATAGTCGATGTCGCCATCGCCTAACGCCTCGGTCCAGACGCCGTCCTTGGATTGGCGCAAGTGCAGTTCGCTGACGCGGCTGCCATAGAGCTTGACGATGTCGAACAGCGCGATCTGCGAATTCCCCGAGCCTCGATAGACCCAGTGCGAGTCCAGACAGAGCGTTACGTTAGCCGGGTCGGTTCCGAGCATCATGTGGTGGAATTCGCGAGCCGCCTCGCGCAGCTCCATGTCATGGTTGTGGTAGGCCAGGGTCAGGCCGATCTTCTTCAGTTCGGCCCCGAGCCGGTTCAAGGAGACCGCCTGCGTCTTGAGCTGAGCATCGTTCTTATTCTGCGGGCCGCCCCAGGCGAGCGGGCTGGGATTGGTGACGACGATGCGCAGCTCCGGCCTCTTCTTTGGCCCGGCGCACCACGGTCAGAATCTGCTCGATGCTCTGGTCCGCCTGATCGACCTCGTGCAACAGGCTGTTGACATAAAACGATCGCATTTCCAGTCCGTGCTTCTTCAGCAGCGGCGCCATGCGGTCGACCTGAGCGACATCGGCCAGCGATGGTTCGTATCCATCGAGCCCACTGGCGGCCACCTCGGCCAGCCCCTCATCGAGCATCTGGTCGAAGTTCTGGCCCTGACGCTGGTAGAAGACAGCCCATGAATAGGAATTGCAGGCCACATGCAGTGTCTGCCCCTGAGCCCCTGTCGCCGATCGAGCCAGAGCCGGTGACAGCGCGGCCGCTCCCGCCACCAGAAACGCATCGCCAAGAAACGCCCGCCGTGTTGTCTGTCGATCCGCCATAGCGCCAACCTCCATCATCTGAGCCCAACCTGCCGGGCGAGGCCATTCATGTCAGATGCTGCACGTAATCGACACGAGTATGAGGTCTTCGCCAGGCAAATGCAAGCCCGCTTCCGCAATGCGACGCGACGTGGTAGGCTATGCTATCTGGGCGATCAACCCTAAGGAGAATGGCACATGCGATGCAAAATGATCTCGCTACAAGCGATGCTTGGCTGTCTGTTGCTCACCGGCTGGCTCAATGGTCTCTATGCAGCGGGAAGATCGATCGCCATCGAACCGCATCCGGCCCAGGTCGCGAAATACGAACGGCTCGAACTACAGCTCACGCCGGACAGACCTTACGACGACCCCTTCGACCCGTGCGAAGTCGCGATCGACCTGCTCATCGAGTGCCCGGACGGCAGGTCCATCACACTGCCCGCCTTCTTCGGTCAGGACTACGAACGACGGGACTTCCAGAGAGATGGCAAGGCCGTGGCTTGGTACTACCCGCTTGGCGAGGGAACGTGGAAGGCCAGATTCGCACCGACGCAGACGGGGACATACGCCATCCAGGCCCGGCTCAGGGACCGGATGGGACAAGCCACATCGCCGACCGTTCGCATCGAATGCGTCTCCTCCAAGAGCAAGGGGTTTCTGCGCACGAGCCATCAGGACCCGAGGTTTATGGAATTCACGGAAGGTGACCCGTTCTTCGCCATCGGTCAGAACATTGCCTTCATCGGCGAAACCCAGTATGTCAACGTCCCGAAGGCCGAGCAAATCTTTGGCGAGCTGGCCAAGAACGGGGCCAATTTCCTGCGCATCTGGACGTGTTGCGACGACTGGGCGATCGCCATCGAAGCCCCCAAGAGCGCGTGGAAACGGTCGTGGGACAAGCGATCCCCTGTCGTGCCTTCGCCCGACGGCAACGGTAAGTGCGTTGAGTTGAAGGGGGCCAGTGGAGCTACGCTCGAAGTCTCGCCTTCGCACCGCGTCGCCCTGCGGCCGGATACCCGCTACGTCCTCAGTGGCAAACTCAAGAGTGAAGGCGGAGCGATTTTGCGTATCCAGATGGCCAACCATGACTGGCAACTGCCGGCGCAAGCAGGTGAATGGCAGACCTTCACCCGAGAATTCTCCACGAGAGCCAACGAGCGATGGCTGGGCCGGACCACGATGGCCCTTTCGGGCGATGGCACCGTCTGGCTGGCCGATCTGTCGTTGAAAGAGGCTGAGGGTGGCGGGGAACTTCTGTGGGAGGCCAACATCGATCGTCCCGTGCGAGGCTACTACAACCCGCTCGACTGTTTCATGTTGGACCAGATTGTTGAAGCGGCCGAGCAAAACGGTATTTATCTGATGCTCTGCGCATTGACGCGCGACCTCTACATGAATTCGCTCTCCGATCCGAGCAGCGCTCGAGTACGACCTCGCGATCAAAGATGCGAAGAACTTCATGCGCTACGCCGTCGCGAGATGGGGCTATTCGACCAGCGTGGCCGCCTGGGAGTACTTCAACGAGATGGACCCGGGCAAACCCACGGACCGCTTCTATCAGGAACTCGGCAGCTACCTCGATGAGATCGACATCTACCACCACCTGCGAACCACGAGCACATGGCATCCGTCGGCCCACGATTGCGAGCTCTCGGCCCTCGACATCGCCCAGGCCCATCACTATCTCAGGCCAAGCGAGAGCGATTTCAAAGACGAGGTCCAGGCGATCATCGAGAAGGCATCCTTTCTCCGCGAGCACGCACCGAACAAGCCCGCGCTAATCGGTGAATTCGGCCTGGCCACCGACAAGTGGGGCTTGAGCGAGTACATGAAGCAGGATACCGAAGGTGTGCACTTCCACAACGCCCTTTGGGCGTCGACCTTGGCGGGACCGTCGGGCACCGCCATGTTCTGGTGGTGGGAGCAGTTGGATTTGCAGAACGCCTACCGGCACTATCGACCGCTGTCGACGTTCCTCTCAGATGTCTCGTTTGCCGGTCTTTCAGCGACGACCGCAACCACCTCCGACGAGCGCCTGCGTGTGCTGGGCTACCAGGGAGCCGATCGCGCCTATCTCTGGCTCTTCAACCGCAACGCCGCGTGGTGGAACGTCGTGGTCGACCGACAGCAGCCGGAAACAATCGAAAATGTCACACTCCGAATCGAGGGCCTGTCCTCAGGTGAGTATGCAATCCAGTGGTGGGACACCCATCAAGGGACATGCTTCAAGACGCAGCGCGTTGCCTGCGAAAGGGCCATTCTGAACGTCTCCGTGCCACCGGTGCGCAGCGACATCGCATGCAAGATCATACAACCTTGAGCGTCGGCAGCAACGCCCCGGTGTCAGACGACGTCGCCGAGGTCCTTTTCCAACTCCGTGAGGATCGTTTGCAGACATCGATCCAGCCCTTCGATCAATCCCTCCGGATCGTCGGTCGTTACCTCTGCCGAAGCCTGGTAGGGCTTCGCGAAGAGAATCTCCGGATCGACCCCTGCCTTGGTGCGTAGCAGGAAGAACCGCATCTCCACGACGGCCTTCGGCTTGTCCTTATCGCGAAAGTCCCCGTAGAGCGCCGTGATATTGGCCTCGATGCGATGCGTAGCGTCAACGCTGCTTCCCGCTCCGAGGACCTGGGCGAACAGCCCCGACGCCGAGAGCCAGTCGCGGGCCTTCTCCGTGATCATCACAGCCGGCGAGACGAGGAACTCGTTATAGGCATCCGACTCGTACCGATACTCGTCGAGCCGATAGACCAACCCCCTGCCCGCGTATGCCGCGTCGATCGTGAACCGGGGCACCGCCAGAATCGCCTTGCCTTCCTTGGCGGGCTGCGTCGCGGGCCTGGCCGTCTCAAGAATGTAGTAGCGGCTGTTGGCCGATGGCTTCGAACAACCCGGCGCCATCAGCATGAACACCGTGAGGACCAAACACAGAGCGAGCCCGATCCGTCTATCCATCATTTGTAAGCCTCCGATTCGCGTGGGGGTTTGCTGAAGAACAGTTCCGAGGGACGTTCACGCAGACTCACGGTCAGATCGCGCAGATTGTCGGAAATCTCTCGGAAATTGGCGATAAGGACTTCGACGTCGGGCTTCTCGGTGGTGATCAGTTGATTGATGCTCGACAGGGTCCGATTGAGCCTCGCCACCACCTCGGGGAGGTTGGCCCCATTGGGAAGCCCTTCGGGGCTCGCCAGCAGACGTTGGAGATGGTCGTTCGTCACCCGGATCTCCTGGACGAAGCGCCTGGCCTCGGCGCTCAGCGCCGGGACGTTCGAGTCGACCACCGTCTGATCCAGCGAAGCCAGCAGATGCTGCGCCGCCTTGCTGATGCCCGCCGCGTCGAGGGCCTGCACCTTCTGTCGCGATTCTTTCAGCAGCCCGGTCGCCTCCTTGCTGATTTGCGCCAGGTTGGCGTCGGCCACCGCCTTCTCTGCCGCCGCAAGCGTCTGCTCGAACGAATTGACGAGCCCTTCGAAGTCGATCTCCTGCAACCGGGTGAAGATCTTGTCGAGAGAGTCCTTCAGCGTTGTCAGCTCACTCGGCGCTGACGGAATGTAGGTATACTCGGGTGTCCATGGAACCTCGAGGACCGGGAAGCGATTCGGATCGAGGTAATCGGCCTCGAGAAAACCTTGCCCGGTCAGGATGTTCGAATTGACGCGTACGCGAAGACCACGGGCGATCATCTGCCGGAGCACGGTGTCTGTATCCCTGGCCGCAAACTCGGGCATGGTCTGCCTCGGAACCTCGAAGACGACACGAACATAGGGTTCATACGTGGACAGTTGTCCGCCCTCACGCGGGATCTTATACGTGCTTCCGGCAAAGGTAATCGTCTCGACCTGCCCGATGTGAACGCCGCGGAATTCGACCGGAGAGCCGACGATCAGCCCGGTGATGGACTCATTGAAGTAGGTCTCGAACTTCAGCTTGCCCTGCGAGAACACCCCGGAACCGAAGATGACCACCGCGACCAGCAACAGAGCCACCGCGATGATGACGAAGACACCTATCTTGAAGTAGCTCGGCTTTCTGCTCATCGAATCAATCCGTCCCAAAATCTCCGTTGACGAACGTGAGAATATCCTTCCGCATGGCCTACGTCCCCAGCGGTGACGACTGCCGATTGAAGAATTGTCGCACCCAGGGATCATCGCTATGGTCGCGAAGGTCCTGAGGTATCCCATCGGCGATAATGGTCTTGCGTTCCTTGTCGAGCATGATGACCCGATCCGCTACCGCGAAGATGCTCGACAATTCATGTGTCACGATGACAAACGTGATCTTCAGCGTCCGTGACAGATCGACCACCAGATCGTCAAGCTGCGCGGCCGTGATCGGGTCCAGCCCCGCCGAAGGCTCGTCCAGAAACAGGATCTTCGGGTCCAGCGCCAGGGCCCGGGCGATGGCCGCCCTCTTGCGCATCCCGCCACTGAGTTCCGAAGGCATCAAGTTGCCGGCGTCTTCGAGCCCCACCACTTTCATCTTCATCCGCGCGATCGTTTCCATCGCCTCTCGGGGCAGATCCGTGAACTCTTCCAGTACGAGGCAGATGTTTTCACTAAGCGTCATCGAGCCAAACAAGGCGCCGTTCTGATAGGCGACCCCAATCCTTCCGAGCAAGGCGCGGCGTTCCTCGCCTTCAGCCGTCACGATATCGACGCCATCGATCAGGATCTTGCCTTTCATCGGCTGATGGAGTCCGATCATGTGCTTGAGCAGCGTGCTCTTGCCACAACCGGAGCCGCCCAGGATGCAGAACACCTCGCCCGCACGGACCTCGAATGTCACGTCCTTGAGAACCACGTGGTCGTCATAGCCCACGGTCAAGTCACTGACCTGAATGATCGGCGGCGCGTCGGAACCCATGCTCTGCTATATCCCCAGGAAGTAATACACGACGGCGAAAACCCCATCGGCCAGGACGATGGCGACGATCCCGCTGACCACGGCGCGGGTCGCGGAATCGCCCACGTCACTGGGCGTGTTGCCCGTCTGGAGCCCTCGCAGACATCCGATGCCCGCGATCAACGTGCCAAACACGAAGGTCTTGACGAGCCCGCCAAACAGATCGCCCAGAGTGGCCGCCTGCTGAATCTGGTTGATGTAGGTCTCCACCGGGAAGCCGAACGACCGCATCACCAGTCCGCAGCCGATCAGACCGAATAGCTCGTTGAACAACGTCAACAAAGGCATGACGCAGATCGCCGCGACGAGTCGAGGCAGAGCCAGGAACTGGACCGGGTCCAGCCCCATCGTGATCAACGCATCGATCTCCTCGTTGACCTTCATGGTCCCCAGTTCAGCCGCAAAAGCCGAACCGGTGCGGCTGGCGAAAATGAAGCCTGTGATCAGAGGCCCAAGTTCACGAAACAACGAGATAACGACAAGGTCCGCCACGTAGATCTCAGCGCCGAATTTCGCCATGGCGACGGCCGATTGGAAGGCGAGAATGAGCCCAATCAAGAAGCCCATCAAGGCAACGATTCCCACGGCGTTGGCCCCTGCTTTTTCGGCGATCGCAAACGCGTCCGTCCCGCGAAGACGGCTGGGACGCACCAGAACGCCCAGCAATCGAACGACAATCTCCCCCGCAAAGCTCACCTGCGTGTGGAAGCCCGTTAGAACCCCGTGCGCCATCTCGCCGATCCGGCTGACCGAGCCGACCAGGGCACCAGGCCCCGGTTCCGGCGGTGACGGCGGTCCCGGCGTGAACAGTTCCATCAGTTCCGCCAGGTCGTCCCGCAATCCCTGAAGACGAAATTCCTTCTTCCGTGCCTGCTGCCTGGCTTTCAGCTCGACCAGGAGGGCCATGCCCGCCGTGTCGAGGCTTTCAAGCCCGTGGGCGTCGACCTGAACGAAGGAGGGGTTGGATTGGGCGACCTTCCCCATGACCTGCGGCCAGAACTCCTGCGCACTCGCGGAATTCAACGCCCCTTTGAAGACGAGGTTCAATCCCCCTCCTTCAAGCGGCTCGTAATCCAAGCTTGCGGTACCGGAACCTGCCACGACTTTATTTCACCCCATACCTTTCTTCGCGTCCATGCTCCCGCGCCGAAGCCGGTGCGGTCCCGGCGGCGGTTTGGTTCGCACCCTGTACACGACCGCCGCAGGGATAGACACTATAACGTCGCCGCTGCGGACCGGCAAGTTCCATCATCAGGTGAGATTCGGTGTATAAGACTCAAGGGAACCAACTACACAGACGCGAGCAGTTTCAGGGGATGGTCGAACAGACAGGCACGAAGAAAGGAAAAATCGGGGAGAGAGGATTTGAACCTCCGACCTCTGCGTCCCGAACGCAGCGCTCTAGCCAAGCTGAGCTACTCCCCGGTCGTCGAAGCCCGCATATATAGCACGCGATTCGAAAGATTGCAATCTATAACAGATTCACGGGATCGATGTCAACAGCAATTTTCACGGCCGGGCGAATTGGCGGTGCGGACCGAAGGCTGGCGAACAGCTTGCCGATCACCGCGGGCGTCGGGGCCTGGATCACGATCTGGAGGCGATGGAACCGCTGAATCCGGCTGATCACCGCCGGCATCGGACCACGGATTTTCACCTGTAGACCGTAATGGGCCACCACTTCGTCGATTCGCGCCCGCATTCTATTGGCGGCATTTTCGAGCCGATCGAACGTCTCATCCCGCATCACGATCGTGGCCAGTCGCCATAACGGAGGCAGCATGCAGATCTCCCGATGCTTCATTTCCTCCCGCACAAATCCTTCGAAATCCTGCTCCAGGGCGAATTTGATCGTCGGCTGATCGGGAAAATACGTCTGCACGAAGACGGTCCCGTGCTTTTCCGACCGTCCGGCCCGCCCCGCCACCTGCGAGATCAGTTGAAACGTCCGCTCGTTCGACCGAAAATCCGGTAAATACAGGCACGTGTCGGCGCTGATGACGCCCACCAGCGTGACATTCGGAAAATGCAGGCCCTTGGCGAGGATTTGCGTGCCCGCCAGGATGTCGATGCGCCCCTGGCCGAATTCCTTGCAGCAGGCGGTAGTAATCCTGGCTGCCCATCGAGTCGCTGTCGACCCGGCGAACGCGGGCCTCGGGAAACTCGGCTCGCCAGTTCCTCTTCCAGCCTCTGCGAGCCCAGCCCGATCATCGTCATGGCCTTGCCACAGAGCGGGCAGTTGCGGGGCACCAGCGTCTGGGCCAGGCAGTGGTGGCAGATCGCGTAGCCAAAATCCATGTGCTTGCCTGTGACCGTCTTCATCGGCGCGGCCGCGCGTTTGGTCTTGTGGAACGTCAACGTTGCGTCGCAGTTGCGGCATTGCAGCGTGTGTTTACAGGACGGACAGAAAACGAAGTTGCTGTAGCCTCGCCTGTTCAGCAGCAGGATGGCCTGCTCTTTGCGCTCCAGCGTCGCGGTCAGATGCTCGACCAGCGACCGGCTCATCAGATCGTTGCGATCGACCACCGCATCGCGCGATCGCATATCGACCAGCTTCATCTCGGGCATCGGCAGGTCCATCACACGTTTGGGCAGATGGACCCGCGTGAAACTGGACTTGGTCTTGCAGTTGTGAAGGCTCTCCAGCGACGGTGTGGCGCTGCCGAGGATGCAGTGGGCGCCGGCCAGTTGGGCCCGCTTGATCGCCACGTCCCGCCCATGATAGCGAGGGACCGTGTCCTGCTTGTAGCTCGGCTCGTGCTCTTCGTCGACGACCACGATTCCCAGGTTGGGCAGCGGCGCGAAGATCGCCGACCGGGCCCCGATCACGACGTCGGTCTGACCCGCGCGAATCTTTTGCCACTGGACGTTGCGCTGGCCTGCGGTCAGCCCCGAGTGCATCACGGCGATCCGCTCGAAACGGGCGTTGAACCGCTGGACGGTCTGCGCGGTCAGCGCGATCTCGGGCAGCAGTACGATCGCGGCCTTGCCCTTCTTCAGCACGGTCTCGATCGCGCGGATGTACAACTCGGTCTTTCCGCTGTCGGTGACACCATGCAGAAGCGTGACACCGAAACGTCCCGATTCGATCTGGCGATCGATCTGTTCGAGCCCTGTCTGCTGGTCGTCATTCAAGACGACCACCCGCTCGGGATTGGCCATCGATTCGGGCACCACGGGCAACGCGCCGAGGACCTTCTTCATCGCGATCTTGACGATGCCCTTCTCCGCCAGACGTTTGACGGTCGGTGTCTTGCAGTCGACCGCCGCGACGAGATCCTCCATCTCCGCCGCAGAGTCGGCTGTAAGCGCCCGCCGCTCGCTCAGAAAACTGACGATCTGCTTCTGCTTGGCGCTGCGAAGCTCGGAGGCAATCTCCTCGGCGCTGGCGACGAGGTATGCGCATCGCTGCTTTTTGACCCCCGCCGCCCGCTTGACCGCGCCGGGCACCATCGCCGCCAGCACCTGGCCCAACGGACAAACGTAATACTCGCCAATCCATCGCGCCAGGTCCATCAATTCGGGCCCGAGCAGAGGCTCCTCGTCCAGAACGTGGGCGACGCGCTTGAGACGGATCTGCCTGCCCCCGGCGCCAAACGCCTTCTCGGGCGCAAGATCGGACTCGACACAAAACCCCACCTCCGGCCTATTGCCCCGGCCGAACGGCACCTCCACCCGCCTGCCAACCTCCACGGGCCAGAGCGCATCGGGCACGAGATAGTCGAACTCCGTATCGGCCGCCGAGGCCAGGGCCACGCGGATGATGTGGCGGCCCGCCGGCTCGGGCGGCTCCTGTGACGCGAACAGGCTCGGGGTGCTGTGTTTCCTGCTCATGGCACCGGAGCCTCCTCAGACTCGTCCGGCCCCTTCGGCTGGGCGACTTTCACATCGGCCATGACAAGTGCGTGATCGGAGCGGAATGTTCTGCGGACGTCGGCGCGGACGGGAACGAGATCAGGTGACAGCCAAATATGGTCCAGCGCCAACGCCGGGCACAGAGCGGGCCAAGTGGTAATCCACCCGTCCCCAGCCTGCTCGAATGCTTGCTGGAACGAGCGGCGCATCTTCTCAAAAAGCAGCGACGTGTGCGGCGTATTGAAATCGCCCATGATCACCACAGGACCGGCTTTCGATCGTGCGATTTCATAGACACGATCGATGGCCGGCTTGCGCGGTCGCGTTAGCGTACTGTCGATATCAACAGCAAGCACGGTCATGTCACCGAACGGCGTCGTCAGATCGCACACACCGATACGACTGAGGGTCTTGACTACGTGAAGTGTCTTCCCGGTGATTGGATAGCGGGAGAGCACGGTAATGTCCGGCTCGAACTGGACGACGTGATGGTCGGGGAAAGTGCGACTGCCAGAACTGGCGTCGACGCTCGCTCTCACGCCCTGACTCGACCAACACCATGATGTCGCCATTGACCTCTTTGAGTGTCGGGATGAAGCGTTCGCTGCGTCTCGACGGCCTCGCGAGATTCCAGACCACCAGCCGCATGGAGTCACCATCGCTCTGGGGTGGATTCGCATGAACGTAGTCCGTCTGGACCCAGACGACCACCGCGACGATCAGAGCCACCACCGAGACCGCGGCCCACCGTCTTCGCCTCAGCAACAGGAATGCGACGATGGCCCCGGTGAACAGCGTGACCACAACGGCCGGCGGCAGGCCGTAGAACAGAATCGCCAGGACCGGGATACCATCCCTGACGGTAAAGTGCAGCAGCAGCCCGAGGGAACCGGCCACCAGCGGTAGCAAACGCCAGAGCCCGCGCAACGCGATGTCGTCGCGGCGCCTTCATCGTATCGCCCGCCTCAGGAATGATAGACTCCTTCGCGTCTGCGCTGCTCGGATTTCTCATCAATGACGCTGGCATCCACCACGTCGAGGCCGATACGTGAAATGAGCGTCTTGAGGTAGTCCAGGTGCGGGCAAGGCGGCGCGTGGAAGTTGTCGTTGGTGATGCACGACGACAATTGCACGACGATCTGGTCTTTCGAGATGCCCTCTTTCTTGCCGATCGTTCGGAGGAACTGCGTCAGCTTGCGATGCGTCGCACGCCCACAGCATCCGCCGCAGGTCAGCGTCAGGATGCGATAGGCTTTGTCTTTGGGATACTGCGCGAAACCGCCCGTCCGTTCGTGGAACGCCTTCTCGCAGAGATAGCCCGGGCAGCGCTCTTTGACGATCTCGCACTGCACGAGCACGATGTATTGCTTCTGAGCCAAATCAACCATGCTAAGCGTTTCCTTTCTTGTCTTGTCGAGCGGGAGTCTGGCCTGACGGTGGACTCCCTTGGCCATTCTGATCCGGTCCGATCGCGCCGAAGGCCATGATCGGGGCCCCCGGAAAGGCCACTGACGAATCGGAATGGCCCAGGACGATCCCGTCGTCCAAAGCCAGAATCGTGCCTTGAAGCTTGCCAAATGTGTTGAAGATCCGGGCCACGGGCTGGCCCTTGCGAACGATGTCACCGGGTCTGGCGATGAAGCGGATGATCCCGCTGGTCGAGCTGACCGGCTTGTCGCACAATCTCAGAATGCGGCCCCGAACCGCCTCGGGCACGTCCAGCACGAACGGCTCCGCAGGCGTTTCGACCATGCCCAGGTGGGCCAGGATGCCCAGGATCGAGCGGACGCCGTAATCGACGTTGTTCTCGTTGACGACATACGACTCGCCCAGTTCGAAGGTCAGTGCGGGAATGTCGTGCCGCAACAGGCTGTAGGAGAAGCTGGCGGTCACCGCCTCCGTTTCTCGAATGACCGGAAAGCCCGACTGGCCTGCAACCGTTCGGGCCGTCTCGTAAGCTGTCTCGTGCTCTGCACCGGGGTGCATGTCGAGCAGCGCGTAGGGGATGGACTTCATCCAGTCGTTGTGCAGGTCCAGCACGAGGCTCGGGCGGGTCTCCTTGATCGCCGTGAACACCCTGTCGGCAATCCTCTCGGCCAGCGAGCCGTGCGGATCGCCCGGAAACGAGCGGTTCAAGTCCTCGCGGCTCATCGTGATATTGCGCGAGGCCGATTCGAAGCCGATGGGGTTCATCAGCGGAAAGGCGTAGAGGGCCCCTTTGAGCAGCTTGCGCCTCCTGATCGCCTTGAACACCTCCTGGATCGTCACGATGCCGGTGACTTCGTCGCCATGAATGCAGCCGGCCAGCCAGACGACCGGCCCCCGCTTGGCGCTCTCAACAGACATGAAAGGCAATCGCCTGCGAGAAAGGTCGGAACCCGTCATGATCTTCTGGAACGAGAACCTCACCTTCTGAGTCGTCGGCCTGGACTTGTCCGGCTTCATCGGCCCTCCTCCGTCATAGATGGAACTGCCTGGCGGCCATCGCCGCGATGTGCTCGCCGATGGCCAGTGAGGCCGTCGCGGCCGGGGACGGCGCATTGAGGACGTGGATCGCATTCTTCGTCGCTTCGATCTTGAAATCGTCCACGAGCTGGCCCTTGGGTCCGAGCGCTCGGGCGCGAATGCCGGCGTTGCCAGGCTGGAGGTCTTCGAGCGTCAGCGACGGAAGGAGACGCTGGAGTTGCTTGAGCAGCAGCTTCTTGGAGAACGTGCGGGCGTATTCACCGAGCCCGTACCGCCAGTGGCGCAGGAAGAGCCGCCAGGTGCCCCCGTACGACAGGGCATCCCACGTATCACGCAGGCTGAAATCGATCTTGCCATAGCCTTCCCGCTTGAAGGAGAAGACGGCGCTCGGGCCCACACTCGACGCCGCCCGCGATCATCCGTGTGAAGTGGACGCCCAGGAAGGGAAAGGCCGGGTCGGGGACGGGGTAAACGAGGTTCTTCACCTTCTGAGCCGCCTCCGAAGACAGGTCGCAGTAGTCGCCTCGAAACGGCACGATCTTGACGCCGGGATTGACCCCATCCATCCACGCGATCCGGTCGCACTGAAGACCGGCGCAGTTGATGATGTACGGCGTGCTGATCGAGCCGGCATTGGTCTCGATGTTGACGTAGAAGTCGTGCTTGTCGAAACGCTCGACCCGATGACCGGTGAGGATCTTGTTCTCGGGCCGGTGCTCGCAGATCAAGTCAGCCAGCGTCTCCGCCACGGCCACGAAATCGATAATGCCCGCCGAAGGCACCCGAATGCCCGCGATGCCGCTAATACAGGGCTCGATCTGCCTGATCTGCTCGGGGCCGATTTTCTCCAGCCCCTCGACGCCGTTGGCGAGCCCGTTCTGGAGGATTCGCTCCATCGCGGGCAGTTCGCGCGGGTCGGTCGCTACGATGATCTTGCCACAAATATCGTGCGGGATCTTGTGCTGGTCGGCGAAGGCGATCAGCTCCTTACGGCCGGCCGCACAGGTCTTCGCCTTGCTGGAGCCAGGCTTGTAGTACAGCCCCGAGTGAATGACGCCGGAATTGTGCCCCGTCTGGTGGGAGGCGACGCGGGCCTCCTTCTCCAGCACGGCCAGACGTACGTTGGGGTACCTCTGCGCAAGCTTGTACGTCGAGGCGAGTCCGACGATACCGCCCCCGATGACAACAATATCGAAATCCGTTTCCGGTCGCATGATGGCCCGTTCATGATCTGCAATTCAATACTCCGCAGATACCATACCCAGACCACCCCTACCCGTCAACGCCCAGCGACCCTCAAGACTGCGATCGACGGGCACTTCGGATCCGCCAGCTCAGCTAAGCCGCTGGCGGAAACGAACAATCGTCTTGGAGAGTGGACCACCCTAGTGAAAGAACGACGGACTACCCTGACTGGCAAATACTTCGCCATATTTGATACGGCCGACCATGGCCTTTCGATATGGCACAAAGACTTCAACGGCTTCGCCAGATACGTGTTCAAGCCTGACACAGATAGCATCAGAGACGGCAGCTTGGCCTGGAACCATCGCTCTGCCATCGAAGCAAATGCCCGCAGCCCTTAGGCTGCCTTGAGACGCTCGATCTCGGAAGCCCGCCGTCAACAGATCGATCAGGTCTTGAGACTCGGGTTGATTGCTCTCGTCGGGCTCTGCCATCACACACGCGGTTCTACCGTCACTCTCCATCGTTGCACCAAACGGATAGAACTCGCCATGCTTGCCAAGGCTCTGTTGGGCAAACGGAACGAGCACATTGAGCAGGGCATCAAGATCAGGATGTGCCATCTTTGTGAGTCCCTTGTAGATAATGCCGAGCCAGCTCCAGGACCCCCGATACCGGGGCAAGGTACTCCCCCCGCAGGCCGCGATTCAGTTCTGCACCATAGCAGACCGGAAATCCCTAAGGTTCGTAACCGAGGCG
>CAVSCO010000105.1:0-25386 GCA_963726475.1 uncultured Phycisphaerae bacterium | reverse complement strand
CGTTCCTATACGCCACGGAGGAAGTGCGAGAGCTGTTCGGCATCGAACCGGAGGATCTCGTCCGCGATGAGTCGCTTCTCTCCGATCACATTCATCCGGACGACCGTGCCCGACGAGACGAATCATTCGCCGAGTCGCTCAGGACCCTGCGCCCGTGGCGGCAGGAGCTGCGCCACATCATCGACGGAGAGGTCCGCTGGTACGACTGCATGTCCCGCCCCGAGCGACTGACCGATGGCACTATTCTCTGGGATGGCATCATCATCGAGACGACCGACCGCAAGCGGGCGGAGGAAGCTCTTCAGCGGGAACGTGACCGGGCGCAGACGTATCTGGACGTGGCCGGGGTAATGTTCATCGCCCTGGACCAAAGTGGGCGCGTCAGCCTGGTCAACCGGAAAGGCTGTGAGGTTCTGGGCTATTGCGAAAACGAGATTCTCGGAGTCGACTGGTTCGCCAACTTCGTACCGGAACACATGCGCCGAGATGTCTGGGAGATCTTCGACCGCCTCCTGAAGGGCCAAACGCACCTCCGCGAGTACGCCGAAACGCCCGTTCTCGTCCGAGGCGGTTCCGAGCGACTCGTGGCCTGGCACAATACGGTGCTCACCGATGAGACCGGCGCCATCATTGGCACGTTGAGTTCAGGCGAAGACATCACGGAACGCAAGCGAGCGGAAGCCGAGAGAGAACGCTTGACGCGGATCATCGAGGCCACGAGTGATCTCGTATCGATGTGCAACGCCGAACAACAGATCACATACGCCAACCGGGCAGGCAAGGAGATATTCGGCTGGCCGGTCGATGAGGATATGCCGGTCAAGCGGATCCAAGACGTCCACCCGCAGTGGGCCTACTACATTGTCGAAGAAGAGGGACTACCCGAAGCGATCGAGCATGGCATCTGGTCGGGTGAGACCGCTGTCCTGCGTTCGGATGGGACGGAGATCCCGATATCACAAGTCATCATGTCACACAAGTCGGAAGACGGCCGCCTGGACTACTTCTCGACCATCATGCGGGATCTGACGGAACGCAAGCGAATTGAGGCGGCCCTGCGCATGTTCGAGTTTACCACCGAACAGGCGCCGGACAGTATCTTCTGGCTGGAGCGTAACGGCCGGTTTCGCTATGTCAACGACAAGGCCTGCGAATCCCTCGGTTACAGTCGCGAGGAACTCACGAACCTGTACGTATGGGACATCGATCCACTGTTTCCGAAGGAGCGCATGGAGGAGGAGTGGAAGCACTACCAGAAGGGCGAGATCGGCACGCAACGCCTGGAGGTGGCCCATCGCCGCAAAGACGGCACGGAGTTCCCGATCGAGGTCTCGTCCCGACACTTCTGGTTCGGCGACACCGAGTTTCACGTCGCCTACGCCCGCGACATCACGGAGCGGAGACAGGCCGAGCAGAAGATCCGCGAACAGAGAGAAACTGAGAAGCAACGGATCGAATCCGAACTGGCGAAAGTCCGCGACGAGTTGATTCGCAAGACGCGTCTGGCCGCCCTGGGCCAGGTCTCCGGGAGCATCGCCCACGACCTGCGGAACCCGCTCGGCGCGGTCCGAAACGCCAGCTACCTGCTGAAGCGCCGCCTGCCCAAGGATCAACCGGCTCTGCTCGACCATCTGGCGATCATCGAACAGGAGGTGATCAAGGCCGACCGGATCATCACCAGCCTTCTCAACATCACCCGGGCCCGTTCGCCCGAGAAGCAGTCCGTCGATGTGGGGGCTCTCGTGCAAGCCGCCTGGAATCGTGGGCTTTATCCCCAAGAAGTGCAACTGCAAATCGAGCTATCGGAGGAGCCTTTTGTCGTTCAGGCAGATCAGGACCAGTTGTCGCAGGTCCTCTCGAATCTGCTCAACAACGCCGTCGACGCCGTAGGTGGAGAGGGCCAATGCATTGTCCAAGCCAGACACGAGTCGCAATTCGATGTCATGATCGTCCGTGATACGGGACCGGGGTGGCCGGAAGAGGCGCGGGAGAAGTTGTTCGAACCCCTCGTCACCACCAAAGTCTCAGGCACGGGCCTGGGGCTGACCATCTGCCGACAGATTATCGAGAGCCACGGCGGTCAGATTGAGGCCGTCGATGGCGACCCCCAAGGAGCGGCCGTCTATATTCGGCTGCCCCGATCGTAAGGACCCTGGGGGAGACAGTTGAGGATCGCTCATGCTCAAGGAAAGTACAGCCGTGGTGGAACGAGACGTGCTGATCGTCGACGACGAGGCGAACATGCGGCACGACTCTGGCCGAGATATTGAAAGACGAAGGATATCAGGTCACGACGGCCGCTACGGGAGAAGAGGCCGTCCGGCTGTGCCAAACGAGAGATTTCGGCGTGGTTCTCATGGACGTCCGCATGCCCGGCATCGATGGTGTCGAGGCCTTCCGCCAGATCCGACGGCACCAGGAGGGAGTCCGCGTGATCCTCATGAGCGCCTATAGCGTCGAGTCGCTCAAAGAGGCGGCCCTGGACGAGGGGGCCATCGCCTTTCTCCCCAAACCGCTGGACCTGGACCGGGTGATCCATCTCGTGACCGAGGCCAAGGATACCGCGATTCTCGTGGTCGAACCCGAGGAGGATACCGCCGCCCTGCTCCACCAGAGTCTTCGGGAGCAGGGATACCGGGTCCAGATTGCCAAGAGCCCGCACGATGCGCTGGAGATGGTCGAACAGATCCGTTTCGACCTGATCTTCCTCGATGCGAATCTGCCGGCCATGAACGGGCTGGACCTATACCTGGCCATCCGAAAGATCACCCCAAGCGTGGTGGCCGTCATGATCTCCGGGTTCGAAGGCGAGTTCGAGACCATTGCCAGAGAGGCCGTGCGTCGCAACGCCTACACGATCATCAGGAAACCACTGGATATCGATTACACTCTGGGTCTGCTCGACCGTATCGTAAGAAGACGAATCTCGGGAGACCACCGTAAACCGCCTCTGCCTGATTCGCGAGCACAGTTGTGAGGTATTGAGAGGATAAACAGATGGCCGCACATACGGCCCAAGAAACATATCGCCAGGTGCTTGTTGTCGAAGACGACGACGCCCAAAGATGGACGCTGGCAGAGATCCTTACGGAGGAAGGCCTCCATGTTACCGCCTGTGCCAGCGCCACAGAGGCCTTGGACTGTATCAAGAACCAGGGCATCCGGGTCGTCGTCCTGGACCTGCGGCTGCCTGATCTGACAGGCATGCAACTGCTCGATCTGCTCACCGGCAGTGCCGACGAGGTCAGCATCATCATCAACACGGGACATAGCTCCTATCAATCGGCCAAGGACGCCCTGAATCTCGGCGCATTCGCCTACGTGGAAAAAGCCGGTGATCCCGAAGAGCTGCTGCGACACGTGCACCGTGCGATCGCCTTCCAGCTTCGCCGGCGAACTGAACAACTCGAAGCGGAAGTGGCTGAGAGCGCCGATGAGTTGAAGGCAGCCAATCGAGCGCTCCGCCAGGAGGTGGCGGAGCGCAAGGAGGCGGAAGCGGCCGTCCGCGAGAGCGAGATGCGTTTCAGAGAACTGGTGGAGATGCTTCCGCAGACGGTGATCGAGACGGACGAGCAGGCCCGAATCACGTTTGTCAACCACTTCGGCCTCGAAGCCTTTCGTTGTGAACTCGACGAGATCATCCAACGGCACATCACCGACCTCTTCGCCCCCGAAGACCACCAGCGAGTCCTGCAGAAGATTCACAGACGCCTGGCCGGAGAGCGATGCGGAGACCACGAATACGTGGGCCTTCGAATGGACGGAACGACCTTCCCCATATTGCTCTATTGCTCGCGGATCGTGCGCAACGAGGAAGCCGTCGGACTGCGCTGCATTACGGTCGACATCGCCGATCGACGGGCGGCGGAAATAGCCCTGCAGGAAAGCAAAGCGAAGCTGGAGAGCATTTTCGAGTCCTCGCCCGATGCGATCACGGTGACCGATCTGGATATGCGTATCGAGGACTGCAACCCCGCCATGCTGCGGATGTTCGGTCTGACCAACAAGGATCGCGTCCTCGGCGCCAGCAGCCTTGACTTTGTCGCCTCCAGTGACCACGAGCGCGTTCGCGAGCGCCTTGCGGAGATCCTGCAGGATGGTTTCATCAAAGACGAGGAGCTGATGCTCGTCCGCGAGGACGGCAGCGAGTTTCCGTCGGAGATTTCCGCGAGTCTGATGCGCGATGCCCTGGGCCGTCCCCTGGGCATCGTCGCCATCTCCAGCGACATCACCGCCCGCAAACAGGCAGAGACCCAGTTGGCAAGCGAACGCAATCTCCTGCGTACGCTCGTCGACAACCTGCCGGATTCGACCTATATCAAGGATCGGGACAGCCGGTTCATGCTGTGCAGCCGTCAGACACGCGAGGTGGCCGGCATTGAACATGCCGAACAGATCATCGGGAAGACCGATTTCGACTTCTACCCGCCGGAGATCGCGACGCGTTTCTTCGAAGAAGAGCAGGAGTTGATGCGATCGGGCAACGCGCTGCTCAACGTCGAACGATGCGTCGAAGATCCGGTCAGAAACGAAATCGTGTGGGACCTGACAACGAAAGTGCCCTTGCGAAATGCCGAGGGGCAGATCATCGGGCTGGTGGGCATCTCGAAGAACGTCACGGAACTCAAACAATCCCAACAAGCGCTGCAGGACTCGCTTCAGATGGCGGGCGACATCGTCCGATCCATTCCTTCCGGCCTGTTCATCTATGCCTACGAACCGCCGGGAATGCTGACTCTCCTGGACGCAAACCCCGCCGCGGCCCAGTTGACCGGGCTCGACGTTGTCAAGCAAATCGGTCGGACCTTCGACGAGATCTGGCCCCAGGCCAGGGCCAGCGGCCTGACCGACCGCTATCTCGAAGTCATGCAGACCGGTCAGACCTTCCAGACGGAAGAGTTCGTCTACCAGGACGACCAGATTGACGGCATTTTCAGCATTCGAGCCTTCCAGATTGCGGGCAACCGTCTGGGCGTCGCCTTCGAGAATGTGACCGAACGCCGCAGGGCCGAATTGGCCATCCGAGAAGGTGAACGGAGGCTCGCCACTCTGATGGCCAACCTCCCCGGCATGGCCTACCGATGCAAGGCCGACCGCGACTGGACGATGGAGTTCGTCAGCCAGGGATGCACGCCCCTGACGGGCTATGACAGCAAGGATTTGGTTGGCAACCGCACCCTTTCATACAAAGACGTCATTCATCCCGATGATCGCCAGCATGTCTACGACGACATCGAGGAGGCGCTGGCCAAAGGGACCGCGTTTGAGATCGAGTACCGGATCGTCACGGCCCAAGGACAGGAGAAATGGGTCTGGGAACGAGGCCGACTCGTGGAAAGTCACACCGGCGAGCCCGGCATACTCGAGGGTTTCGTCCTCGACGTCTCGGAGCGCAAGAAAGCAGAAGAGGCCCTGCGCACGGCGTCGACGGAATGGCAAACGACGTTTGACTCCGTCTCGGACGTGATCTGGCTGCTCGACGCCGAGTCCCGAATCAAACGATCCAACCGCGCCACGGCAGACGTCTTTGGCCTCGACCCCGAGGCCATCGTCGGGCGCCACTGCTGGGAGGTGGGCCACCATACACCCGGTCCAATTCAAGAATGCCCTATCCTGCGCATGCGGGGCTCGCAGCATCGAGAGAGCATGTCGCTGCGCATCGGGGATCGGTGGTATGAAGTCCGCGTCGATCCGATCCTTGGCCCTTCGCGCGAGCTGGAGGGCGCCGTTCACATCCTCAGCGATATCACGGACCGGAAGAAGGCCAATGAAGAGCTCCTGGCCTACCAGCAAAAACTGAAAGCGATCGCCTCGGAACTGGCTCTGGCGGAGGAACGGGAGCGGCGGCGCATCGCGGCCGATCTCCACGACCACGCCTGCCAGTCTCTGGCCCTCTCGAAGATGCGGCTTCAGGACATGCTGGAACATGAAACCCCCGGCGACATGAAGGCCTTGCAGAGCATTTGCAGTGCGTTGAACACCACGATCGAGAGCGTGCGCGAGTTGACGTTCGACCTGAGTTCGCCGACCCTGTACAAGTTCGGTTTGGAGGCCGCGCTGGAGGAACTGCTTCAGGACAAACTCCGGGGCGAACACCGCATTCCGTACCGATTCTCCGATGACAGGCAGCCCAAACCCCTGTCGCAGGATATGCTTGTCCTGCTGTTTCAGTCGGTTCGCGAGCTGCTGATCAACGTGATCAAGCACGCCCAGGCCCACGAGGTTGCGCTTGACATCCGACGTGAAACCAAGTGTATTAGGATTACCGTGACCGATGACGGAATCGGCTTCGAGGTCGATAGCGTCCTCTCGTCTCCGTCTCGAGGTCGCAGTGTGGGGCTATTCAACATTCGAGAACGCCTGGACTATATCGGCGGAACGCTCAGCATCGATTCAGAACCAGGTCGGGGGACTCGATTTACCTTGGTTGCCCCGTTGAAGGTCGAAGCGGACACTACGAAGGAGAGCCACGATGGCGGTAAGGATTCTGCTCGTTGACGATCATCAGGTGCTGCGGGAAGGTCTCCGGTCGCTTCTGGAGCAGCAATCGAACATGGAGGTGGTCGGAGAAGCAGCCGACGGGATGATGGCCCTGCGGCTGGTTCGCGAACTCCGGCCCGATTTAGTGATCATGGACGTGAGCATGGAGGGAATGGACGGCATCGACGCCACGCGCATGATCGGCCGGGAATTCCCCGATACGAAGGTGCTCGCCCTGTCGATGTTTCTGCGGAAGACGTTCATTTCGGAGATGTTCAAGAGCGGCGCGGCGGGTTACCTGCTCAAAGACAATGCGTTTTCCGAGATCATCGAGGCGATTCGGACCATTCTCAGCGGTGAGAAATACGTCTGCGCGAAGGTGGCCGCCCTGCTGGTCGACGAATACGTCCAGGAGGGGCATGACGCACACGCCAAGGAGCGGCTGACCAAACGTGAAATCGAGGTGATCCGGATGCTGGCCGACGGCAAAACGTCCAAAGAGATTGCCTTGATCACCGAGACCAGCGTCAAGACGGTGGACGCCTGCCGCCGGCGGGTGATGCAGAAACTGACGATCAACAGCATCGCCGAACTGGTGAAGTACGCCATTCGGGAGGGCCTGACCACCGTGGACCACTAGCATCCACCGGCCAACCCGACGGTCACTCACAGCGCACATAGCGAGACGCCAGAGTCCCGCCTCCCTACAGCCTTAGACTGCACTCCGTTAGCCAAAAACCGCCACACCCGAGCCAATTGCCTATTGGGATGTCCCCCCAAAATTCCGAAGAATGGACATAGAAGCTCAAGTAACTCGCCGAGGGATGTATGGTTACAACCGAGAGTTGGGGGGGCCAACGATCGGGAGACTCGAAACATGCAAATTGTCCTGGTTGCAGACGATCACATTTTACGGGATGGCCTGCGAGCCCTGTTTGGCGCAACGAAACGACCGAGGTGATTGGGGAGACCAATATGGCCTCCGACGCACTGAGGCTGGTGTCGGAGCTACAGCCTGACGTGCTGCTGGCCGACATCGGGTCCTGGACCTCCAGCAGCATGGACTTCATACGCCAGATTTCACAGACCTATCCCCATATCCGCATCGTGGCGCTGTCGGCCTTCCGTAACCAGGCGTTCGTGGCCGAGGCGTTTCGGGCCGGCGTCCACGGCTACGTCGTCAAGCGCAATGGCTTCGACGAACTGCTCCGTGCGATCGAGGCCGTCTGCGACGGATCGACCTATCTGTGCCCGCGCGTCCGGGAACTCATTCTTCCGGAATATGCGCATCCCCACTGTGCCCCCGGCAAAGCCTCGGACGTCTGTCTGAGCGAGCGTGAATGCGCCATCCTGCAACTCCTGGCGGAGGGGCGAACATCGAAGGAAATCGCGCTGATGCTCAACGTCAGTTCCAAGACGATCGATGCCTCTCGCCGTCATCTCATGAAGAAGCTCGAGGTCGACAGCCTTGCCGGTCTCGTCAAACGAGCGCTCGCCATGGGTATGACAACGCTCGTCTCCTGACCTCAACCGCTCCTCTCCAACTTCGCCGTCCCCCGGCCTACCTACCATTTCACGGACGTTTTGCTGATTTGACACACCCTGTGCCACAGGATCCCTCCCGGGCCATGTAGCCGGCCCCCATGTCACGACTGTATTTCCACCCATTGGATTATCCAACGGCTAATTATGTCCCTCCGCCCTACGGCCGATACATCGAATGCACAAAACCCACTATGGGGATGGGGTTTATTTGTCAGGCTTCGAATATGGCATTGGAGTGAATGGTCGAGTGACACACAGTCATCACACGTCACATGCGGGAAGACGGCGATCTGCCCCATGGCACGCGCATGGGAACGTGGCCGAAAACGAATCGTGGTGGGGAACAGTTTCCACCATTTCGCTCCTGCGCCGCTTCGATTGCACCACTGCACCTTTCTTGCGACCTTCCCCGTCCCCACCCCCCACACGGCGGCTGCCACTTCAGGCCGTTCGTGTGCTGCGGTTGGATTCATTTCGGTAACACTTGTCCGGAGGTTCTACCATGACCACAAACACAGCCCTGACCACGTCGTCCGGTACCACCCGAGGCGGCAAGGAAGGCAAGTACCTCACCTTCGCCCTGGCCCAGGAAGAATACGGCCTGGAAATCCTCAAGGTCCGCGAGATCATCGGCTATATCGATGTCACCGCCGTGCCGCAGACGCCCCACTACGTCAAGGGCGTGATCAATCTGCGCGGCCAGGTCATCCCGGTCCTCGATCTGCGTGCCAAGTTCGGCATGGAGACCACCGACGTCACCGAAGAGACCTGCATCATCGTCGTCGAAATCACCAGTGCCGGCCGCAAATTCAGTACCGGCATCGTCGTCGACCGCGTCCAGGAAGTGCTGGACATCGTCGGCAGACCAGATCGAGGACGCCCCGCAGTTCGGCACCTCCGTCGACACCAACTTCATCCTGGGCATGGGCAAAGTCGGTGATTCCGTCAAGATCCTGCTCGACATCGACACGGTTCTGGCCGGTGATTGCCTCAGCCTGACTGAGCGGTTTGAGGAAGAAGAGGCATCTGTCGAGTAACAGATGGACTGTTACGTTTGAAGGAGTGACAACTATGACCAGCACACGCAAGAGATGGGCCGTGATCCTCCTCCTCGTCGGAGCTGGAGTCACCACCGCGGCCGAGCAACCCCAGCAAACCTCGGAATCGGCGACCGCCCAGAGTGATGCAGATGCACTCCTGGAGAGCCTGCCGAGTTGGCTTCGTACGCTGAAGATCTCGGGAGACTTCCGATATCGCCATGAGCGAGCCGACAATGACGCCACGGACACGGCACGCGATCGTGACCGCATCCGTGCACGATTGATCGTCTCCAGCGAGGTCAACGAAGAGGTCGATGTGACCATCGGTTTGGCCAGCGGAACCAACAACAGCGCCACCAATACCAACCAGGACCTGGGGGACGCGTTTTCCAGCAAGGACATCTGGCTGGACCTGGCGTTCATGAATTACCACCCTGCCAGCATCGAGGGATTCAATCTGGCCGCGGGCAAGATCAAGAACCTGTACTACCACCCGGGCAACAGCGACCTGCTGTTTGACACCGACGTTCGCCCGGAGGGCATCGCCGCCACCTATAAGAAGGCGCTCAACGAAGACGTCTCGTTCTTCGGCACATTTGGCGGATACTGGGTCGAGGAACGCAGTTCGTCGCTCGACACGGCTCTCTGGGGCCTCCAGGGTGGACTGACCGGCAAGATCCCGGGAACCGACGGTGTGACCCTGACGGCCGGCGCCGGCTACTACGACTATACCAACCTCCAGGGCCAGGTCGCTCTTGGAAGCAGTGCGACCAACTTCCGCGGCAACCGGAGCGTCGGCACCGGCTACGAGAGCGACTTCGAAATCGTCCAGGGATTCGGACAGGCGGCCTTCAAAATCGCCGGCCATCCCTGCGCCGTCTTTGGCGACTATATTGTCAATCAGGCCGCGGAGTCCGACGAAGACACGGGCTACCTGGTCGGAGCCAGCCTTGGCAAGTGCAAGAAGCCCGGCAGTTGGGCCTTTGCCTACAACTATCGCGACCTGGAAGCGGACTGCGAACTGGGCGCGCTGAGTGATTCCACCTTTGCCGGTGGCGGCACCAACGTCCGAGGCCACAAACTCTCCGTTGGCTACCAACTGGCGAAGAACTGCAAGGTCGGTCTCAATTACATGATCGGAGAGCGGACCCGCACAGTCACCGCAGACTACGATGTTCTCCAGTTCGAGTTCAACTTCAAGTTCTAGTGGTCCCACGTAGGCGACCACATCACACGGCAGCAGCGTCTAACGCGAGGAGGTACAACCATGAGGCAGAAGATGATGGTATTGATGGCCGTGACCCTGGCCTGCTTAATTGCGGCACCGGTCCTTGGAGCGGATGATCCTAACAAGCCGGCCAACCCTGAGGTCACGAAGCTTGTCGAGAAGCTGACCGCTGACGTCGACAAGCTGGCACCGCCGCTGCCGGATGACCTCACGGACGATGATAGGGCCAGGCTCACGGAGGAATTCGATATGCTCCGGACCTTCGTCAAGACCAGGCTGATCCCGGTGTGCACCAACAAGGTGCTCGTCCGGGAAGTGGCCGGGCAGAACGCCAACCAGGTCGCTTTGGAAGAGATCCAGAAGATCGACACCCAGTGGAAGGATGCCGAAGACGAACTGCCGATCCAGGCCGAGAAGATGAGCAACAACTGCGCCAAGGAGATCATCAGGATCGCCAAGACGCTTCCGGTTCTCGGCGAGACGTTCGTGATGGACAACCAGGGCGCCAACGTCGGCCAGAACGCGCTGACCAGCGATTACTGGCAGGGAGACGAGGCCAAGTGGAAGAACTCGTTCAAGGAAGGCAAAGGCGGCGTCGACATCAGCAAACGCCAGTTCGACAAGTCCACCAACATCGTGGACCAGAAGGTCTCGCTGCCGATCATCGACGAACAGGGCAAGGTCATCGGTGCCGTCTGCTTCGGGATCAAGGTCGAGTCGCTCAAAGACGTGGCCGTCGCGTCGGCGGGCTCAAACTGATCGCCTGACGGCGACCGGATTGAACGGTGTCCGACCGGCCGTACGCGGCTTGAATCGCATGAGCCGCGTCAGAGGCGGCCCGACGTATCAATAACGGTCTGCAACGCGACGGATGACAACCAATGGGAGGCACAGTGGAATGGGTATCAAACGAAGAATTACCGTGATGATCGGGATTCCGGTCCTGGCGCTGCTCCTGCTCGTGGGGCTGGGTTGGTGGAGCCTGAAACAGCTCACCGGATCGATGAATCACGTCGTGGATGATAAATTCGTGGCCTTGATCGACCAGGAGATCACTCCGCTGATCAACGAGGACATGTTGCCGGTGATCAACGAGGATCTCGTTCTTCTCGAGGATCTCCAGGAGAGCATTCGCCTGATGCTCGAAGCGGATCGTGACGCCCATCAGGCCGTAATCGCGGAGAAGAAGGCCCTGGTGGCCACCGAAGAGGAGTCAAAGGTTGCCGACGCCACCAATCTGGAAAACGTCCAGCAGGTCGAGCAACGCATGGGCCTCGCAGCCGAGCACTTCTATGACGATGACGTCAAGAAGCTCTATGCCGATTACGTCGAGGCGTTCGCGGCCTGGAAGGAACGCACGCGGAAAGTCATCTCCCTGGCCAACACGCCGGGCAAACTGCAATTCGCGAGAAAGACCAGTGACACCGGCTCAGCCTTGACGACCTTCAACGCCATGCGGGAGTTGATCGATCAATTGCAGCAGGCCCAGCAGGCGCACATCGAAGCAGCAGTAGCCAAACTTGCAGAAAAACGCGACAGGATCAACGAAAGACAGCAGGTCGTCGCGAGTCGCCAGGAGGCTGCCACCAAGATCGCACATGATGCGTCGGATCGCGCGGCCTTCATGATCAGCCTGTTCATCATCGTCGGCGTCAGCACCGCCATCCTGGCCGCGGTCGTGGCCGGTTTCTTCACCCGGTCCATCGTCGGTTCGATCAGCCGCGTCATCGCGGACCTCACCGAGGGCGCCCGACAGGTCTCGGATGCGGCCGGACAGGTCTCTTCCGCATCGCAGTCGCTGGCCGAGGGCGCCACCGAGCAGGCCGCCGGTCTGGAGGAAACCTCGTCGAGCCTGGAAGAGATGGCCTCGATGACCAAGCAGAACGCCGACAACGCCCAGCAGGCCAACACGCTTGGCCTCCGAGGCGCGCACAGTCCGCCGACACGGCAACGAGTCCATGGGCCGGATGAATCATGCCATCCAGGACATCCAGAAGAGTTCCGACGAGACCGCCAAGATCATCAAGATCATCGACGAGATCGCCTTCCAGACCAACCTGCTGGCCCTCAACGCCGCCGTCGAAGCCGCCCGGGCCGGCGAGGCGGGCAAGGGCTTTGCCGTCGTGGCCGAAGAGGTCCGCAACCTGGCCATGCGGTCGGCCGAGGCGGCCAAGAACACGGCCAACATGATCGAGGAGTCCGTCAAGAACGCCAAGAACGGCGTGGATATCGCCGATGAAGTCGAGCAAGGTCCTCGAGGAGATCGTCCAGAGCATCGGCAAGACCACCGATCTGGTCAGCGAGATCGCCGCGGCCAGCAGGAGCAGGCCCAGGGCATCGACCAGGTCAACACCGCCGTCGCGCAGATGGACAAGGTCACCCAGCAGAACGCCGCCAACGCCGAGGAATCCGCCAGTGCCTCCGAGGAACTCAGCTCCCAGGCCGAAGGGCTCAACGGAATCATCGATCAGCTCGTGACTCTGATCGGGAGCGGGGCAAAGAACGAGAGCAAGACGCGCCAGGCGTCCGATGGGACCACCCGTAGGTCGGCCCGCACCAGTGGAGCAAGCGATCGATTGGCTCCCTCGGACCACGCGTGGCATCAGATTTCGGGGCAAACCAACGCGCCGAGCAAGCAACACGCGATACCGTCGGCGCAGGAGGCCTTCCCTCTGGATGAGGACGACAGCTTCGACGAATTCAACGGCTAAGAAAACCGTTTAGCCGCACTCAGCGAGGGCCGATGGAACATCGCGTCGGCCCTCGCTTTTTCATGCGCGAGCCGGGTGCCCTGCCGCAAGAGACAGTGGGATTCTGAGGCAGAAAGCGTAGATGGTAGATGGGAGATGGAAACGCCACAGCGGAGAGCGAATGACATGGCGAGCAGGCAGGATCAATACATCGCTGGCGACCGGCTCAGCGTCCAATAGGTACACAGAGCCTTCATCTTCTCCAGAACGTCCATGTATTCGTTGGTCTGAATCATGTATCCGGCCGTCCCCAAACCGTAGTACGTGGCCACGTCCTCGGCGTGATACGAATCAGCCAGAACGACGACCGGCACAACGCAAAGCTCCTCGTCCTCCTTGATAACCTTGAGAAAGCTCTGGGCGCTCATGCGAGGCATGTTGCGATTGAGCAGGATCAGCCGTGGCTTGCTGCTGCCGCTCTGGCGTAGCCGAACGAGGGCACTTTCGCAATCCATCGAGATCGCCAACTGATCGAGGAGATTCAGCTCGCGGAAGACGCGGCTGATCAGGACGGCCGATTGAAAGACACTCTCCACCAGCAGGATGGGTTTCGGTGCAATCCCTCCCGCCAATTCGCCTTGGCCAGAGGTATGGCTGGGCACAGCATTCACATACACCTCCGGGAAATCAGAGTAGCCAGCGACGCACCCACGGCAACGTGTTTCATCAAGATGCCATACATGTCTTTCCTACTCATACCGGGATGCGTCACCGGCTTTAGCAAGGTAAGCTATGTAAATTATCGTCCGAAGCCGGGTGCGATCAAAGGGACATAACACGCAACACCATGAGGAAACGGCTCTCTTACGTGTAGCAAATTAGACCTCGGCTCTTACTGCAAATCCACCCATCCCCAAGGGATTGGAGGATATCGGACCGAGATTCATGGCGTGATAATCGCATGAAGCGTCCATTACACCTCCGTCGTCAAGACGAGCTTGCCGCGAGCCTTGAGCTTCTCGACCAGCAATGGGACCACCTGATCCCGCCGGAGAATGCCCTGCTGCTTGAAACCCAGGGATTCGTTGGCCGGATTGGCGCCGCGTCCGACCATCAGATGGACGCGATCGGCCTTATCCAGCAGGTCGGCCAGCTCCGTTACCGGGTTGATCTCCTCGAACTCGTCGCTCGGAAGGTCGAGGAGATTGCAGAGCTGGTTTAGCGTCACCGCCCCTTCGGTGACCAGGTCGATCCCGTCAAGCTCGTACTTCGGCGGTGCGATCAGGCTCGTCGGCACCGGGTCCATCGCCAGCTTGCGTCCCATGGCCTTGGCGACGATGGCGGCCGTCGTGGCGCCGCAGACCACCTTGGCCCCATCGAGGGCGAGAAACCGCCGCACGACAGCCTCGTCCGTCCTGCGATCGATCGGTGGTCCGGTAAAGATGTTCAGTGTGTTCCCGTGCCGACAGTGCGCCAGGACTGCTGTCACGTCGTCACAGGAGACATTTCCATCGAGCTTCAACGCCTCGTCATGGACGGCATCGGCCATCTCCCTCAGATCGCGGCGTGCCGACAGTTGACTCGTCACATGTGCGGCGACTCCCTCACTGGTCCAGCCCTCGGCCAGCCCATTCCCGATACCGGCCTGGGTGATGCCATCGCTGAACAGCAGCAGGCCTTCACCCGCCGTTAGGAAGCAGCTCGACTGTCTGCCAACGCGTGCCCCACCAGCAGCGGTCGGCTGGGCAACACCGTGGCATTGTCGCGACTCACCAACACCGGGGCGGGAGCGTCGTAAGAAAGGACGGTGGTCTCACCATCGTTGAGGACCCGCGCGAGCGAGACCGCCGCATAAGGTTGCGACGGGTCGCGCCACGCCTCGAGCGTACCGACCAGGCAGGAGAACGCCCGCCTAAGCGAGAACCCTTCACGCAGCAGCGACAGGAGCCTGGCCACGTGCATGGTGGCCGCGATGTACGCCCGCATGCCCGAGCCGATCCCGTCGCAGACGATGACGTCGGTGGCCAGATCGGTCCGCTGCTGGGCGACGACGTCGCCACACGGACCGTCGGGATACTTCGAAGTCTGCCGGACCGCTACGTCGACGTGTAGGTATCTTTCAGCCATGTCTGTCTGGGCCCGTCTGAAGCGCTGGGTTCTTCCTGAGCCAGCTTCACGAGATTGTCGAGCAGCTTCTCGCCCTGCGCGGTGCTGTCGCCAAGGAATCGCGCGATCTGCCCGGCGATGTCGATCTGATGGGCGAGCAGGTCACGTGCCTGCTGCACCGTGCTGGCTCGCAGGGCATCGAGCGTCTTCTTGTTCGCCAGGCCGGCCGTCAGGTTCACGAAGACGCCCACGGTCTGCCTCTCCTCCCGCAGCGCATAAACGATCTGGTGACAGACGAGATGGTACTTCTCGTGTTCGACGGTCAGTTCGATCAGGTCCGCCTTTCCGGCCGCAATCTTCTCGAACGGCTCAGGATCGACGAGATAGGAAATCGGCTTGCCATAAACGGCCTCGGAGCACATGAACAACCGCTTGAACGACGGGTTGATGTGCAGGATGTTCAGCCTTTCGTCGAGGATCGCGATGCCGTTCGGGCTCGTTTCGATGATCCGGTCGGTACGCTGCTCGGCGAGCCTTCTCATGTAGGGCACGCACATCTCAGGCTCCGCCATCTTACGCACAACCGCGATCGCCTGCTCCCGGCACGAACTGTAGCCGCACGCACCGCAGTTCAACTGGTCCTCGGGGGCCTGCTTGCCCGTCTGTTCGAAGATCGCACGAATCTGCGCCTCTGTCACCGTCTCATGGGGCAAGGGCTCAGCCTCGAACGTTGCCACCAGATCGGCGCACCGCTCCGGTCGAGGGTCTTCGTTCGTGTGGCTCAAAACATATTTCAGCAAGCGTCTGCGTCGTTCGTAGACCGGGTGTGTTGTGGGCATCGCGGGGCCATTGATGCACCCCTGTTCGCAGAACAGCGCCTCGATCAGCAATGGCTCGCGTGCGTCGGCCAGACTGTTGAGCACGTCTTCAACTTCCTCGGCGCCCGCGACGCTCACCACGTCCGTCGCCAGGGCCGAGGTGTTCAGCGAAGCCGTCTCCAGGCTGCCCCCCACCAAGGGGAACGACCGGGCCCACCCCCTGGGCTGGATATCGAAATCGCTCTCCTCCAGCTCGGCCAGGTCGATCCCCTGCTCCTCGAACCATTCCAGTAGCTCGGTAAACGTCAGCGCACCGTCGACCAGGCCGGCGCCCTTATCCTGGGCCTCGGCCTTCTTGGCCACGCACGGGCCGATGAACACGACGGCCGCATCGTCGCCCAGGCGCGATTTGAGTATCTTGGCGTGCGCCAGCATCGGCGAAACCACCGGGGCCAGATTCTCCACCAGCCCCGGCCGGTATCGCTCGATATAACTAACGACCGCCGGGCATGCGGTGGCAATGCAGAAGCGGTCGGGATGCTCCCGGGCGTAGCAGGCGGTCTGCTGCGCAACGTCGTAGGCGCCGACCGCCGTCTCGGAGACGTGGGCGAACCCCAGTTTCCGCAAGGCGGACGCCAGCCGCCTGGTTTCCCATTCGTTGAAGATCGACGCAAACGACGGCGCCAGACTGACCGCTACCGTCCGGCCCGATGCAATCAGGTCTTTGACCCGGTCGGTGTCACGACGGTAGCTCTTGGCCCCCTGCGGACACTCGCGAATGCACGTGCCACACGAGATGCAGCGCTGCTCATCGACGTACGCCTGGCCGTCCCGCAAACCGATCGCGTTGACCGGGCAGACGCGGATGCAGCGATAGCAGTCCTTGCACCGTGCCTTGTTGGTGAACACGACCTGATTGTGACGAGGTTCGATTTCCATCTTCGTCCTGGCGTGGTCTTACGCCGTCACCTTGGCCAGTTGTTTCTCGAGTTCAGCCCGGACTGTCTCGAACGAGCAGCGATGCAGAATGACATCGCCCACCTTGACGTTCGGGCCCTTGTCGCAGGCCTCGAAGCAGAACGTCGCACGGACGTCCACCGTGCCTTCGAGGTCTTGAGCCTTCACGTGGCTGACCAGTTGCTGCAAGAGACGTTGCGAACCACGGAGATAACAGCCTGTGCCTACGCAGACGTTGATTTCCAATGCCTTCGTCGTGGCCGGATCGAGCACAGAGAAGCCCTCGTCCATGACGCGTTTGCGGCTGTTGTACCCGGTGTGGAGCAGTTCGTGGGCGCGATGGCCCCCGATCCCGTCCAGCGTGCCGTCGTAGCACTTGGCCAGGTAAGGATTCTCCTGGGACGTGTGCAGTTGCAGTGTCTTGTCGGCGTTGTACAGGCCTTCGGCCCGACGCTGCTTCGTGTCGGGCTCGAAGCTCACGGGTTGGCCCGCGCCCGCGATGCACCCACCCGGACAGGCCATGACCTCGACGAAGTCGTAATCGGCCTTGCCCGCCCGGACCTCTTCGGCGATGGCGCGTGCGTTCTTGAGGCCGTGGACGATCGCGAGCTTGAGCTCGATGTCACCCAGCTTGAGCTGCTTGATGCGGACACCTTCGGGCCCACGCACCTCCTTGAAATCGGGCGAATCCAGCTTCACCCCGGTCAGCTTCTCGTAGGCATATCGCAGCACGGCCTCGCTGACGCCACCGGTGGTGCCGAAGATCACACCCGCCCCGGTCTTGAACCCGAGCGGCAAATCGAGCGATTCCGGCGTCAACTGGTTGAACTGGATGCCCGCCTGCTTGATCATCTTGCCGAATTCCTGGGTCGTCAGCACGGCGTCGACGTCGGGATCGCCCCCCACGGCAAACTCCGGCCTCTGCGCCTCGAACTTCTTGGCGGTACAGGGCATGATCGAGACCACGAACAAATCCTTGCGTTCGACCCCCAGCGTCTCGGGCAGCGTCGCCTTGGCCAGCGAGCCAAACATCTGCTGCGGAGACCGGCAGCTCGACAGATTCGGCAATAGCTCGGGACAGAACTGCTCGGCGTACTTGACCCACGCCGGACAGCAGGAGGTGAATAGAGGCAGCCGCTCGCCCCGTGTCTTTCGGCCGATGAATTCCGTCGTCTCTTCCAGCACCGTCAAATCGGCGGCAAAACTCGTATCGAAGACCTTGTCGAAGCCGAGCATCTTCAGCGCCGCCACCATCTTGCCCGTCGTGACCACGCCCGCTTCGAGCCCGAACATCTCGCCCAGGGCGACGCGAACGGCCGGTGCGATCTGCACGACCACGGTCTTGCTGTCGTCGCTCAATGCCTGCCAGACGCGATCGATCTGGGTCTGGGCGTGATAGCGCCGGTCGGGCAGACGCTCGCACATAGCCCGCAGTAGACGCACGCGACGTCGCTGAGCTTCTTGCCGAACGCCGGGACGACCGTCGTCGCGGCGCCGCGATAGGCGAAATCGATCGCGCCGACGCCCTGGATCTCTTCGCAGGCGCGAACGCAGTCGCCACAGAGAATGCACTTGTTCGGATCGCGAACGAGCGACGGGTTCGACGTGTCCAGAGGTTTGGCCTCGACCTTCGTCTTGAAGCGGACCTCGGTGACGCCCATCCGCACGGCCAGTTCCTGGAGCTTGCAGCTATCGCTCTTGGCACAGGTCGCACAGCCCTGGTGGTGGTTGGCCAGCAGCAGTTCGAGATACATCTTGCGCATCTCGCGCAACTGGCTGGTGTTCGTGCGGACGACCATGCCCGCTCTGGGTTGGGTGCTGCACGAGGTGACCACGCCCCATCCCGTCGATGTCCACGATGCAGAGCCGGCACGCGCCGTAGACGCTGAGGTCCGAATGGTAGCAGAACGTCGGAAGCTCGATATGGGCCTTGCGGATCAGCTCCAGCAGATTCCGCTCGCCCTCGATGCGGATGTCACGTCCGTCCACGTTTAGGTAATCGCCGTTGTTCATCTCACGTTGACTCCCACAATTGCGTCGAATCTGCAAACCTGTGCACATGTGCCGCACTTGACGCATTTGTCCACGTCGATCTGGTGCGGCATCTTCTTCTCGCCCGTGATGGCCCCCACCGGGCACTTCCGCAGACACGCCCCGCAGCCCTTGCAGCGGTCGGCCAGGATCTCGGGCAGCGCCAGCGCTTTGCACTGTCCCGCCGGGCAGCGCTTCTGGAAGATGTGGGCCTCGTACTCGCTGCGGAAATACCGCAGCGTGCTCAGCACCGGGTTCGGGGCGGTCTTGCCCAGCCCGCACAGCGAACCGACCTGTACGGCCGACGCAAGCTGCTCCAGCAGTTCCAGCGTGGCGGGCGTCGCCGTCCCTTCCATGATCTCTTCGAGCAGCACGAGCATCTGCCTGGTGCCTTCGCGGCACAGGACGCACTTGCCGCACGATTCGTTCTGCGTGAACTGCATGAAGAAGTGGGCGATCTTGACCATGCAGGTATCGCGGTTCATCACGACCAGCCCGCCGGAGCCGACCATCGCGCCGACCTTGCGGACCGAGTCGAAATCCAGCAGCCATGTCGAGATGCTCGGCGGTCAGGCAGCCGCCGGATGGACCGCCGATCTGCACCGCCTTGAAACCTTCGGGCATCGGCTGGCCCATGCTCGTCGATCACGCCGCCGCCGATGTCGAAGATGATCTCGCGGAGCGTCGTGCCGAACGGGACTTCGATCAGGCCCGTGTTGGCGACGTGTCCGGTCACGGCGAAGGTCTTGGTCCCGGGCGAGCCCTCCGTCCCGAGCCGGCGATAGTTGTGGCTGCCCTGCGCGCATGATCAGCGGGACCGTCGCCAGCGTCTCGACGTTGTTGATCACCGTGGGCTTGCCCCACAGCCCGCTCTGGGCGGGGAACGGAGGCTTCGGTCGAGGCATGCCCCGCAGCCCCTCGATCGAGGCCATCAGCGCGGTCTCCTCGCCGCAGACGAACGCACCGGCCCCTTCCATCACGTGACAGGCGATGCTCGGCCCGCTGCCGAAAACGTCGTCGCCCAGGATGCCGCGCCTCTTCCGCGTCGGCCACCGCCTTGCGAATCCGCTGGACCGCCAGCGGGTACTCGGCTCGGACGTAGACGTAGGCCTCGTCGGCGCCGATCGCGCGGGCGGCGATCATCATCCCTTCGAGCACGCGGTGCGGGATTGCCCTCCATGACGACTGCGGTCCATGAACGCGCCGGGGTCGCCCTCGTCGCCGTTGCAGATGACGTACTTCTTCTCGACTCGGCTCGGGCAGCGTCAGCGCCCACTTCTTGCCCGTGGGGAAACCGCCGCCGCCCCTGCCCCGCAGGCCCGAGGCGAGGACCTCTTCGCAGACTTGCTCGGGACGCATCTCGTTGAACGCCCGCCTGGCGGCCGCGTATCCGCCCCGGGCGATGTACTCGCGGATGTCTTCCGGGTCGATGTTGCCGCACTCGCCCAGGACGAGTCCGCTGCTGCCTCTTGTAGAACGGGATCTCGTGCGTTTCCTCGTAGCCGCCGGTTGGTCGCGGGATCGACGTAGAGCAGCCGCTCGACGGGCCGGTTGTTGACCAGCGTCTCTTCGACGATCTCGGCGACGTCCTCGGGCTTGACGTGAACGTAGAGCCAGTCTTCAGGCTCGATCGTCACCAGCGGACCCGCCTGGCAGAACCCCTGGCAGCCGCTCTTGGACAGATAGACGTCGCCCTTGCAGTCGTGGCCCAGCTCGACCGACCACATCGAGCCCTTTGGCGGCGATCGTTTCATTCAATGCTTCAAACACCTTCAACGACCCGTTGGCCACACAGCCGGTCCCGGCACAGACGATCACGCGTCGTTTCACCGCCTGACGCGCCTCGCGGTAGGCCTGCCCGGTCGCTTCCATATCGATCTTCTGCTGAATCATTCTGCCTGCTCCCGTTCCTTGATGCCGTTGACCAGTTCGACCGCCTTGGCCGGCGTGACCTGCCCGTGCACCTCGTCGTTGATCGTCATCACCGGCGCCAGCCCGCACGCCCCCAGGCACGAGACCGCTTCGACGGTGAAGAGCATGTCGGGTGTCGTTTTCTTCTTCTCGTTAAGTCCAAGCTGCTCGTACAGAGCCTCTTTGATCCGCTCGGACCCTTTGACGTGACACGCGGTCCCGTCGCAGACATGGATCACGTATTTGCCTTTGGGTTCGAGGGCGAAGTTCGCATAGAAGCTCGCGACGCCGAACACCCGAGCCGGCGACAGGCCCAGCGACGTGGCGATGAACGACTGCACCTGCTCGGGCAGATAGCGATACTCGTGCTGGACCTCTTGGAGGATCGGCACGAGTTTCGACGGACTGCGATCGTACTTGTCCAGAATCCGACAGACCTTCTCGAACTTGCGAAGGCCGCAATCGCACTGAGTGTTTTCCTTCTGACGCATACATTGCTCCATTGTCAAAGCCAGAGATTCAGACTTGCGTTTTCACGGGTGGTACGGCTTCGGCCGGTCTCAACACGGACGACAGCTTGCTCGAGAGCACCGCCAGGCTCGCGGCCAGATCGACACGTTCGATGATCACACCGTCCATCGGAGCGAGCTTCGTCGGGGTGAAGTTCCACAGGGCCTTGATGCCCGCCTCCATCGCCATCGTCGCGGCCGAGGTCGCGGCGCCGGCCGGAACGGTCAGGATCGCGATGTGCACGTGCAATCGCCCGGCCAGATCGGCAAACCTCTCGATGTCCATGACTTCCTTGCCGTGAACCGTCTGCCCGATCTTGCGAGGGTCGTTGTCGAAAAGGGCCACGATATTGAGCCCATAGCCGGCGAAACCACGATACCCCGCCAGGGCCGTGCCCAGGTGACCGGCCCCGATGACGAACGCATCGCTGGCGTTGTCCCAGCCGAGGAACTTCTCGATGGCGCCGACCAACTCGCCCACCGGGAATCCGACGCCCGCCTGGCCGGTCACCCCCACCGCCTCCAGGTCTTTGCGAACCTGGATCGGCTCCAGGCCCAACGCCGTCGCCATCTGAGAACTGCTGATATGGGCCTGACCATCCTTCGCGGCCTTCTCCAGAATCCCGAAGTACATCGGCAGCCGGCGAACCGTCGGCAGCGCGATACTGATTTGGCGATCCTTTGTCATGACACCACTCCAACTACGACGCCAGAAACCCAACTCGATACTTATGTATCGATAATCACATATCGATAAAAGTATATCCAATCCCATGATTATCACAAGTATTTATTGTGAATTGTTTCACGTTTATCCACAAAGACCTCAAACCCCGCTGGTACACAGAGCATAAAGGCTTGAAAAACAAGATCTTATAGGAAATGAGACCCAGAAGGAAATTTCACCGGTTCGGTCCCGGCGGGGGTGGGAATTCGGGCGGCAGGGACTTTGCGGCCTGTGGCCCGATCAGATTAGCGGGGCAATTGCCGCCGGCATGGAGGGAAGATCACAGGTATGAGACGGGCATTGGGCGCGAGGATCGGATCGCGGACAGCTACTCTCCGACCGAGAACGTCCGTGGGATCACAAGCGAAAAGACGAGCGTCGTTCGTCACGCCCCCTACCGCGTGACGGCTCCGAAATGCCAGACCTCAAGAGGTTGATGCAATGAGGGCCGTTGCAGAACGCGGGCCCTGGAACGATAGGCCCCAGGGGACGCGACGGCTCGCATCCCCTGGAGCTTGATAGATCGCAATCAGAAGCGTGATTACGGGTTGACGCTCTGGGCGTAGCTGTGCGATGTGCTGGTGGCGCCCGGGCCGCTGGAATAGCCGCTCGTTTCAGCGGTCGCGTTGCAGTCCGGACCGTTGGCAACCGTCGCAGCGTTCGAATTGGACGACGTCGTCACGTTACCCCAAGGCAAGCACCAATTCGGCCAGTTGGGCCAGCATCCGGTGTTGCATGGCGGATCCTGCTGATCGTTGTTGCAGCCGCTATTGTTGCCGCACTGATCGTCGTTTCCACTGCACTGCTCGTTGCTGGTGCCCGACGCCCCAGAGTAGATCGTCCACTGATTGGACAGCACGCCGCAGAGCATGCTGTGGTTCGTGCCGCAGATCACGTCCCCACCTGCGTCCATGACGGTGTGTCGGGCGCCAACGTTCGCCCCGGCATTGCCCAAGGACGTCCCGGGGACGTACAGCCGCCCCACCGTTTGACCATCGGTTCTGCCGATGCCGCCGGCCGAGCCGTTGGACGTCAGTTCCCCCCAACTCGTGCTGCCGAGCACAAGTGTCACCAGGGCCACCCATATGTACCTCTTCATACCTTACCTCCCTGCAAAAAGACATTCACCCAAGTCACGGTCGACTCCGTTTGTACAGACCGATTTCACCTTGAGGCACGATAGCGTCGGGGAACCAGCCTGTCACACGACCGCAATCCTCCGTTGCCGAGGCATACGAGCCGATAGGCTGATGGCATGCATTTCTCGTTGGAAGGGACCCTCACTCCTATCCCTGCCCGACAAGAATCAACCGTCCGGCTCCATCCGGCAGTGCTCGTACATATACACGCAATGGGGATGTTTGTCAAGGAAAAACAGGAAAGAAGGGAAGGATATTCGAGATGTGAAGGACCTGCGCAAAACCACGAAAGAAAAGATCACCCTCCCCCACGCCGGGGAAGAACCCTCCTTAACCAGCAGCACCCGGAACACGGACGCCGCAAGGAGTCACGCACCGAATCAGCATGGTACGCGAACTCCGAAATCCGGCCGATTTACTGCGTTGTCGTTCCGTCGCCGCAGCAATCACCGCAGGGGTATTCAGGCAGACACCAGGGTGATGCACAAGGCTCACAGGAACAGACTTTGAAGAACGCCGAGCCGAGAGCGCTGACACGCGGACCAAAGTCCCAGCACGCGTCGGCACAATCGACGCTGATACGAACCAGCACTGAGTAGACCCCGGGACACAGATCCAGACACAGGTCTTCGTTGACCGCCGTACGCCCGCCGCACGTGCAGTCGGTGCACTGGTAGACGATGTCGACGATAACCATGTTGCCCCGAACGCAGTAGTCCACCGCCGGGGTGTCGGTACAATCATAGGGCAGGCAAGCCTGGAAATTCATGCAGACTTCCTGATCGCACGGCGTAGTCGCCGGCACTGTCACACACGCGAAGCCCCCCAAGCGGTCGTGCTGACTCCCAGCACGATTAACAGTAGCAATGCATACTTCTTCATAGGTCACCTCCATGTATTCTGTGTATACCGCACTTCATTCGGCCCTTCCCCGGTAGGCCGTTTTTCAGCAAGAGCTCGTGAAAATCCCCTGGGCGCCTCAGCGATCCTTCTCCGACGGGGCACCCGCGAGATTCGTCACGCCATACGGGAGTGAACTCGGCTCCATCTCAATCGGTCAATCCTTTGGGACGCGTCTCAACCTGACTGTAGAATGCCGGAGTCCGGAAATGAGGGCAATTGTGGAAAGTACGTAATCCGTATCATCATTTTCAATGACCCGGGACAGATTGCCCCCTCGGACATGGTGACCAGATGGTGACAGGTGGTCTGTGAACCGGGCGATGTGCGAGCTTGTCACTCCCCGATCATGTCGCGGAGTCGACCGGCCAGCGGTGACTCCAGCTCCTGGAGGATGCGCTGCTCCCGGATCGCCAGGGCCTTGTCGCCTACTCTCAGGTAGGCTCGACCGAGATTGTAGTGGGCCTGGGCATGGCCCTGATCGACCAGAACCACGCTCTTGAAGCAGGTGATCGCCTCTCCATATTGTCCGGCCTCGAGACAGGCCTTGCCCGACCGGATCTGCGTGTCACTGATCGCCGGATCGAGGGCCTTGGCTTGCTTGAAGGCCTCCATCGCCTCTTGGTAACGTCCGAGGTTGGAGAAGACCATACCGAGGGCCACGTAGGCGCTGGCCGAATCGGGGCGAATCTTCACCGCCCGCTCGTAGGATTCGAGCGCCTCGGCGTGGTCTCCCTGAAGAGCGCGGACCTTGCCGAGACCGATGAGTGCCTCGTAGCAATTGGGGTCGAGTTCCAGGGCCTTGGCGTAGCACTCGATGGCTACGTCCGGCTGACTGGCCGCATCGTAGGCATTGCCCAGCAGGACATGGGCCTGCGGGTCGGTCGGACTGACTTGAACGAGCTTCTCACAAGCCTCCAGGGCATCCTGCGGCCTGCCGGCGGTGCTGTAGTGTTTGCCCAGAAATGTGTAGGTGTTCGCCTGGTCGGGGAAGACACCCGCGAAATGGCTCAGAAGGCACGCCCGCTGCCGTCGAGACTGATGATGCCCGTTTGGTTCGCCCAGAATACCACTCCCAGCGCGGCCGCGACGACACCCAGGCTCCACGTCAGACGGTGACCTTGCCGAGCGGGCCCCTGGGAACGGCGGCTACGAACCGATGAGGCCCGCTGCGGCGCGGAATTTCGACTCCTCGCAACCGGCGCATTGGGCAGAGCCTCGGCACGCTCGGCGGCGTTTCCAGAGACAATGGCCTCGGTCGTTGGGATGGTCTTTCGGGCATCGGTTTTCCTTCAGCCTTCGTCG
>CAVSCO010000104.1:0-101943 GCA_963726475.1 uncultured Phycisphaerae bacterium | reverse complement strand
CCTACACGTATCGCTGATCATCGTACGGCACGACAACCATGGCCACTTCAAACTGCGCCGTTGCCCGCCACTTGTTGGAAATCACTCGGTCGATCAATAGTCTTTGTATCTCTGCATCCACTGCGGCCACGCAGGATTGTTCCCATTGGCTCTGGTCCAGGGCCCCAGCGTGTTATATGTCTTATGCCATTTCAGTGTCCAAAGCTCCTTGAGGCCCACCGAACGAGCCGTCCAGTCGGCGAAGAGCGAATTGACAAAACCATCGTGTCGATCCACACAACAGCGATTCATTTCATTCGTATTGGGGGTGTCGCCCGGTCCCGCATCTGTCTCCGGAGGCTGATCCGTCTCAAGCGGCCAAAAATCGACCCACCAGCTTCCCATGAATACGGGCACATCGTTGGCGTTCCTGGCCGGCGGCCGACCCCAGTGACGCGACCTGCCCTGGGCATCGAGATCGTTGCGTCCCCACGCGGATGTCTTGGAACCTCTCGCCTCCCGAACATTCAGAATCCAACCGTTGAGGCCGTAGCTGCCGACATCACCGCCGTTCTCCCAGGCCGTATACGACCAGCCGCCCGTCGGGATGCTGCCGGTTGGGCGAGGCTTAGTCGCTTGTGGACAGAGCCACATCTTGACGTCCTTGGAGTAAGGTCGCATGGTCGCCCGCCAGAACTCGCCCGAGCCCGCATTGGCGGTGCTACCGTTGATCTCTCCCGTGAAGAACTTCCCGTCGTTGTCCTCGCAGTAAAGCGCAAACGCCAGGCCCCATTGCTTCAAATTGGCCAGGCAGGTCACTTTCCTCGCCTGCTTCCTGACACGACTCAGAGCGGGCATCAGGATGCCCATCAGGATCGCGATAATCGCGATGACCACCAACAGCTCGATTAGTGTGAAACCCTTCCGTCTATGGCCCATGTTCCCTTTCCTTCTTCTCTTTCTTGCCCTTTCGAGCACATCCCAAAAACCACACTGCTTCGACAACGGAATCGTGCATCCACGAGCTGCACCAGCCCCTTAACCCGCAAGAACAGCCCTCATGGGGATCAAATTCCGTGCGAACTACATCCTCCTAGATGCGCGTATGCCCGGGTCTGTTCCCTTTCCTCCGCCTTATGCGCAACCAATTTCACGGCCAAATGCCGCAAGAATGCACCCCTGACACTAGCACATGGACCACACAACAGACGGAAAAGATGGTATCACCAGAACACGTCGATTGTACCGCCATATTGCGGCCGTGTCAAGGCCGGACCGGCTATTTATAGGACAATGCGGGGTCCCAGATCCCCGTAAACTCCGCAAGCCACTTACACCCCCTGAACAATCCATACCCGCCAGCTTCCGACTCTAAAGGACCCCCTTTTTCAGAATAATATTGGCGTAGAGTGCCTTTTCGCTCGTTGCAACGACGGCGTAGGCCTGCCTGGCCCGTTCGTAGAAGGCAAATCGCTCGACATGCTCGAAATCCGAGCTTTTTTCGCCGCTGGCGGCCACGATTTCGTGGTATTTCTCCCAGATTGTGGGCTCGGTCGTATCCCCTGGGACCACGGCCATCAAAGCAACGGGGCGGTCGACGTAGACGTCGAGCGGGAAGAACTTCAAGATCGCCTCCAGGAGCTCGGGCACATCATGGCCGTCGCAGCGGATCAGGCGCTTGGCGACACTGGCGGCGGGAAAATTGCCGTCAGCCAGGACGATTTCATCGCCGTGGCCCATCTCCATCAGGGTCTTCATCAACTCCGGAGAGATTACCGGCGGGATGTTCTTGAGCATGTCTATCCTTTCTCCAATCGACCTCGTTCGGCGTTCTTCCCCCACGATCTCGCCGGTGCAGTATAGACCCCCAATCTTGGATTTCAAGTCATCGATGTGAAATTCCCCTTTTCGAGCGATATCGATTGAGCGAGCCCCACAGGCGGTTCAGCGGCCGGTTTGGCTTCGTGCCACGAATAATTTGGTGGCCGGTTCGTCGGTGATCTTGACAACGGGCTCCGGCCGGCCTATGATAAGGCCCCGTTGGCTATCTGGGTTGGGGCACGTGGCCGCAACGGAGTCTTGTCTTTTCCAATTTGAACAGCCACTTCAGGCCAAATGACTGTTCACACGTACGAGTTCGAGCGACAGTGAAGATCGTAGTCTGTATTCCTGCGCGGTACGATTCGACCAGATTCCCCGGGAAAGTTCTCGCCAAAGATACGGGCAAATACCTTGTCCAACACACCTACGAGCAGGCCTGCAGAGCTCGCCTGCCCCAGAACGTCCTGATCGCTGCTGACGACGAGAGAATCGTTGCCGCCGCCGAGACCTTTGGCGCCGTATGCGTTCTGACCCGTGCCGACCACCAGAGTGGCACAGATCGGATCGCCGAAGCCGTGGGCGACGTGAAGACCGACATCGTTATCAACGTACAGGGAGACGAACCGAACATCGACCCGGCCCACATCGATCAGTTGGCCGAGTTGCTGCTGAGAAACCCGGATGTACCCATGGCGACGCTGGCGACGCCGTTGCGACGAGCCGAACAGGTCGCCGACCCCAACGTCGTCAAAGCGATCGTCGACACGACCGGTCGCGCGATCTACTTCTCGCGATGTCCCATTCCGTACGACCGTGAGAACGCGGGCATGGGTCCGGCCGAGCAATACCTGCGGCACATCGGCATTTACGCCTATCGCAAAGACTTCCTGCTGACGCTGACGGGCCTGCCTCAAACGCCCCTGGAGAAGCTGGAGAAACTCGAACAGCTTCGGGTCATCGAAAACGGCTTCCCCATTCTCGTCGGCATCGTGACAGACACCAGTGAGGGTATCGACACCCCCGAACAGTACGCCGCCTTCGTCCGGGAGTATCGCGACGCGGAGGCGAACGATCCCACCCGCAAAGCCCCAGCATCTCAAGGACAGGATTTCAATGGCTGATAGCAAAGAGCTGCTGACGAAACTCAGCGATATGTCGACCGAGAGCGAGTTCTTCTCGCCCATCCCGAAGGGTTACAAGAAGGGCAAGACCAAGTACGTGTTCGTGATGGGCACCGTCATGAGCGGGCTGGGCAAAGGCATCTTCTCCTCGTGCCTGGCCAAGCTGCTTCAGGACAAGGGCCTCAAGGTCGCGCCGATCAAGCTGGAAGGCTATCTGAACATCGATTCCGGCACGCTCAATCCGTTCCGACACGGCGAGGTCTTCGTCCTCGACGACGGCATGGAATGCGATATGGACCTGGGCACGTACGAGCGGATGCTGGATCTCGATCTGACCGGGGCCAACTTCGCCACCAGTGGCCAGATCTTCAGTTCCGTCCTGAACAAGGAGCGGCACGGCGACTACCTCGGCCGTGACGTGCAAATGATCCCACATGTGACGGGCGAAGTGAAACTCAAGCTCCGGCAGCTCGCCATCGAGAGCAAGGCCGATGTGGTCTTCGTGGAGGTGGGCGGCACCGTGGGCGACCTGGAAAATGCCTACTACCTCGAAGCGATGCGCGAGCTGGCCTACGAGGAGGGCCCGAACAGCAGTTGCTTCGTAGCCCTGACGTATATCCTGGAACCCCCGGCGCTGGGCGAACAGAAATCCAAGGCCGCTCAACTCGGGATCAAGCAAGTGATGCAGTTGGGCATTCAGCCAGACATCATCGCATGCCGGGCGAGTAATCCGGTCAACGAGAAGGCCAGGCAGAAGATCAGCATCTACAGCAACGTTCCGGTCGAGCGCGTCGTCAGCCTGCACGATTCGGCCAGCATCTATATGATCCCGTCGATGCTCCGCGAGCACGGCCTGGACTTCGAAGTGCTCCGCCTGCTGAAGATCGAAGACCGCATCAACCTGCGACACGAGCGCAAGGCCTGGGCCAAGTGGTGCGACTTCACCGACAAGATCGGCACCGCCAAGTATCAGGCCACCATCGGCATCACGGGCAAATACACCTCCGTGCGCGACAGCTACGCTTCGATCATCAACGCCCTGGAACATGCGGGCATCGCGCTGGGCAGTGACGTCGGCATCAAGTGGATTGACACGACGGATGTCACCGACGCCAACGCGGCCGAGCATCTGGCCGAAGTGGACGGGATCATCGTCCCGGGCGGGTTCGGCAGCCGAGGCTCCGAAGGCAAAATCGCCTGCGTTCGCTACGCTCGGGAGAACGACCTGCCCTACCTGGGTCTGTGCTTCGGTTTCCAGATGGCCGTGATCGAGTTCGCTCGCAACATCTGCAAACTCAAAGGTGCAGGCAGCACCGAACTGGACGCCAAATGCCAGGTGCGGGTCATCGATATCCTGCCCGAGCAGAAGAAGATCGAAGGTCTGGGTGGTAACATGCGTCTGGGCGGCCGCGATGTCGAGATCAAGCCTCAAACCATCGCCTGGAATCTCTTCGGGCAGAAGAAGACGGTCCGCATGCGTTTCCGACATCGTTACGAGGTGGACCCGGAGTACATCGAGACGTTGGAGACCAACGGTCTGGTCTTTTCGGGCAAGGCGCCTGACCAGCCGATCATGCAGATCCTGGAATTGCCCGACCATCCGTTCTTCATGGGGACGCAGGCCCATCCGTGCCTGACGAGCCGCCCGCTGAGGCCCAGCCCCATGTTCGTCGGACTCGTGGCGGCCGCCATGAAGCGCCGCCATGGCCAGGTCGACCTGCCCGATTGTCTCGAAGCCGTCAAACAGGTCAGTCTTGCAGGTGAGGTGTAGATCGGGGAACGGGTCAGGGAGCGTCCATCTCATGATAGAGACGCAGCCAATCGCGGACCTTGTCAGTCGGCAACGCCAATTCTTCTGCTGCGGCGCGACGCTTCCGTACGAGTTTCGGCTCAAACGTCTGCAGGGGCTACTCGATGGACTCGTGAAGTACGAAGACCGGTTGCACGCGGCTCTCGCACAGGATCTGGGCAAACCGCAGTTCGAAGCCTACCTGACGGAGGTTGGCTTCTCCCGGTACGATGTGCGGTATACCATCAAGCATCTGGGCAAGTGGATGAAGCCCAAACGAGTGAGAACGCCCCTGCTCGCCCAGCCCGCCCGCAGCTATGTCCACTATCACCCTCTTGGCGTCAACCTGATTGTCTCCCCGTTCAACTACCCGATCCATCTGGCCATCGTTCCGCTGGCCGCTGCGATTGCGGCAGGCAATACGGCGATCGTCAAGACGTCGGAACTGACCCCGACGTGCAGCGAGGTCACCAAAGAACTGATCGAAGAAGTGTTCGATCCGCAGCACGTCGCCTGTGTGATCGGAGGGGTAGCCGAGACGAGGGCTCTGCTGGAGCAGAAGTTCGACCATATCTTCTTCACCGGCAGTCCGAGAGTGGGCGCGATCGTGATGAGAGCCGCCGCCGAGCATCTGACCCCTGTCACACTGGAATTAGGTGGCAAGAGCCCCTGTATCGTCCACCACGACGCGAAAATGAACGTGGCGGTTAATCGCATCGCCTATACCAAATTCGTCAACGCCGGGCAGACCTGTGTGGCGCCTGATTATGTCATGGTCCATCGCACTGTGGAGAAGGAATTCATCGACCGCCTCAAGCAGCGTATCAGTGAGATGTACGGACCGGATCCGGCCACCAGCAGTGACTTCGCCCGGATAGTAAGCACCCAGCATTGCCGCCGTATCGTGTCATTGATCGATCCGGGTAAGGTGGTTCTCGGAGGCCAACACGACGTAGACAAGCGGTTCATCGCTCCGACGGTCATGTCCGGCGTAATGGTCGACGACGCAATCATGGGCGAAGAGATCTTCGGGCCCGTGCTGCCCGTCATGACGTACGATGAACTCGACGAGGTCTGCGACACCGTGGGTGGACTGCCCCAACACCCACTGGCCTTCTATGTCTTCAGCGAGAGCGAAACCGTCCAACAGGAACTGATCGGGAAGATCCAGTTCGGAGGCGGCTGCATCAATCACTGCATGCAACACCTGGTCAATCCGAACCTGCCGTTCGGGGGCGTCGGGCAAAGCGGCATCGGCAGCTACCATGGATTCAGCGGCTTCGAGTGCTTCTCGCACAAGAAGAGCATCCTGAAAGCCACCACCCGCTTCGACCTACCCCTAATCTACCCCCCGTATGAGGGAAAGCTTGCCAAAGTACGTCGCATCATGAAGTGACCGAGCTGGGATCAGAGCTGGTTGGAATCACCCGATGGATCGTCGTCGAAGTCGTCGTCATCGATATCGTCAGAGGGCTGCTGGATTTCGGCGATGATCTCCTGAGCCTCTTCGGCGTGCGAAGCGGGGACAAGGACCCGGGGAGCCATACCGTCGATACTGTAGGCGGCTGAGACGTTTTCGTTGGCGATGTGAACGGGGATGCCGGCGTCCTCAAGGTGCGCCTTGATCAGATAAGCCAGCGTGATATCATTCGCCGGATAGACTTCCACCCACTTGTCCATAGATCCACCTCCTGATACCCTTTGGTTAATCTCTCATCTGATTGTACCTGCGAGGGTCCCGCCCCGCAATCCGCGTTCTCGCGACGGCCTCGTCCAAGCGGTGACAATCGTTGATACGCATGGTATCATGGGTCGTTCAGATCGGAATACACACAGGGCATCAGCCAGGAGCTTATGAGAATGCAAGCAAGGGAATTGAGGCGGGCGACGGTCTTTTTGGCATGGCTCTTTTTGTCCGGTGCTGCGGGTGCCACTCAGATCATCGTCGGGCCGTACCTTCAACAGCCATCTGAGACGTCGATGACCGTGATGTGGATCACCGACTGCAACTGCGTCAGTTGGGTCGAGTACGGTCAAGGCGAATCGCTCGACCGGAAGGCCCAGCACAGCGAACATGGACTGATCGAGGCCAATCAGACGATCCATAAGGTAACAATCGAAGGGCTTTCACCCGGTCAGGAATATCGCTATCGAGTCTGCTCCAAGGAGATCGTTACGTTCGAGCCCTATAAAGTCGTGTTTGGCGACACGGCGACAAGCGACACGTACACCTTCACCACGCTCGATAGCAGCAGAGAGAACATCTCGTTCGTCGTCTTCAATGACATCCACGAGCACAACGAAATCCTCGTCTCGTTGGCAAAGCTCGCGCAATCAGAACGTTTCGACCTGCTCTTCCTCAACGGAGACATCCTGGGGGACATCGAGGGCCAACAGCAAATCATCGACCACGTGCTCGCTCCATGTACGGAGTTGTTCGCCAAAGAAACCCCGTTCGTCTACGTGCGGGGCAACCACGAGACGCGAGGCAAGTTCGCCCGCAAGCTCCCGAACTACATCGCCCTGCCCGGGAATCACTATTACTATTCGTTCGACCATGGCCCTGTCCACTTCGTCGTCATGGATGGAGGCGAAGACAAGCGCGATACCGACAAGGAATACAGCGGGCTCGTCGATTTCGATCGTTATCGCGCGGTGGAGCGCCAGTGGCTGGAGAACGAAATCCAGTCGGAGGCATTCAGGAAGGCGCCGTTTCGCGTGGTCGTGGTCCACATGCCCCCGCAGCCATCCGAACGATGGCATGGCCCGGACGATATGTACCAGACGTGGCGACCGCTGTATAACCAGGGCAAAATCGATCTGGTCATCTCGGGGCACACCCATCGCTATGAGATCAGGCCCCCCGTTGTGGGAGTGTCTGATTATCCAGTCATCATAGGCGGTGCCCCGAAAGAAGGGGCGGCGGTCGTGATCCGGGTGGATGCCACAAAAGAACATCTTGGCGTCACCATGACGCGTGACGATGGGGAAATCGTCGGAGCGTACGCCATCGACAAAGTCAAGGCTGAGCCGGCTGCTGTGCCTTGAGCGTTTCGATCTCGGTGCGAAGCGTCTCAAGCTCTTTTCGCAGTCTGGCGTTTTCGGCCATCAGGGCGGTCGCCACACTGTCGACCCTCTGGGCAATGCCTTCCTGGAGATCCTTCTGGAGAGCTTCGATTCGTTCCTGACAGGCCGCCAGTTGCGTTTGCGTCTGCTCGATTGCCTTGGCGTGATCGGCCTTGAGCCTGGCGATCTCCGCGTCGCGATCGGCCAGTTGCTTTCTGAGTTGGAGGCTCTCGGCCGCGATAAGTCTTGCCTGCTTCGCCTCGGGGGCCTCGTTGTTCTGGCAACCCGATCCCAGCCCGACCATCAAACCGGTGGCAAGAACCAGAACCAGCGTCCTGTACCCTATTGGTCTCATGAGACTCCCTTTCATCGGCCGTACGAAACAACCTCGTTGCCGTCGCACTATTCGAACAGCGGCGCCAACTGCTCCTTGCGAGCGGTATCGATCTGCTTCGGATCGGTCCAGACGGCCAGTTCCAGACTCTTGCGACATGCGCACTCCTCGCTGACCAGCGGCGTCTCGACCGCCAACAGTGCTTCAATGAGTCGCAGGCAGTTGTCGGTGGCCATCTGGAGATTCGAGAGGATCTCCTGGAGCAGCGTCTGCTTGCCCTTGGATGGATCGTGCGGCCGCCAGCAATCGTAGTCACTGGCCAGAGCCACCAGCGCGTAACACATCTGGGCCTCACGGGCGAGCCTGGCCTCGGGCATGGCGGTCATACCGATCAGATCGCCCCCCCAGGCGCGGTGCATCTTCGATTCGGCTCGGGTCGAGAACTGCGGCCCTTCCATGCACACGTACGTCCCTTCAGAATGAATCCGGATGTCCATCGGCTTGGCGACATTCAGGAGCGTTCCGCGAAGCCGGTCGCACGTCGGATCGGCCATTTCGCAATGCACGACGCCGTAGCCGCCGAAGAACGTGCCCGTGCGTCGAAACGTCTTGTCGATGAACTGGTCCACGACGATCAGGTCGCCCGGAGCGATCTCCTCCTGAAGCGAGCCGACCGCCCCGGTAGCGATGACGGCACGAGCCCCCAACTGCTTGAGCGCGAAGATATTGGCAGCAAAGGGCACGTCGCTCGGCCCGAATCGATGTCCCGGCCCGTGACGATTGATGAATGCCACCTGCCTGTCTCCCAGCGTCCCGACCAGGATCGGCCCGCTTGGCGTGCCGAATGGCGTCTGGATCTCGCGCTGTTCCACGCCAGCAAGCTTTGTCGCCAGGACATCCCCCAATCCGGTACCTCCGATGACGCCGACCAGTTCTTCTGCCATGTCCTTGTTCTCCTTTCCAAGTTCGGCTATGATAACGGCCGTTCGTGCCTGTGTCATCCCTCGAATGATGGCATCGGCCCCACTGGACCGACATGATCTGTGCGTGCCGCAGGCGAGATGCCTGCGACGTGTGCTTGTTCAAAGGAGCTTGGAGAGATGGATTTACTGGTGACGGTCAAGGAAGTCAAGGGGCACTGCCCCGCTCATAAGGTCGGTGATTCGTTTACCCTGAAGGCCTGCTATCAACTGGTCAGCGAGATCCCCGTCTGCATGCATGGGCTGGCGTCACTGATGCCTTGGTACAACGCCCTGCGCGTCTCCGAGCCGGCCGACTGGGGCCTCGAAGGCAAAGAGGACAAGACCAAGGCCTACGTCCAATGCCCCGACGTCTGCCAATACACCGGGGGCGGCACCGTCGTCTACGAGATCAGCAAGGTCAAGTAGCCTTCTGCTCCTGAGGGCAGCTCAGAGCCTTGCTCTACAGGTCGCGAGGTTCGTGGAAATCGTGGTCATGATCGGTCGCAATCAGCTCTGCCTGACTGTGGACCACGCGAATGGTGCGCCATTTGCCACCGCGGAAGCGTCGGTAGAACAGGTACGAAAACGATAGAAACGACACCACGACACCCAGCCAGGCGACCTCGGGACGGACTCTCAACACGTAGAGCATGGTCACCAGGATTCCCAGCATCAACCAGTGGATCGTCACGGAGACGCACATCGCCCAGAAGGTGTCGCCCGCCCCACGCAGCGTCCCACTGAAGACCACGACCACCGCTTCGAGCATGACGTAGATCGAGGCGATGCGAATCAACCGCACCGCGATCGGGCGCCGCTTCGTGGAAGATCGCATCGACCTGCTCCGGCCGAAACACGTCGACGAGGTGCTTGGGCAGAAACACGAACAGCATCAGGATGAAGACGGAGTAGAGCCACCCGCACTTGAGTCCGGAAATGGCCGAGCGATGCGCGAGGTCCGGGTTGCCGGCCCCCATGTAGCGTCCGACGAGACTCATCACGCCAATCTGGATGCCAATCAGGGGGACAAATGAGACCATGTCCCAATTGAACATGACCGTCACAGCGGTGGCCGTGGCGGGGCTATGCGCGTGGAAGGCAATGATCATGGCATTGAAAGCCATGAGGTTCAGGAACATCTCGATCCCCGCCGGATAACCGAAGCGCAACAGCTTGCCCATCGCTTCGCGGTCGAACCGAAGTGAATGCCAGACGCGGAACGTCCGCCGGGTCCGACCGCTGAGGTAGGTTGTCAGTAGGACACCAAGCCCGACACAGCCTCCGATGATCGTGGCGTATGCCGCCCCGCGAATGCCCAGCGCAGGGAAGCCAAGCTTGCCGAAGATCAGGATGTAGTTCATTCCCACGTTGACCAGCATGGCCGTGACAGCGCTGATCATAACGATCCGCGTCCGTCCGATGCCGGAGAAGAAGCTGCTCATGCAGTTGCGCAGCAAGCCGATCACGGTCGCATAAATCACAACGTCAAAGTACTCGATCTGCGGCGTGAGTTGCCCGGGCGAGATCCCCGTCTTCGCGAATGCGAAGTGGACCAGTGGCCGGGCCAGCAGGATCAGCGGATAGGCGGTCAAGGCAATCAGCATCGCCTGGGTGGTGGCAGTCGCACAGCGGTCCTTGCGCCCGGAGCCGAGATACTGGGCCACGAGAGCCGTCGAGTAGCCCGTCAGCCCCAGGAAGAACGTCATCATCACGAAGCACATCAGGCCGCCAGCCATCGAGGCATTCATCTCCTCCGGGCCCAACCTCGACAGAAAGAGCCGGTCGGTGAACATCATGATCGTGTCGCACGCCTGTGAGACCACCATCGGCAGGGCAATGGCGAGCAGTTCGCGCATTCCCCCAGCGCCCTCATGGATTGCGTTCACACTGAATTCGTCACTTTGCTCCATACTCCCCTACTCTCAAACGCCTTCGCCTTTGCGGCAGTGATAGACCCAGAAGGAGGTTCCCTCCTCGACCGCCGAGTCGATGTCGAATCCGGCCCACTTGAGCAATCCTTCCATGATCCAGTCGTACGTGCTGTACTCGCGGGCCACGTGTCCGATTGCCCCGGTCCGTATCGGCTCTTCATAGCCATCCACAAATCGTTCGAAGCCGGCACACGGATCGCCCTGCGATGAGGAGAACACGACATCCCGCAGGATGAACTGCCCGCCCGGTTTGAGGCAGGTATGCACACGGCACAGAGCGACGTATTTCCACGCGTCAGGCAGATGGTGCAACGCCGCGACAGAGACAACCGCGTCATACGTCTCGGGCGCCGCTTCCATCGTCAGAAACCCGGCCTGCTGAAGAGCGATCGAGGGCAGGCCTTCTTCTTCGACCTTGGCCGCAACGTAGTCCAGCATGGCCCGCGACACATCCGCCGCAGCGACCGCATATCCCTGCGAGACCGCCATGCGGACAAACCGGCCGGTCCCGCATCCGATCTCCAGAATCGATGCGCCCGGCTGCAACCCGAGACGGTCCAAAATCGCTCGATTCTCCGAGTCAACGTCCCGAATGGTAGCCATCCGCTGGTCATAGGCCTCGACCTCCACTACCCTGGCGTAGTCCGTGCCAACCTGCTGCATCTCATTCCAGTACCATTGGGGCTGCTGCATGGTCATTCTCTCACCGCACAAAGGAATAAAAAAAGGCCCTTCGGTCTTGGTTCCGAAAGGCCTTGACACACTCCTGATAAGGGGTAACGCCTACGGAACCATCCCTCCCGGCATCGGGGGAATGGTCACGTTCACGTTCGCCAGGATCCCACCAAAGACACTGCCCGAAGCCGTCTGGAACTGAATACGGCCCGGCTGCTTGGTCGAGATGTGCTTGTTTCGTTTCATGGTCGTCGCACTCTACAGCAGAGACCGGACCAGGTCAACCCCTCTCTACAAATCTTTCCTCACGCACAGATCGCTTCCCTCATTATATGAGCATTACGTCGTGAAGTGGATCTTGACGGGGTGGAGGATATTGACGATCAAGGCCACAGGAAACGTGAAGGGAATCGGCAGAATGAAGCTCAGGAGGTAGTGACGCCATTTGGGCGGCTTGGCGCCGCGATCGGTGGGCACACAGTAGGCAGGCAGGTAAATCATCAGCCCGTAGACATAGACCCAGAAACCGATCTCGAAGATGTGCTGGGGCCCGAAGGCAAACATCTCGGCCAGCGTGCCGTTGAGGCCGTACAGGAACATCACCGTCACGGGACGGAAGTCGTAGTACTTCAGCAGTAGCGCCCAGGCGACATAGGTCGGGACAAATACGACGACGCTGTGGCATAGAACGACGTCGAGGTAGTTGGCGGATGCGGTGATGTAGGCCTCGCCCATCTTGACGCCGAGAAGCGGGGCCACGTTGGTCATGGACGTGGTCACCGCTTCTTCGATGAGCGCCATGATCGTGGTGAAGAGCACAAGCTTGACCGGCCAGCTCAGCCGCACCCTTTGGACGAAGTTGCGAACGGGGTCACGAAACCGCAGACTGAGCAATCCCACGCCGACAATCCACAGCAGAATCACGCCCCACGCCATCAGAATAATCGCGCGATCCTTTGGGGTCTGCCATACCGCAACCGTTACCAGGCTGGTGACTGCAAGTCCATAGACGGCAAGCACCTTCAGCGCCATAGTGCTGTTGAGCCATCGCCCCACATTCACCGTCAGCCTTCTCGATCCAGCCTAATCGCGCAGTTCGACCTTCGCGGGCCCCGTCAGCCTGACGGTCAATAGCTTCAACTCGGAGTTGAAATGGGTTACCGCGTCGATGGCATCACCTTGGGGGGTGTGAGCCGTTACACGGGAAGGTGCGCTGAACGATGCCTGAAATGAGAACCGTGAAAGAGCCATCGCCCCAGCCGTCGACCGTGAAGCTCACCGAGTCATTCGCCTCCTCGATATCTTCTATCGCGCAAGGCGCAGTGAACGAACCATTTCGGCCCGGCGATTCTGCGAACGTCGTACAGCCGGCCCTGCCCGAACAGTTCGGGAACATGGGACTGGACCGTCCCCGGGTTGATGGCGGGGCCATCGCTGATCTGTGCCCTGAGATGATAGAAATCGGGCAGCAGGCCCTGTCGCTTTTTGTCGCTCGTGGGCCACGTCATCTGGAGGCCCGTCGCGGTGATGGCCTTGGCGAGCATCCGCCAGGGCCCGGAGGAATCGTATTCGCCAAGTTGATGTAATGCCGAACCGTAGACGAGACCGCACCACTGGACCGGTTGACCGAACCAGATCGGTGCTTTCCAATTCGTCGCCCCGAGGACCGCGATCGTCGCGTAGGGCCCTACCTGGCCCTTGGTCGGATTTGCGAGATAGATGAACGGCACGCCCGTCCAGGCCCAGTATCGTGCCTGTTCCAGGTAATCAGGGTTCTCCGAAAGGATGTAGCCCAGTGTGTAGGCCTTGACCATGTAGGCCGAGGCGAGAATGTCCGGTGTGTGCAGAGGCACCTCCCAGGTCTGAGCCCCGCGAGGGACCGTGCCCGCGTAGAGGTTCGTTTGCCTGTCGAGCAGCGACAAGCCCTGCTCGGTGAGCTTCGGATCGGCAGACAGCGTGGCCGCCTCCAGAATGCGTGTGACATCGGCCGCCCCCAGACCATTGGCATGGTACGTAAAGTGTCCCCTGGAATAGTCTACTTTGCCCGGCTCGTAATGCTTGATCCCTTGCGCATCGAAGTGCTTCAGCAACGCGGCGGCTTCGGATCGCCGGGATTGGACGTAGGCATCAACATCCCCCGAGACCAGCACCGGTGCCGGAGTCCGAACGTGAGAGACCGTACCATAGAAAGGTTGCCCGGCAGGCAGTTTGCTCAGAGCCAGATCCCGTCCTTCATCGAGTCGTTTGGCGAGAGCCGCGTCCGCACAGTGGCGAGCGAGCCAGTCCATGTAGACGGGCGCATCCGACGCAGGCTGGGCCCCGAAGCTGCTCCCCCAGACCGCGTGGCGGAACAGACCGTCCTCGTTGATGGCCGAATCGAGCCACCCGTGAGCGAGCCGCGTCACGGCGGCCTCGAATCCCCCCTCGAACGTGGGAACGGGCAACAGCCCTCGAATCTGTACGTACTTCTCAACAGCAGGGATGATCGTCTTGCCCTCTCCCGCCACGATGACGGCGCGCGATCGGATCGGCTGGCCCGCGAGAAGTTGGAATGGCGTATGCGCCGCCAGGTCATTCTCGAATCGAAGGTCCCCCACCGCCGGCGCGGTTAGTGCCATGACGTGCGCACCGGAGCCGTAGATTGTGTCGGGCGAATCGAAGACGGGAGCCACCAGATCGGATGGCTCCCAGATCAATCCGACGTAGCGCCCTTCCTGAGCAATGGCCATCAATGGGAACGTGATCTTGACAGGATCGGGAACACGCCGGACATGCTCAGGCGTGGTGATATCGGCCTCGCTGCTACTGGGTTCATCGGCAAGATACTCCAGACCCGCCAGTAGTCCCTGGGTCTTGCGCGGGCCAAATGTCTCCAGACCCGGGAAGAGTGTCAGCCACGGCAGAGAGATGACCTCCCGATCTTGGTCAAGTGCGAACTCCATGTCGACCACGAGCGTCCCCGGGAGCTGGCCCGGACTAAATCGCCTCGTCATCTGCCAAGTCCCGCCATCGGGATCGGTCACGGTGGCGACGCAAACCAAGCCGGCCCCTGTCTTTTCGCAAGTGGACTGTGCGGCCGAAAGGTCGAGCCACCGAGGCTGTCCTTCAAGCATAACACCGATGATCTCCGATGCATGCCCGGCGGCCATTTCGACTCCCCCAAATTCGATCGCGAAGTCACCCCACCGCTTTGGAGAATGCTTCAACAGCAAGTCACCCGACTGAGCCGACACGAGCCCTGGCTGGCTGCTGTCGAGTCGCTCCGGCTTCTTCAGCGGAGGCTTTACCACTGCGGCCAGAGATTCGATCCGAATGGAGCGGACAACGATCGAGCCTGGTCCTGTAGCCGGATCCAGACGAAAGCGTGTCCCGGCGCCAAGTGGATCCCGGATACTCAACGAGTAATCATGCCACTGCCCGTCGTTGGTCACCGTAAAACGGACCGAACGACCGGCCTCGAAATGCCGACCGTAGAAAAGCTCTGCACCGGAATCCGCATCGGACTTCATCCTTACGGTGACGCGAGTCATCGCCCCTTCAGGCAAGTCGACAGCCGGTCCTTCGATCCAGGGATCGATTCCGGTAGAAGTGAGGGCCAGCCCCTCGGGGCCGGCGGCCAGATCCTTGACGAAGCTGTTCCCGATCCAGCCCTGGGCCCCTTGTGTGAAATCCCATGTCACGACTGTCTCCCCTTGGGAAGGAGCCGATGAGAGGCACAGCAGTAGCACTCCGGTCAGGATAACGGCGATCCAACCGTACCCGTGCCACCGCAAGCTTGATACCCTATCACGACCTGTCATGAGCGATCTCCAATTCTTGCCGATGATTTCGAACTACGAGCGACCTGTAGTATAATTGTCTCCATGAGTCTGGAACAGGAGATTAAGGACCGCGCCATTCAACTTGGCTTCGACGCCGTGGGGATTGCCGATGCGTCACCCATCGCATCGGCCGATGTCGAACGGCTCCAAGCCTGGCTGCGCAGGCCACGCCGGGCAGATGCAGTACATGCATCGGAACTTTGAGAAACGCATCCATCCGGCGGCACTGTTGAAAAGTGCGCGGTCCGTAATCGTCGTCGCGTTGAACTACAAGCCGCGCGAGACAATCGTCTGGGCCGAAGCGCCTGGACACATGGGGAAAGTGGCTCAGTATGCCTGTTATGAAGACTACCATGGATTCATGAAGCCGCTCCTGTTCGAGCTGGCAAGTTTCATCGCCGGGAAGGCCGGCCGAGCGCATCTATTCAAGGCTTGCGTGGATTCCATTCCGCTGGCCGAGCGGGCCTTGGCCGTCCGTGCCGGACTGGGCTTTGTCGGGACCAATCGTATGCTGATCCATCCGACGCTCGGGCCCCAGATCTTCCTGGGCGAACTCGTGACCACCGTCGCACTCAACGCGGATGAACCAGGCGGTGGAACGTGCGGTGCCTGCAACCGCTGTGTGTGCGCCTGTCCCACCGGGGCGCTGGGAGCCGACGGGAGCTTTGACGGCCGCAAGTGCATCAGCTATCTGACCATCGAGCATCGAGGGGACATTCCGGCTGAACTGGCACCGAAGATCGGCAACTGCATCTTCGGCTGCGACGCCTGCGTGCTGGCTTGTCCACACCAGCGGACAGCACCGGTTCGTGCGAATGCGAGGCTTGAGTTCAATGCGGACAATGCGATACTGGATCTCGCCGAAATGCTTGGTCTAACCGTAGAATCGTTTGAGGAGAGATTCAGCAATTCACCGATCGGCCGGACCGGTCTGGCGGGGCTCCAGCGTAATGCGCGAATCTGTATGGTGAACGCTCGCAATCGTCGCAGCAAATGACTCCCGCCGGAAACCCGGCCCCACCAATGAAAAAGGCAACCGAATCGGTTGCCTTGGAATGATCAACTCAGGATGTTGCGGGATCAGGGTGCGAGAAATGCATCCTGCTCGCAGGAAGGCCTTTCATAGCCCTTGATCGCACAGCCGTCGGACATCCCGTCAAGCGTATAGATATCGTCTTCAGAATCGCTCGTATGACGCTGTCTGGTGAACTGGACGGCGCCATCACTGAACAACACGTTCTGCCCCCGCCCGCTATGATTCTTGCTGTTCGCGTTGAGCAGCTTGTCACACAACCGCAGATCGACGTCGGCCGAGTGGTCGGTGGGTAGCTCTTCCGAAATGGGATTCAGATCGGCGATAAGCACTTTGCGCCCGGTCATATCACTACTACTGGGCTGGGGGCACCCGACGCGAATGCTGAAGCCAATGAAGCGGCGATCGGGAAAATCACTGTAATCCTCGACCTTCAACTTATCGAAGGATACATTGCCATCGACCTTCCTGGCGGGACAAACGAACTGGCTCGGCGGCACATATCCCTGCCTGACGAGCATCCAGCCCCTTCGGGTGTTGGAGTGGTTTTCGGGACCTTGATACCCGACCTTCCACCACGGCGCTCCGGCCTCCGTCGCCACCTGGGGAAGCTGCCCATTATTGTCGGCGACATAGCTGGCCAGCCCGTCTTCCACACCGGCCAGATTGGCCTGGCAACGCGCCTGCCAGTATTTCTGCCTGGCAAAACCCAGCGTCGGCACCCCAATCCCGACAAAAAGGACCAAAACGGCCGCGACTGCGGCAATATCACCCCAATTGCGCCAGAAGGGAATCCGGACCGTCGATGGCCCGACCGGCCCCGTTGTGACCAGTTCATCCGGTCTGTCCGGCTCCGACCCGCGCGCGAACTCTCTCTGAGCCGCAGAACCGTTCGCTCGGCCAGTTCCTCCGGGCACGGCTCAACTTCCAGAGCATCAAGGGGGGAAAGAACGCTTCTCAACGTATCATATAGAGTTACTGCTTCGGGAGACTCCACCAACAACCTCTCGGCTTCCGCCGTCTCGCTCTCGGATGTCAGACCCAAAGAGTAATCAAACAACAGCTCTCGATGTCGATCTGTGAACGAAGTCATTTGACCTCTTGACTCCCAGCAAATGCATTCCAATCTTTGGCAAACCTGGCTACGGCCGTATGTAAGCGGCTCTTCACAGTCCCAATGGGTATACTTAGGGCATCAGCCATTTGTTTATAAGAAAATTTGTTGAAATAGGCCAAAACCAGGATTTCCCTCAGGTTTTCGGGCATGTTTGCAATGACCTCATCGACGCGGGCAGAGGTCTCATTCCTCTCCAACTCGTCGTATGGGACGTTGCTGCTGGACGACAGCGTGTTGAGCATTTCGTCGAATGACATGTCCTGTTCATCCGAGATGGCGCCAATAGGTACAGCGCTGGTTCGCTGCGCCTTGCGGAGGGCGTCCTTGGCTTTGTTGGCCGCGATGGTGAACAGCCAGGGCCTCAGGGGCCGGTCCGGGTCGAAGCTCTTGCGGCTGGTGAATAGCTGGAGAAACGTCTCCTGAAACACGTCTTCGACGAGATCCGTCCGATTGAGGAACTGTCTCAGAAACGCGTAGAGACTGTTCTTGTATCGGCCGACGATCTCTCGAAAGGCCGCCTCGTCCCCCTCCATGTAGCGCTGGAGAAGCTCAGAATCCTTCAGATTGTCGAATCGTTGCTCCATAACACCTTTCCAGTCCAGAATAACATACTATTATAAAGGACATCGGCCCGAATAGAAACCCTTATTGTTCCAAGACGGGCTCCATGTCAGACCATCGCCGCAAAATTGGGGTTCCCGTTCGTCGCCCCCGGAGGGGCTTGGCCCTCTGGTTCATGGTCGGATCGAGACCGTCAGAAAAACTGCAAACCAAGGAACTTCCTCTCTCGATCCAGTGTATAGTCATCTTCGCATATGGCGCAGAAGGTCGTCGGCTGAAAAAGGGGAAGAAAAATACGACACCCTCGAATCCCAGATCCGGCAGCAAGAGCTTGGCCTTTGCCGCTTGGGTTCTAAACATCCCCTACGCAATCGTCGGCAGCAAAGGTGACCTGATGAGGCCGCGGAGTGCCCGACTAGAAAGACGATGGCACTTATCGACTTGCTGCCGCGCGGATAGTTCTCGTTTCGACTTGCACAGCGACTCTCAATCACGGATGTGAAAGGATGGACGATGAGGATTCAAAGGACCATGCCAGGGAGGATCGGGGGGATCGTATTGGCGACGGTGATGTTTGAGGCGACCTCTGTCTTGGCTGCGGCCGCCAGCGACCCCAACGCAGCGGGTGATCAGTCGGGGGGCACGGCCAACTTCGGTGTGGGCACGGTACAGGAAGTGCTCAGTCAGGTCTACACGTATCTCGCAACGTACGGGCTGAGCATCCTCGGCGCCATCGTAATCTTCCTTGTTGGTCGATGGGTCGCCAAGCTGCTATCGAGGGTCGCGGCCAGCGCCATGACCAAGGCCAAGATGGACCCGACGCTCGTCCATTTCATCAAGGATCTCGCCTACGTCGCGATGCTCATGTTCGTGATCCTCGCGGCCTTGGCAAAGATGGGCATACAGACCGCCTCATTCATCGCGGTGCTTGGTGCCGCGGGTTTGGCGGTCGGTTTGGCGCTCCAGGGCTCGCTGTCAAACTTCGCCTCCGGTGTCCTCATGCTGATCTTCAAGCCGATGCACGTCGGTGACTTCGTCGAGGCAGGCGGGGCCAAAGGCACCGTCAAGGAAATCGGCATCTTCACCACTGTACTCAGTTCGCCTGACAACGTGCGGATCATCGTCCCGAACTCTCACGTCATGGGAGCCAACATCAGCAACTACACAGTCAACGGAACACGACGTGTCGACATGATCATTGGCGTCTCATACGAAGACGATCTGAAGAAGGCCAAACAGGTCATCGAAGGTGTCCTGTCCAAAGACGAGCGGATTCTGCCCGAACCGGCCCCGGTCGTGGCGGTTTCGGCGCTGGCCGACAGCAGCGTGAATTTCGTCGTCCGTCCATGGGTCAAATCGACCGATTACTGGGCCACCTATTTCGACCTGACCGCCAATATTAAGCTTGCACTTGAGGATAATGGGCTTACAATACCATTCCCGCAGCGTGATGTCCATCTCAAGAATGACAACCCTGTGGCCACGGCAAAATGAAGGCCGCCAAGGGGAGAAAAATAGCTTGGTGGATATAAATCTCCAGCGTCTGCCAAGCAGACCGAATGAAAGGAGGCCCGAGAAATGGTTCGTTTCCTGGCATCAACCGCACTCTGTCTTTTCCTGCTGACCACCGTGGTGCAGGCCGATGAGGTCTACTTGAAGAATGGGGACCGCCTGACCGGCACCCTCGTCCGCCTTACAGACGGCAAGCTGCTCTTCAAGGCCGACGCCGCCGGTGAGGTCACCGTCGCTCTGACGGACATCCAGACGCTGAGCACGGTGGCCGCCGCCGAGGTCCACCTCAAGGACGGTACCGTCCTGAACCAGCCCATCATGGCGGCCGAGGTCGGTGCGTTCGCCATCGACACGGGCACCGCCTTGCGAGCCCAGACCTTCCAACTGGCGGACCTGGCCTCGATCAATCCACCGCCAAAACCGGAACCGAAGTGGACGGGCAGCATCTCGGCCGGGTTCACTGCCACCAGCGGCAACACCTCCACCGAAGCCATCAATGCCAGCATTAGTATGGTCCGCCGCAGCGAGAAGGATCGCACCACGGCCAACGCCGACTACGCCAAGGGCACACAGAGAGTCGACGGCGAGGACAGAACCACTGAAGACTGGTGGCGGGTCAAAGCCCAATACGATTACTTCTTCTCGAAGAAGTTCTTCGGCTTCGTCAACGGCAGCTACGAGAAGGACGCAATCGCTGAACTGGATCGCCGCGTCGTGGTCGGTGGCGGTGGCGGTTATCAGTGGATCGAATCGGAGAGAACCAACTTCTCCACCTCGGTCGGTCTGGCGTCACTCTACGAGAAGTACGACAACACGACCGATAGCAACAGCGAATTGTCGGCACAAGCCGGGTACAACTTCGATCACCAGCTCAACGACGGAGTCAAGTTCATCCACAACCTGACGTATTTCCCGGCCTTCAGCAGCTTCTCCGATTACTATCTCACCACGACGGCCGAGATTCGGGCCAGTCTGACCAAGAGCATGTTCGCGAACTTCAAGACGATCTTCAACTATGACTCCACGCCGGCCCCCGGCCGGGGCAGCACCGACGTCAAGTACATCTTCGGTATCGGAATGAGCTTCTGAGGCTCTCGCGTCCCGAAACACTCAGAGCCTGTTGCATCTTGCAGGATGTGACAGGCTCTTCTTATGCGCCTGTTGACCACGCGGAACAGGCAAAGAAAAAGCCCCTTCTCACCAGAAGAGGCTCTCTTGTCCGAATGCTTCACCAAGCGATGACGTGCACGAAGGATCAGTAAGTGTGGCCGTGAACCTTTGAGGTCCGGAAGCCGAAGATGGCGATGACCACGAAGCAGATGAAAGGCAGCACGAAGGACGCCCGTGTGCTCGACAGCGTCATGAAGCCGAGGTTGACCGCATTCTGGTCCATGATCCAGGCCTGCATCGGCGGCATAACGGACCCGCCGCCAATGGCCATGATCAGCCCGGCGGACCCGAGTTTGGCGTCATCCCCTAACCCCTTCAACGCGATCCCGTAGATCGTCGGGAACATCAGCGACATACAGGCCGAGACACCAATCAAGCAGTACAGTCCGGGCATCCCCTTGATGAAGATGGTGCCCGAGACCAATGCACCACCGGCTATCGCCAGGGCCATCAACAACCCGCCCGGACTGAAATACTTCAGCAGGTGGGTGCAAATGAAGCGGCTACTGACGAAGATCCCCATGGCGACCATGTTGTAGCCCTGGGCCTGGTCCGGCGCCATACCCAGTTCGTTGACCCCATACTGAATGATGAACGTCCAGCACATGATCTGTGCACCGACATAGAACGTCTGGGCGACGACGCCCTCGAGGTACTTGCGGTTGTGGAACAAGCGTTTGAGCGTCACACCAATATTCAGGGCCTTGTCATCCTCCCCCTGACTGCGTGGCAGACGGGCCAGTGCGAAGACCACCAACACCGCCAGCACAACCAGACCGAGCGCCATGTAGGGCCCAATGATCACATTGAGATCATGCTGCTGGATGGTGGCCAATTGATCGGGTGCCGACTCTTGCATGGCACGCCGGGCTTCTTCGCTCGCCTTGTCAAGCCGCGCCAGGATGAGATTCTTGGCGACCAGCATTCCGGTCAGCGATCCGATGGGGTTGAAGGACTGGGCGAAATTGAGTCGTTGTGTGGAGGTTTCCTCCGGTCCCATGGACAGGATATAGGGGTTGGAGCTGGTTTCGAGAAACGACAGCCCGCAGGTCATGATGAAGTAAGCGATCAGGAACGACGAGAAGGCCATCATCCAGCCCGACGGGATGAACAACAGGCATCCGGTGGCATAGAGCCCCAACCCGACAAGGATGCCCGACTTATAGCTGAAGCGCTTGATGAACAGAGCCGCCGGAATAGCCATGACACAATAGCCGCCATAGAAGGCAAACTGAACCAGCGCGCTTTCCGTGTTGCTTATCAGCAGAATGTTCTTGAACGCCGCGACCATCGGATTCGTGATGTCGTTGGCGAACCCCCACAACGCAAAGAGACTGGTTACCAGGATAAAGGGCAAGAGGAGTTTCGGCGGGACTACGCGCGGTCTCTGGGTTGCGCTCGGAGAGCCGTGAGGAGAGGTTTCTGCCATCGGTTGCGCCCTGTACATTGGAGTGAATGTTGTCTTTCTGCGTCGGCCCGGCCACGTTCCAGGCTACTGTAAATCACCCTAGAATGGCGTGTCGGTCCCCTATCGTCAAGCGTCTATTGCGGGTGGCCTGGCATTTCTGTCCGTCGCACGGCCCGGACTGCGTCTCGCCGGCCGTGACGGTCGGCCTTCGCAAAACGGTTGCATCCCGGCCTGCGAAGCACTATCCTGAGACGTCAGTCGTCGGCGGATTCGGCCAGCCCACGCGATAAGCACGTGACAGGATTCGATGGGAGCGCAGATCATGAAGAACGCGATGTGGATTGTCCTTCTGGTTGTCGTGGCTGGGATTCTTGTGACCGTGGGCATGCTTCGCAAGGGTCACACCGATGGGTCGAAGAAGATCGGCGTTATCCCCAAAGAAACGGTCTCGGTCTACTGGGAGGGCGTCCGGCAGGGCGCGATCAAGGCTGGCGAGGAAGAAGGCTACGAGATCCTGTGGAACGGCCCGGAGGTCGAGACCGACCGCGAGAAGCAGCTTCAGATCATCGAAGATATGATGGCCCAGAATGTTGCCGGTATCGTCTTGGCGCCGAGCGATCGCAAGGCCCTGGTCCCGATCGTCGAGAAGGTGTACGAACGCGGGATTCCCTGCGTCATTGTCGATTCCGCCATCGACACGGAGCACATCCTTTCGTATATGGCCACCGACAACTACAAAGGCGGTGTCCTGGCCGCTCAGCGCATGGGCAAAATCCTGGACGGCAAGGGCAAGATCATCATCGTCCGCTGGACCCCCAACTCCGGGTCGAACGACGCGAGGCTCGCCGGTTTCACCGAGACGCTGGCCAAAGAATCCCCCGGAATCGAGATCGTCGACGTGCAATACCCCAGTCCACCGACGACGGACAAGGCCCGTGACGTCACCGATGACATGCTGACCAGGAACCCGGACGTCGATGGGATCTTCGCCTGCAACGCGACCACGGCGGGCGGCGCCCTGACCGCGCTGCGCAACGCCGACCAGGGCCAGAAAAAGATCAAGATGGTGGGTTTCGATGCCTGGCCCATGGTGATCGATGGCCTGGAGAAAGGTGACCTCGACAGCCTCATCATCCAGAACCCGTACAAGATGGGGTACGAGGGCGTCAAGGCGATCGTCCATCACCAGAAGGGCCAGACCGTTCCCAAACACGTCGATACCGGCGTGCAACTGATCACCCAAGACAGTCTCAAGGACCCGAAGATCAGGGAACTGCTCGATTCGCAGATATGAACGACAGCCTGTCACACACTGTGGCCCATGGTGACGTAGCGCTGCGGATGACGGGGATATCGAAGCGCTTCGGCCCGGTCCAGGCGCTGTCTGACGTGACATTTCACACGCGACCGGGCAGCGTTCACGCCTTGGTTGGTGAAAACGGGGCGGGTAAATCCACGCTGATGAAGATCCTGGCCGGGGTCTATCAACCCGACACAGGCACGATCGAGATCGGTGGTCAGCAGCGGCCCCTGGCCAACCCGGCCCAGGCCATCGAAGCGGGCGTTTCGATGATCTATCAGGAGCTCGACCTGGCCGAGCACCTGACGGTAGCGGAGAATATCTTCCTCGGCGCCGAGCCCCGAGGGATTCTCCCGTTCACCGTCAGCCACCATCAAATGGCGACGCAGACGCGGCAACTCGCCAAACGATACAGCTTCGACATCCATCCGGATGCGAAAGTCGAAGACCTCTCCACCGGTGACTGCCAGATCGTGGAGATTCTCAAGGCCCTGAGACGGAACGCTTCGATCATCGTGATGGATGAGCCGACGTCGTCATTGTCGGAACGCGAAACCGTTCGGCTTTTCGACGTCGTGAGGCAGCTTCGCGAGCAGGGACTGTCGATCATCTACATTTCACACCGGCTCGAAGAGATCGTCGAACTGGCGGATGAGGTCAGCGTCTTGCGGGACGGCCAACTTGTGCATTCAGAATCGATTGCACAACTGGACATCCCGAAGATCGTGCACCACATGGTGGGTCGGGAGCTGACAGACTTCTTCCCACCGCGTCAGGCAGACATCGGTGACGTCCTCTTCGGAGTCGCCGGTCTGTCGTCGGAGGCGGGCGTTCACGATGTCGCGTTCGAGATTCGACGAGGTGAGATCGTCGGAATGGCGGGGCTGGTGGGTGCGGGCCGAACCGAAATCGCCCGAGCCATCTTTGGAGTGGACCCCAAAACAGCCGGGCGAGTCACGCTGGACGGCCGGGAACTGGACATTACTTCCCCTGCCGATGCCATCGCCAGTGGGATCGCCCTGCTCACCGAGGATCGAAAACGCACAGGGTTGTGCCTGCAACTGCCCTGTAGCTGGAACATCACGCTGCCCAACCTCGCCCAGATCGGAATGAAGTCGCTGATCAGGCCCGTCGAGGAACGCCGGATTGCCGCCGATGCTGGGACGCGCGTGGCCGTCAAATGGGCCGGACCGGAGGCTCCGACCGATTCACTGTCGGGCGGGAATCAACAGAAGCTGCTTGTCGCCCGCTGGCTGCTGGCCAACTCGACGCTCATGATCTTCGACGAACCCACCCGAGGCATCGACGTGGGAGCCAAAGCCGAAGTCTATGGTCTGCTCAATGCGCTGGCCGAGGAAGGCAAGGCCCTGTTGTTCATCTCGTCGGAACTGCCCGAGCTGTTCGGGATTGCGGACCGGATTCTCGTGATGCGGCGGGGAAAGCTCGTCGGAAACCTCGTGACGAAACAGACGACGCCCGAAGAAGTGATGCACCTGGCGGCCGTTGAGGAGAATTGAATGAGCAAATTCGTCAGGCAACTGCTGCCCTTTGCCACCTTGGCGATCATCGTCGCGGCCCTGTCAGCTCTGGAGCCGGACACGTTCCTGACCGCCGAGAACTTCCTCAACGTGCTGAGCCGCTCCAGCGTCAACGGCATCATCGCGATGGGCATGACGGCAGTTATCATCTCCGGAGGGATCGATCTGTCCGTTGGCTCGATGCTGGCCCTGGCAGGCATGGTCGGCGCAGGCACCATGCTCAAGGTTGGCGGTCCCGATGCAGGCACCGGCGCGATGATCCTCGGCACCATCGTGGGTATCGGCGCTGGGTTCCTCTGCGGGCTGCTCAATGGAACGCTCATCACAAAGCTCAAGCTGCCCCCATTTATCGTCACGCTCGGCACCATGAGCGCCTTTCGTGGCACGTCGTACATCATCAACAACAGCAAGATGTACGATGTCCCGACCTACACGTTTCTGGGCCAAAGCAGTTTGTTCGGCATCCCGGTCAGTGTTCTGATTCTTGCGCTGGTGGTGCTGATCGGTTTCTTTGTGCTGCGGTATACGCCGCTGGGCCGGTACACGTATGCCATCGGCTCGAATCGGGAGGCAGCGTTTCACGCAGGGGTCAACGTGGATCGCAACCTGATCGCGATCTACAGTATGATGGGAATCTTCGTCGGACTGGCCGCCATGATCCAGGCCAGTCGCACAATCTCCGCCCAACCGACCGCCGGCATCAGCTTGGAACTCGATATCATCGCAGCCGTCGTCATTGGCGGCGCCAGTCTTTCGGGTGGACGGGGCACAGTGGTGGGCACCATCGTCGGAACGCTGCTGATCAGTTTTTTGCGGAACGGATGTACCCTGTTGGGTATCTCGACCAATATTCAACTCGTCGTTATCGGCGCGATCATCATCGGCGCCGTAGCCCTGGACCAGATCGCACGATCCAAGGCCAAAGCAAGTTAACAGGTCGTGCGTCTTCGCACGACGGTCCAAAACCTAAAGAGGAGAATCTGCCATGTCTGAGACACTATCACGCAGACGTTTTCTGGAACTTGGCACCGCCGCTATCGGCACATTGTCAGTATCCGGCCTGGCCTCGGCCGCTGCGGCTGGGCCCCAATGGCCCTTCAAGATCTCCCTGGCCGAGTGGTCGCTGAACAAGAGCCTTTTCGGCCGGACCGATTTGAAGATCACCAACCTGGACTTCCCCCGCATCGCTCGACGGCTCGGGATCGAAGGGCTGGAATATGTGAACCAGTTCTTCATGGACAAGGCCAGGGACAAAGACTATCTGGCCGAGCTGAACAAGCGCGTCAAGGACAACAACTGCAAATCGGTCTTGATCATGTGCGACAACGAAGGCAACCTCGGCGCCGTAGAGAAGGCCAAGCGGCTTGAAACGATCGAAAACCACATCAAGTGGCTGGAGGCCGCCAAGACGCTGGGATGTCACTCGATCCGCGTCAATGCTCGCTCGGAAGGAAGCTACGAAGAGCAGCAGAAGCTCGCCGCCGACGGATTGCACGGGCTTTGCGAGAAGGCCAAGCCCTTTGGTCTGAATGTAATCGTCGAAAACCATGGTGGGCTGTCGTCAAACGGTGAATGGCTCGTCGGTGTGATCAAGCTCGTGGACCTGCCCAACTGCGGCACGCTGCCGGACTTTGGCAACTTCGCCGATTACGACCGGTACAAGGGTGTGGAAGAGATGATGCCTTATGCCAAGGGTGTCAGCGCCAAGGCCACGGAATTCGACGATGAAGGCAACGTCGTGAGCACCGACTTCCCTCGCATGATGAAGATCGTCCTGGATGCGGGCTATCATGGCTACGTCGGGATCGAATCGGGCAGTACCGACAAGATGAGCGAGATCGACGCCATCAAAGCGACCAAGCGTGTGCTTGAACGCATCCAACGCGAAAATCGGGCCAAGGCCTCTGCCTGATCGCAAAATATCTCACGCCGGAGAACGAAGTATGACGAACAAACACACACGACGAAATGTGCTCAAGGCCTCGGCCCTGGTCGCCTCGGCAGCGGTCGTGGGTCATGCGTCCTCGCACGACAAGGCGAGCGAGGACGCTCGCCCTACGCTCAAGCTTGGGCTAATGACCTACACCCTCGCCAAAGATTGGGACATCGAGACCATTATCAAGAACTGCACCGAGACCAAGTTCGAGCACGTCGAACTGCGGACGACGCACGCACATAGGGTGGAGGTCACCCTTACAAAGGATCAGCGGCAGGCAGTTCGCAAACGCTTCGAAGGACGCGGGTATCAAGCTGAGCCTGGCCAGTGCCTTTGAATATCACTATCCCGACCCCGAGCGGCTTCGCAAAAGCATCGAAGGCACCAAGGAATACACGCTACTGGCCCATGATCTCGGAGCCTTGGGCATTCGCGTGTTTCCCAACGCCTTGCTCGTGGACCAGGGAATCCCGGAAGAACAAACGCTCAAACAGATCGGCAAGGCGGTGGCCGAGGTGAGCGAATTCGCCCACAATTACGGCGTGCAGATCCGGTTGGCCGTCCACGGCAGGGGCACCAATATCGTGGGCAAGGTCAAGAAGATGGTCGACTATGCGGACTGCCCCTACGTCTACATTAACTGGAACTGCGATCCCAACGACGCCAAAGGCCCAGGCCTTGAAGCCAACTTCAACTCGGTGAAGGACCGCATTGGCAACGTACACTTGCACGAACTGTCGGACGAGCAGTATCCCTATCGCGAGTTCTTCCGGCTGCTCAGACAGTCGGGCTACCAGGGCTACTGCGACGCGGAGATTCCCGCCAGTTGCGAGCCCATCCGCCTGATGAAGTACTACCGTACGCTGTTCCTCGCGTACCAGGATGCTATTTGATCGCGTTGGGAGCCAGGACCATGAATCGACGTGACTTTCTCAAGACATCGTTGGCGGCGAGTGTCGCCATGGCGACGCCCTTCTCGAAAGCGATCGGCGCCAACGACGTGATCCGTCTGGGCGTCATCGGGGTCGGCTCCAGTGTCAAGATCGGTGGCATGGGCAAGAACGAGATTCGTGCTTTCCTCAAGATCCCGGGGATCCGCTTCACCGCTCTGTGCGACTGCGACCAAGCCCATCTCGTGCCGCAAATCGAGAAGCTCAAAGAGCACAATCCGAGCATCAAGGCCTACACCGACTTGCGCAAGCTGCTGGATGACAAGAACGTCGACGCCGTCATCGTCACGCCGCCCAACCACTGGCATGCACTGGCGACGATCTGGGCCTGTCAGGCGGGCAAGGATGTCTACGTGCAGAAGCCCACGTCACATACGATCTTCGAAGGTCGCAAAATGGTCGAGGCGGCGGCCAAGTATGACCGCATCGTCCAGGCCCCGCACGGGCCGCGCGAACGATCGGGCTTTGCCGAAGCTTTTGCGTACATCCGCCAGGGTCACCTGGGCAAGATCCTCTACGCCCACGGACTCAACTACAAACCGCGTCCAAGCATCGGCAAAGTCAATGGCCCCCAACCGCTTCCGGCGTCACTCGACTACAACCTGTGGTCGGGCCCGGCCTCGATGGTGCCCCTGATGCGTGAGTATCTGCATTACGACTGGCACTGGGATTGGGATACGGGCAATGGCGACCTCGGCAACATGGGCATCCACTACATGGACGGTTGCCGCTGGGGACTGGGGCAGAACACGTTGCCCAAACACGTGATGAGCATCGGCGGTCGATTCGGCTATGACGACGATGGCGAAACACCCAACACGCAGATCATCTTCTACGACTACGACCCGGCCCCGATCATCTTCGAGGTTCGTGGCCTGCCCAAGTCCAGGAGCGACCGAGGGAAGAAGCTGGGGTGCGAAACAGATGGACGAATTCCGTGGCGGCCAGATCGGCACAATTATCCAGTGCGAAGACGGATACGTCTCGGGTGGCTCTAACTTCGGGCCAACCACCGCCTTCGACAACAAAGGCGAAGTCATTCAGCGATTCGAGCCAACGACGCCGGACCTGCGAACGAACTTCGTCGACGCCGTCCGCAGCCGCAAGGCCGATTCCCTCGTTTCGCCCGTGATCGAGGGCCACCTCTCGGCCGCACTGGTGCACATGGGCAACATCTCTCACCGCCTGGCACAGGAGGTCTCGAACGACGAGATTCGCGGGACTATCCAGAGCCAGAAGACGCTGGCCGATGCCTTCGAGCGATTCGAGCAGCACCTGGCGGCCAACGAGATCGACCTGGCCAAGACACCCATCAAGATGGGTCCCATGCTGGCAATGAACCCCGACGAGGAGCGTTTCGAAGGCACGCTCGGCGCCTATGCCAACATGTACGTCTCCCGCAACTACCGGGCCCCCTTCATCGTCCCCGACAAGCTGTGAACACTGGCAATATCGCAAGGAGATCCTTCATGCGTCACGCTATCACTGTCCTCTTGACCCTTTCGTACGCCTCTGCCTGTCTGTCTGCGACGGACCAACGTGACACTACTTGGCTCAAAGAGGCCAAGTACGGAGTGTTCGTGCATTATCTTGGTGGTGGTGATGGATGGAACGAGAGGGTCGATTCCTTCGACGTCGAGAGATTCACGTCACAAATTGCTCAGAGCGGAGCGGCATATCTGGTCTTCACACTCGGTCAGAATTCGGGATACTATTGCAGCCCGAATGGGACGTATGAACGATACGTCGGGTGCAAAACGGGACAACGCTGCTCGAAACGAGATCTGCCGATGGAGATTGCCGACGCACTGGCCAAGAAAGGCATCCGGCTGATGCTATACCTGCCCTCGCGCAGCCCCCAGCAGGACAAGCAGGCGATGGCAGGACTCAGTGACGTCGGCCAGATGGAACCGGCGCCGCAGGAGTTTACGCGCAAGTGGTCGGAGGTGATCGCCGAATGGTCGCTGCGCTATGGCAAGAAGGTCTCGGGCTGGTGGTTCGACGGTTCGTACAACCGGGCCGGCTGGGACGATCTGTCGAAACCATATAACTGGAACACCTGGGCGGCGGCCGTGCGCGCGGGAAACCCCAACAGCCTCATCGCCTTCAATCCCGGTGCCGAGATCAAACACGCCTTCCACAAGCTCACCGATCAGCAAGATTACACGGCGGGCGAACAGACCGAATTCGGCGCTACGCCCCAGTCAAACTCGGCCCAGGGAGGCCTTCAGTGGCAAATCCTCTCCCACCTCGGTACGCGCTGGGCTAAGGCCGACGGCCCCCGCCGAAGCGACGCCTGGATGATCGACTACATCGAGGAGGTCCACGATCAGGGTGGTGTCGTCACGATCGATATCAATGTGTCGGCCGACGGCACCATCTACGAGCCTCATCTGAAACAACTCATCGCCATTTGCCAGGCCCTCCGTCCATAGCACACGTATCTCTGACCCTTGGCGACAACCCACGCGTGGGTTGAGAACCCACCCTACGCTTGGATTCCGCGTCCGTCTGTGGTATCCTGCCAGCGGGTACAGTCTGTAACGAAAGCCATATGGAATGAGGAGAAGCACGATGAAGAAGGCCTTGCTGCTTGCCTGGAGCATTTGCCTGTGTGGTTCGATGGCGTTCGCCCGTGACTATTATGTCGCGACCAACGGAAACGACGCCAATCCCGGAACGATCGAAAAACCCTTCGCCACACTGGAGAAGGCCCGGGATGCCGTCCGGCAGGACCAATCCAACGACGCGGCCGTCATCATTCGGGGGGGCAAGTACTTCCTCGCCAAATCCTTCGCCCTGACAGAACAGGACTCTGGAAAGGCGGACAAACCCGTTGTCTACCGCGCGTATCCGGGTGAAACCGTTCAGATGATCGGCGGCCGCCGACTTGCAGGCGGGGATTTCAAGCCGGTTTCCTCGACCAACCCTATCTGGAAGCGCCTCGATCCGAGCGCACGAGGCAAATGTGTTCAGATCGGTGGACTCAAGTCAGTCGCTCTGGAGCCGCTACAGATGGAGCTGAGCTTTGGCGGCAAGCTGATGCAACTGGCCCGCTGGCCCAACGAAGGTTTCGTCCGCACGACGTCGGCCGAGAACAACATCACCTTTGGCTACGACGATCCACGTCCCGAACGCTGGCTTGATGTGCCCGACGCTTACGGTGTCGGCTACTGGCGTCATGGCTGGTCGAACCGAATCGTGAAGATCGCCAAGATCGACACCACCAACAAGAAGATCACCGCCGACAAGGCCCCGGGCTATGGGATGCAGGCGAAGAAGCCTTACTACGTGGTCAACCTCGTCGAAGAGATCGATCGGCCCGGCGAGTGGTATTTCGATCGCACGAACGGCAACCTCTACTTCTGGCCCCCGGAAGACCTGCGAGAAAGCGACATTCTGATCTCCACCTTGGATGCCCCCATCATCTCGTTGAAGAACGTATCGCACGTACGAATCGAGGGGCTGACCGTCGAGATGGGCGTCGGAGACGGGATCGATGTCTCTGGCGGCAGTGATGTCCGGATCGATCGTTGTACCGTTCGCAACATGCGAGGCAACGGCATCGAGATCTCCGGCACAAACCATGGTGTCGAGCACTGTACCATTCAAGGCATTGGAAAGACAGGTGTCGCCGTCTCCGGCGGGGATCGTGCCACACTCACGCCGGGTAACAACTTCGTACGAAACTGTGCGATCCACAACTTCGGCCGCTGGCAGCGGACCTACGCCCCGGCGATTCGCCTCAATGGCGTCGCCAACATCGCGGCCAACAATCGGCTTTACGATGCCCCGCATTCGGCGATCCTGTTCAACGGCAACGAACACCGGATCGAGCTCAACGAAATTTACGGCGTCTGCTATGAAGTCGATGACGCCGGCTCAGTCTACGCCGGACGCGACTGGGGTCTGCGAGGCAACGTCATCAAGAACAACTTCTTTCACGATATCGAGAGCCACCTGACCGGCGGCAACGGAGTCCATGCGGTCTATCTCGACGACTGCGCCAGCGGCGTCACGGTCATCGGCAACGTCTTCTACCGGATCAGCGGGCGGGCCATCATGTGCGGTGGCGGCCGTGACAACACCATGGACAATAACGTCATCGCCAAGTGCGGCTCGGCCCACTTCACCGACCGACGGGGTAAGGCCTGGATGGACAAGGACGCGAGCTGGAAGTTGCTCGACAAGATCAAGCGGTACAACTACACGCAGCCGCCGTGGAGCGAACGGTATCCGCGACTGGCCCACATCCTGGACAACGGATACGACCAGGCCAAGGAACCGGAAGGCTGTATCATCGCTCGCAACATCGGGTGGAAGAACAAACGCTGGCTGGAAAAGAACTGCCTGGGCGCTTGCGGTGGATTTGATTTCTATACCTTCCAGGACAACATTGAAGACCAGGACCCGAAGTTCGTTGACGAGGCGAATCTGAATCTCGCGCTGCGCGACGACTCGCCCGCCTATTCGATCCCAGGGTTCAAGCGAATTCCGTTCGAGAAGATCGGCCCACAGGAAGACGACAGCAAGCTGGGTGGCTATGCAATCAATGAGGCATGGATGCAGAAGGCGATGGAGGTTTACAACGCACCCAAGCCCAAACTCGACCTGCCGACGAAACATCCCGATGCCCAGTGGTTCCCCCAGGCCAGCTTCGGTCTGTTCCTGCATTGGGGCATCCACAGCGTCGACGGCATCGATCCATCGTGGTCGATGATGAAGGGCTGTCCCTGGCACGGCAAATCCGATCCCTATAAGAAGTACAATCAGGATCAGTCACAGTACTACGGCCTGGCGGAGAAGTTCAACCCCGCCCATTATGATCCGGACAAGTGGATGGCCGCGGCCAAGAAGGCCGGCTTCACCTATGTCGTCCTGACGACAAAGCACCACGATGGCTACGCTCTGTGGCCCACAGAATTCGGTGACTTCAGCACGAAGCAATACATGGGAGGCCGCGACCTGCTCAAGCCCTACGTAGAGGCCTGCCGCAAGCATGGCTTGAAGGTCGGCTTCTATTTCTCGCCTCGCGACTGGCACTATCCGGGCTATCCGCAATCGATGGTCTACGGCGAGAAATACCCGCTGCCTCCGGCCGACGAGAATTTTGAGAACTTCAAGGCGTTTTACGCCTACACGCTGGGCCAGATTCACGAACTGCTGACCCGCTACGGGAAGATTGACCTGCTCTGGTTCGATGGGATGGGCTGGAGCGGCGTCGGGGACATGCGGGCCGAGCAGACACTGGCCTGGGTCCGGTCGATCCAGCCCGGTATCGTGATCAATCCGCGATGGAGCGGATTTGGTGACTTCGCCACCACTGAGTGCACGCCGGGCAAACCCGAACACTGGAAAGCCGGTCAATGGTGGGAAGCCTGCGACATCTGGCTCATCGGCCACTGGGGCTACACTTCCAGCGAACGGCTCAGGCCGCTCTCGTGGGTCTTCACGCGTCTGGCCAACTGCCGTGCCTGGGGAGGCAACTTCCTCTGCAACGTCGGCCCGCGTCCCGATGGCGCGATGCCCGACGTATTCTACGATCGCTGCGAGGACCTGGCGAAGTGGATGGCCCACAGTCAAGAGTCGTTGATTGGTGCCGGCCCCACTCCAGGTGAGAATCGCAGTAACGTCCCGACCACCACGCGAGGGCATCTGGTATCTGCACGTGCTGCCTTCTCACCAGGGCGCGGTTACGCTCTCCGACGTGAGTCGAGCCCAAAGCCGTCACGCTGCTGCGTACGGGCCAGAGCCTCTCATACCAACACCAAGGCGAAACGCTGACTCTTACCATCCCGACCAACCTGCGCACGGACCTCGACGACGTCGTTGCCGTTCGCTGGTGAGAACCGGATGCAGATCGGGCTCTGACTCCAGGAGCCTGTATGCCACCAATCCGTACAGGGCTGGGTCTCAAACTCTGAACCCCAGCCCTGTCTCATTCATCCCCGCCACACGACACAAAAAGATCCCGTATTCCACGCTTCAAACGCAAAACGAACCCAATTCTCACAAGGGTGAAACAGATATAAGGTTTTATCGAGACAGCTCTTATGGGGACTTCCGTAGATATCGACGGGTAGGACCAAACCCAATTCGCGGTGCGAGGCCCCTGCCGTAAGGACGCTCGTCCAGCCTCGCCTGCGGCCGGGGAGGGCCGATCGCGGGCTTTGCGCTTGCGTGAAGACCGGCGATGTGATATGAATTGACTATTCGGAGGCACGTGTTTTTCAGGGTTCGCATGCGTTGACCCGTTGTGGAGGCGGACCCGAGAACGCACCCCGAGTCGGAGGTCCTGATGCAGTATGTGCCTGGCACATGGCGGAAGGAGGAAGCATCATGCAACGGCATGCCGGAATCTGTCCGCACTCTCCTCACCTGATCGACAGTACCGGTTGCGGAGAGTAAGTGTCTTGGCGTGTGACCGCTATGCGGTCACGTAGGTCGCTTTCTTTTTGAGAAGGAGGACCGTCATGGACAAGAAGCTGATCTGCCTCATCTGCTCTGTAATGTTACTGAACTCCGATCACAAACGCCGCGACTCTTCACTGGACGGGCGCAGGAGGTGATAAACTCTGGACCAATCCGGCCAACTGGGAAACCGGCTCTGTCCCCACCGCCAGCGATGAAGCGTATATCGATGTCCCAGCGGCGGCGGCACCGAACGGCCCGATCATTCAGGACGGAATGGAGCTAAAAGTCTCCGGCATGGCCTGCGAGGTAGCAGGGGAAGCGACATTGACCATCACCGGAGGCACACTCGACGTGGGAAGCTGGATCTGGTGGGGTGACGGCCCCGACTGTCACGGCACGTGCACCATGACCGGCGGAATCGTTACCACGGGCAGCGAATTCGAGCTCGGATGGGGCGGCGGTGAAGGCACCTGGATCATGACGGGTGGCACGATCAATGCCAAGGAACTGGTTGTCCCTACCGGCACCGGCCGCGCGGGACAACTCTATCTGCATGGCGGCATCGCTAACATCGGCAGCGACGGTCTGAGCATGTCGGCAACCGGCCTGATCGATATCACCGAAGGCACGCTGACGCTGGAAGGTGACCTGCGGGCAGACGTCGAGGCGTTCATCGGCAATGACCTGATCACAGCCTACGCCGGGGCGGGTCAATTCGACATCGATTATGACCAACGAAACCCCGGCCTAACCACGGTCACCGCGATTGCGCCGGTCACCGAAAAAGCCTACAAACCACTGAATCCAACGGATGGCGAGACCGACGTCTACCGTGACACGATCCTGAGTTGGGTCCCCGGACTCTACGCGGATACGCATGATGTTTACCTGGGAACCGTGTTCGAGGACGTCAACAATGCCAGCCGGAACAATCCGTTGGGCGTGCTGGTCAGCCAGGGGCAGGACGCCAACACGTACGATCCGCCTGCGCATCTCGAACTGGGGCAGACCTACTATTGGCGTATAGACGAAGTCAACGGCCCACCTGACTACACGGTCTTCAAGGGAGATGTCTGGAGCTTCACGACCGAGCCATATGCGTACGCCGTCGAGAATATCATCGCGACGAGCAATGCCACATCCGACGCGGACACAGGTCCCGAGAATACGGTCAACGGTTCCGGACTCGACGTCGATGACCGGCACTCGACCAAGAGCACGGACATGTGGCTGGGGCTTCCTGCCGGCGACGACCCGGTGTGGATCCAGTACGAATTCAGCCGGGTTCATCAACTGCATGAGATGTGGGCTGGAACTACAACGTCGAGTTCGAACGCGTCCTTGGCTTCGGCTGCAAGGACGTCACCATCGAATACTCAAGTGACGGCGCGACCTGGACAACCTTGGGCAACGTCGAATTTGCCCAGGGACCGGCAACGAGCGGATATGCCCATGACACCGTGGTCGACTTTGGCGGCGCCCCCGCCAGGCACGTCAGGCTCACCGTCAACAGTGGTTGGGGAGCGCTGCCTCAGTATGGTCTGAGCGAAGTGCGATTCTACCAGGTCCCGGCCCATGCGCGGGCGCCAAAGCCGGTCTCGGAAGAGACAGGTGTGGCCCCGGATGTCGTGCTGAATTGGAGGGCCGGGCGAGAAGTGGCGCACCACGAGGTATACTTCGGCGCCGATGAACAGACCGTTGCGGACGGCGCGATTCCGATCGATACCGTTACCGAGAACCGTTATCCGCTCGACGGGGTTGGCATTGAACTGGGCAAAACCTACTACTGGAAGATCAACGAGGTCAACGACATCGAAAGCCCCGCCGTGTGGGAGGGTGACGTCTGGAGCTTTACCACCGGCACATATCTCGTCGTGGACGACTTCGAAGGCTACACCAACGACATCGACGCGGGCGAGACGATCTATCAGACCTGGATCGACGGTTGGACGAATGAAAATGGTTCGACGGTTGGCTATTTCGATGCACCGTTTGCCGAAAGAACGATCGTCCACGGCGGCAGGCAATCCATGCCCCTGCAGTACAGCAACGGTGATTCCCCCTGGTACTCCGAAGCCGTTCGGACCTGGCGAACGTCCCAAGACTGGACGGCTTACGGCGCGGACACCCTGATCGTCCACGTTCGAGGTGACGCCGACAACGACGCAGAGACGCTGTATGTCGCTATCGAAGACGGCAGCGGACAGATCGCCACCGTGAGCAATTCGAATCCTGACGCGCTCGTGACGGCCGAGTGGCAATTGTGGCAAATTCCACTGGGCGCATTCAGCGCGGACATGACAGACATCGCGAAGATGTATATAGGCGTAGGCTCGCGAGACCTTCCGGCAGCCGGTGGATCAGGCCTGATCTTCATCGACGACATCCGAGTTGGCCTCGCGATGGAATCTCAGGAATGACAGCAACGCTGGCTTCCGTGGCCAGAGTGTAGTCATAGAATTCTTTCTGAAGGAGGACTGCCATGTCAAAGAAACTGATGCTTCTCGCTTTCTTGATGCTGGTGCCCATTTCGGTCGGTCACACCGCCAATCTTGGCACGGACCCGGCCCTGGTCATCTACTACTCCTACAATGAGTTCACGGATGTAGTCATGGACCAGTCGGGCCATGGCATCAACGGCACCGTGCAGGGAGATATCACGGCCGACCCGGCGGGAATGTACGGCGGCGCCGCCAAATTCGCCCAGACCTCATACCTCGACCTCGACGGCCCGAGCGTCCCGCCCGAGGACATTCCTACTTCGGCAATCACGCTGGCGGCCTGGGCCAAATGCGAGAACACAGGTGGCCATCATGCGATCTTCAACGCGCGGCGCGTCCGATTCGACGTGGATCGTCCACCCGGAATTCCGAAGTGGTGGCAATTTCCGTTGGCTGCTGCGGTCTGCCGGTGGGACCACCATGTTCGACATCCAGGCCGGCCAGGTCACCTGGGACGAATGGATGCATTACGCGGGCACGTATGACAAGGCAACCGCCCAAGGGGCTCTGCACATCAATGGAGAGGAAGTCCAGACCGCCAACGTCACGGCGGGCGCCGAAATCGCCGGCGACTGGGACCAGGCGCGCGCGTCGGATACAATGTCGACAATGCACGCCCTTTCACCGGTCTAATGGACGAGTTCTGTATGTTCACCCGGGCGCTGAGCCAGCAGGAAATCCTGGTGCTCATGCAAGGTATTCATCTGAACCCTGTCGAACTGGCCAGCGATCCCAACCCCGTGCACGAGGCCAACGACGTATGGTGTGATACCGCCCTGAGCTGGACGCCGGGCAAGTATGCTGTAACACATGATGTATACTTGGGGACCTCGCTCGACGATGTGAACAATGCGAGTCGGACCGCGCCGTTGGACGTCCTGGCCAGTCAGGGACAAAGCGAAGCGAGTTACGTGCCCGAGAGCCGTCTGGAGTATGGCCAGACGTACTACTGGCGAATCGACGAAGTCAACGCCGCACCCGATTCGACCATCTACAAGGGACTCATCTGGAGCTTTGAGACCGAACCGTTTGCCTACCCGGCTGAGAACATCATTGCGACGACCAACGGGGTTTCCGTCGCCGGGTCGGGACCCGAGAAGACCATCGATGGCTCGGGGCTCAACGAGAACGACGAACACTCGACCAAGAGTACGGACATGTGGCAATGCACCCCGGGCGATGGGCCGGTCTGGATTCAGTATGACCTGGGCCGCACGCTCAAGATGTATGAGATGCTCGTCTGGAACTACAACGTGGAGTTCGAGCTGGTGCTCGGGTTCGGATTCAAGGACGTCACCGTCGAGTACTCCACCGACGGCGAGAATTGGACGCTCCTGGACAATGTAGAGTTCGCCCGTGCGACGGCCAAGGCGGGTTATGCCGCCAACACCACCGTCGACTTCGGAGGCATCCCGGTCCGCTTCGTTCGCTTGACGGCCAACAGCACCTGGGGTGGGCTCCCACAGCAGGGACTCAGCGAAGTTCGGTTCCTCTATATCCCGACGCTGGCGAGAACACCCGAGCCCGGCGACGGAGCAACCGATGTGAGTGTTGACGCAGTTCTGAGCTGGCGACCCGGTCGAGAGGCCGCAGTGCATGACGTCTACTTCGGTGCGGATAGCGCGTCCGTCGCTGATGGCACCGCCCTGCTCAACTCTGCGGGCGAGAACAGCTATGCGGTAGCAGGACTCGACCTCGGGACTACCTACTACTGGAAGGTCGATGAGGTCAACGAGGCAATGAGCCCCGACCTGTGGGAAGGCGACCTCTGGAGCTTCGTCACGCAGGAATACTTCGTCGTCGACGGCTTCGAAAGCTACACCGACGACGTCGATGCGGGCGAGACGATCTATCAGACCTGGATCGACGGATGGACCAACAACACGGGCTCGGTCGTTGGCTATATGGATGCTCCATTTGCCGAAAGAAAGATCGTCCACGACGGCAGGCAGTCCATGCCCCTGGCCTACGACAACGCCAACTCACCGTTCTATTCGGAGGCGTCTCGAACATGGTCGACCGCACAGGATTGGACCACCGCGGGCGCCGACACGTTGACGCTGTATTTCCAGGGCGAGGTGGACAATACGCCCGCGACGCTCTACGTGGCGGTGGAAGACAGCGCCGGAAACGTGGCGGCGGTCGTCCACTCCGACCCGGATGCGGCCCTGGCGGTTGAATGGCTGTCCTGGTCGATTCCGTTCGATGCCTTCAGCTCGGCCGGCGTGAATCTTGCACAGGTAAATACGCTCTACATCGGCGTAGGTGATCGCGACAACCCGAGCGCCGGTGGGTCGGGCATACTCTACATCGACGATATCCTCGTCGGCCGACCCGTGGCAGAGGCAGCAGCACAGTAGCTTGTAGCCGAAGTCTAATCAATATGATCGCGACGGGCTGTGGGCGACGCTCACAGCCCGTTTCTATTGATTGAGATCGGAAATCGGTCGAAATTCGGCGGATGGGCGTCACATTTGTCGTTGCCGTCGGACTCTATTATAGGCCAGCAGTCTTCCAATCGTGGTGAGTTCAGAATCGAGATATCCATGCGACAGCGGGCTCGATCGCATAAACGGCCGGACGACACGCACCAGAACGCGATAACGTCCAAGCGATGAAGGATGGGCCCCTGATCGACGTGTGACGGGTAAGCCGACACGTGCATTGAAAATCCTGTCGGCCGAGCGGGCCTGCGAATATAGCAAGAACGGTCAAGCACGATCCTGGCGATCTCCTATAATTGGCTCTTGTGGTTTGACGTGACTCGAGACCGACAGGATGCCAATGAAAGACTCGACCGAAAAGCTATATACCGAGAGACTCCTGCGCGTCCTCGTGTTCATCCAACAGCATCTTGACGAGGAGCTGCCTCTGGAGGCATCGCGCGCGTGGCTCACTTCTCGCCGTACCACTTCCATCGCATCTTTCGCGGCATGGTCGGTGAATCACTCAAGGAGCATATCCGCCGACTGCGATTGGAACGTGCGGCCCAACGTCTGAAGTACACCGACCGTTCCGTGCTCGAAATCGCTCTGGAAGCAGGATTCCAGACGCACGAGGCTTTCACACGGGCGTTCCACACGCTGCTGGGATGCTCCCCTTCTCAGTTTCGATCCGACAGCAATACTGCCCTGGCAGCTCATGGCATTCACTATCAAGGTGACGTGGAGACGACTGCCCTGGCACTGATTTCAGGAGATGGAAAAATGGACGCAAGAATTGAACACCTGGATCCCCTGCGGGTCGCGTTCGTGCGACATGTTGGACCCTATCACGAGGTGGGCAAAGCGTGGGAGACACTCTGCACGCAACTCGGCAAAGAAGGATTGCTCGGTCCGGATAGCCGCTTCGTGGGAGTCTGCTACGACGACCCCGAGGTGACGGCTCCCGAGAAGATCCGCTACGACGCATGTGTCACGGTCGATGAGAACTTCGAACCCCAGGGTGAAGTCGGGGTGCAGACCCTGCCTGGAGGCGCATTCGCGGTCGTCACACATACCGGGCCATACGACCGACTCAACCAGACCTACGCAGAATTGTTCGGACGCTGGCTACCAGGCAGTGGACGAGAGCTTCGATCGGAACCCAGCCTCGAGTTCTACCTGAACGACCCGGAGAGCACGGAACCGGAGGACTTACTGACCGACATTTACGCGCCTCTTGAACCGCTGTCTTGAAGGAAATGCATATGGCGCCTGCCGATAAGATCGACCTCTACAAGCTTCACAAAGATCAATATGTAGCCCCCAAGAGCCCGGTCCTACTGACCGCCGAGGAAGCAACGTACCTGAGCGTGGACGGACAAGGCGCCCCGGGTGGGCCGGAATTCACCGATAAGATCGGGGCTCTCTACGGCGTCGCCTATACCGTCAAGATGACTCGCAAGTCCAGCGGGGAGCAGGATTACGTCATCTGCAAGCTGGAGGGCCTCTGGTGGGCCGATGGCCCCAACCCATCGCTCGACGCGGCACCGCCCGAGCAGTGGCGGTGGAAGGTGATGATTCGCACGCCGGATTGCGTGGAGCCGGCTGAACTCGAACGCGCTGCCGCGACCCTGATCGCCAAGGGCAAGGCCCCACAAGCCGACAAAGTCCGCCTCGAAACGCTGGGCGAGGGTCTGTGTGTCCAGATGCTCCATGTCGGGCCCTATGAGAATGAACCGCGTGCGGTCGAACAGATGGAGGTGTTCGCAAGCGATCAGGGGCTGGTCTTCCATGGCAAACATCATGAAATCTACCTGTCTGACCCACGGCGTGTGGCTCCCGACCGGCTCAAGACGATTCTGCGCCACCCGGTACATCCGAAAAACCCGACGTAATACCGGCCCATTTGCCCATTCAGGCAGGCAAGGCCGGGAGAATTATCCAGTCACTTTGGGGGCTTTCTGGTTGACTCTGTCCCTCTCTTTGGGTATAATTTAGTCGAGATCATGGAGGATCATGCGGTTGTGACGTCTGGATCAGCCTTTGGACGTCCTATAGCCGCCTCACGCGGGTGGTTCCCTCGCAAGACTCGCTACGCAGGACGCGCGTGGCTCGCGGTGCAAGGCAGTACCGAACGGAGGGAAGAGTGATGAAGAGAAAGTTGTGGCCGTCGTTTCTCGTGCAGGTAGGGATGCCATAGCGTCCTGACGAAGGCGATCGCCTATTTGCGAGCCATACGAGCGCATGGGACTGGAGGCATCTCAACTCCTACAGGACCGGGTGGTGGAGGGTGTACGTCCCCATTCGGTGTCACTGCCGTGCGAACGAGTTGTCAGCGTCGATCGCCTTCGGGTGCTCGCCGCGATCGGAATTGTGTGGTTTCACACGGATGGCGCACCATATCGGCATGTCGGATACGCTGGTCTGCCCATTTTTCTGCTGATCTTCTTCTCTCTGATCACGAACCGAACAGCTACGGACCCGACCCTCGGCTTTCTACGACGGCGCTGGGACCGCCTTCTGATTCCCTGGCTCTTCTGGTCGCTCCTCTACGGCTTGCTCAGAATCAGCCAGGCAATCTGCTTCGGAGACATCGAGTCCTTCCGTGAGATGCTCTCCATGGAGACATTGCTGATGGGTACGCACGTGCATCTGTGGTATCTACCCTATGCCTTCCTGTCAGGATTCCTCGTGTATGGGCTGAATCGATGGACGTCACAGGTCGACCATGTCTTCATGGTATATGCGGGTACGGCGATTGGACTGATCGTCCTAATCCTTCATGAAGCGGCGCCTCTCACCTATGGCTGGATGCGACCACTGCCGCAGTGGGAGTTTGGCCTGGCCGCCATCCCGCTGGGCTTTGCCATCGGACGGTGCGCAATGATTCCTTCGAGGCGGACACAACAGATTCTGTTGTCTATGATCTCTATTGCGATCCTGGTGACGTGCGTCACCCTGATGGCTCTCGGTTATGCTACGTCGGTCGTTCCCTATACATTGGGAATCTTGCTCGTTTGCCTGGCATACGGCTGGCGGACACATGACAATGCGATCATTGCGGTCCTGGCGCCGCTGACGTTTGGAGTCTACCTGATTCATCCATTGATCGGCTATGGACTGGGACAGTTCATTGCTTCCGAGCAACACTGTGCGGCATTCATCGGGTTGACCGTGTGTTTCTCTGGTCTGGTCACCATGGCTCTGATGAAGACGCCCGCCAGGAGGTTTGTATAGCAGCACGGCATCGGTGTGAGAGAGGGCGGTACCTCAACTCAACAATAGCGGAGTACCGATGCTTTGATGGTTTCACGATGCGCCTCCGAACTGAGCACGTGCGAAGGCGCGGGCATAGAAAGGCAAAGTCCATGGCGAGACGACACCTTGACTGGCGACTGGGACTTGTTCTTATCCTGGCAACGACGATCTTCGTTGCCGCGGTGTGTATTCTACAGCGGTGGGAGCACCGTACGCGTCCCACACCACAGGTTGCCCCCGTTCAATCCTCCATCCATTAGCCATCGCATTGGCGACAAGACGGGCCCAGGACATTCGACTCCAGCCTGGCTGCGCTTGGCGTACGGCCAGGCAGGGGACTGTTTTTGCGTTTGACCCGCACGGTCGCGACCAATACAATCACGCCCGTAGGCCGCTCCACCGTGAGAGATCGGCTGTTGCGCACATTCCCAATCGAACAGGACGTTGAAACGAGGTGAAGGAACATGAAGAACAACCAAGGGCACTCCAGGCTTTCCCGTCGTGATTTTCTGGCCACTACTGCGGCCTCTTTCGCCGCCGCGGGCCTCATGGGAGCGGGTTGTATGGACGAGCTAATGGGCAAATCCTCCAAGCGCAAGATGCCGGTCGGCGTACAACTCTATTCGGTTCGGTCTGAATGTGCCAAGGACCTGCCCGGCACGGTTGCCAAGGTCGCTGAGATGGGCTACGACGGCGTCGAGTTCGCCGGCTATTACGATTACTCCGCCAAGGACCTGCGCAAAATTCTCGATGACAACGGCCTCAAGTGCTGTGGCACCCACACCCAGATGACGACGCTTGAGCCGGAGAATTTGGAGGCCACGATCGAGTTCAACCAGATCCTCGGCAACAAGTATCTGATCTGCCCGTGGCTCCAGCCCAGTGACGGCGACCCGAAGCAGGCCTGGCTCGGCTACGCCAAGCGCTTCAACGCAATCGCCGAGAGAGTCGAAAAAGAGGGCATGGTGGTCGGCTATCACTGTCACGCCCACGATTTCCACGCGCTCGACAGCGGTGAGATACCGTGGGAAATCCTGTTCGACAATACGGGCAAGAGTGTCGTCATGCAGATCGACACGTGCAATTGCATGGACGGAGGCGGCGATCCGGTCGCCTATCTGAAAAAGTATCCTGGGCGGTCCCAGACCATCCATCTGAAGGAATGGTCGGCAACCAACAAGACCGCTATCCTGGGTGAAGGTGACGTCAAATGGGACGAAGTCTTCGCACTGTGCCAGACGATCGGCAACACGGAGTGGTACATCATCGAGGAAGAGAAGGACGCCTATCCTCCGCTCGAGGCCGTCGATCTGTGCCTCAAGAATTACCGGAAGATCCACGGGTAATGATATCAATGAGGTTTGCGGCCGGTTCGTCACGAGCCGGCCGCAGCCTTATCTTCACTCAGGTTCCTCCCGCATCACCTCGCCGCCCCATCGGCACCATCGCAATCCTCTCGTCATTCTGGTATACTGCGCCGAACCGAGCGAGGCTCGAACACGAGCCACGCAAGATTTCGGACTTCTGTGAGAGGGTAGGAGCACGCATGTCGCGCAGAAAGACACATATCGCATCGACATTCATCTTGTCTGTCATAGTGATTCTTCTATCGGGCCTGCTGTCGCGAACTGCTATAGCCAAAGAGGCGATCTGGATCGAGGGCGAAGACTACGCGAACTCATCGTTCAATGGGCATAGCTGGTATCGGAATACGAACATCAGCAAGGATCTGCTCTCCCCTGGTGAGCCTGGCGAATCGAATGGAGACTGGCACGTTCATTTTGGCGATGCCGAAGCAATCGCAACATATCGATTCAGCATCACCGAAGGCGGTACGTACACGTGGTGGATCAGGCTGAACCCCTTTCGCAACAGCAATGGCGGGGGCAACTACAGCTATCGATACCGATCCACGCGTGGATCGTGGTCGGCCTGGGAAGCAATCGATACATCCGATGCGACGGGATCGCATGATCGATCTGGTCGATCCGGGCATCGACATTCGCTTCATTGCCTGGTGTTACGGCGCTGCATTCGATTTGGCGCGAGGGCCTTACGAGTTGCAGATTCGTCTGTCCCTTCGCGAAAAAGACCAGGACAATCATGGCGGGATCGATGTGATGGCCTTGACGAATTTCCCGTGGGCGCCGACAGGCGTTCTTCCACCCGATGCGAACGCGCCCGACCCGGGACCGGGTGATTGGTTCACGCTGATGATCGGCCCCGATCCCTTCTCACCCAATTCGATCATCGATATGAGCGGCCTGATTGAAAAGCCCGCCGGCAGGCATGGTTTTCTCAAATCGGCGGGTAAGGATTTCGCTTTCGAGGACGGCACACCTGTGAAATTCTGGGGGATTGATGCGTCCATGGCCGGGACCGTCGAGGCCCAGCAGAGACAGGTGAGATTCTACGCCAAGCACGGGATCAACATGGTTCGGCAGCATCCCGTCGAGGGCGTTCTCGGCTCGCTCGAGGAATGCGGGGCGCAACGATGCTTGAACGCCGAGAAACTCGACCAGTTCGATCGGTGGTTCAGCATCCTCAAGGCTGAAGGGATCTACATGACCTGGTCGATCTTCTATCACCACGTCGCCCTGCCCGATGAGGGGATCGATCCCGATCTGTACAACGAACTTCCCGATCGCGGCGCAGGCAAGGACACGTACGGGCTGGCCACTTTCGTTGAAGAATACCAGGATTCGCAATGGCAGTACGCGCGTCTCTTACTGAATCACGTCAACCCCTACACGGGACTCGCGTATAAGGACGACCCCGCCCTGGCCATCGTCGAGGCGCAGAACGAAGACAGCATCTTCTTCCACAACCCACTGAGCGATTCGCTCGTCAAGGGCAAGACGCATCCGCACCACGCCGCCAGACTCAAGAAGATGTGGCAGCAGTGGGTCAAGGACACCTACGGTGACAACAGGACCTTGGCGGCGGCCTGGGGTGCGGGGCTGAAGACCTCGACCCGATACAACGAAGATGGCTCGGTCCAGAGCCGTCCCGATTCGGTCAACGAAACCAACATGGCGATGTACGCCGCCTGGGAAATGGAGGCCGATGGACCGTTCTCGAACAAGAGCGCCGGACGAAAGCGCATGGGGGATTTCATTCGGTTCCTGGCCGAGATGCAGCGGAAGACCTACGAGACTTACCAGCAGCGACTGCGCGATCTGGGATACAAGGGGGTGGTCGTTAGCACGGCATGGAAAGCGGGCGGGCCGGCCGCATCGGCCGCCAATCTCTGGACCGATGACGCGGTCGGCGCCATCGACCGGCACAACTACTCCGGGGGCGGCGCCGGAGGCCATGGCATCACGGCGGGCTCGGTGAACAACGAGACGCACCTCACCCGACCGGGCCGTGCGGTTCTTTCCAGCGGGCTCTGGCAGGTCGAAGCCAAGCCGTTCATCATGACCGAGTGGACACAGAAACCGCCCAACCAATGGAAGGCGGAGATCGCCCCACTGATGGCGTTCTATGGCATGGGCCTTCAGGGTTGGGATGCGTCGTATCATTTCGCCGGCTCGCGCAGCTACATGGGCAATGGCTGGCCCAGCATGAGTTCGTACGTGACAGAGACGCCGCACTACATCGGTCAGTTCCCCGCACTGGCCTTCGCAATCTACAATCATCATCTCGATGAGGGCTCCATCGTCGCCGCTCGCAGGCTGGCAACTGATGACATCTTCACCGGGACCGATGCCCTGCAACAGAGTGCCGGTCGGTCAGGCTACGACGAAAATGAATTGCTCGCCCAAGGTGACACACCCGTTGAGGCACTGGCTATCGGGCGTGTGACACTCAAGATCGCCGATGGTCAGGCACCGTCACAACTCGAGGACTTATCCGACTTTTGGAGCCGGGCCACACAGACCGTACGCAGCAACACGGGCCAGCTCACGTGGGACTATGGCCGGCACATCGTGCTGATTCAATCCGACAAGACGCAGGGCATCGTTGGCTTCGCGGAGGGCGGCTCGTACGATTTGCCTGGAGTAACGATCGAGGACATCGATACGCCCTTCGTCAGCTTGCTGCTAACCCCGCTTGACAATCGTCCGCTCATAGAGTCGGAGCACATCCTGATCACGGCCATGGCCCGCGACAAGCAGTACGGCACCACCTACAGCGAGGACGGCACCGAGCTGCTCGACGCCGGCGGACCTCCCCTGCTGTTGGAGCCGGTTCAGGCAACGATCTCGATCGCAGGCGAGCCGCTGACGTCGGTGAAAGTCGTCGACGTCTATGGTGTGCCTACCGATAGAGAACTCGATCGCGACCGGCAACACCTTCCGCATCGACGGACGTTACGCCACGTACTACTACGAGATCAATCGCTGATCGGAGCGGAATCGGTTACTGGGTAGCCTCAGAGATCGCCATCTTCTCCCATCCGACGATGCGGTACCGACGGCCCTCGAAATTGCCCACCCGCTCGATCCCTTGGTTTCCGTCGGCCCACGACAGGACGACCTTGTTGAAGGCGCCTTTCTCGAAATCGAAACTGACGCCATCATCTTCGTATAGCGTGTAGGATGAGGGCTCATCGCCATAGACGCGGGCGGTAATGTCGAACACGGTGTTGTCAGCCACGAACTCGACGGGTTTGGCCACCGGAAGGATCGTGTTGTTTCGTACGAAGATGGGCGTCTGACCTGGCTCGGCTTCGATACGATACGTGCGCCCCCCTTGTAGCGACGGTTCGTGTGGAAATCGATCCAGTCGCAACGAGCGGGGAAGTAGACCTCACGGGACGCGCCGTTGCCGAGAATTGGAGCCACCAGAATCGCATCGCCAAACAGATAGGCGTCTTCAATCTTCCGAACGGCTGCATCTTCCGGAAACTCGATCGGCAAAGCCCGCGTCGGAGGCAACCCTTCGTAGCGATAGCGATAGAAGGCCGAATAGAAATAGGGCAACAAGCTCATTCGCAGGTTCACCAGTTCGCGCACCTTCGCGATCACGACCTCCTGCTCCGCCTCGGGCAGCAGAATGTTCTTCTTGTTCTTTGCGCTGTCGAACTGCGTCCAGATTGGGTTCGGGACAAACCACGGATTCAGACAGGCCTGCGGCGCGAAGACCGCCATGCCGATGCGACTGAGCAGCTCTTCGAGATTGGGCGCCTCGCGCACCTCAGGCGACCACAGCAAGCCGGTATACGACGCATTGAGAAGCTGGCGCAGGTATTCGCTCTGCGTATACGCATCGCTGTAGAGATTGAACGGCAGCGGCGCCGCCAGCGAAGCGGTCGCCCGCACGTCACTCCAGGTGCGCATGTTGTGATTCTTGAACACCGAATAGATGCTCTGTTGATAGAGATAACCATAGAGCTGCGTCATCTGGTCGCCATCGATGCCCGAGGGGAACACCGAGCAATAGGGATAGTTGAAAGGCGTGCTGTCTTCGATGGGCTGGCGATCGCACTCATCGGCTTTAAAGCCCGAGATTCCCTTTTGGACGAGTTCCGTGTCGTGGTATTGAGCGAACACGTCGGATGCCTTCGGATCCGCGAAATCCACGACGAGCCCGCCCCAGACGAGGAAATCGCCACTGCGGGGCGTCAACGGCTCGAACAACGGCGACGTCGGATGGATATAGGCGTGCTCCCACAGGTTCAGGTGATACCCCATCTGCGTCAGTTCATCGACCATGTCCTGATGGTTCGGAAAGCGGTCGTCGGACCAGACGAGCGAGCAGGAATAGGCATGCGTTTGCCAGCCTGGCTCCAGACCGATGACGTCGCAAGGAACGTGCTGGCGGCGCAACGTGTTGGCGACGTCCATCACCGTCCGGCGATTCCCGGCAGTGTAGGTGCGGTACTTGAGCCCAAGTCCCCACATCGGGGGAACGCAGCCTCCGCCGGAGAAGAGGTTGTAGCGCTGCACCGCTTCGCGAAGCGTCGGCCCGCCAAAGACATAGATATCGGCCCCGGGCCGATGGAATATCGAACACGACCTCGGTGCGACCACTCGCATTCTGGGCGGCGTAGAGATCCGACTCCGACGTCTTGATATCTGTATCCACTGCGCCGGCAGACTTGCGAACGACAGAGGCCTTGGGCGTCAGACGGGCAACGTGTACGAATGGCACGCGGGCGGTGTCCACCCACACGCCGTACCCTTTCGTGCTGACGTAGAACGGTACCGGACCGTGGCTGGCACCCGTCTTGGTGATGACGCCCGCGCAGACGGTCAGCCGCTTGCGATAGCCCTTCTGGCGATAGGCACGCGGATCGAGCCCGAAGCCATAGATCTCATCCTGCGGCTCATCGCAGGGAACGTAGATCGCGAGCCTGCCTGTGAGGCGTTGGCATCGGATATCGCCCACCCCGAAGGGCAACTCCCCTGGTTCGGGCAAATCCTCGATCGCCTGTGTCATTGGTTCTCGCTCCCGAAACGCGGATGGGACGAAGCGTTCGGGCTCGCCAAACCGAATCCGCCATACACCTGCCGCAACCTGTGAGACCTGTCCGGCGACGGGACCGCGCAGTCTCTTGAGCAGAAAGAGGCCCCGTCAAGCATCCCACCAATAGACTGATCATCGCCCACAACCGAACGTGAAAGCGGCATCTCTGCATCTTGCCCATTCTCCAAATACTCCTTGCTGTCTTCTTAGTCCTGCGACGTGCCGAACTTTTGCACGCCATCTTGCCGGCCTTATGCGAGCGGCTGGGAGATAACACTCATGTCAGCCAAGTCGACGATGATCACGTGGCCGGTTTCCGTCATCCAGTTCCGAGCGGCGCCCGGATTGACAATCAGGGTTTTGCCCACGCGATGAATATCCTGATGATGCGTGTGACCGTAGACGACGAGATCGTATGTCTGACTGTCGGCCGCTTGCTTGACGGAGTGAGGAATGTGTGCCATGTAGACGGCCTTATCGCGGATCTCCCCATCAAATCCGGACTCGTAGTAGTCGCCTCCGAACGACTGAATGGTCGCCTTCATCGATACATGGTCCACGTCACAATTGCCCATGACCGCTATGAATTGGCTGCAGCGGAGTTCGGCAAAGAGAGCCGCCGTAGCCGGTCTGGCCATATCGCCCGCATGAAGAACATAGTCCACGCCCTGTTCGTTGAAAACTTCGACGGCGCTACGGACCGCACGATGGTTGTCATGCGTATCGGAGATAATACCAACTGCGCATTGGGTCAATCCTCCAATGGGTACACGGCTACGTAGGACCTGTGGAAACGCACCGCCTACATATGCCGCACTATCCTACCGTCCAAATCACATCCTGCAAAGCCCCAGACTCCCACAACCTCCCGCAGCAGAAGGATTTGCGGCCGCCTTGGCCAGAATGACAACAGAGTTTGGACGGCCTTGGCCGATACAATAGAGAGCAAGTGCTACGCCCGGATGAGTTGCCGGTCGGGCGAAAGCAGGATTTGCCAGGAACTTATCAAGGAGTGACGACAATGACCAGACGAGGCGAAACGGTCGCCGCCCTCTGTGCCGCTACGATTATGCTGGGCTTGGTCGGCTGTGAAGGCAATACCCGCGCAGTCTTCACCAAACCCGAGTTGATCTCCTACGAGCGTCTGGCTGTGCTGGGCCTTGATCCCGAACAGGAACAGATCTTCATGGCTGCCTACATGAAGACTTTTGTCAGCAAGCCTATCACCTTCGTCGAGCGGGGCGAACTGGCCAAGATCATCGGCGAACAGGACCTGCTCCAGGGCCGTCTCAATGACAAGACGCGAGCCCGGATCAAGCAGATTCTGGGGGTCGAAGTGCTGTTCCTGTGCAGCTACTACAAAGACGACAGCCGACCGGGCGACAGGATGAAGCTGCGCGTGCGTGTCGTCGACAGTGAAACCGGAGCCATCGTGGGCTCGGCAATCACCGCGACCTATACCCGCTTCGATGATCATGCCCAGGCCGCCATCGAAGCACTCAAGGATGATTTGCTCAGTGGGGGATACCGGCGCAGCTACCCTGAGAACGGGAGGTACCCGTCGGAAATGTGACATCCCTGTCCGGTCGTCGCAAGAAGAGTCTACCTCTTGCTGCCCTCGCGATAGACCAGTGAGAACTCCACGAAGTGCTCTTCGCCAATTCGCGTGGCGGTGACGATCTGTACCATTCCGTCGTTGGCGCGGCTGCGCAATTCACGGCCCTGGACGACGGCCGGGATGGAGATCATGATGTCGACATCGTCCTGAATGCGGGTCTTGACCGCTCCCATCACCATGTTGGCAATCTCACCCATTGCATCGACCAGGTCTTCATCCGACAACTCGTCGGGCGAATCCATGCAGAGCATGCCGGCAGCAATCGCCTTGGCACCGTCCATGTCACAACAGATCCCCAGACAGCCCTCGAGACTTCCGGCAAAGGTGATGGTTCCCAACAAGGTTACCCCTGCAGGGTCCGGTCGCTGGCCTTCGACTTCCTCCAGCGTCATGAAGACCATCGTTTCAAACACTTCCTTTGCGCCGTCAAGCAGCACGTCCCTGAGAGACAACGTTGTGGCCATGTGGGCTCCTGTGTCAACACCCGATATCAGATTGGGGCCGCAGTCGCAGCCATGCGAATAGGTTCATCGACCGGCCGGCCGAGTCTCTCCAACGGACCTTCGCCTTTTTTCGGTACTTCCCTGCTCTCCGGCCGTCAAAGCGACTCCAGTGCCTTGTCGAAACACAGAATCTCCCCGATGACCCACGTGAGTCGGCCATTTCTCGGACGCTGAGAAATCTCACCTGGCTGCGTGAGACCATTGAGATTGGTGCAGGTCCAGCGTGGTTATCTTACCGCCCTTCCGAGCGGTGAGTATCAATGGCAAAGAAGAACCGATGCCACGAAGCTGCCAGGTGCCCGTTTCGCTCGCCACCACGCTGGCGACTTCGCTGCCCTTCATGGAGACCTCGGCACCGGGAGTGGCCTGACCTTCAAGCCAGCCCGGCTGTTCTTTGGCAGGAGGATGAAAAGCCGTGACACAGATAAACGGTTCCTTGGCCGCCAGAGCGCGATGATAGGCGACCATCGCGAGCAGATCAGCGTCGGAGGGTCTTAGGAACGCCGGACCTTCCATCATATCCTTCACCGCTGTGCCCAACTGCGCATCAGGCAAGTGCGCAAACTCATCACCGAAGAAGCTACCCTGAGGGCCGTGGCAGTTCGCACACGAGGCCTCGAACGTGCTGACCGGTGGCAGCGACAGGTCAACCAGCTCAATGGGAGGGACTTCCGCGATTTTGACTTCAGATCCAGACGCGGGTACCTGCGCTGTCTGTGATTCATGACAACCGCACAGCAGGAGCCAGAGGAGCACGATAGTCAAGACACGGACAATCATCATTTCACCCCAGAAAGGTCAGTCAAATCAGTTCGTCGCCGCACTAAGGCGATAGATGCGCCCACCCGAATCATCGCTGATCAGCAACGATCCATCGGGAGCTACGTGCACATCCACCGGGCGTCCAAGTACCTGCCCGTCGTCGGTGACGAACTTGACGTAGACCAGCTCACCATAGGGCCGCCCCCCGTCGAAAAGTACTCTCGTAACGCAGTAGCCACTTCGAACGCTCCGATTCCACGAGCCATGGTAAGCCACGAACGCGTCCCCTTGATGGTCGGGGGAAAACTGCTCGCCTGTGTAAAACACCATGGCGTTTGGTGCCCAATGGGCTCCGGTCGGCCAGGCGGGCGGAATCGTCTTCGCCGCCAACTCCACGATATCGCTTCGATTCATATACTCGTAGCGGGGAATCTTGCTGCCCACGATGAAAGGATGGCCGTAGTAGCCGCCTTCGATGTAGAGATTCATCTCGTCGGGTGGATTCAGATCGGTGATCGGCTGGCCGGCAGGGTTATCGCGTCCCTCAATCTCCCGTCCAAACCAGTCACTGCCATGATCCATGCCCCAGATCTCGTCGGTTCCAGGCCTGACAACGAACTTCTCCGTATTGCGAAGGCCGGCGGCAAACAGCTTCTTGTCGTTGCCATCAAGATCGAACGTCCATATCTTCATCCGCTCGGTCTTCGAATCGTCGGTGATGTTGCCGCTACATCCGATGCTCGTGTGGAGCCGGCCCTTGTGAATCAGAATCGAACGCCACCAGTGTCCGCCCCCTTCAGGGAGTCGGCCTTTCGCGATCACCGTCTTCTGCTCGTCCGCCACACCGTCGCCGTCAGTGTCGCGTCCCTTGAAAATGGCCCCCGTCTCCGTGAACCAGAGCCAACCATCATGCCAGAACAGTCCGTGCACTGTCCGGTGACCGTCCACGAAAGTCGCAACCGTCTCGTAGTAGCCGTCACCATCGGTATCCCGGCACGCTTTGATCTGCCCAATGTGAGGCTGCGAGACGAACAGGGTCCCATCCGGCGCCATCTCCATGAACCTCGCTCGCTCCAGGCCCGAAAGAGCCACACTCAACGCGAAGCCTTCTCGCACCTCGATGCGCGAATCGACCGTTCGATCGCCCGGCCCTGCCTGCGCGGCGACCAACGCATTCAGATAGACGCATCCCACAGCAACGGCAATGACAGGAAGAGGTCTGTGTATCATGTTCGATCCCCTGTAGTGTGTTCAAATCCGGTTCGGTCCCTGCCCCCCATAGAACGGTCACGTCTACGATACGGGCGCAATCGGCTACAGTTCATGCGTCTCACCTAACTCCTGGGATGAAGGTGGTCTCGGAGTATCTCGTAGAAGCTGTCTCGGGCGCGGCTCTCGATCCAGGGCGTGTGCCCGCACTCTCGCAGTAGGATGAACCGGAAATCTTTCAGGATAGCTTCCAAAGGCTCACGAACGCCGTCGGCAGGATGCGGGTCATAGTCCCCATGGAGAGCCAGGACCGGGCATTCGATCTGCTTGCCAAGTTCCAGGAGCCGGCCACTGCTTCGCAGATGAGCTGCCTCGCTCCAGACACTCTGGTGGATGTCCCAGGAAGCGTCGAGCCCGTGGCAATCGAGTGTCAGCGGGTCGTAGGCGTCGGCCTTCGTGAAGAGCCTGCCGAACCGAGCCAGCAGTTCATTCTTGTCCGGCACATCAGGAGCCTTCATGGTCTCCATCATGGATTGAACCTGCCTGCGATCGGCCTCGTCGAGGCGACTCAGCCGCGTTTGGAGAATGCCCGCTGCGTACTTCTCTTCGAATGGCGTGCTTGAAACGAGAATCAGCTTGCTCACAAGGTGGGGATGATACGCGGCACAAAGGTAACTCAGCCACGCCCCCCATGAAAAGCCGACCAAGGTCACAGGAATATCGGCATTTGCCTGCAGCACATTCTTCAGTTCCTCGACCTGCTCGCCAACAGACCGTCGCGTTTGCAGGGGCTCCAACACCCCCATATCGGCGCTGAACTCACGCGCCACCGGCGCAACTTGCCCGGCTGCACCGGGGCCGCCGTGGATCACTGCCACACTGAAAGGCACTTGTCCGTATGTTCTGAGATTCTCCATTGCGTTTCCGGAATCCAAAGGTGATCCGACCTGACTCGCCATCAAATGGGTCGCTTGAAGATCACGATGACGTCACGCGTCTCGCCATAGCTCTTGTTCGTGTCGAAACCGGTCACAAGTTCCCACCCTTCGGAGCCCAGTTGGTTCATGTAGGCATCGAGTTGCCGCTCATCGAACTTACCCCCCAGAAATCCTTTCGTGGCCAGCTTGACTGTCTTGTATTCCCAGCTCATGTTGCAGTTCCTTCATCGCGGTGACTTCGCACGGAAATCGCCAGGTGGAGCCTTACTGTACCATTATCCGCCTGGCGGTCGCAAGCCCTGGTCTCACGTAAGAACGCACACGAAGATGCCAGGCATTGTTGTTTTCATCGGCTCGCCAAGCGGCTAAGATAGGCCGCTGAACTGATTTGCCCCTGCACTGGGGCCCACATGATCGCACTGACAATGCCAGAGCAGACATAGAGGGACCGAAATGGCCAAAGCCAAAGTGAAATCGATCGCCGTGATGACCGGTGGAGGCGACTGCCCCGGACTGAACGCCGTGATTCGGGCCGTAACCAAGACCGCCATCAACAAGCACGGCCTGTCCGTCTGGGGAATCCAGGACGGCTATCTCGGTTTCATCGAGAACCGAATCGACCATCTGACCTACGAGCAGACGAGCAATATCCTGACCGTGGGCGGCACCATTCTGGGGACCAGCAATACATCCGATCCATTCAACTTCCCAGTGAAGACCGGTGCCAAAACCCAGATGAGGGATGTCTCCGACCAATGCATGGACGCACTGAAAGAGCGTGACATCGATGCCTTGGTCTGCATCGGTGGCGACGGAACGATGGCCTCGGCGGCCAAGTTCGCCAAGAAAGGCCTGCCCGTCATCGGGGTGCCCAAGACGATCGACAACGACCTGGTCGGCACAGATGTCACGTTCGGGTTCGACACCGCCGTCACCACTGCGACCGAGGCTATCGACAAGATCCACACGACCGCCGGCTCGCATCACCGGGTGATGATCGTGGAGGTGATGGGCCGCTACGCAGGGTGGATCGCGTTGTACGCCGGTGCTGCGGGCGGCGCGGATGTCATCCTCATGCCGGAGATCCCCTACAAACTCGACACGGTCTGCCGATACGTGCGAGAGCGATCGTGTCGAGGCAAGCGGTTCAGCATTGTCGTCGTCTCGGAAGGGGCGAAGGAGAGGGGCGGACAGATGGTGGTCCAGAAACATGTTGAAGACAGTCCCGATCCGATCCGTCTCGGCGGAATCGGTAACAAACTGGCCGAGGACATCAATCGTCAGACAGGGCTGGATTGTCGGGCGGTCGTCCTGGGCCACGTCCAGCGAGGCGGCACACCAACGCCGCACGACCGTACGCTGGCAACGATGTTTGGCCACGCCGCTCTGGAACTGCTGGTCGGTGGCGTCAAGAACCGCCTGGTGGTCTGGAAGGCCGGCGGGATATCGAGTGTTCCGCTGGCAAGCATCGCGGGCAAAGTCAAGAAGGTCCCGAAGAACCATGCGCTGATCAAGGCGGTCAAAGCGGTTCTGCGCCACCTTCGGCGTCTAGAGCAAGAAACCGAGCGAAGATCTGTCCATCGTCGGGCAGGTTCCCAAGGACTCCTTGGCAGAATAGACGATGACCAGGCACCAACCGAAAAAGACGTTCTTCTGGATCGCGGCGATCCTCATCGCCGTGACATCGGTCCTGCTCTGGTGGCTCGGCCTACCCGGATTGTACGCCTATCTGCTCGGGATCAACATCGTCACCGTGTTGCTTTATGGCTACGATAAGCGGCAGGCCATCGTTGGCGGTGGACGCGTGCCTGAGCTGATCCTACATCTGGCGGCGTTGGTCGGAGGCAGTCCTGGGGCCCTGCTGGCACAGGCAGTCTTTCGCCATAAGACGCGAAAGGTCAAGTTCAAGATGACTTTCATCGGCATCCTGTTCTTGCAGGTTCTGGTCGTCTTCGGTTGTTGGTATTTTCTTCTTCGGGCACGGTAAGTGAAGACATTTCCGCCGGACATCCAGTTTCGCAGGCCTTGGCGCACCTACCAGCAACGCGTGCTGTCGGAATTGGACGACTATCTGGACGACAACCACCTGCACATCGTCGCCGCTCCCGGATCGGGCAAGACCGTGCTGGGTCTGGAGGTGGTCCGGAGACTGAATCGCCCCACGCTGATCTTCACGCCGACCGTCGCTATTCGCGACCAATGGATCGATCGGCTCGTCGGCTTGTTCAGCGACTACGGCCCGCACCTTCCGGACTGGATATCTAAAGACATCCGGGAACCTCGATTCCTCACCGTCTCAACCTATCAGGGGTTGCACAGCGTCTACTCGGGCCATGCAGACGATGAACCTGAACAACGCACAAAGAGTGAGAAGGATAAGAAGAGCACGGGTCGATCAGCCGGCAGAGAGGCCCTGCTGAAAGAGCTGAGTCATCTGGATATCCACACACTCGTGCTGGATGAAGCGCACCATCTGCGAAACGAATGGTGGCGCTGCCTGGTCGATGTGAAGAAGCACCTGAAAAAGCCCACGGTGGTCGCGCTAACCGCGACGGCCCCGTTCGACGTCTCGCCATTCGAGTGGGACCGCTACGTCGATCTGTGCGGGTCCATCGACTCGGAGATCACCGTACCGGAACTGGTGATGGAAAAGAACCTCTGTCCGCATCAGGATTACATGTACATCTCGACGCCGTTGCGGGCCGAGCAGGAGGAGATCCGCGAGTTCCGCCGCGAGGTGAGTGAGTACGTCAAGTCCCTCACAGGCAATCAGTCGTTCGTCCAGGCCCTGGAGAACGACCCGCGCATCCGTGAACCCAAGGCACACGTCGAGGAAATTCTGGCCGATCCGGGCTTCTATTCGAGCGTCGCGTTCTTCTTGAATCACGTCCGGGGTCGCCCCCCGCGAAAACTGCTGAGGATCATCGGTTTCTCACCTCGCAAGTGTCCGGGACTAAAGCTCGAATGGCTGGAGATACTCTTGACGGGTGTTCTCTACACCCACGCCAAATCCTTCGAGAAACACAAAGGCCTGCTTGGCCAGATCGGACGAGACCTCAAGCGCATCGGAGCGATCGAGAGACGAACCGTGAACCTGCGCAGCACGAGTCAGACCGCTCGATTGCTGACGCGAAGTGTCTCGAAGCTCAAGAGCGTCGAAGACATTGTCGCAATCGAGAGCCAGTCGCTCGGGCCTGACCTGCGCATGGTTGTCCTAACCGATTTCGTTCGCAGCGCGGACTTCCCCAAAGACCCGACCGACGCCAAGCCGCTCAAGAGGCTCGGCGTGGCGCCGATCTTCGAGCAGGTTCGTCGCAGCAAGGCATCAGGGGTGCGACTGGGCATCCTGACTGGGACGCTGACCGTGGTACCGGCCGACACAAAGGAATCGCTGGAGACCATCGCTCCGACGGTAGGAATCGACCCGGCCAATATCAGCTATAAGTCACTGGCCCACGACGACCGATTCTGTGAAGTCACCGTTCGCGGCACCGACAAGCAGAAGATGGTCGCACTCATCACCAACCTGTTTCGCCAGGGCGGCATCACCGTGTTGGTCGGCACGACGGCGCTGTTGGGTGAAGGGTGGGATGCGCCATCGGTCAATGCCCTGATCCTCGCCAGCTTCGTCGGATCGTACATGCTCAGCAATCAGATGCGGGGCCGGGCCATCCGAACTGAAGAAGGCAATCCCGACAAGACCGCAAATATCTGGCATCTTGTCTGTCAGGAGGAAGGCGTCGCCGAACCGGGGAAGACCTTGAGACGCTGATCCGTCGGTTCAAGGCCTTCGTTGGCGTCTCGTTCAAGAATCGTACGATCGAGAGCGGACTAACCCGTCTCGGGATCGGAAACCCTCCTTATGACAAGGCCCGTATCGATCAGATCAACTCGGTGATGACGCAGCAGGCGCGGGATCGGGACGGGTTGAGAACACGCTGGGAATCGGCGCTCGGTGCGGCCCGGATCGGGGCCATGCTGGAAGAGGTCACGACCTCGCAACTGGCATTGCCACGCGATTTCGTCTTCACGCGAACGATTCTGGCCGTGCTGTGGCAGGCCTGGTTTTGGGGCGTGTCGGTCTTCTCGCTGTTGATGCAATCCGCCCAGGATTCTTCGGGCCAAATGACATTGCGCGCGCTGATGATTCTCTTGGCGATCGCTTCGGCCCTGGCGGCGGTGGCCGCACTGCCCAAGTTCGCCAAGGCCATGTGGCTATTCCTCCGGCACGGCCCGGTCGCATCCAGTATGAGGCAGATCGGCAAAGCCGTGCTTAAGGCCTTGGTTCAGGCCAACGTCATCGAAACGCGCTCTCCGCATTTACGGGTCATCGCAGAACGCCGCGACTATGGATTCGTCACTTGCTCGCTCAAAGGTGCAACCACGCGTGAACGGTCGGTCTTTCTTGAAGCCCTACAGGAATTGCTCGGACCCATCGACAATCCACGCTATCTCCTCGTGCGAAAGAACCCACTCGGGCCTCTGATGCGGAAGGACTATCACGCCGTGCCCAAGATCCTCGCCAAGAACAAGGAGTCTGCCGAGCATTTCCGCAAGATGTGGGACCGCCACGTCGGCCCCTGCGAGTTGGTCTACACCCGAAACGAAGCAGGTCGCCAGGTTCTCCTCAAAGCCCGGGCCCAATCGATGTCCGCCGCCTTCCAACCCCGCGCCGACCGCACCCGCACCTGGAGATAGAACGCGGAATGAATTTGTGACTCACGCGCTGTATCAGTCATCGCCGTTAGGCGGACCGAGGATTTCGGGGGCCTTGGTGCGAAAGTATTTGAGCCATCCGCCGATGAGCATGCCGGTCATGTCGATGCCGGACTGGTTATACTGGTCGGCCGGTCTACCCCAGTAGAAACTGATGTAGCCATCGACCATCTTCCGTGAGGCATTGATGAAATCGTCCATCTCGTTGAGGCTACAGCTCAGAGGAAAGATTTCCTCGATGACCAGAGGCTTGCCGATCTCATAGGTCACAATTGCCTCCAAGGCTCTGTCGATCTCACCTGTCTTCGGATAGACGTGAATGCTGACGAAATCCAGGTTCTCGCTGACTTCCTTCGAATAGAATAGAGGTTTGGCCTTTGGAAATGTCAGCACCCAGGGGATCACTCCCACCGTGATCATATGCCTGTTGTCATGCCTTCGAATGGCGGAGACGAGTTTATCGACCCAGGCCTTGGCAACTTGCTTCCTGCTGCGTCCGGCGAGATCGAGCGTGATGCGTTGGACGAAGTGCTTGCCCGCGAACTCGCCCGCCAGCCAGTCGGTCTCCGGCTTACCGGCACCTGGCAGGATCGGCTCGTTCATCAGATCATAGCAGAAGATGGAATTGCTGTTCGCGCACGTCTTCGCAACCGCTTCCCAGAACCGGGCCTGAACATCCCAGCGGTCGGACTCATTCATCGCGTCATACCAGGTGGGCACGTCCTGCTTGTGGTAACAGCCCAGGCCAGTGACATCGAGATAGAGCCCGGTTCGCTCGGCCAGTTGCACGAGGTCCGCCAACCGCGACAGCGAGGCCTCATTGGGTTCCTGCGGCGTCTTCATGAACCGGGCGACCTGCAAATGAATGCGCACGACATTGGCACCGAGCGCCTTGATCTCGCCAAAATCCTCCACCACCGTCGGCCATTCATCTTGCCAGTAGTCTTCAAGCAGGCGTCCGTCGGCATCGTGATCGTAGTTGACGCCCCAAACGACAAATCGTTTACCCGATTGAGCCCCGACGAAGTGCTTTCCGTCTGCGCTGAGCTGAATTCCCTCGTAACTGGCTCTCGCTGCCCGCCCAACACGTCCCGGTTAAAAGCATCAAAGCCGCTAAGACAACGATATGCCCTCTCGTCTGGATGCCTACTATTGCCTTGGCCATTGTAGAAGCCCTACCTTGCTACCCATCGAAGTACTTGTGGGGATCATTCACAAAGGCTTTATACGTCTGGTAGTGTTGCGTCTGTTCGCAGACCACGGGCCGAATGGGAATGTGGTCGAAGCTGTAGATCGTCGCACCGGGGCAAGCCAGCAGGATGGGCGAGTGCGTCGCAATGATGAACTGAGCATGTCCGGCGGCCGCCATCCGGCTCAACAGCTTCACCAGCGCGATCTGCGTCGAAGGCGACAGCGCCGTCTCGGGCTCGTCCATCAAGTAAAGCCCTTTGATCTCGTAGCGGGCCTTGAAAAACGACATGATCGACTGGCCATGCGACTGGGTCAGCAGAGACTTGCCCCCGAAGTACTCGAGCTGCCCCGGGTCGGAGGAGGCCCACTCATCCAGAATACGGGCAAAGTCCTGGAACACCGACGACCCGAAGAACGAACCCGGCACGCGACCTTCGGCCCAGTCGATCGAAATGCATTGGTGAAATCGGTTCTCATAGGGATTGACCGTGAAGCGGCTCCCACCACGGTCCCGCCAAATGTGGATGCCCGCCTTGCGTGCGATCGCTTCGAGCAGGGTCGACTTGCCCGTGCCGTTCTCGCCGACCAGCATCGTCACCGGGCGATCGAAGACCAAGTGGTCGGTTTCATGGAAGATGCCAAGATTGAACGGGTAGTGCTCCCTGGTAGGGAACGTATCCGGGCGAAAGACAACACGGCTCAAATGCATCAGCATACCTCATCTGGTGGTCAGAAACACTTTCAAGCGTATCGTCATCTTACACGAAATGCCTGTGGCCGGGTAGTCTCCGGGCCAGAGGGACGTGCCGGATATGCCCTGAGGAGAGAGGAGAAGTGGTCGAGCGGGACGGGCAAATCAGAATATGATGCGTACCAGGAGGGCCGGGTCGATCCGGAAGGCCGAACCTCTGCCCTCGAAGAAGCCGTGGGTCGAGATGAGATGAATATTCAGGTCGGACCATTGAATGGTTTCGCTCGAATCCGTCCTTCGGACCGTGGTGACTCTCTTGGCGAATCGGGCCTCGTGTGGCCAGGGACACACCATCAGTCCACGGGCCTCGTCGATCTTGGCCTGGCGAACCTCGTCAACCTTCGCCCAGGTCCCCAGTGCCTTCTTGGCCACTTCCGTGATCTCGCTCATCCGGGCACCAAGTTGTTCCGGGGAAACGTCCAGCTTGGACAGCTTGGCGGCGTCGGCCTCGATCACCTCGGTGACAGGACGAGAATCGTTGCCCATGAAACCATCGGCCACCAGAGTCGATGACCGGAGGATTTCCTCCAGCTTCTGCATGTCGGGCGACTGTTTCATCGGACATTCTCCACGATAATCGACGGGCAAATCACTATCCGCCCCTACGCAAACTTGTCGTAGAATATGTTCGTTTCGGGCATACCCAGTTCCATGAGAACCTTGACCGAAGCGTCGATCATGCCCGGGCTGCCACACAGGTACGCCTCATGCTGCGACGTGTCGGAGTAGCCCCTTTGCACGGCCTGGGTCACCAACCCCGTTTCTCCGTTCCAGTCGGGATCGTTTTCCGTAGAAGCAATGACCGGCACGAAACGGAAATCGGCAAGCTCCGACTCGAAGCTGTGCATCAAGTCGGTCAGACACAATTCTCGAACCGCGTTGGCACCAAAATAGTATGCCGCCTTTCGCGTATTACCCGTGTTCTTCATATGATGCAGCATGCATTTGATCGGAGCCATCCCCGAACCACCAGCGATGAAGATCATCGGCGCCTGCGTCTCAGAGAGCCTGAAGTCCCCATAGGGACCGTTGATCATCATCTCATCGCCTTCTTTGAGATGCTCGAAGCAGTATGTCGTGCAGATCCCACCCGGGACCAGACGAATGATCAGCTCGATGACCCCTTCCTCAGCCGAGTCGGAAGCAATCGAGTAGGCCCGGTAGACTTCTTGCTTGCTCTTCTCGTAGGGGGGCGTTCTCAACTGCACGTACTGGCCCGGGGTGTACTTCATCCTCGCCGGCTCGATCAATTCCAGGCGAAAGAGCTTCATATCATGGGTCAGATCGACAATCTTGGCGCACCGACATGTGTACTCCTGGATGGCCAGCAACTCTTCCGGGATCTCAATCTTCAGGTCCAACAAGCAAGGCTGATACGGGAATCCAGGTTATAAGTACCAACCCCGAAATCCGCATAATCATCGGTCCCGTCTAACAGTAAAGCATTCCCGCTCACGCCATCTCCACGGCACGCGCCATTCATGAGCAGACCGGTCCGGCGGTAGGCGGATTTATCAAAGGCATACGCCCCGCCGGGTTCATTAAAATCCCAGTACGCCTCCAGGTCTGTTGGATCAAAGGCCTCATAGTTATAATTCAGGGTAACAGGATCCATACTATTACCATAGGAATCCATAATACCGGAAAGTTCCAGTGTGTAACTGCCTTCGGCGTGGGGGGTGGTGATGAGTTGAATCGTCTTACCGTCTTCCGGGAGCCGGGCTTCCAAGACTGATATCTCCGGGGTAATCTCATAATGCGTAAGGTCTGTAACCGAAGCCGGATTAATCTCTTCATTAAAGGAAATAATAACAGCTTCCCGTAATGCATATATATCAATTGGATAGGGAGGAATAAATCTGTTAGCTATGCGAAAAACAGCGCTTACACTTTTATTACTGTCCATGACAATTGTCGCAGGATAATCACTCCCGGTAAGACTTCCTTCCCAATGATCAAATTCATACATACTATCCGAGGGTTCGGCCGTGAGCTCCACAGTGGTTCCCTCAAGATACTGCGACAATTGCGGATTCGCTACAGCTGCTCCATGAACACCCCCGAGGTCAAGGGTGTAATAACTTTTTTCACTCCCCGGCAAGGCATCCTGTTCCGCGATTGTTTCTCCATAGTAAAGTTTTTCAACCTCCCCGGGACTCAAATCCCTGCTGAAAATCGCTATTTCATCTATCATTCCTTCAAAGGGAAATGTTCCCAGGGGAGTAAGCCCGGCAATTGTGTTCCGGTTTGGGTCGACTGACAATTGCCACTTAAAGATGTGGAAGAAATCAGTTGGCCATTAAGGTACAGTCCTTGAGAATCGCCGTCATAAATAAGGGCGAGATGGTACCAGGTATTGGGCTGTAAGATTGTTTTACTTACGGCGTAATGTGAATCATCGGTCCGGAGGCAGGATTCAATCGCTCCGGCAGATGTAAGGCGAAGCATAAAGGGGCTAATGTGCGGGCCTTTAATGAGATATTCCGTAACTGTCCCCATTCGCGTAGGGGTTTATCCAGCAGGAAAGGCTGATAGTCGTTTCGGACCTTGACCTGACAGGCCATCCGGACGTTCGACTCTCTCTCGGCCTTATCCAGGAAGGGTTCCTCGGTCGGCAGGAGCGGTCCAGCCCCTTCCAGCACTTTGAGCTTGCACAGTCCACACGTGCCCCGGCCCCCGCAGGCGCTGGGGATGAACAACTTCTCACTCGCCAGGGTTCCGAGCAGTTCCTTGCCCCCCTGGATAGTCAACTCCTTGTCGTCGTTAATCGTGATCTTACATGGACCGTAATTGGCCAGGTAGTATTCGGCAACAACCAGAACGGCCGCCAGGCCTCCCCCGATGAGGCTGACGACAAGGACCGAGATCAGTGTGGACGCAATCATTGACCTCCCGTGCGAATGTTTCCGACGTTATCTTCCCTGGAGTACACCGGCGAACCCGATGAACGCCAATGCCATCAGACCGGCGACGATCAGCGTAATCCCCGGCCCCTGCAACCCGGCTGGAATCCGGTCGTTGGCGAGCTTCTGCCGGATGCCGGCCATCGCCATAATCGCCAGGAACCAGCCGATACCGCTGCCAAGCCCGTAGCCGATGGTAACGATGAACGAATAGTCGCGAATCACCATGAACAGCGAGGCGCCGAGGATGGCGCAATTGACCGTGATCAGAGGGAGAAACACGCCAAGCTTCTGGTACAGGAACGGTGAGAATCGTTCGATCGCCATCTCCACGAACTGCACGAACGCCGCGATGATGACGATGAACAGGATGAATCGGAAGAACTCCAGCCCCAAAGGCTGGAGCACATAATGGTAGGCCAACCAGTTCAGCAGCGTCGTAGTGGTCATGACGAAGATCACCGCCAGCCCGAGGCCAAAGGCGGTCTTGACTTCGCGCGAGACCCCGATGAAAGGACAAAGGCCCAGGAAGTAGGCCAGGAGAATGTTCTGCGTGAAAACGGCTGCGACGCATACCGTGACAGCCTGCCAGATTTCCGCTCCGACGTTCATTTCGTCTTCGCCTCCATTCTGATCTGAATCGATCGGAACACCCATATCACGATGGCCAGCATGAAGAAGGCCCCGGGGGGCATGACCATGATGATCCACTTGTCCCAGGCCGGTCCTGAGAAGAACGGTACGGGCAGTCCCGCGAAGGTCCCCATCCCGAGCACTTCGCGGAACGTCGCGATGATCAGCAGGATGAAAGAGTAGCCCAGGGCGCTGAAGGCGCCGTCCAGGAACGCCCGGCCGGGTGGATTGCTGTTGCCAAACGCTTCACATCGGCCCATGACAATGCAGTTGGTGATGATCAGGCCGACGTAGGGACCGAGATTGGTACTCATCTCGGGCCAGTACGCCTTCAGCAGGATATCGACGATGATCACGTAGAATGCGATGATCAGCGTCTCGACCATCATGCGGATATTGCGGGGCGTCAACGTTCGCAGCAGCGAGACGCTGGCCGAACTCAGTGAGACCGTGAACACCAGGGCGACGCACATAACGGTGGTGTTGAGCACCAGATTGGTCACGGCCAACGTGCTACAGATGCCAAGCACCTGCTTGAAGATCGGGTTGTTGCGCCATAGCCCGGTCAGGATGATGTTCTTGGTCTGGGATTCGGCCTTGGGAGGTGTCATGATACCGTGCCCTCCTTGCCTATTTTGGATTGCCACTGGGTCAGGGCCGAGTTGATGATCCCTTCGAGGCGAGTGCTGGTTTGCGTTGCCCCGGTGATCGCATGGACGTTGCTGTTGCCCAGCTCCTCGCCGGGACGCTTCATACCGAGAGGTTTACCTTGCGAGGCGAGCACCTTGCCCTTGAACTGGTTGCGGAACGGAGGTTTGGTGATCTCGGCGCCCAGTCCGGGCGTCTCGTTCTGCTGGTAGAAGGCAATGCCCGTGACAGTCTTCTTGTCCGGTTCGATGCCAATGATGCCTCCGATGGGCGCCCAGAAGCCCTGCCCGGAAACGGGCAGCGCGTAGATCATGAGTTGTCCGTTTTTCTTGACCGTGTAGGCCCCGCCTGACGCTTCAGTGGGCTCGTCGACCATCTCGGTGAAACGTTGATGGACCTCGGCATTGCTCAGTTTCTCGCCGGCAAGCTCCGGTACGACGCTAATGACGGCTCTCTCAAAGGCCAGTTTCTGATTGGCCTCGACGCGCTGCCTCGTCATGGAGGTGAAACCAATGATGATCGTGCTGAAGAACGCCGTCGTAAGAAACATGTACAGGATGGGGAACCAGCGTTGCTCTTTCATGCCGCTTGCCCCCGGGCCTTCTTGGCCGACTGACGTGCCCGAACCGCGTAGTCCAGGATGGGCCCGAACATATTGCCGATCAGGATAGAGAACATCAGGCCACCGTTGAAGATAGAGAAATTGCGTATCACGACGGCGCACGCGCCAATGATGATCGCATAGATGATCCGGCCCATCTCCGTTTTCGGAGCGCTGACCGGGTCGGTCGCCATGAAGAACGCGCCGAAGAGGAAGCCGCCCCCCAGCAGGGCCGTCCAGCCAGCCGGCACCGGTTCGACTCCTGCCCAGTGCAGCACCTGGCTGAGCACGGCGTACGTGACGATCAAGGTCACGATAATGGTCCGGTTGGCCGTCTTCGTATAGAAGAGGTAGAGTCCTCCGATGACGATGAGCAGCGCGCTGGTGACTCCCATTGTCCCGCTGATCCGTCCGAAGGCCAGCGCCCGGAAGAGAGCCCCTCGCTTGAGTTCCACTTTGGTTCCTTCAGGCACGTCAAAGGGAACTTTGGATGTCGCGCCTGCGTCGGAACTCAGGACGATCTTACCGGCCTTGAGATCCGCCATGGGTGTGGCACCCGAGATGGCATCGGTCGTCGGTGCCGTAGTCCAGGCGTTCAACGCACCCAGGACACCATCGGCCGCGGGGGCCCAGGTGGCTGTCAAAGCGACCGGAAAGCAGATATAGACGAAACATCGCCCTGCCAGGGCCGGGTTGAAGATGTTGCGTCCGAACCCACCAAAGATCTCTTTGGCGAACATGACGGCGAAGACCACCCCGATCGTCAGCACGTGCAGAGGCACCGTCGGAGGCATGACCAGTGCAAACAGGGTCGTGGTGACAAAAACCGCCTCGGTGACCGGCTCCTTGCGTTGGCGGGTGAAGATGGACTCGACCACGAAGCCAACCACACCGGCCCAAAGCACCAGGAAGAGGCTCCTCCAGCCGAAGAAATAGACCCCTCCTGCCACACAGGGCAGCAAGGCCAGCAGGACACGACGCATGGCCAGTTGTTTTCGTAGGATGTTCTTCGGCTTTCCCTTTTCAGCCATCCATGAGACCCGGTTTCTCAGTTCCACCTGCAAAGCTTCACAACCCACCTTCGGCCATTCCACCTTAAACGCCGGACCTGGCACTCCGGATTGTGATATTCTTCCCGACGCATCTTCCCCCATGGCCCGACTCGTGTCAAGATGGACGAAAGAATCTGTTTTACGTAGACAAGACGCTCCGGTTCGCTGCGTCTTACCTTGAGAATGGACATCTGACCCGGGGACAATAGTTTGGGTAAGCGTTCGGTAGATGACGCCATACGAGAAGCGCTGAGAGCGAACGATCCGGCGGCCGTCGAATTGCTGTGACGACGGCACGCGGACGACCTCCAGGCCGTCTTCGTGCGGATTGTGCGCAAGCACCGCAGATTAGCGAAGGCTCGGCGGCTCGATGCCTATGTCTACCGTATCGCCCGAAATGAAGCCATTTCGCACGTGCGGCACCGGTCGAGGGCCCGAAGCGACGGTGCGATCGCCAGCCCCTGGCTGGTCGCGTCAAACGACGGGCGGGAACGCGCTGAACTCGTGGACCTGATAGAGAACGCCCTGGGCCGTCTGCCTGATTCCCAGTGTCAGGTTGTAATGTTGAAAGTGTATCGCGGCAAGACCCTCCGGGAAATCGGGGATCTCCTAAGCATCCCTCTCAACACCGCGGCGAGCCGATCTCGCTACGCCATGGAGAAGTTGCGAGCGCTGCCGAACGAGCAGTTATCATGAGCAAAGCTGATACGGGACAAGAGAAGACAGAGCGTCCGATGAAGCAGGCGCATCTGCCCGGCCCCTCCGAGACGTTGAAGGCACGGGTCACTGCGGCGGCTCTGAACGCCTGGAATCGAGATGAAGCCAGTGTTCCGGTACGAGTAGTCGCCTTCAGGCACCTGGCTGATCACGCCGCCGATCTGCGGTGGATGCTTGACTGCACGAAACAGTCCACGGTGCCGTTTGACCCGAACGAGACGGAGGCATTCGACAAAAGATACTCCGAGATCGACAAGCGTCATGCTCTTACGGGAATCCTCATCGCCCGCCATGGGCCGAGTCAAAGTGATGTACCTGAACACGATCGCGGATATCCGCATCACCGAAGCAGGATTGGCTTTGCTGCGATACAGAACCACAAGCGGCAGCTTACCCGAGACGCTGGACGCGCTTGAGGCCAAAGACGTCAGCGATCCCTTCTGCAACGGCAATCTGGTCTACCGGCGCCGAGGTACGGGCTTCGAACTCTACAGCGTCGGTTCGGATCAGAAAGACAATGGAGGCATTGCCAAACAGCCCAAACAGGAGACCGAGTACGACATTGTGTGGCACTTCCCGGAGCAGTAGTCCGGCACAATCGAGCTGACGCAACATCGCCCAAAAGCAATGGGGCCCGCACCATCAAAGGCACGGGCCCCATTTCGTATCAACAGAATCGCTTTCAGAACAGCAAACGCCTATGGCGTGACATAAGGCGAGCCAAAGCCGATATCGTCGATGTAGAGTATCCCGGCGCCGCCTGGCGCAGGACTGTCGGGATTGCCGACGCCAATGGTCAGGCTCTGAACCCTCGACAGATTGACACCGCTCAGATCGCTGTATGGAATCTGCCATTCCTGCCACGACGAGCTCACTGCCACCTCGGCGTCCGGATCGACCACAGTCGCGGTGTTTCCGGAGGTATCCTCAACCCTCACGTAGACCGGCTCAGGATCGTTGCTGGTCAGTTGCCCACCGCCGATGTCTTCCGTCTGCCATTGACCGCTCACGTTGCCGGTCGTGCTGACGTTGGAGAATTCAGCCTCCGTTGGACTGGCCCCGGCATTGTTGCTGACCAGCGCCAAGCCGATGTAAACGTCGTTGGCCATCGGGATCGTCACGCTGGAGGCAGCCGCGTCAGCCGTAATGCTGACCCAGGTCGTGCCGTCGGCACTGCGTTCGGCCGTCAGCGTGTCACCCGCCCGCGTCAGCTTCACCCAATACGGGGCCGTCAGCCCGGCTTCATTAATGCTCAGAGAGTCCTGATTCATCGTCGGACGGTTCTGGAGAGCTACGCCATTACCCGGCGTGACCACGACCATGGCGTGTGTTGCGCCCGCATCGAGACTGTTGCGGATCATCACACCGCCTTTGGCCCAGGCACTGGTGTTGACAATGCTATCCACGCGGGCAACGATGGAGCCATCTCCGCTGAGCGTCTTGTAGGCCATACGGAAGGCGTCGGCCGTGCCCCAGATGTCGCCACCGGTGCTCCCCATGAGAATCGAGCCGTCAGCACGTTCGAGGAAGACAGGCGGGTTGCCTCGCAGGTTCACCACCAGCGTATCGGCGCTATTGCCCGTCCAATCCTGCGGCGTATCCCAAGTCCGAACGGCCTCCGAATACCAGGGTGAGTCAACGTTGCTGTATTGCAGAGGCATGGACTGCTTGCCACTGTTGACGATCGTGCCTTCGGCGAACGGAGCATCGAAATACCCGACGGTCGAACCGTTGTCGTTGATCCAGCCATCGATCCAGGTATCGAATATGGCTTGACCGGCTTCGATATCGTCGGTGTAACTCTCGAAGTCATCGATCGAGGCATATTCCTGGGTGACGAAGCTCCAGACATCGCTTTCCCATGAGCTGATAGCTTCGGCCTCATTGACCTCGTTGATCTTCCAGTAGTACATCTGGCCAAACTCAAGACCGGTCGGCGTGTAGCTAGCGGCGCCGACGGTGTCGACCAGCGCAGCACCTTCAGCCACAGCCGCCTCGTCGGTGCTGAGGTAGACTTCGTGCGAGACAGCCTCGCGACCTGCACGCCACGTCAGTGACGTGTTCACATCCACGTCCGTCGCTCCGTCCGCCGGCTGTGGTTCGCGCACCTGCGCGGGGACGTACATGAACCGGACTTCGCTGAGTCCATACTGGCCCATAAACCCGTAGCCGTTAATGACGGTCAGTCTGACGTATTTGGCCGCGACGCCCTGGAGATCCACCGCCGTATTCGCGGTGTACGTGTTCTTGGCGGTTGCCTGGTTCAATTGCACGTCACCCAGAACCGTCCAGTCTACACCGTCGGTCGAATACTCTACCGTGACATCCTTGAGTCCAAAGCCCAGAATCAACTCAAATTCTACGTTGTAGTTCCAGACCAGAAGCTCGTGAAGTTTGTAGACTCTGTCAAATTCGTATTGGACCCACAGGGATTCATCCGCAGGAGCCGTCGCCAGCCACATATCATCGCTGTTGGTTGAGTGCTGATCGGCCGCATTGAGCCCCGAACCGTTGACCGTGTTCTCAGGCCCCACGCCTGCGTCGGAGACCCCGTTAGTTGTCGCCGTGACGCCTTCAATCGGATAGGCGAACGGCTCGGTGGTGAAGCTCCAGATGTCGCCTTTGAAGATGGTGTTGTCGGGAGCGGCGTTGACCTCGTCGATTCGCCAGTAATACGTCTGGTTGTATTCCAGAAGATCGGGAGAATCGTAGGCCGCATCGCTCTGGCCCTGGCTGACCAGGACTCCCAGCGGGTTGGCCCGGCTGGCTGCGTTGACGTCGTCAAGCGACGTTCCGAGGTAGACATCATGCGTTGCAGCAAACTCACCCGCCGTCCAGTTCAGAACGACATCACGAGGCACATCGGTTGCCTCGGTAGCCGGACTCGGATTGGTCGCCGCTCCGGGACTTGTGCCTTTCATCGCTTCGGCAATCTCTTCCGGCGTCAGAACATGGTCGTAGATCCGCACATCGTCGATTACACCGACCAGATTCTCGCCCCACTGATTGCTGGCAAGAAGCAGAGGCCCGGTGCCGGCATTTATCGCCGAGCTGTCTATTCGCTCGGTTTCCTCACCGTTGTAGTAGAAGATGAGCCCGCCGGTTTGACTGGGCACGAAGGTGGCCGCGATGTGCTGCCAGGTGCCGCCCTCCAGCGTAATATTGGTGCTGCTGTGATCCAGGATGCCCGGAGTGGTGAAACGGACCCCGGTCTCGTGACCCTTGAGGGCATAATTTCCGCTGCGACCGACAAGCCCCTGCTCGCCACCGGGCGCATCCGGATTGACCCAGCAACAGATCGTGATCGCGTCCGTAAGTTCGAGGACATTCCCACAGTCCACCCAATCGTTTCCAGCCACTTTCAAAGCACCGCCCAAGACGCCGGCCACCCATTCGGGCGCCCCTTGCAGTGTGCCATCGTTGCCGTTTCCGCTGGAATCATGGGCATCGGTACCGGAGCCCTCATCAAATTTCCAGTGCCCAACGAGGTCAGCCGGCGCATTGCCGGCCAGACCGAACACCAGAATCAAGAGAATCAAATAGAACGATTTCCTGTGCATAGTCAGTCCTCCTTCAGTGCTCAATGAATGTACTCACGCAGCGCCCACACACATAAGCGCACTTCCTTCTCCGAGACAGGTGCATAGCTCCTTCCGCACTTGCAGCTCTCTTCAACTCCCTCGATCCGTCAACTGCCCGTGGAAAGCCGATCCACGAGTCAGAACACCCGCCGCACACTAGACTCAGTGGCTTGGCGTGTAACCGAGTTTCCCCCAGCAACCCTTCTGCATCTTGTAAAGATCCTCGTACCCTTCCTGCGTCTCAGGCGTCCAGTTGCTCACGTGCTGATCCTCCATGAGCCGGGCCCGCTTGATGGTATCGATCCCCCGCCATTTCCAGTGGTCGCTGTGCCCATCGGCAAACGACACGTTGGTTCCGTCGCCATGCCGGACAGGCGGATCATCCCACCACTGCTCCTGGTCGTAGAGGACGGCATACGCATCGGACGTCATCTTCCCCTCATCGATGAAAACCAGTCGATAAGCGGGCGCCGGGTTGCGTATCTCACTTCGCCTCTTGATGTGCGCCCCGCGCACGCCTTGCGTCGGCGGATGGTTGACGGCGTTCATCGAGAACATGATCGAGTACGTGAACGCCTCTCCCTTCCTGCCGGTGGGACAACGGTAGACCTTCTCGCTCTTGACGTAAGGCCATAGCGCTCCGTTGCGTATATCCAGCTTGGCGGCTTCCAGGTCCTCCGGATGGTAGCCGTCGATCCAGGCGCGTTCACCGCTGTGGTCGCCCCAGCTTTGGTTGGAGTTGCTGTAGCCCGTGGCGCCGTTGACCAGCCGATCGTCGTTTTCGTCGGCGTACATAATCCAGGCCAGGTTCAATTGCTTGAGATTGCTCAGGCAGGCGGCTCGGCGCCCCTGTTCGCGGGCCCGATGCAGGGCAGGCATGAGCACGGCCATGAGGATTGCGATGATCGAGATGACAACGAGCAGTTCGATGAGTGTAAAAGCTTTCCGCATCTCAGACACCCCCTCGAGATATGGTTTGACCATTCATAAGAAGCTCCCAGCGAAAGACAGCATCTATCGTATCATACCGGCCGGGAAAGCCACAAGAAAAATCGGTGATCCAGTCCATCAGTTACGTGAATACGGGCTTCCAGCCCCGCCGGTTCTCAGGATCCCGGTCAGAGCCCCCTGGGGCACAGGCAGAGGCCCGCGTCCGCGGCCAGACGGCTGAAGCCGGCTATCAGGCCACTCAAGGCCCCTTGCACTGTCCGAAGACAGGAGATATGCTATCCTGCGAGAAACGGTCCAGATCCTGACGTTTGTTTCGAGGAATGCGCACCATGAAGCGTTCATCACTGGCCCTGGTGGCCATGCTGGCTCTGGCGGGGCTTTCCACCGCCCAAGCCGCCACCCCTGGGAGGGTCGAGGCAGCCGCTGAATCCGAGGCGAGGACCATCCACATGCGACCGAAGCAGATCCCCCTGCCCCCCGAGGCGATCGACCTGGCGAAAATTCCGTTCAAGATCGTCCATGAGACTTATCGGCGGACGGAGGGGAAATCGAACTGGGAAATCTTCATGATGAATGCGGACGGCTCGAATCCGGTCAACCTGACCAATACGCCGGATGTGGACGAGATGTATCCGCACGTCTCCCCCGATGGCACCAAGATCTGCTTCGTCGTGGATGAGGGGTCCGGAAGACGTCGGGTACGACACGTTTACTACATGAACATCGATGGCTCGGACCGCGTCCATGTCGCCGAGCACGCTCGCGAGCCCTGCTGGTGCTTTGACAGCAAGAGTATCGCTTACCTGACCGATGAATACGAACGCTTCAGCACGCGAGAATATGCCACCGACGCCTTGATGTTCTACTACCTGGAACACCAGTGGACCCGGCCCCATGTGAACACGAACCTGCACCATCTATATGCCATCTGCTGGTCACCTGACAGCAAATGGTTCCTGGCCGCCGTGTCGGGAGGCATGGGCTACAGCGATACGATCATCGCATTCGACGCCTTCGGACCACGGGTGTTCGATCTGGCGGCCTGGGGCGTCAAGGGGTGTCGACCGGATTTTAGTCTCGACGGGACGCAAATGGTCTGGGGGGAAACCGACTGGAACCTCCAGATTGGGGACATCGATCTGAAGGGCCCCGAGCCCAGAGTCACCAACATCCGCGAGATCGTCCGGTGTGCTCGCGGATACAAGGTCTACCACGTGGACCTTTCGCCCGACAGCAAGTATGTTGTCTTCAGCTATGGTCCGTCGCGAGGTGGTCAGCAGGTCGGAGGCATGGCCGAAGGCTGGAACATCTGCATCGGCGACCTGACCGGCAAATACGTCCAAATCACGGATAACGGCTACCACAACAAAGAACCTGACTGGGTGCCGATTCCGCAGACGCCCGGCTCGAATTAAGTGCCGTCCACCCATGAGGAGGCAAGGATCGAATCGGCGGGATACCCGCCTGCGATCGTATTTTGTTGAGGAGACAGGACATGACAAATGCATCAGCTCATCCGCATCGCGTGTTGTATGTGATCGCCTCGTTGTCTCTGGTGTTGCTCCTGATGTCGAACGTGACGCTGGCCGGTCATGACGAGCCAGCGGCACTGCCCGGAGCCTTGCTGCACCCCTACCCCACCTCCGAACTCGATCTGGCTTCGATCCCGTTCAAGATCGTCTACGAGACGCTCCGTGAGACCGACGGGAAGGAGAACTGGGAGCTCTATCTGATCGATGCGGATGGCTCGAATCCCGTCAATCTCACGAAGACGCCCGACATCGATGAAATGTACCCTCACGCATCGCCCGATGGAACCAAGGTGTGTTTCGTCGCGGATGAAGGAACGGGACGCAGCAAGATCCGCAACGTCTACTATATGAACCTCGATGGAACGGGCCGGGTAAAGGTCGCCGAAAATGCGAGGCAAGCTTGTTGGAGTCCCGACAGCAAAACCATCGCCTATCTGAATGGGGAATACCGTCGCTACACGATCCAGGATTTTGCTACCAAAGGATTGGTCTATTACGACCTCAAGACGGGCGAGCACAAACCACACCCGAACAAAGATCTGCATCACCTGTACAATATCTGCTGGTCTCCGGATGGCAACTGGTTTGTCGCGACCGTGCATGGTGGCATGGGACACGACCACGCTATCTTGGCATTCGAGGCCCATGGAACGGCCGTGTACGACCTGACGAAGTTCGGGGTCACGGGGTGTCGGCCCGATTTCAACCCCGACGGAACGAAGATTGCGTGGGGCATGACGGACTGGGATCTGTGCTATGCAGATATCGACTTTACTTCGTCTAAGCCTCAAGTGACCCACGTTCATCCATTTGTGAAATGCGACAAGGAATGTGAAACCTATCACACCGATTTCTCGCCCGACGGGAAGTACATCGCATTCAGCTACGGCCCCGAGGCGAACGAAATGGTCGGTGGCAACGCCCCCGGATGGAACATCTGCGTCAGCGACCTGAACGGCAAATGGGTCCAGGTCACCACCGACGGTCACCAAGACAAGGAGCCGGACTGGGTGCCGATCGCTTCAACAGGCAAATAGCACGCGAACTACCATCAGACGCGAAGGAAAGCCGATGGACAGACACTCCACCAAACTGGGAACAAGAGCACTTCTGATCGTGACAGCCATCTTGGCCGTCCTGGGTTGCCAACGGAAAGAGGAGGTCGCCCAGAAACCCGAACTGCGAACGACCGAGAGCGGTATCGAGATGGTGGTCATCCCGGAAGGATGGTTCGAGATGGGCAGCGAGAAGGGGCAAGACGACGAGTCCCCCGTGCACCGCGTATGGATCGATTCCTTCTGGATGGACCGGCATGAGGTGGTCCAGGATCAATTCCGTAAATACGAGCTTCCCGACCCATCCCACTTCAAAGGCGCCAACCAGCCGTTGGAGCAGATCAACTGGACCGATGCGGCCCTCTATTGCAACGACCGGTCGATGGCGGAGGGCCTCGAGCCGTGCTACGACGAGCAGACGTGGGAGTGCAACTTCGACGCCAATGGCTATCGCCTGCCCACTGAAGCGGAGTGGGAATACGCCTGCCGGGCAGGCACTTCGAGCCAATACAGCTTCGGCAACGATTCGCGCATGCTTGGCGATTATGCCTGGTCTGCGGAGAATTCCTCGGAAACGACGCATCCGGTCGGCCAGAAGAAGCCTAATCCCTGGGGTCTCTTCGACATGCACGGAAACGTGGCGGAATGGTGCAACGATCGTTATGCCGAGGATTATTATGCTCAGAGCCCGGAGAAGAATCCAAGGGGCCCCGCTGAAGGGACCGACCGGATAATTCGCGGTGGTGCGTGGAATTCCGCCGCCGACAGTTGCCGATCCACCTATCGAACCAGTGACCCGGCGATCGACGACACCTGCCTGGCGAACGACGCTATCGGCTTCCGTTGCGTGCGGAATGCACCCGAGGCAACCTCGGCCCCCAACACCGCATCGATGGGTGGCAGCCTCAGGTCCGTAGGACTTGGGGATGGTCCCAGAGAAGAAGCCATCCCGGCGGGCGTCAGACCCTCTGGGCCGAAGACGGGATTCGTCTACGACCCGGTCTATCTGGAACATCACACCACGCCGGGACACCCTGAGTCTCCCGAAAGACTTAAGGCAATCGCTGGCCGGTTGGAATCATCCGGATTGAATGCCAGGCTCACCCGTCTGACACCATCAGCCGCATCGCGGGAATGGATAGAGACGACTCACAGTCACGAATACGTCGATCGGGCCAGACGCACGTGCCAACTCGGTAATGGATACCTGGACTCGGGAGATGTCCCGGTCTGCTCCAAGTCCTACGAGGTGGCCTTGATGGCGGCCGGAGGGGTCATGACGGCGATCGACGCCGTGATGGCAGGTGACGTCGCCAACGCTTTCTGTGCCATTCGACCTCCGGGTCACCATGCTCTGCGGGATCGGGCCATGGGATTCTGCATGTTCAATAACGTCGCCATCGGTACCCGCTATGTTCGGCAGAAGTACGGGCTGGCCAAGGTTCTCATCGCCGACTGGGACGTTCATCATGGCAACGGGACCCAGGATGCATTCTACGACGATCCCAACGTGCTATACTTCAGCACGCATCAATGGCCTTTCTACCCGGGTACGGGCCTGCGCCTCCGAGACCGGAGCCGGCGCGGGCCTGAACAGTACTATCAATGTGCCGATGCCCGCCGGTTCGGGAGATACCGAATATCTCCAGGCGTTCGAGCAAAAGCTTCGTCCGGCTGCGATGGCATTTTCTCCCGACTTCGTCTTCATCTCCGCTGGATTCGATGCCCAGGCAGGCGACACTCTCGGAAGCATGAAGGTCACGACCGAGGGATTCGCAGGGCTCACTCGCATCGTCAGGGACATCGCTCAGAGGTGTTGCCAGGGCCGTCTCGTCTCCGTGCTGGAGGGTGGATACGGGCCGAACCTCCTGGCGGCCTCCGTCGAAGCCCACATTCGTGCCTTGATGGAGTAGGCAGAGCCCCACATGCTATTTCAGACCTGGTCATTCCTAATCTTCTTCCTGGTCGCCTATCCCCTCTACCTGCTGGTGAAGGGGACGAGGCTCAGACTGCCCTGGTTGCTCCTCATCTCGTACGTCTTCTATGCCTGGCTGGACTGGCGCTATCTCATTCTGATCGCCTATGTCAGCGTCGTGGACTACTTCGTCGTCGCGCGGATGGCTAAGAGCAGCCGCAAGAGTCTCTGGCTCTTTGTCAGCATCGCCAACAGTCTTCTCCTGCTGGGCGTCTTCAAGTACGGACGCTTCGCCACCGATAACGTCAACGCACTGCTTTCGGCATTGCAGGTCCCCTACCTGCTCCCGCGTCCGGGCATGCTGCTTCCGGCGGGCCTATCGTTCTATCTCTTTCAATCGATGGGGTATGTCATTGACAACTACCGTGGGACCATCGAGCGGGAGAAGAGCTTCATCCGCTACGCGACCTTCGTCGCCTACTTTCCGCGGTTGTTGGCAGGGCCGATCGAGCGAGCGGGGAATCTGCTGCCTCAGTTGCGCGAGACACCAAGAATCACGGGGGCGGATTTTGCCGATGGGCTGTCCCTCTTCGTCGTGGGCCTGTTCAAGAAAGTCGCCCTGGCCAACTACCTGGCGCTGTACGTCAACAAGGTGTACGCCGCACCGGGTGACTTCCAGGCACCGGCGCTCGTCCTCGCGACATTCCTGTTTGCCTGGCAAATCTACTTCGACTTCAGCGGATACACGGACATGGCACGCGGAATCGCGGCGATGATGGGCATCCGCCTGATGCTCAACTTCAACAATCCATATCTCGCCACCAGCCTTGGCGAATTCTGGAACCGCTGGCACATTAGCCTCTCGTCCTGGTTCAAGGATTACGTCTACATCCCGCTTGGAGGCAACCGCAAAGGCAAGTTCAGCACCTACCGCAACATCTTCCTGACGATGGTTTTGTCGGGTCTTTGGCACGGCGCCGCCTGGACGTACGTCCTATGGGGAGCCGTTCACGCCATCGGGCGGTTCGCGACACGTGAGCTGGAAAGGACAGCCTTCTACCGGGATCGGGTTCCGAGTTTCGTCAAACAGGCATTCGTGTTCGCGATCGTCACGTTTGCCTGGATCTTCTTCCGGGCCACGAGCATTGGCGACGCCTGGCAGATCGTAACGCGGATCTTCACCTCGGGTCTCGCCAATCCTTATTGCCCCCTGCTGGCCGTCGCGTTCATCGCCGTGGTGTGGATTTACCAATACGTATTTGACTCCCGTCTCCGGTGGGCCCTCGAGTTCAGGGCGGTTCGGATGGGACTCGTCGTCCTGATGCTCACGTACCTGGCGCTGTTCGCCCCTTCGGGGGAGCAACCCTTCATCTATATGCAGTTTTAGACAATGATGAAACACGCTGAAGACAACACATACGAAAAGATGCCGAACTCCAACGCCGTGCGGCTGACTTGGGGGCAATGGCTCGTGGTTGGCGCCATCCTGCTGGCTCTGCTCATCTCGGCACCGACGCTCTGGACGCACGTCGAGGCATTCGACCCAGGCCCGGATTATCGCATCCCCTATGCACTCGGCAGCGACTACTGGCTGTACGCCCGACACTGCCGCGTGGCGTGCCACCGGGAGAAGATCCCCATAATCGGCGACTCGGTCATTTGGGGACATTACGTTCGACCCGATGAGACGCTATCGCACTATCTCAACGATATCGCTGGTGATAAGCGTTTCGCCAATCTTGGCCTGGATGGGACCCATCCGGCCGCCCTGCAGGGTCTGGTCAAGTACTACGCCGGCGACGTTTCGAACCAGCCCGTCGTGCTTCAGTACAATCCCCTCTGGATGAGTTCGGCCAAGCACGATTTGCAGACGACCAAGGAATTCCACTTCAACCATCCCAAGCTGGTCCCGCAATTCGCGACCAGGATTCCCTGCTACAAAGCCCCGTTCTCCACCCGGTTGCACGCCGTGATGGAGCACTACATCCCATTCCTCAGTTGGACCGGCCATCTCAGGATCACATACCTTCAAGGGATGGACCTGCCCGACTGGACGATGCAGAATCCATGTGAGAATCCTCTGGCGGCGCTGATGGCGTCGTTGCCCGAGCCAAAGAATGCTGCACCGGAGGAAGGTACTTCGTGGCTGGACGGCGGAGGCCGGAAATACAGCATGGCCTGGGTCGATCTCGATGGTTCCGTGCAATGGCGATTCTTCCGCACCGCGGTCGGGCAGTTGCAGGCGAAAGGGAATCGTGTCTTCGTCCTCGTGGGCCCCTTCAACGAGCACATGCTCACCACCGAGAATGCGGCCACATACGGCCAGATCAAGACACAAATCGAGCAGTGGCTAACGGAGAACCATGTTCCGCATTTGGTGGCCGAGCCCCTGCCGAGCGAGCTCTACGCGGATTCCAGCCATCCCCTGGCCGAAGGATATGCGCTTCTCGCGCAGCAGCTTGCGACTGATTCGGCGTTTCAGGCGACCATTCTCAGCCGCCCGTAGCCATATGGGGCATCGATTCGGTCTTGAGGGCCCGGAGAGCTTCGCGGATGCGCGTCTTGTCGCCCCGCTGGAGAATTGGATTTGTCTTCTTGGCCTTGCTGAGCCGCTCCAGAATCCCCCCTAATTCTACGGGAAAACCGTGTTCGTCCTGCCCGAGCGTCCGAAGCAGCCACCGGCCAAGCTCCTGCACCGTCTCCGGAGGGAGCATAACAGCCGCCCCAACGTCGCCATTGTGGCTTAATTCCAGTTTGATCCCTGCCCCGCCCAGGTCGCTGATGTTAAGAAAATACCCCGCCTCGTACTGGAAAGGAGGCAGCGATGCGGATTTTCGATTTACAGGTGCGCCAGAATCTTGTCCGATGTACACGTTGGATCTCCCGAATACAAAAAAACCATCAGGCCCCTCCGGACAACAAGAACCCCTGCCCCATCCTCCGTGACCGGCAGCGCAAACCACGCACGGATCGTCTGCGCCGCGTCCGGTGATATAGACGCTCACAAGACGGCGAATATTGCAGGCCGCATATACCGGCGACCTATACCATAGTATTTACCTAGGATACACCTCTGCTACACAAGGGAGATAGTTCCCCGATTTCGCAAGGATGTGCCCTTTCAGACGTCTATCGAGATGGACAACATCTTCGATCCCTTCACCAACTGACGACTTGGCAACCTACTCATGTCAACGTCAGAACCATCCATGGTCTCCTCGCCCCCCTGCCGCCGTCAATGTTCTTGAAGGGACCGTCGCGTCGGGATAGGATGGGTGCCACATGGTCACTCGGCCCCTCCTAGGAGATAGAAGATGGACGTCAGACGATGGCTCTGCGGGATAGTCCTTACTGCAATTCTGGCCGCAACAACGCCATATACCTTCGCAGATACGGTGATTGTCTGCGACAAAGCGGAATCTGCCGTATGCTCGCTGGCCGCCAAGGAGATTCGGCGGTATGTCTACGCACGGACGGACGAGTTGCTCCGTATAGCCAGGCGGATACCGGGCGGCGCGGATGCCATCGTTGTGATGATCGATACGTCGCTGGAGCCTCAGCAATACCGGCTGAAGACACAGACCGAGAACGGGCGTAAAGTCCTGACCATTGCCGGGGGCAGTGACATCGCCGCACTTTACGGCGCGTACGATTTTGCCGAGAAACTAGGGGTGCGGTTCTATCTCCACGATGACGTGGTACCGGATACCAAGATTAGTCTCACTCTGCCCGATCTCGACGAGACCCACAAACCGCTGTTTGAACTTCGTGGCATCCAGCCGTTCCACGACTTTCCCGAAGGCCCCGACTGGTGGAATGCAGACGACTACAAAGCGTATCTATCGCAACTCGCCAAGCTCCGCATGAATTTCTTCGGGCTCCACACCTATCCCGAGAACCGCCCTCACGCCGAACCGACCGTGTGGATCGGACTGGAGCGTGATATCAAGTCGAAAGGTCGTGTTGGATACAGCTATCCCACCACTTACGCCAACACCATGCGCGAAGGGCATTGGGGTTACGCCCCGATGAAGACGGGGGCATTTGTCGCCGGCGCATCGATGTTGTTCGAAGCCGATGCATGGGGCCCCAGCGTGCTGGCTGACGAGATGCCACGCCCCAGCGACCCGGCCGGCATGAACGTGGTTTTCAATCGCACTGCCAAGATGCTCCACGACGCGTTCACTCAGGGTCGATCGCTCGGCCTGAAGATTTGCGTTGGAACCGAGACACCGTTGGTTGTACCGCAGCGCGTCCAAGAGCGACTGAAGGACTTGGGCATGGACCCCGCCGATCCGGCGGTAGTCAGGCAACTCTATGAAGGGATGTTCGAGCGCATCAAGCAGGCGTACCCGATCGACTACTACTGGCTATGGACGCCCGAGGGCTGGACCTGGGAGGGGGTCCATCAGGATCAGGTGACCGCCACGGTTCGCGATATGCAGATGGCCCTGGAGGCCCTGAAGAACACGGGGTCTCCCTTTGGTTTCGCCACCTGCGGTTGGGTCCTCGGACCGCCCAGCGATCGTGCCCTGTTCGACACGATGTTGCCCAAAGACGCGGCGCTGAGTTGCATCAATCGCCAGGTTGGCTTTCACTCCGGTGGAACCGGGCTTCGCCAAGATCGAGGGCCGGCCTCAATGGGCCATTCCCTGGATGGAAGACGACCCGGCGCTGACCAGTCCGCAACTGTGGGCGGGCCGCATGCGACGTGACGCTGCCGACTCCCTCGGCTATGGCTGCACAGGCCTGATGGGCATCCACTGGCGTACCAAGGTGTTGAGCCCCAACGTTGCGGCACTGGCTTATGCGGCGTGGGATCAGCAAGGCTGGAACCCCGACGCAGGCAAGCGGCTGGCACTTCCCGAGGTGGAGGCCGTCGAGGGCTATGTCGGCGGAAGCGTAGCGAGGTTTCCGAGCAATCCGATCCAGGACGCTGATCAGCCAAGGGTCTATCAGAGCTGTCGCTATAATGTCGATACTTATCGCCTGAGAGTTCCCGATGGGACCTACCGCGTGACGTTGAAGTTCTGTGAGCCTCATTACACCGAGAAAGGCAAGCGCGTCTTCGGCGTCAAGATTCAGGACAAGACCGCAATCGACCGGCTCGACGTCTTCGAAACCGTCGGTCAGAATCGCGCGATCGACATCAGCTTCAGCGGTGTCAAGGTTGCCGACGAGCGACTCTCCATAGATTTTGTTCGGCAAGTGGAGTACCCCTTCATCTCCGGAATCGTGGTCGAAGGCGCGGCAGGCGAAGGCAAACCTTTCGTCCGGAAGATCAACTGCGGCGGAGAGAAGGTTGCCGACTACGAGGCGGACCTGAATTCGGCAGGACCTTCGGTGCCCTTCCCCGACAAGCCACGTGATTTGCCCATCGCTGATTTCTACAAAGACTGGTGCACGGCGCAGTTCGGGCCAGAAGTTTCCGATACGCTGGCTAGTCTGTTCACTCGGCTCGATGGGGGCGGAAGTAAGGACGGAGAGCAGCGAACCAGTCATTTGCCCCGTCCGTCCGATTGGATCGGCGGGCCGGGCGGGATCCGGATCAACACCACGCCCTGGGAGACGGAGAAAGCTCGCTATGCTTTTGTCGACCAGATGGAGACTTTGCGCCCGCAAATCAAGGGAAGGGGCAATCGCGAGCGATTCGATTACTGGCTCGATACGTTCCGCTATCTCCGCCTGCTCGGAGAACTCGGATGCAAACGTGGGCAACTGGATGGAATCGTTGAACGAATCAAGCAGGAACCAGAGCCTAACCGCCAGAAGCAACTCGCCAACGAGGAGGCTCTTCCGCTACGCCTGGAACTGGCGAGGCTGTGGGAGCAGATGATGACGACGCAACTGGCGACGGTATCAACCCCGGGGGAACTCGGGACGGTGGCCAACCTGGAGCAGCACGTCCGCACGCAACTCCGCTTTCTCACTGCTCACGACGAGCAACTGACCGCCTGGCTGGGCAGACCACTCCCTGAGCAAGTGGAATTGAGGAGCGACTACGCCGGGCCGGCGAGAATCATTGTGCCAACCAAGCGAACCCTGGTTGACACCGGGGAACGGCTGGCACTAAAGGCAATCGTCCTGGACAATGCTCCAGCAGAATCCGTGACCGTTCACTGGAGACCACTCGGCGCGAAGTCATTTCGAGAACTCAGTCTGAACCACGTCGCGCGGGGCGTCTACGAAGTCACACTCCCCGGCGCAGCCGACGATTTCGAATACTACATTGCCGCCAGGACCGCCCAAGGCAAAGACCTCGTATGGCCTGCCACCGCTCCGGCGGCCAATCGCACCGTAGTCGTCTGGCAAGCCAGGGCGGACTGAATGACGACTGACGCTTTCCTATCCTATCTCACGTAGACCGGATAGTCATCGTTGTCAGCAACCGGTACGATTCGAACGGCCTGGCCTCCCTTCTCCGAGGCGGTCATGTTGAGAACCGTGTTGCTGTCCACCGTGAATCGATCGATTCGGACATGGGTTCGTGTTGTGACAGCAGGATCGTCGGAGTAGATGTGCGCCACGTACTTCGTATCGGAATCGAGGAAGTCAAGTGGAACGTCGAACGCACGGGCCTGACCGCTGTTCATGAAGCCAATGAACCAGTCGTCGCCACTGCGTCGGGCGAAAATCGCGTATTCACCAATGCTTCCTTCGAGCACCTTCGTCTCATTCCACACCGTCGGACAATACTCGAAGAACTCCAGCTCAGGCTCGTCGTTGAAGGCCGAAGGACGATCGTACCAGAAGAGAAATTGCCAGGGGCTGTAGAAGCAGACCGCCTTGGCCAGTTGGTAGGCATGCGTGGACTGGTCGTCCACCCGTTTGTCCAGGTAGCAGATCGTGTTGTCACCCGCTCCGGCGATCATCCGCGTGAATAGCGTCGTCAGAGTCATCTCGTTGGGCTGCTTCACTTCATCGCCCCGGATACCCTCCCGGGTCATGAAGTTCGGGTAGGTGCGCGAGTAGCCCGTCGGGCGATATTCATCATGCACATCCACCATGAGTTGATTGTCGGCCGCCTTGCGAATGGCCTCGTGCAGCCAGCTCGTCCAATGTTGCGAGCCCACGTTGACAAAGCCATACTTGACGCCCTTGATACCCCACTGGCGATAGAGGGGAAGAATCACATCCAACTGTTTCTCCAACGCACGACGATTGACATAAACCAGGACCCCGATGCCACGTTCGTCGCCGTAGCGGATCACCTCCTGCAAGTCCAGCGGGCCTTTCGATCGTTTCGGATCGACCGTCACGGTCGTCGCATCGGATTCCTCGGAGTATTCATGCCCATACCAGCCGGCATCGTACTCGATATACTGAAGGTTGTGCTCGACAGCGAAATCGACGCAGCTCTTACCCCCTGTCGTCGTCAGTGACGTTTCGCGAATCACCTTGCCCGGTTTGATCCAGGACGTGTCGGCGATTGCACACGGCGTGTTGAGATTCAGAATGATGTCGTTGTTCTCCAGCAACTGCCCTGGGCTGTCAGCGGCCATGATGACACGCCAGGGCGTGGTCAGTGGCAGATCGGCCTCAACCGGACCGCTCAGATCGCTGACCAGGCAGTGGGCCTGGTTGGGCAGAGGCGCAACTTCATTCGCGCGTAGTCCACGCAGCGAGCCTCTGCAACAGCCAGATACACGTCGTCAGCCGCCCGGATCACGAGCGGACGCTCGCAGCCTTTCTTGACCTTACTCAATGGAACGCGCTCGTACGCGCCCTGCGCCTGTACGTCGCCCATGCCGTGTGATCACCAGGGAAACGAAACTCACTCGTCTCCTTGGCGATGGCGATATGATCCATACTTTCCTGCCTTGGAACTGTATAGCAGAAGGCCACTCCCTGATCGTAGGCGCGAACGGTAAGCGTCAGAATGCGGTGAGGTGCTTCTGTTTCCTTCAGTTTTAGTTCCGCTTCGCTGTAGCTGTCCCGGATGATGCTTCGCTCGCCATAAACCGGCTTCCATATCATGTCGTGCCGGCCCATTGATTGCATGGTGCCCGCCAGGCCATCGCCAAGACGTCCTTCTTCAAGCTCCAGTCCGAGTCGTGATTCATCGACGATGATCTTATCTTTATAGCTGACGCTGTAAACCAGACAAGACGTCGCACCTTCGAAGTCCTTGGCATCGAACGAGACACTCATCACCCCGCTGGGGGATCGCAACTCGAAGGCATTGACCGAACCGGCAAGCCCCATGATAATCGTTGCGCACAACAAACCTGCCATTCTTTGGACTACCTTCATACTCACTTGCTCCCAGTTTCGATACGGTTACTTTGCACCACTTGGGGATGCCATCAAGATCTGCTTCACTGAACCTCGTTCAAGAGATATTTCACCAGCGGGTGGTTCTTGAGGGACTTGAGCCCCTCAACTACGCACCGGGCGTTGAACTTGGCCCCAGCCGCCGAGGTATGTGTATGGTCCCACGTCGTGAAGAACTGGATCGAGACGGTCTCCGGGTCCAGTTCTTCGTAATGTCCTGCAATGATCTCGTTCAGATCGATGAACGCTGCTCCTTCGGCCTTCGCAGCTTCCGAGGCCCATTTGCCATAGTCATTGGACGCTCTGGCGACTTTGCCGTCCCGCCAATTGTCCCTTGGAATGGGCGAGCAAACGATTGACGTAGCCCCCTTGGCCCTCGCATCGGCGATGAATTGCCTGATGTACCAGCCATAGGTATGAACGATCTCATGCTTGCCCGTCAGGAGATTGTCGATTTCTTCGGTTTCGGGTCCGTTCCCTTTGATCGTACCTCTTGCCCGACGGTTGTCATTGACAGGACTCGCATCGTTATGACCGAATTGCATCATGACGAAGTCACCCGGCTTGATGTCGGCCAGGACCTTATCCCAGAAGCCCAGAGTCCGGAAGGTGCGGCTGCTGGTTCCTCCCCAGGCTCGGTTCTCGACGTTGATTCTCGTGCGGTCGAAGAAATCGGCAATCGGAGCCCCCCAGCCCCACTGGCCGTTCGCTCCATCACCTTTGCTGCCGGTCCGAACGGTCGAATCGCCTATCAGGAATAAGGTCGGAAGGTTCGGATCGGAAACCGGCTGCACGTCAGGCATCCAGGTACGCGTCATCACCACGTCGTTGTACGACTTGACTCTGTGACCATCGCGAGAGAGCAGATTTCGAAAGGGATCGCCGGAAAGGCTCTTGAGCCCGGAGACAATCAGCACCGCATTGAGATCGGCTCCTTCGGCGCTCGTATGCGTATGATCCTGAGGGAAGAACTCCGCGACTCTCTCCTGGCCGAGCCGCTCATACTCATCGGCAATAATGGTCGTGACATCGACAAACGCGGTATCCTGCGACTTGGCGACTTCGGCCGCCCACTGGCTATAACGCCCCGAACCTCGCTCTACTTTGCCATCCCTCCAAATATTGCGAACCGTCAAAGACAAGACGATCGGCGTGGCTCCTTTGGCCTTCACGTCGGCGATGTACTTCCTCATGTACCAGCCGTACGTATGGACCATCTCATGCTTATGCGTCACGAGATTGTCGATCTCCTCCGTCTGCTCGCCCAGCCCACGGAGAGAGCCTCGGGCCCGGCGCTCGTCGTTAACGGCGCCTCCATCGTTGTGGCCGAACTGGATCAACACGAAGTCACCGGGTTTCATTTCCTCTAACACACCATCCCACAGCCCTTCCGTCTGGAACGTCCGACTGCTGCACCCACCACGAGCGCGATTGACCACGTTGATCTTGGCCGCATCGAAGTACTTGGCGAGATGGCTACCCCAACCGAGATCGGCACGGTTGCTGGCCGTGCTATCGCCGACGACAAACAACGTAGGCAGCGATGAAGCCGAACCGGACTGGTTTCCGGCCAAGACAGGATGACAGATGATCACAATGGCGAGAACGAAGACTCGAAGGCTGAGAGATCGCATCATTGGAGACTCCAGTGCTTTTCCAAGGCTCCTGATTCAGTGAAATCCTGGTGCCAACACGGCAAGCAGAGACGATCTTACAGAGGATCGCCCGCGTCTGCAACCCGCATGAAAGGCGGATAAGGCTACTGAGGGGTACCTACCAGACGGATGTTTGGCTTTGGCGCCGGTGACATGTCCGCGCCGAGGAAGAACCCAACGTGCGGCGGCTGGTTGTAGGCCACGTTCTGCCAGGCAATGCTCAACCGATACTGCGGATCGTGCATCAGCGTGTAGAAGCGATGCGCCGTGGGGATGGTCGTCGTGTAGATGCGCAGCTCCTTGCCATCCCGTGTTCTCCACATCACCTCTTCCCGCCAATCCCCGAAGAGATCGGCACTCAACGCCGGTGTGGATTTCGATCCATTATTGGAGTAGCAGCCTTCAGCCTTGAGTAGAGGGACCTCAATGCCGCTTTCCCAGTCCCACTTGGCGATGCGCGTGCTATCGAGCGTCTCGCGGAGCAGATCGCCGTCCCACCATACCAGGAAGTTCTGAGAGCGGGGCCGAGGGCCGATCTCCTCACCTTTGGCCGTGCAGAGGACGGAGGAACTGCTCCACCAGCATTCGGCGCCGGGATGCCTCGGATCGATGTCGGCTGCGACGCCTCGCCCGACGTCCCGACCGGGGTCTTTGCCCCAGAGAATCTCCCCTGTCCTGGCGTCGAACATGGCGGCTCCGAAACCATTCTCGTAGCCTGGAACGGGCACTTCGTTCTCATGGATGCCCCACACCTCGAGCCCATCCCTGGTGGGGTCCAGGTCGCTGACGTGCATGGCGTCTCCATGCCGCAGATCCGTCGAATACAGGCCCGTCCCATCGTCGTCCACACACATCGATCCGTAGATGATCTCGTCTTTGCCGTCGGCGTCGACGTCGGCAACAGTCAGATTGTGATTGCCCTGTCCCGAGTATTTCTCCAGGCCGGGAGTCGCCGAATCGAAGACCCACCGCGAGACGAGCTTGCCATCTCGCCAATCCCAGGCGGCCAGCACCGATCGTCCATAGTAGCCTCGACACATCACCACGCTTGGCCGGGTTCCATCGAGGTACGCGATACAGGCGAGCATGCGATCGGCTCGATTGCCGTTGTTGTCGTTGCTGCCGTTGCCGCCGACTCCACCCCAACCGCTGACGTCACCGCGGGGAGGAATGTAGTCCGTCGTCGCCAGGGCTGCACCCGTCTGCCCGTCGAAAATCGTGAAGAACTCCGGACCGTCGAGTATCTTGCCATCCTGATTGACCCAGTCGGCATCCGCGTCGCCGATCACCTTGCCTGCCCCATCGACCGTGCCGTCGGCCGTCTTGCATGCGACTTCCGCTTTTCCATCGCCATCGAGGTCGTAGACCATGAACTGGGTATAGTGGGCCCCTTCTCGGATGTTCCTGCCCAGGTTGATCCTCCACAAGAAGGTGCCGTCCAGTCGGTAGGCTTGGAGGATGGGCGAGTCCGTAGTGCCACGCGAAGCGTTGTCACGACTGCGTCCGGCCTGGTGCAGGATGATCTCATAGACCCCATCGCCATCGAGATCACCAACAGAAGCATCGTTCGGCCTGTACCCCTCCGGGGTCTGAAGCGGCACGCTCAGATAATTCTGGGGCCAGACCGATACCGGTTTCGAGGCCGCCAACTCCGAACCATCGAGGACAGCGCGAACGGTGTATGTTGCATCGCTGCTGCCCCGGTGATCAACGAGATTCGTGGAGTCCGTGACGGGCTCGGCGTTCACACGCGTCCCGTCACGATAGACATTGAACGCAATGGAATCCGGCTCGGTCCCTAGCATTCGCCAGCCAACGTAGACCGCTCCATCGGTTCGGTCGACCGCAACCACGCCGCGATCGAGCCACTCCATCTGCCTTTGAGCATAGACCTTCCCGACGAAAAGCGAAAGAGCGACCATTGCGTAGGTCAATGTCGCACGAGTTGATCGGATCGTCATGTTGGCGCTCCTCCGTGTTACTTGCTGCCAAGATAGCAGCTCGTCATAGGATAGAGAGCATAACCCATCGATCGGTGCGTCACGTCGTTGTGAAACAAGTGCCAGCGAGAGCACGATCGCGTTTCGAATCACGTCGGCCAGGTCTCCTTCAAGATCCTTCTTGTCTGTCAGCGCCAGGGCGACCCTGGCGTCCCGGCCGCTGAGGCTTTGGGCCTCTCGTCGAAGGGCGCGACTTTGCCCGCGTGAACATCATGGAGGCGCTTGTGCGTTGCTTTGGCGGCCTCGATCAATTCGACGTAGGGACGGTTCGTGACATCGATGATGCCGATGTTGTAGTTCTCACCGTCAAAGCGTCCCAGAACCGGTTCATCGCTCCACTGGAACCAATGTGCCCCCAGGAAACAAGGCAGAGCCGCTGCCTGTTCGACGTAGTAGCGATAGCCTTTTCCTCGCTCGGACTGGTCGGCGGTCTGAACCAGGCCTGCACCCAGTCCATCGGCGGGCACACCGAAATGAAACTCGCCGATCATGATCGGCCGGCCGGTTGCTTCGTAAACGCGTTTGAGCTGAGTCGTCGGCTCATATTCGTACACGTTGATGCTGCACACGTCGAAGGTCTTGCCCATCCGCACGACGCCTTCAGGCGGCGAACCGCCAAACCGGATGCCAAGATTGAGGTGGTTGGAATCATGTCGCTTGATCGCCTGGCCAAGCAGCGTCAGGTATCGCTCGAACATTCCATAGACGAATTCCACGCGACGCCGAGGTGTATCGCCTTCGGCCAGGAAGGCCTTGAGCCTGGCTTTGGTAGCCGTGTCCGGACCGTTGAGGAACATATCCACAACCTCGCTCTCCCGGTCGGGCCACGCCGGCTCGTTGCCGATGAAATACCCCAGCAACCAGGGATCATCTTTGAGCGAGGCACACTGTCGCTGTGCGGCCTCGTCTGCACTGTTGGAAAACTCCTCCGAATAGACATCAGGCATACCCAGATAGGATGGCTCAATTCGCGGTGCACGGAAGGTCATGACGTATACCTTGCGATCGGCTTCGTCGAAGACTCGGAACCACGACCAGTTGCCGACGGTGTTGAAGCCCCAGGCACTCATGCGTTGCGAAACGAGGTTGCGTCCGGGCTGAACATCCGGCGCACCGCCGCCGCGACGCCGACCGCCCGTGCTGATGCAATTCGAGCCGGTGGATAGAAACAAGTGGCCGTGAGGGTCCACGAACCACCATTTGCCATCGATCTGCTCGACGCGGAAGAAGCCAGTGGCCTTGGCCTTCGTGGCCTCGTAGCCGCCATATTCACAGTAGCCAAACTCGCCGCTGCCTCCAAAAGCTTGTCGCTCTTCCTCCAGTTCCTTCTGAAGCTGCTCGCGGCTCTTGATCTTCCGTGGCCAGTCCGCGGACCCATTGTCCGAACTCATCAACGTAGGGCTCTGGTTCCAGGAACTTCGAGCCAGGATCATCTTTCGATAGCTTGATGGACCGAATTTCCAGCGTCGGTTCATCCAGAGGATAGTCCATCACGACACTCAGTGCCTCGACGTTCTTGAGGTCGCCAAACGGGCCCCAGGTCGACAGCCAGAATGAATCGAAGCGTCGATTATTGGCCGAGGCCAGATCGTTGCCCCGCTGGTCTCTGCCTCGGAAGTACTGCAGCGGGATCGACGCGCGAACCAGATATTCTGCCCGAACGGCTGGAACATCACGCGGCGTCTTCCATTGCCTGTGTAGATCCATAGAGAGAACCGCTGAGGTGACGAGGTCCTCATCTCGATGACGAGATAGTCATACGACGACCAATCCGAAGGCCATTGCGGGTCCAGTTGCTTCAGTGACCACTTGCGTTCTGAGACCTTTCCATCGAAAGTGACCTTGATGGGCTTGTCCAGAGCCAGGCCTGTACCACCGAAGAAAGCGAGCATCAGGAACGCCATGGCGCCACACGACTGTGATCTCATCATACACTCCTTGCTTTGAGAGGGCACGCACGATGGCCTGCCCCTACGAGTTCTTAGCGTCGGGCGCGGAGACGTGTCCGTCCATCCTTCAAGCCGGTCGAATGGGCCGCGACGCGAATCCGCCCGGTCCGTCCGTCGACCGTGCGAAGAATCAGCATGGCCTTGCCATAGAACAGGTGGTGGCTATCGCCCTGAAACGACTCGAGTGAGAGGGGATTGCCGTTGCCGATGCCGGCGATTTCCGCCGGCCCGTCGATTTCAAACTGGATGAGATTGTCGGCCAGCGGACAGAGCGTTCCCTTTTCGTCCAGCGCCTCGACCAGCACGTAAGCCAGATCTTCGCCGGTAGCGGACAGTCTCGTCCGATCGGGCGTCAACCGAATTGCGGCCGGCTCGCCCGCCGTTCGCATGACTGCCTCACCGATTCTCTTGCCGGCTTTGTAGGCGACCGCCTTCAACTCACCCGGTTCATAGACCACGTCATTCCAACGCAGGCGATATGTGTAGGTCACATCGTAGTAGTCGGATTCAACCCGTTCCGGATAGACGCTGAACTCGCAGATGCTCGCCCAGGCATTCTCGCGCGTCTCCTTGAATGTGATGCGTACGTATCGACCTTGCGCATCGACCTCGTGAAAGATCCGTTTCGGACCACCCCATCGAGGCTGCCGACTGGTAGGCTTGGTGACGATGGTCTGCCATGTGGTCCCATCCGTGGAGACCTCGATGTCGTAGCCATAGAGCTTCTCTTCTCGCTCGAACTCAATCGCCAGGTAACCGATCGGTCGGGTCTCGCCCAAGTCAATCTGGAGCCATTGATCGGGGCCGCCCGTGCTCGCGCACCACCGCGTGGAACGATCGCCATCGGTAGCATCCGCCGCCGAATGACCGGCCTCGCTGGAACTGACGGTCACGTCCTTACCTTTGGCGAAATTCGGCGGCCGCTTGGGAATCACGCCCTTCTCTCGACGGCCGAGCGACTTACCGTTAAGAAACAGCTCGGCCGAATCGCCATTGGTATACACGAACACCGGCACGTTCTGACCAATGCGACCGGGCCAGTTCCAGTGAGGCAGAATGTGCACCGTAGTCTCATCGGGTCGCCAGTGGCTGCGATAGAGATAGAACCGATCCTTGGGAATGCCGCAGAGATCGACGATGCCAAAGTACGAACTGCGGGCTTGCTGCGAGAATGGAGTTGGCTCCCCGATGTAGTCGAATCCCGTCCAGACGAACTCGCCCGCGACAAAGCTGTCGTCGGTCATCAGCTTGAATTCGTGATCGGGAATGTCCGACCAGGCGGCGGCGTTCAGGTCGTAGGAGCAGACCTGCAACGCCTCGTCGGCATAGTCCGTTTTGGTGGTGGGCAATGGGAAGTCGTAGAACCCACGTGTGCTCAACGTCGAGGCCGATTCGCTGTAGACGATAGGCTTGTCGGGATATTTCTCGCGATAGCGATCGTACCTCCTGGCGTAATTCCAACCGGTCAGGTCCAGCGCATCGAAGTTGGGTTGATCGACCATTCCCGGGATATGACAGCCCATCCCCACGGGGCGCGTCGGATCGTACTTGCGAACGACTTCGCTCATGAACTGCGTCCGCTCGGGTGTCACGCCCTCACCGCCGGCCCCGATCTCGTTGCCGATCGACCATATCACCACACTGGGGCTGTTGCGATCGCGCATGACGAGGTTCCGAAGCTGCCGCTCGGCAAACTCCTTCAGAGGAGGCTCGCCTCGCTGGCGGCCGGCGGTGCGATCCCATTTGTCGAACGCCTCGTCCCATACCACGATGCCCATACGGTCGCAGAGTTCCAGCACCTCGGGCGACGGTGGATTGTGGCTGGTCCGCAAGGCGTTGACACCCATCTCCTTCATGATTTCGAGCTGCCGCTCCATCGCGCGGCGATAGAACGCCGCTCCGAGTGGCCCTTGATCGTGATGGAGATTCACGCCGTAGAGCTGCACGCGACGACCATTCAGATAGAATCCATCGTTGGCGGTGAACTTGAACGTTCGAATGCCGAACGACGTGTCTTCAGCGTCCGCGATCCCGTCCCCCGTACGAACGATGGTCTTGGCCGTGTACAGGTTAGGGTGGTCGACATCCCATCGCTTCGGATTCTTGACCGTGAACGACTGGTCCACCTCGGCCGAGCCCCCCGCTGGCACGACTGCGGTCTTCTTGCCCGAGGCCACCGATTTGCCCTGCGGATCGAGCAGGACGATTTCGACGGTGACGTTCGACTCTGTATCCAAGTGGTTGTCTATCGTCGAGCGAACGCGAACCTGGGCCGATTCATCGCTCACCTGAGGCGTCGTCACATACGTCCCCCAGTGCGCCAGATGCACCGGATCACAGATGCTCAGGGTCACCTTGCGATAGATTCCCGCTCCGGGATACCAGCGCGTGCCCCACCGTCGCGTATCGGCCTGGACCGCGATCACGTTGGCTTGGCCAAACTTCACATAGGGCGTCGCATCGACGCGGAACGACATGTAGCCATAGTCCCATTCGCCTGCCAACTGCCCGTTGACATACACCTTCGGAAAGGCCATTACGCCGTCGAAGTCGAAGTAGACACGCCGCCCCGCGTCGGCTTCATCAAGCGTAAAGATCTTGCGATACCAGCCCACCCCTCGCCAGGGCAGCTTGCCCGCATAGCCGTTCTCCTTCGGATCGAACGGCCCCGATATCGCCCAGTCGTGAGGCAGGCGGATCTGCTTGCCACCCAGAGTCATCGAAATCCATCTGCGTGACTTGCTCCGGCTGATCACCCTTGGCAAATCGCCAGTCCCGATTGAAACTCTCCTCTGTCCGTTGGGCGCAGAGATTCACCGCCAATAGCATGACAAGCACGCATGCGATTCCCGTGGCTTTCTTCATGGCAAGAGCCTCCTTAGTCTATGTTGGTCCACTATTTCTAACAGATACGCCACTCAGAATCGAGTCTATCTCACCCGGGAACACCAAAAAGAAACGGTATCGGAGGATGGAAATTGCCCGGACCGAGATTCTCCTGAAGAACTTGGATTTCCGGCTCCAGCCCGGTATTCTCTGGTATGGAGCCCGGGCACGGTGACTGGGCGAGCATACAACGTCCCTTGCTGAGATCTTCACCGGCTCGGCACAAGACTATCGGGTGCAGATATGGATTCATCGCCTTCTCGGAGACCGGTATCAACTCTGGTCGCTGTCCTTCACTCCTTATGTTTCCTGTTCGTCTTGTCGCCCGTCGAGGGAGCAGAGACCGGAAGATGAACATCGCGCCCAATCCTTCGTTCGAAGATGACTTGACCGGCATCGAAACGAATGTGTGCGTCTTTGGCGGCTGGTTTCCGATCGGCGTGGTCACCGAGGATGGACGCAGTGAAATCCGAATCGTGGAAGGACACGCCCGCACCGGGAAGCGATCCCTGCGTGTGACGCCGAACTCGAATACGGTAGAGGGCACGCGGTACTACAGCCAGTACAATGGCGGTGAGGAAGTCCGAACGAATGTTACGAGGCCAGGGGTCCGTGGTGCCCGCACGCTGGCGTTTCGTCTGGACCAGGACATCCGCTTTTGTGATGCATCCGTGTGGATCAGGAAAGCACGGGATCAGGAGATCGTGCTCAAGGCCATTTGGTACACGCGACGAGACCGCATCCCTTTTATCAAGATGAGCGAACAGGCAGTCACGGAACCAATGGAAGACCAGGACGGCTGGTATCGCTATGCGCTGCACGCCATGCGACCCCACATGGCTCGACAGGTCCAGATCGCCGTTGAAACGGACGATGACGCATCACCGTTCTACATCGATGACGTCGACATCTACTTCAATCGCGCCCGCACACAGACATACTGGTCGACCAGCTTGGCTACGAGGCACAATCGCAGGCGAAGGGTATCGTCTTGCAGTCATCCGCACCTTTGCGCCACCCTCCAACTTCGTTTTCACTGGTCAGTCTGGAAGACCAGGAGAAGGTGTTTTCGGGCAAGTGGAAGGAACTCGGCTACTACCGCCAGTGGGATCTGTATCACTGGAAAGGCGATTTCTCAGCCTTCAAAAAGCCCGGCCGCTACGTGGTAGAGACTATCGTAGATGACACCGCCTGCTATTCCCCACCGTTCGAGATCGCCGATGATCTGCTCGTGGCCCGCACGAGCGAACTGGCCTATCGATTCTTCACCTATCAACGTTGCGGCACGGCGGTTCCCGGCTTCCATGCCGCCTGTCACCTCGACGATGCCAGGACAGAAGATGGCGAGCATCGCGACCTGGCCGGCGGCTGGCACGATGCGGGCGATTACAACAAGTACAATGGCTACACCCCCGAATCGGTCTATGCCCTGGCGCTGGCCTACGAGCGCCGCCCGGACTTCTTCAACCGATTCGACCGCGATGGGAACGGCCAGGCCGATATCCTGGATGAAGGCGTCTGGGGCGCGACATTTCTGAAGAAATGCCTGAATCCTGAAACTCTGGAGCTCGCCAACGCGATCAGTTCAGGTTATGGCTACTGGGGCAAACCCGAGGATGAGACCGACAACCAGCCCGGAACGGGCGACGAGCGACCGGTCCGCCCGGGCCGGGCAACGCATCCGCGTGCACCGCCGGCTTTGCGCTGCTCGGTAAACATGTGCCTGAATACCTCCCGTTGGCAGAGCGTCTCTATCAGAAGTACGGCGGTGACATGTCAACCTCCCTGGCGCTGTACAGCACGACCGGAGAACCATCCTACCGACAAGCCGCTGAGAAGCGAGCGGAACAACTTCTGGAGAACAACAGCACGGCAGGTTTTCGCGAACTGGCCGAGTTTGCGCGTGCCTTCCCGGATGACTCACACGTAAGTGCGATCAAGTCGGTCGGCAAGAGACGACTGGAAGAGATCAAGCTGGTCTGCGCCAATCGATTCGGTATCACGCGACGTCGTGACGAGAACGGCGAGTTCATCTTCTTCCGTCACTACCGCGACGTGAACAACTGGTACGTGGGCGAGAGTCGTGAACTGCTCGATACGGCGTATGAGGGCATTCTCCTCGATATGCTCGGATTTGGCGAAGGTCGCGCAATTGCTGAGAACCAGGTCCACTGGATTCTGGGCCGAAACCCGTATGGGGTCTCGACGATGGAGGGCGTAGGCAGCGTCTTTGTGCCCCAATATCACCACAGATACAACACGCTGCCCGGAAATCCACGTGGGGCCGTACCCGGCGCGGTCCTCAACGGCATCACGCGGGCGTGGCCCGACCTCGATCGCCCCTGGCTGGATATGCATCCGGAACCCAACGCGGATTATCAACCCAATGAGCCCTGGCTGCCGCACAACAACCGCTGGCTGTTCCTCGTTTCTATCTGGTGAGCACGTCGGCAACCATGCGTACAAATCAAGGCATCCGACGCAGGCCTTCCCAACGCACGTTCCACTTGCCGTTGTCGGGGAAGCCGGGCGAAGGTCGGTCGGGGCAACCGTCCCAGCCAGCGGCCATCATCGCCACCGCCGCGAGTAGCCCGCCATTGCCCGGCAGGTAGACGGGCAACCGAGCCGATTGGTAGTTGTGCCCATTCGCCAGGTATCGGTTCTTCTGCGCGTCGGCGAAGAGTGCGTCAATCGCTTTGTCGGGTTCCCCCACGCGAGCAGCAGTCATCGCCATGACCGGATAGTCCCATCCCCATGTGCTCGGCCAATCCCATTTAGCCATTACGTAGTCGAGTGTCCGTCGCATCACCGCGGGATCGATCAGAGGCGTCTGCGGAAGGACCCCCAGAGCACAAAGCATTGACGGGTGATCCTGGAGAATCGTGTAGGGCTCGGTCTCGATCCCCGTGTAAACGCCATCACGAATGGTGGGACGGGAGAGATGTTCTACCACGCGATCCCACTGAGCATCACGCTCCAGGCCAAGCCTTTCTCGCCACCTCTGCGCCGTCTCCAGAGCCCAGTACCAGTAGGCCAATTCGAAGGTCGGGTTCAACGTAGTCCTGCGGTAACGCCCATAACTCTCCTGAGCAGGAATCAAGGCCGGCCCCAACACATAGCGCTGTCCCTCTTCGTCCCACACGGGATAAGAGGCCATGAACTTGGCAGTCTCGAACACGACATCACGATAGCGATCGAGCGTCGCTCGGTCTCCATGGGCGCGATAGCACAGCTCGGCGTAATATATCGGGTGCGGCTGCTGCCAGATCAGGAACACCCCCACGCTGCTCGGGCTATCGCGACCGTCAGGCGAAGCCATCTTGGGCCAGCGAACGCCTTCGTAGCCTTGAAGCCTGGCCGTCGCCCGCGCCGCGGGAAGGATCGACTCATACCACGACAGGCTACGCTCCAGCAGTGGCAGTCGGTCCCATAGCGCAAAATGCACGCCGTGCCACCAGTGCATCTCCAGGTGGAATTTGCCGAACCAACTGTTGTAGACGAGACCCGTCTCCTGAGGAGGACGATCGCCTGAACAGTTGATAGCCATGAGATACTGTGACAATACGACCCGCCGCTCCAACTCCTTCGCACGGAGATCGGTGCATTGTGAGAAATCGATCGCTCCGCCCCTCTGCCAGAAATCCTCCCAATGATCCGAAGCCGCCACTCTTACGGCATCGAAATCAGGCAGAGGATCGGTGATTTCAGTTGGAGAGAAGGCAAATACGATCTCCAGTGGATCGTCGTCCTGACGGTCAATCTCGTATTCGTGCTGGGAAAGACTTCGAATCCGTGTCCCTTCCGATCCGGCCAGACGAACGTAGTAGCGATCGGCGTCGAGGATTCGGGCGAAGTCTGCCTGAGAGGCCACAACGTGAGCCCGGGTCGTATGGCGGTCGGGATGATCCCAATCGGCCGCGTTGCGCCAGTCGGGATTGCCATAGGGAAATGCCAGGGACACGCGCAGCCGGCCTTGCTTGATGAGAGGAGATTCGACCCGAACGGCCAGAACATCGCGCGTCGGATGGCACACCGTTGAGACCTTAACGCGTTGCCCCTCGATCTCGAACTGGCTGCTCAGCAGCCCGGCCCACAAATCGAGAGTCTGCGATATGTCGGTTAGATCCTCTATGCTCACGTCAGAGCCGTCTGACTTCGTAAGCATCAATCCAATCCTGCCAAGATGCAGACGATGCGGATTGGCACGCAACCAGAGCGAGGCACGTGAATAGCCCCGCGATGTTCCAGCCCCGGAGGCATAAGGCACTTGGCGTCCATTCACCTCGTAGTCTTCCAGAGCATCGGCCAGTTTGTAGCCTTTCGGATTCGGCAACGTGTGCCAGCCCCACTGCGACTGAGTACAGAGCGGCGTGCCTTGCTCGTGATAGTCTGGAAACGTCTGTAGCCCCGTGATATCGGCGTTGAAAGCGAACTGGCCGTTGCCGACGCTCAGCGGGGTCAGCGGATCAGCCTTAGTCAACGTCACATTGTGTCGTGTCACCAGGGCGTGGCGATCGATCCGTCCCTGAGGGTCGGCGCCCAATGCCCAGGCAGGCGTTGTCAGCAGCAAACTCGTGACGATCAGCAATATTGATCTGTTGGTCATTTTGTCCCTCGACGCATAGTTAGCTCCTGCGCATGGGTTGAGAACCCACCCTACTTGCGGGTGCCGCCGGCATCGATGACCTTCGTCCCGGCGGGACCGACCGCCTTGCGAATGGCGAACACATCCGCCCGCTCGATCTGTTGACCGATCGCCCCGACCGCCTCGGCAACCTGCTCGGGGTCTCTTGAATCCACACACCGCGACGTGAATCGCCGGGTGCATGAGCGTGGCCGCCAGAATCAATTGATAGAGCGTCAGCCCGTATCGCTCGGCCATGGGCTTGAGAGACTGAACCGCGCCGCATAGATCGCGGAATCGCTGCCCCTGGAAGTCGGGGTGGTGTTTGCGGAAATCCTCGAAGGTTTCATTGCCCCGGTACTTGCCCGTCAACAGCCCCTTGTGCATCGGAGAATAGATCATCACACCAAGATCTTCTCCCTGGCAGTAGGGCAGCAGGTCACTCTCCCCGGCCGGATCGATCAGGCTGTAAGGGGGCTGAACGACATCGTACGAGCCGAAGCAGCGCTGAGCCCGAATTTGCTCGACGCTGTGGTTGCTCACACCAATGCTCCGTACCTTGCCCTGCTGACGCAACTGATCGAGCGTCTCAGCTATCTCCGCCAGTGGCGTCATCAAGTCGTAGAAGTGTAGAAGGTAGAGGTCGATCGTTTCGATGCCAAGCCGCTTCAGTGACGCCTCGCATCGCTCGATAAGGTGGTTTCGAGAAAGATCCGGATGCCGCGAGCCGTCGGGGTTGAAATGATTGTACGCCTTCGTGCAAATGATGATCTCATCCCGTGGTAAGTTACGAATGGCTCTTCCCAACGTGGTTTCGCCATGTCCATCGCCATAAGCGTCGGCCGTGTCGAAGAAGTTGATCCCTTTGTCGAAGGCGATCTTGACCGCCGCGAGAATGTGATCTTCCTCCACACTCCCCCAGAAACGAGGGCTCAACTGCCATGTGCCAAATGCAACGGGTGATACCGACAAACCGCTTCGTCCGAATCTGATTCTCTCCATGAATCGAATGACCTCCTTTGCATACCTTGTGCTTTTCGAGTTCTCGATCAGGGCTCGACCACCTCAAAGGGTATCGCCGGCAGGGTGCCCAACGCAACCCGGCGTTGCACGGGCTTGGCCCCTTCTCCGCGAGGTGTCACCATTCTCTGCACGAAGGCACTACAAATCAGGTTGCCCTTGAGCCCTGGCGTCGTCTTCGTCGCATCACTCTTGAACAGGATCTCCAGTCCTTCGCGAATTCGCGATACGCTCTCGATGACAATCCCATCGGGCGGCTCGCTCAATTCAAGCTCGACCTGGCCAGCAAGCGGACCTCGCGACGCCGCGACACGGACGCGTCCCATCCCACCGGCCGGAACCTTCATCGGGCCTTCATCGAGAAGCTGCGCCACGGGCCTTCTTCCACCACCCTTCACGGCGACGACGAGATCGTCGGTGCATACGAGGTGGCGATAGATGAAAGCCTGCATCATATCATCGGCCGGCGCGGCGGGACGGACCACTTCCCGCCCATCGATCGTCGCACGGCCCTCAATGGCCAGTTTGACCGGCTCGCTCGAATCCAGAGCTGTTACGGAGAGCGTGGCTCGCACCAGGTCCTGTCCGGCAGGGATCCAGTTGCCGCTGAGACTCCACTCGGGCGGGGCATCCTTCAACGCCAAGGCGATATCGCCGGAAAATCCATCCTTCCGCAGAGCATACACAGTCACGAGCGTGGTCGTGCCTGCCCGAGCGTTGATGCTGGAGGGCACGATGCGCAGCTCGAAATCGGGACGAGGTGAGCTGAGTCGCAGACGGTAGGCGTAGGCAGGCCCACCTTTGTTCTGTGCGTCCCTGATGTGCACGAGGTACGTGCCGTCGGCAGGCAAGGTCGCGGACAGAAAGGAATCCGCATGATGCGTGGCCAGGCCTTCAGCCTTGTCTTCGTGGTCGTCGTTGAACGCCAGTCGCTTGCCCGCGACATCGGTCAATTCGATCGTGGAATCTACGGGAGAATTCAACCTGCGAGCGAGAATCTCTGCGACAATCTTGTCGCCACCGTGGCCCTCAAAACTGAATACGTCTCGATCGTCCGGTCGGTCGATTCGTCCATTCACAATGATGGGCAGTTTGACTTTCTGGATCTCTTCAGATTCGTCCCTCTTCTCCTGTGCCATGCACTCAGGCAATGTGTCCGTAGCAAAGAGTAAGGGATCGGAGGCACAGGTTCCGTCGAAGGCAGAGATGGCGTGGACTCCAGGCTGAACACGGTCGAGTGCTCAGCGTGTCTGTTGGCAGGTTCCAGCCCTTGACTTTAACTGTCGTCCGCACATCGGCCGCCCCTCCCAGCGGGAAGATGCTCGTCACAAACGGCAGTTCCCCTATGGCGATGCGATAGACGAAATCTTCGCGTCCGCGGTAGATCGCGTCTTTGATTTCCAGCACATATTCCCCATCCCGAGGCACTTTGAAATGAAGCACGGGATCGGGATTGAACCGGTAATCGTCATCGTACGCCACCTCGACACCGTTGGCATCGTACAGTCCCAGCGTGGCCTGGAACCACCCTGGGACCGCGTCGGCCAGATAGGGAATCAACGATCGGGCGCGGGCCACAATCACCAGCGACTGACCCCGCTGGGCCTGAAACCGGAATCGATCCACCTCACCGGGAAGAATCTGGCCATTGACGATCGCCGGTAACGTCACATCAGTCTGCTCGGCCTCGTTTTGGCCTTCGCGGAATTCAGGAAGTTGATCCACACAGAAGGTCATCGGATTGGAGAGCCCCAGCGTTGTCATCAGCCGCAACTGATGCTTGCCCGGTTTCGCATCCGGCGCGATCGCGATATTCAACGTCACGGTCTCGGCAATGGCAGGATTGGCATTCCTGTTGAATGTAGCGAGCTTCTTTCGCAGTTCCGTAATCTCTGTGGCGACGCCAGGGTTGTTTCGGTCCTTTTGCAGTTCCCGCAGCCTGGTTCTCAGCTCGTTAGCCTGCTTTTGCGTCAAGGGCTTGGTGTGCTTGATCACGGCAGCCTCGATACCAGTGCCGGAGATATACGCCTCGGACACCCCGTCAAGATATTGTCCCCCAATCTTGACTTCGAGCGTCGTTCCCTGCTGCCCACCAGCCGGATAGACATAGCCGATGTGCGGCTCTCTTTGCGCCATCGCGGTGGACGCGGAGACCGGTATCACCGCAAGAAATAGAATCACAGACCATCGTGAGCCCGTCATGAGAGACTCCAGCACTACATGATTTCCTTGAGGCGTCCGCCCGTCTTGATATCCTCGCCTGGCTCGGGCATCACGTGGACGGTCAGTCCTTGCGGATGAGGCAGCGTCGCATTGAGATCAATGCCCAGCAATTCGTACATGCTGCCGATCAGGTCCACCGGATGCACGGGACGGTCGGCCACCTCCTCCCCTTTCGCATCGGATGCACCGACGACGTGCCCGCCTTTGAATCCGCCGCCGGCAACCACGGTTGAGAAGACCTTGCCATAGTGGCCTCGCCCGCCGTTCCAGGGCGGCTCCCACAGCACCCTGGGCGTCCGGCCGAACTCGCCCCCCCACCAGACGATCGTGCTGTCCAGCAGGCCTCGATCCGACAGATCCTGCAAGAGCGTCGCGAACCCTTTGTCCATTTCCGGCAGCTTTCGTCGCATGATCTGAAAATGCTGCTTGTGCGTGTCCCAGCCCTTGTAGTTGATCGTGACATACGGAACGCCGCGTTCCACCAGCCGCCGCGCCATCAGGCAGGACTGCCCGAAGGTGGATCGGCCATAGCGGTTCCTCAGCTCGTCCGATTCCAGCGACAGATCGAACACCTTGGCCCCATCGCCCAGGATCAGATCATACGCTTGTTTCTCACACTGCTCGTGGGCTGTCAACTGCGGATTGTCCTTGACCACATGTTCCAGCGTATTCAATCGGCCGAGCAGGTCGCGCCGGTCCTGCTGCCTCTGCCGCGTGATTCCCTGAGCGACCACTCCTTCCACAACAAACGGGGTCTTGGCCGGGTCGCCTCCGGTCGCGAAGGGCTTGCAGCGCGAACCCAAGAAACCCGGCTTCGGAAAACCGGCCCTGGAGATCGGTCAGTACGATGTAGGGTGGGATCAACCCCTCGTACCCGGCACCGTATCCTTTGAAAAGCGAGACCACCGCACCGGCGCACGGGTAGACCTGCCCGTCGCCCGGCATACGTCCGGTTTGGACCATATAGGAGGCCGTCTCGTGAGCGTTGACGCCATGCGTCAT
>CAVSCO010000103.1:0-17090 GCA_963726475.1 uncultured Phycisphaerae bacterium | reverse complement strand
GCCTGTGCGAGCGCGAGCTGCTTGTCGGCATCGAGCCAGGCAAGATGGGTCTGATCTCGCTGAATGCGGGCCTGAGCGAGCTCGTTGGCAGAGATTTCCCCTATCTCGAACAATCGTTCGAGCAGACTGACATTGTCTTCCTGCAACCTGAGACGGCGCTCTGTCAGGGTCTGGGCCCGGCCTGCCGCGTACAAATTCACCAGGGCCTCGCGCACCTGACGTCGAACCTCCCAGGCTGTCTGAGCAATGTGCAGACGAGCCGATTCGGACAGGGATCCTGCCTCGGCGATGCGATAGCCCCGTTTGCCCGCCGTTTCGACCGGGATATCCAGGGCCACGCTCACGATCCAGGGCGAGATGTCGGCGCCATAGCCTGTCGTGGAATTGAATCCGGGGGTCAGACCAAGGGTCGGGTTGGGACGCTCGGCCGCGGTTCTTTCGCGCCCTCTGGCAACGGCCCATTGGGCCCGGGCGACATCAAGCTGGGGGTTATAGTAGAACGCGGCCAGGGTGAGCTCCGTAAGCCCCCACCCGGTCGACGTTGCCTCAGTTGGGTTTAGGTTCGCCCGGACATAGTCCTCCAAGGGTGCGGCATCCAGAGTACGAGACTCGAAATCGCCCAGGGTCTTGGCAGGCGAGAGAGGTCGGTCCTCGTAGGCGGCGCAGCCCGCCAAGGCCAGGAACAAGATATACCCAATCCACAGATATGCGCGCATCGTGTCGGTCCCGGATGCAAAGCTCGGTCGCAAGTTCACCAGGTCAAATCCCGGTCACCTTAACCGCACAAACCTTAGGAGAACATGAAGACGGCCAAGAAAGACGCAAAATACCCCGGAAAAATCAGGTCATTGGAAGACGCACGACGACTCGCGTCCCATCTTGATCATTGGACGTGATCTCGATATCTCCTTTGTGCCGATGGGCAATTTCCCGAGCGATGGCCAGGCCAAGTCCGCTGCCGCCTGAGGCCTGAGCACGCGAAGAATCGACGCGATAGAAGCGGTCGAACAACTGAGCCAGGGCCTCCGGTGGGATCCGGCCGCCTTCGTCGTGGACGGAAACAGAGACATGGTTGTTCGGGCCATGTTCCAGGCTGACCCGGATCGTGCCGCCAGCCGGGCCATGCCGCAGCGCGTTGTCGATCAGATTGCCAAACAGTTGTCGAAGCTGGCCTTCATCACCTTTCAGTCGAATTGCGGGGGGATTGGGGAAGAGAATCCGGCTTCCTCGCTGGGCAGCCCGAGCCTCGAACATCCCGACCGTCTCGGCCAGCAAAGCACCGAGATGCACATCGGACAGCTTGTTCCGCTGATCCGATTCCTCCAGGCTTGCCAGTGAGAGAAGCTGCTCTATGAGCCGCTCCAAACGTCCGATGTCCTGCAAGGTCTCCTCGATACTCTCTTCGTATTCCGTCGCGGTGCGGGGCTGGAGAGATGTGGTCTGAAGCGTGCTTTTGACAATGGCTACCGGCGTCCGTAGTTCGTGGGCCGCATCGGCAATGAATTGCCTCTGGCGGCGCATCGCGTCGTCCAGGCGTGTCAACATGTCATCCAGAGCCGCCACGAACGGACTCAACTCCGGAGCGGTTGCATGGTTCTCGCGATCTTGTTTGAGGCTCTTATGGGTGATCTTGCGTAGCTGAGCACTGGCCCGGGCAATCGGACGCAGCCCCCAGGAAACGAGCATCGGCGTCACCAAAAAGGCGAGTGCCATCAGGCTGGCGCCAACGACCAAGAGCAATTGACAAAACTCGACCAACTCCTGATGGATCTGATGGCTCGATCGCCCCACCAGGACATTGATGGTCTGTTGCCCGGCGACGCGCCGAATCCAAAGCACGCGAAAGGGGTACTCGCTGTCGTGGTCAACCATCGCGGTCATGCTGAACAAGGCGGTCTCGCCTGCTTCAGGTTCTTTTTCCGATAGTCGCTTCTGCAGGGACGACCGACGCGGATAACTCGACAGGCCAATGGAGAACATGTCTTTCTCACTGCCATCGGCCCAGATTCTGCACCATGCAAAATCGCCTGCGTTGGGGTTGCCCATCACGGATCGGAAGTCGTTTACGCGTTCCTCCCAGCTATCGCCCTCTTCGAAGGAGGCCACGATCGCGTTCCCTGTCGCCCGGAGGATCGTGTCAACGCTGCGCAACAACGATTCCTTCGTCTCCACGTAGGCAACGAGGGAGAGTATGAGGATAATCGCCAGCGTGAGAAGCGAGACCAGCAACGTCAGACGGAACTTGATGGACATGGGCTTCATCGCGGCGTCTCTCCCACCAGATAGCCCTGCCCTCGAACCGTATGAATCAACTGGTAAGGAGGCCCCGGATCCAGTTTCTTTCGCAGCGAGGAAATGTACACCTCAACCACGTTCGAGAAGTTCTCGGCGTTGAAGTCGTACAGGTGTTCGATGATTTCCTCCTTCGTCACGACCTGCCCGGCCCGCAGCACGAGGTACTCCAGGAGCCGATACTCCATCGCCGGCAGCTCCACGACCTGCTCCCGGACTCGAACCGTGCGACTGGCCGTATTCACCGACAGCGCTCCGACCGACACGACGGGATCGGGGCGGTCGTAGTTGCGACGGATCAGGGCATGGCAGCGAGCGATCAGCACGCCCATGTCGAAGGGCTTGGTCATATAGTCGTCACTGCCCAGGTTCAGCCCCTTGATGACGTCTTCCGTTGTGTCTCGGGCCGTGAGAATCAATACGGGGACACGAAGGCCCTCACGCCGCAAGCTCCGCAGAATGTCCAGGCCGCTCACCTTGGGCAGCATCAGGTCCAGGACGATCAGGTCATAGGGGTTGGACAGAGCCTGGTGCAGACCATCTTCTCCGTCGTTGGAGATATCCACCGCGAACGAAGCCGTCTCCCGTAGCGCTTTGGCGACGTTGCGCGCCAGGCGAGCTTCATCCTCAACAATCAATACTCTCATTCTCGACCACCACTTTTGTGCGCCGTTCCCAACGGCTGGAAGTTTCTACGCATACCCCTCAATTCCAGGCATCTGAAAGGATTGTAGGTCCTGCCGAAGAATTGGCAACAGGCAGTTTTGAGACAGAAAAGGAAGACCAATGACCTGGGATGTGCAAACGGTCTGGACGAAAGCTTGAATCCGAACCAACCTTGAGGCACCCCGTTTTCTGTACCGGTCTCCATGAGAGCATATGACGGTCAGAATCAAGCACGGTCGCGTTGGCGCTGGTGTTGGGGCCAATTGACTTCCAGACCGTGGCGACTATAATATTCGCGTTGGAGTCACAAGTACCATTCGAGTCTCTCCCTGGAGCACGGATGCGGCGCAGCCCGGAACGTGTCCTTCGCCTGTGGGAATCGTGGCGCTGAGTCCCCTCCGACTATGACGATAATAAGGCCTTGGCCTGAGAATCACACTTGAAGAAGGAGTTGGCATGATTCATCGAACCAACACGATCATTGGGTTGACCCTGGCTGTACTGCTGGGGCCGAGCTTTGTTGCCGCCCAGTCGGCGGAACCGTCCGTCGCGGACTATGTCAATCCTCTGGTCGGCACGGATTCGGAGTTCAATTTCTCCACCGGCAACACCTACCCGGCTATCGCCCTGCCCTGGGGCATGAACTTCTGGACGCCCATGACCAACAAGATGGGAAATGGTTGGGCCTATCAGTATGCTGCCCGCAAGATGCGTGGTTTCAAACAGACTCACCAGCCCAGCCCCTGGATCAACGATTACGGCGCGTTTGCCCTGATGCCGGTGGTGGGCGATCTGAAAGTGGACCAGGACGGCCGCGCCAGTTGGTTCTCGCACAAATCCGAGCAGGTGCATCCCTATTACTACCGGGTTTACCTGGCGGACCCCGACGTCACCACGGAGATTGCCCCGACCGAACGCGCGGCCCAGTTCCGTCTTACGTACCCGGCGTCGGAGAAGTCGTACCTGGTGCTGGACGGTTTCGACAAGGGTTCGTACGTCAAGATCCTGCCGGAGCAACGCACCATCATCGGCTATTGCCGCAACAACAGCGGTGGCGTGCCCGAGAACTTTCGCAACTACTTCATCGCGGTCTTCGATCACAATTTTGAGCAGACCCTCACCTGGAAGGAAGGCAAGCTCCAGGAGGATTCGCAGGAGAGCGAAGGCAAGCACGTGATGGCCGTGGTCCGCTTCAAGACGGGCAAGGGTGAGCAGGTGAACGTCCGTGTGGCGTCGTCGTTCATCTCGCCGGAGCAGGCCAGGCTGAACCTCACTCGCGAGCTGGGCAATGACAGCTTCGACCAGACCTGCGCCAAAGCCAAACAGACTTGGGAGCGGCAATTGGGCCGCATCAAAGTCGAAGGCGGCACGTTGAAACAGACGCGGACGTTCTACACAGCCCTCTATCGCGTGCTGCTGTTCCCGCGCAAGTTCTACGAACTGAACGGTAACAACGAGATCGTACACTACAGCCCGTACAACGGGACCGTCCAACCCGGCTACATGTTCACGGACAACGGCTTTTGGGACACCTTCCGGGCGGTCTTTCCGTTCTTCACGATGATGTATCCGACCCATGACGCCCATATCATGCAGGGGCTGGTCAACACGTACAAAGAGAGTGGCTGGTTGCCGGAATGGGCCAGCCCGGGTCACCGCGATTGCATGATCGGGTCCAATTCCGCCGTGCTCATCTCCGACGCGTATCTCAAGGGCATCCGCGGATTCGACATGAACACTCTGTATGAGGCGATGCTCAAGAACAGCGAAAACGAAGGTCCGATCCACTCCGTCGGGCGTTTCGGCGCCAAACAATACAACCAGCTTGGCTATGTCCCTTGCGACGTAGGCATCAACGAAAGCGCGGCGCGATCGCTGGAATACTGTATGGCCGACTTCTGCATCTGGAAGGTGGGCCAGGAGTTGGGCCGCCCGGCTGCGGAGATCGAGCGTTTTCATCAGCGGGCCCAGAACTATCGCAAACTCTTCGACAAGAGCACCAACTTCATGCGGGGCCGCAACCAAGACGGAAGCTGGCACAGCCCGTTCGTGCCCGAGAAATGGGGCGGCGATTTCACCGAGGGTTGCGCCTGGCACTACACGTGGTCGGTCTTCCACGACGTGCAGGGGCTGATCGACCTGATGGGCGGCCGCCAGGCCTTCGTGGACAAGCTGGACGCGGTCTTCTCCACCCCTCCGGTTTACGACTGTTCCTACTACGGCTTCCCGATTCACGAGATCGTGGAGATGTGCGTGATGAACATGGGCCAGTATGCCCACGGCAATCAGCCGATCCAGCACATGATCTATCTCTACGACTACGCGGGCGAGCCCTGGAAAGCGCAGAAATGGCTGCGTGAGGTAATGGACCGAATGTACACGGACGAGCCCGACGGCCTGTGCGGTGACGAAGACAACGGGCAGACTTCGGCCTGGTACGTCTTTTCGGCCCTGGGCTTCTACCCGGTCTGTTCGGGCTCGGGCCAATACGTGATTGGGGCCCCGCTGTTCAAGAGGGCCACCCTGAGCCTGGAAAACGGGAACCAATTCGTGATCGAAGCCCCCGGGAATGGCCCGGATAATCGCTATATCCAGAACGCCCGTTTTGACGGAAGACCCCTCGACCGCACCTGGATCGGTCACGACGAGATCGAGGACGGCGGGCTGCTGACGTTCACCATGGGACCGGCCCCGCAGAAGGAATGGGGCACCGGTCCGGACGCCGTCCCCGCCTCGATGTCACGCTAGGCCCAAAGCGGTCGTTCGATACGAAGCCAAGGAAGCTGAAAATGGATTACCAAACCGATCAGCGCATCGTGCTGACCCTCGACGCAGGGGGCACCAATTTCGTGTTCTCCGCCATGCAGGGCAAGAACGAAGTAGTCACTCCGGTCCGCCTGCCGGCCCACGCGCGGGACCTGGACAAAAGCCTCAATTCGATGGTTGAGGGATTCACAGCGATCGTGGACCAACTGAGCCAGAAACCCGTGGCCATCAGCTTCGCTTTTCCCGGACCCGCCGACTATCCCAACGGAATCCTCGACAACATCGGCAACCTGCCCGCCTACGGAGGCGGGGTACCCCTGGGAGCCTTTCTGGAGCAGACCTTTGGCGTCCCCGTCTTCATCAACAACGACGGCGACCTGTTCGTCTATGGAGAAGCCATCGCCGGGCTGCTCCCAAAGGCCAACCGGATGCTGGCGGAGGCGGGTTCGCCCAAACGCTTCCGCAATCTCTTCGGCATCACGCTGGGGACCGGGTTTGGAGCCGGCATTGTGACCGATGGCAAGCTGTATATCGGCGACAATTCCAACGCGGGCGAGATCTGGATCACGCGCAACAAACGTCGGCCCGAGTGCTTCGCGGAAGAAGGGGTGAGCATTCGCGCCGTTCAGGGGTCTTACGCCCGAGCCGCCGACATGGACGCCGCCCAGGCCCCGACACCGAAGGACATCTTCGAGATCGGCATGGGGCAGAAGGAAGGCAATCAGGCCGCGGCACGCACCGCCTTTGCCGAGATGGGCGAGGTCGTCGGTGACGCACTGGCCAACGCCATCACCCTGATGGACGGACTGATCGTCATCGGCGGCGGACTGGCCGATGCCTATCCCCTCTTCATCGACGCCGTGCTGGCCGAAATGAACGGCACGATCGAGAGCTACGGCGGTGAGAAGCTGCCGCGTATCGTTCAGCGGTGTTTCGATCTGGAGAACCCTGACCAGCGCCGGCAGTTCCTCCAGGGCAACGTCAAGCAGATCGAGGTCCCTGGAACGGACAAGACGCTGCCCTACGACTCGCTCAAACGCCTGGGCATCGGCCACGCCGTGCTCGATACGAGTCAGGCCGTGGCGATCGGCGCTTATGTCTTTGCCCTCAGCCAGTTGGACGCCTGAAAGAACCAGAGCCAGACCTACATGGAAAGGTTGATTACCATGACGAGACGAGAGTTCATGAAGAGTACCATGGCCGTGGCGGCAGGACTGAGCGTGGCGGGATCGGTCCTGAAAGGACAGACGGCTGGATCGTTTGTCTCGAAGCGGCCCGCGCCCGAGAAACGGACATTTGTCAGCACGGCGGTCGACCAGACCATCGCCGAGATCAAGTCCCAGATCCGCGACCCGGAATTGGCCTGGATGTTCGAGAACTGCTACCCGAATACGCTGGACACCACGGTCGATTATGAAGTGATCGACGGCAAGCCCGATACCTTCGTCATTACCGGTGACATCGACGCGATGTGGCTGCGGGATTCCACCTGCCAGGTCTGGCCGTACATGCCGCTGATCGCCAAGGACAAGAAGCTGGCTCTGATGATTCAAGGTCTGATCAACCGCCAGGCCAAGTGCGTGCGACTGGACCCCTATGCCAACGCGTTCTATAAGGACATGACCAAGGAATCGGAATGGAAGTCGGATCGTCCCTCGCCCAAGGCCGGCGTACACGAACGCAAATGGGAGGTCGATTCGCTCTGCTATGTGGTGCGTCTGGCGCATGAGTACTATCGTCTGACCAAAGACCCGGCGCCCTTCGACGCCGACTGGGACCAGGCCATGCGCCGCATCGTGACCACGTTCAAGACCGAACAGCGCAAGGACGGCAAGAGCCCCTACCGGTTCGCTCGCGTGACCGACCGGATGACCGATGCGCCGGTGTACGACGGCACCGGACGGCCCATCCGCCCGGTCGGCATGATCTGCTCGATGTTCCGGCCGTCAGACGACGCCACCGTGTTACCCTTCCTGGTTCCCTCCAATATGTTTGCCGTTCAGGTGCTGCGTCAGTTGGCCGATCTTTACACGAGCGCACGGAGCGACGCGGCGTTCGCACGTGAATGCACGGCGTTGGCCGAGGAGGTCCAGGACGGCCGTCATGAAGTGGGGCACGGCCGACCATCTGGATTACGGACGCATCTACGCCTACGAGGCCGACGGATTCGGCAATCACCTGTTCATGGACGACGCCAACGTGCCCAGCCTGATGTCGCTGAGCTACCTGGGGATCCACAAGCCCAAGGACAGGCTCTATCGGCGCACGCGCAAGTACCTGCTCAGCGACGACAACCCCTGGTACCTCCGCGGCAAGGCCGCCGAAGGGTACGGCAGCCCCCACACCGGCAAGAACAACATCTGGCCCATGGGGATCATCCTCCGCGGCCTGACCAGCGACGACGCCAAGGAAATCAGCTCCTGCCTGAGCATGCTCAAAGCCACGCACGCCGGCACCGGGTTCATGCACGAGTCGTTCAACAAAGACAACCCGGCCGATTTCTCACGCAGTTGGTTCGCCTGGGCCAATACGCTCTTTGGCGAACTGGTCATCGACGTGTATCACGAACATCCCGAGATACTCAAGACCGTGTAATGCGGGGCCGGAGCACTCAGCCCTCTACTGCATCGGCGGTGTCGCCTGGCGGCCCCAGGTCTTGTTCGGCTTGTTCGTCATGACCAGTCTCAGCGTTGCCCCGTTCATCAGGTCCGCGTGCGTGAAGAACGGGCCGTCGAGCTCCTTGCCGTTCAGGAAGGCGCGGTCGATGTACTTGTTCTCCTTGCTCGCGCCGGGCGCGAGGACGGTGAAGACCTTGCCGTTCTCCAGTGGAATGGTCACCTTCTCGAAGGCCGGGCTGCCGATGGTGTAGTAAGGCAGACCGGGGACCATGGGATAGAAGCCCATCTGGGAGAACACGACGAAGGCGCTCATGCCGCCGCCATCCTCGTCGCCGGGAATGCCGAAGAGGGTGTCTGTGAACCACACGTCCAGCAACTGGCGGATGCGTCCCTGGGTCTTCCAGGGGGCACCGAAGTAATTATAGAGATAAGGAATGTGGAAGCTGGGCTCGTTGCCCATGGCGAACTGCCCGACCATGCCGGTGGAATCGGGAAACACCGCCTGGAACGCATACGGAGACGTCCCCAGGGGCTCGTGGAAGAGCTGGTCGAGACGGGCTTCCGCCTGCTGCTTACCGCCGAGCAGTGCGATCAGTCCGCGAATGTCCTGCTGCACCTGCCAGGCATAGGTCCAGCCGTTGTTCTCGTCGTAGTAGTCGCGTCCGCCTGGGCCGCCGTCGAGCTTGGGATTGATGTTGATCCATTGGCCCTGCTCGTCTTTGGGCATGAACAGCCGCTTTTCCGGGTCCCAGAGATTGCGATAGTTCAATGCCGTCTGCGCGAACTTCTGCTGGTCGCTTGCCTTGCCCAGTTCCTGGGCCAACTGCGAGAGAACCCAGCTATCGAAGCTCATCCCCAGCGTCACCGCCACGGCCTGGCGCTTCTCCCAACGGTCCACCATGGGGTCGGTCTCTTTCTGGCCAGGATGCAGTGCAGGCATGTAGCCGTGCTCATGATAGAAATCGTCGATGGGACGTTTGGGCAGACCCTCGCGCCACGGCAGCATGGTCGCCTCGGTGACGTTCTTGCGAATGCCCTCGTAAGCCTTCTCGATATCGTAGCTGGCGATCCCCTTGCGGTAGGCATCGAGGAAGATGGCAGAGGAATGGAAGCAGTTCATGCACATGTGATTGCCATGCAGCTCGGGGAACGTGGGCATCCAGCCGCTCTGTTCGTACATCCGGACGTAGGAGTTCAGCATGTCCGCCTCACGGTCCGGATTGAGCAGGATGCGGAGCGGATGGTCGGCCAGGTACGTGTCCCAAACCCAGTCGTCGACGTAGAAGGGCCGGTCGGATTCGTGAACTTTGGTGTCGTAACCGCTGTAATACTGGCCACCTTCGTTGATGTTGACCATGCGCTCGTAGGTGCGGTACAGGGCGGTGTAGAACGTTCGCTTCTGGGCCGTCGTCCCTCCCTCGACGTCGATCTTGCCGAGCACCTCGTCCCAGGCGGCTTTGCCCTGGCGGGCCAGCTCTTCAAAACCTCTCGAACCGACCTCGGAGGCGAAGTTCTTGCGGGCCTGCTCGACGCTGATATAGGAGATGGCGTATTTGAGCAGGACGGTCGCCGGGGCGTCGGCGTCGAGAGAGATGGCGAAGCGATTGCGTCCCGGCTCGAAGGTGACCGCATTTAGGGGGGCACCATCGAGGTCCGTGAGTTCGGCGTAGCAGTAGGCCTTCGTGATACGCGTCACCGGGTCGATGCCCCGTGTCGTGTACCGCATTGTTTCTTCCAGGCTGAAATGCGACGCGTCCAAAGCGGCGCCCTCCAGGCGACCGCCGCGAATCAACAGGTTTTTGCGCTGCCCCGCGGGAAACTCGAGCCTGTATATCGCAGCCTTGCGGCCGGGGGCAAAGCCGACCGTGATATCGTCATCGATCAGGTACGTGGAGAACTGCCAGGGATGGCGGACTTCCAGGTCCTGGTCGTAGGTCATGCGACGGTCCCAGTCACGATCGGTGATTTCACCCGTAACCAGGCGCATCTGCATGATCCCGCTACTACGATGTTCGGTCACTTGCAGAGGAAACGCGGTGATCTGGTCGTCGATATAGTCGTGGCTGACCGGAATCATGCGAATCATCTGGTTGGGCAGGTGGTAGGTCGGATAGGTGGGGACCAGCAGCTTGGCCACGCCACCGATCGTAGGGTCCACGTACATGGAGTTGTCAATCGCCTGCACGGCGGAAGCCGGGAGAAGCAAGAGGGTCAACAGCAGGATTCGACGTTTCGCGAGTGATACGTTCATTATGTTGTTTCCTTCAGTCTGGTACATGTTCTTCAACCCGACCGTTCAGCAGCCGGGTCGGACGTTGCCGCCGAGAGGTCTTACCGAGGGGACCGCGGTGTGTTCTATTCGGGGCGCATTATCCTAATCGTTCGACTCCACTCTACGTCTTGACCTTGGTGTGCAACAAAGGAAATCTTCAGATTTACAGCACAATCGTTACATGCCGGCCGAGACCCGCCAAGGGTTTCGGTCGAAATGGCGGCCACATTGCGGGCCACAGCGGCAACGAGCGGACGTTAGCTGCACCCGCCCAAAACAGAGGAGGTTGACGAGCCAGAACCGACGCTGTACTGTATGGCGTCGGCGACTGGGGCTATCGACGTCTGGGCCTCCTGGGAGCCGACGTCGCTTGAGAAAGAAATGGCAAGACATTGAGTCGGCCTCAGCCAAACCGACCGACCAGGAGACCATGACATGTCAGATACTGCGAGCTCGCCCGGGGGCGAACTGCCCCCTCTCGCCCCCGCCGCCGGCAGGACGTACTACGGACCGTTTGCGATCATGACCACCCTCTTCTTCATGTGGGGGTTCATGACGGTCTTCAACGACATTCTGATTCCAAGGTTCAAGGAAGCCTTCGAACTGAATTACTTCCGCGCGATGCTCGTGCAATTCGCCTTCTTCGGCGCGTATTTCGTCGGTTCGCTCCTGTATTTCGTGATTTCTGTGACCACGGGCGATCCGATTGCCAAGATGGGCTACAAAAACGGTGTGGTGGCCGGCCTCGTGATCTCCGCGGGGGGCAGTGCGCTGTTCTGGCCGGCGGCCAATGCCACGTCCTACCCGATGTTCCTGGCGGCGTTATTCATCGTCGGCCTGGGCTTTGCCATGCTGCAAATCGCGGCCAATCCCTATGTCACGATCCTCGGTCCGGAGAAGACGGCTTCGAGCCGATTGAACCTGGCCCAAGGATTCAATTCCATCGGCACGACCATCGGACCGCTCATCGGCGGCTACCTGATCTTCCAGTACTTTGCCCGTAGCGGCGCGCACGGCGCCGAATCGGTGAAGGTGCCCTATCTGGCATTCTGCATCATCTTTCTGGCGCTGGCGGCTGTGTTCTATTTCATCCGCCTGCCGCACGTCGGCGAAGGCAAAATCGAGCCCGGCGCCGGCGCTGAAGTACCCGCACGTGGTCCTGGGGGTCGTCGCCATCTTCATGTACGTCGGGGGCGAGGTGACGGTCGGCAGCTCCATCATCAATTTTCTCGGCCAGAAGAACGTGGCGGGCCTCGCGGAGACAGACGCCAGCAAGTACGTCTCCATCTATTGGGGCGGCCTGATGATCGGACGGTTCATGGCCGCGGTGATGCTGAGCGAGATGCGGGCGGCGCGGAAGCAACTATGGCTCGTGGTCATTCCCCTCCTGGCATGGCTGCTGTTATGGGTGGCCAAGAGTGCGCCGCTCGAGGCGATGCGCGAATCGACGGACGTCTCCATGTGGACCCTCTGGCATGACCGATTCGTCGCGGACTGGGCGGTGTTCAGGGTGTACCTGCCGTTCATCGGCCTGTGCTGGCTGCTGTTCCAGGTCGGTCGCTCGCTGGCCGCGCGGACGCTGGTCATCTTCTCGCTGACCGTCGTGGCGCTGCTGCTGACGGCCATCCTCGTCGGCGGCCACGTAGCGATGTGGTGCGTGGTGGCCGTCGGCCTGTTTACCTCGATCGGCTGGTCGAACACCTTCTCGCTCGCTCTCGAGGGCACGGGCGTCTACAAGAGCCAGGTCTCTTCGCTCCTGGTCATGGCCATTTGCGGTGGCGCGATTCTGCCGCCGGTACAGGGACACATTGCCGACCTGTGGGGATTGCAGATCTCGTATCTCGTCCCGTTGGTGGCCTACGGTTACGTCGGCTTCTACGGCCTGATCGGCCACCGCATCGGACGCGGCCGGCAGCTCGCACCGCAACAGGCCTAGTGCAGGGCCAACCATCTGTCAACGACACTGCCAAGGCCGGTCTTCTGCGAACGCACAAGATCGGCCTTGAGGCGGATTATGCGGATGGGTCTATGATGCCTCGGGACACCGGACCTGTTCTTCCCGACTAATCCCGAGGGGGAGCGGCCGGTCCAACGCGGCTTAGATGCCGCCCCAGTTCTGGCACCGCTTCGCCCAGCAGATCGGCAACCACCGCCGCCATGACGGCCTGCCCCTTAGGGGACAGATGCGTGCGGTCGGGCCGCCCATCGACAATCGGCCCCAGCGTCTCACTCTCGGCAGGCCCCAACTGGTTGAGCAGTTCGATGCTGCTCGTGTGCAGATCGATCAGCGGAACGTCCTTTTCCCGAGCCAGCTCGCGCACGGCCTGGGCATAGTCACCCAGCAGAGTAACGATCTTCCCGTCGCGGAAGTTACGCCGTGTCATCGAGGTCACGAGAATCGGCACGGCGCCTATGGCCCGCGATTCGTCCACATAGCGACTCATCCACTCTCGATAGGTCGTGTTAGGATCGGTCTCGCGTTCAGGCCCTTTGCCAGGCATATCGTTGTGTCCGAACTGGATGAGCACGTAGTCGGCCCCACCGGCCAAAGCCTTCTGCCAGTGTCACGGATCGGGTTAAAACCGGCCACCGATGATCGGGTTAAAACCAGCCAGTGTGTTTGTTCCTTCGTACTGATTTCGGTCGACTCCGTCAAGCCCGTAGGTCTCGCCGTTACGCACGATGACAGACGGACACAGGCCTGGATCGCTCGGACCGGCGGCCGGGCGAGAATGGGCCTTACCCGAGCTCGTTGGAGCCTGGCCGTCGCCAGCCGAGCGGGCCAGGCCGGTTGGATTGAAGCCACGCTACGATTTCGCCTCTGGGGCCGGATGATCATTCTTTGACTCCTTCGGTTTGTCTGGCTCTTTGGCGGCTTTGTCTTTCAAGCGGTAGCTGCGGCCCGTGATCGTGATGATCTCGGCATGGTGCAGGAACCGATCCAGGATGGCCGTGGCCGCCGGCACGTCCCCCAGTAACTTGCCCCAGTCCTCCAGGGGACGGTTCGAGGTCATCATCGTGGACTTGGTCTCATAGCGTCGCAGGATGATCTCGAAGAGGCACTCGCCCGACCGCTTGGGCAATTGCTTGATGCCCATGTCATCGATGATCAACAGGTCAGGCTTCAAGTACTTGCTCAGCACCTGGTTCTGGCCCGCGAAGGCCTCGTCTTCCAGGAAGTCGCGGACCACATCGAAGATCGAGCGATACAATACGAGGAAGCCCAGCTTGATCGCCTGATAGCCGATGGCCTGACAGAGATGACTCTTGCCTGTCCCCGGCGGTCCCAACCACAAGGAGTCCCGCGCTTCCCGGATGAAGCGGCCACTGGCCAGCTCATAAACCTGCTTCTTCTTGATCGACGGGTTGAACTGCCAGTCGAAGTCTTCCAGGGTCTTGAGGTCCCGGAACTGAGCGGCCTTGAGGTGCCGCTGCATCTGGCGATCCTTGCGAACCAACAGCTCATCCTGCAGGATCAGTTCCAGGAACTCGCCATGGGTCAAGCTGTTCCCTGCCGCCTCCTGGAGCCGTACCTCCAGGGCCCCCAGCATGCCGGACAGCCGTAGTTGCCGTAGCGCCGTTTGGATCGAGGGATTCATACCGTGTGTCTCCTTCACAACACCTTCGTTTCTTCCCCATCGGCCGTGCCCAACGAGGCCTGGACGATGGCTTGATAGTCCGACATCGGTCGGATGATCGGGTGCTCTTCGAGGAACGCGAACTGCTCCTGCTTGGGACCGTTTCGGCCGAGCAACAGGCGGATCGTCTTGAGCCGGACGGCCCCGTGGGTCAGAGCGATCTCACAGGCGCGATCGATCTCGTCTCTCGAATGCCTGTGAGTCAGACTGAGCAGGCCCACCAACACCCGAACACCTGGGATGCCTCGGGTTTGGAGCATCTGGCGGGACCATCGTTCGGCGTGGGGACCCAGCAAGGCCGCGCGGCGCAGCAGCGAGACCGTCCCTTGCTCGACCTGGGAGATCTTCTTGGCATGCAGGTGTTGATCTTGCGTCTGGAACGTGCCCGGCTCGACCTGGACATGGACCGCGATCGGTTCCATCTTGCTGTTAAACACTCGCACCAGATGACCATCCCAGCGGACCCATACCTGGCGGCCCGTGTATTCCGGAGGGACCGAGTAATAGGCTTTCGCCACTTCGATGTGACCGTCGCGGTGCACCGAACGGCGACCCTCTTCGAAGCTCGGGAACCGTCCCGCCGGCAGCGGAATCAAATGAGGCTTCTCTTCCTCGAAGAGCAAGTGGACCTGCTTGCGAGTCGTGCCGTGGATGCGGGTATCGGCGATCCGCATCTCCCAGTCCAGCAGATACGCATTCTGCTCGGCCAGACTGCCGAACGTACGACCCTTCAGGGCGTTGCTCTGGACGTAGCCGACGCCCCGTTCGATCTTGCCCTTGTGCCGAGCCATCCGAGGCTTGGTCGGCAAGATCACCGTGCCATAGTGCTGACAGAACGACTGGATCTTCGGATGCAGATCCGGATCGTACCAGTCCGCCTGGCCGACCGCCGCCTTGAGATTGTCGATGATGGTGGTCTGTGGAACCCCGCCAAAGTACCAGAAGGCGTTCTCCAGACACCGCAGGAAGTTCTCGGTGGTCTGATGGTAGACGACCTCGCTGTAGGCCTTACGCGAGAAGCTCAGCACCACCCGAAAGACATGCGGCCGTCGGCGTTGGCCTTCCGGGCGTACGATCGGTGCCCCGGTGCCGAAGTCCACCTGCGCCTGCTCGCCCGGCAGCACTTCCAGCCGGCGAAACGGCAGCGGCCGATTCTGATCCAGACGTTGGAGGAATCGGCGAACGCTGGAGTAGCTGGCGGTGAAGCTGTGACTCTCTACCAGGTCCTGATAGATCCGCTGGCCGGTGAGTCCCTGCTGGAGCTTCTCCTCAATGACCCGACGAAACGGTTCACAGAGGCTTGGCGGGCCGGAGATCGGGTTCGGGATCGGTTCGGACCCGGGGATCGGGTTCGTGGCTGGTTTTGCCTCCGCCGGCGGCGCATGGACGTACCGAGCCACCGTCTCGCGATCGATCCCCAGCTTGCTGGCGATCTGTCGCTGCGACCAGCCCAACCCATGAAGCGTCAATATCGCATGTACAACAGCCATTTTGAGTTGGTTTGCCATGCCCGGACCTCCCGAAACCGCAATAACATCGATTTCGAGAAGTCCTTACGGCAAACCGTCGACTCCTCAAAGTGGCTGGTTTTGAACCCGATCCGAGTGGCTGGTTTTACCCGATCCTTGACATGCCAGTGCCCTTCCTCGATGAAACTCTTGGATGAGCGGCCATTCTTGGCGTAGTTGACACACTCGACCCCGTCGTCGAACAACGGCTTGAGACCCGCGCCCCAGCCCCCCTGGTCGTTGACCGTCGAGTCACCCACCAGGATGACGCGGATCTTCGTAACCGTCCGACCAAGTACAGGTCGACATGTTTAGGGTAGAGCCTATCGTGGGGATGCGGGGCCAGGGTCAAGCCGAGGTGGGGCAACGCCACTGGGGCGGAAGTAATTCTCCGATCCGTCGGGCCGGATGGTGGCTGACTCGTTCCAGGGTATCTTTGAGGTAATAGAACGGGTCGATCTGACAGAGCTTGCAACTGCCGATCAGACTGTAGAGGATCGCCGCCCGCCGGGCCCCGGTGTCGCTGCCGGCAAACAGCCAGTTCTTGCGGCCCAGCGTCACCGCCCGCAGCGTCCGCTCGGCCAAGTTGTTGTCGATCGCCAGTAGCGGGTGGTCCGCATAGCGCACCAGCGCCTCCCACTGTCCCTGGGCATAGCCGATGGCCTGGCCCATCGGGCTCTTGGGCAGGACGCTCTGGGACCAGACCGAGAGGCGTTCTTCGATGGTCGCCAGGATCGGTTTACTGTGCGCCTGCCGCAAGGCCAACAACGCCTCGGCCTCCAGCTTATCCTCTTTCGCCTGACGCTCGATCTGGTACAGTTCTCGGATCAGTAACAACGCTTCATGGGCCACCGCCGGCGCGGTATCCTTGGCCTCGTAGAATTTGCGACGCGTGTGCGCCCAGCAGCCCACCTCGGTCGCTTGGCCCTGGGCAAAAACCGCATCGTAACCGGCGTACGCATCGGCCTGGATGAACCCCGAGTACTCCCCCAGGAACGCCAGCGGCCCAGCCCGCTGACGCGTCGGGGTATAATCGAACACCACGTTGTGGGCCGGATCGATATAGACCCACAGATAGCCTTTGCGAATTTGCTTACGCGGGCCGTTGCGAATCGGCACCGGCGTATCGTCGGTATGCAGCTTCGGCGCCGTCAGGACCTGCCGCTTCATCTCCAGGACGATTGGTTCCAGCAACGCGGCGGCTCGCGCCACCCAGTCGCACAAGGTCGAACGACGCAACTCCAGGCCGTGGCGGCGATAGATCCCTTCCTGTCGATGCAACGGCAAATGATCGGCGTACTTGCTGACGAGGATGTGACTGAACAATCCC